>NZ_JASGXC010000004.1:0-1481 GCF_032913585.1 Gluconobacter sp. GP1
GCCAGTTGGTCCAGCAATCGTTGTGAGTGTCCGGCTCCATCTGGCAAAGGCCACGCGCTGGACCATAGCCAGCATTTGTGCGCTGTCGGACATAGCGAAGCTGGCTTTCTGCCATGGCAATCCCAAGCATCAGATTGATAGCGGCGATACTCGCAAACTGACTTCCCATAGCCGTTAGGGTTGGAACGATGATGAAGTTTTTCACCTGCCCTGGGTCGAGGCCATACATGGAAGACATCTTTACTGCCCTACCGATACGACCAGGTGAACAACCCCGGATCCAAGGATTGACGTCAGGAGCGTGATGGCGGCCGTCACGACAGCCCGCGCACCAAACAAGCGGTCGAGCTTGCCGTTGATCTGCCGGTTGCTGCTTTCCATGGACTTTGCCAGGGCTTCGATCTCGCTGCGCAGTGAGGCGATTTCATGCCGCATCTCTGTTCGGAGATCGGACTGGCTGCTGTCCACGCTGGAGAGCCGGGTCTCCAGCGTCAGGCACCGATCTTCGAGGACCCGGATCCGCTCTGCCGGCGTAGAAGTATCAGGAAGAATTGCGGCCGGAGCGTCCGTCTGTGTTTCAGGCATGGTTTTTCCATAAAAAAAGCCGCCCGGAGGCGGCTGTCAGAACAGGGTCGAGTTAAGGGCTGGCGATCAGGCCAGGACCGGGTCAGGCCGCACCGGCAATGCCGTGCTGGTCGTGTCAGTGCCGCTGGCAATTGCTGCGACAGCCTTCACGTAAGCCTTCATGGCATCGGTGAAGGTTTCGCCCATGGCAGCAGCCAGACTGGCCTGCTGCTGGATCCAGGCCTGTTCGGTCTCGGCCTGGACTGTCAGTGGAATAGGCGCGGGCGGCGGCGTGTAATCCACAATTTTGCCGTCCTGAAGACCCTTGTTTCCCTTGTACCCATAATCCCCGCCCAGAGCCTGCCATTCGGCCGCAGACAGAAAATGCATGTCGGCCGGGGCCGGGAGATTGGCATGCGAGCCAAGCGTCCACAGATCGAACCAGCTGAGAACAGCGGTCGGCTGCGCGGCCGTGTGGTCGTAACAGGCGACATAACGCCCACCATAGGTCAGTGCGCCATTGCTGACGGGGATGTTGCTGGCCCCGACCGTGTCAGAAAACTGGTCGGCCGTCAGCACGATCAGGCTGGAAGCGGCCGGAAGATCCAGCACATTGATGCGGGCCTGCGGATCTTCCGTGGTGCCGGACCAGGCGTCATAAACGCCCGTGACGGTCGTGCCATCCGTGGCCGCATAATAGCGGTCCGGATAGGCGGCCTTGATGGCCTCAAGAGCAGTGGTCATTTATTTGGGTCCGATTGCAAATACCGTGATGTCTGTTGTGCCGCCGCCGTTGATCCACAACGTGAAGCCCCCCGCATCGGCATTGACCGCCTTGCAGTTCGCGTCGCTCGCACTGGCGTTCTGCGCCATCACCTGCGGCGTATCCGAGAAGCCGGACGAGAACGTCACGCGGC
>NZ_JASGXC010000004.1:1491-8126 GCF_032913585.1 Gluconobacter sp. GP1
GAGCGGCAGATCGTCAGTGAAGACAAAGCCACGGCCGTTCCAGTTGATGGTGCTGGAGGACACGGAGAAAAAGACGTTCCCCGACCCGTCATAGGCCACGGCGTTTCCGTCTGGCTGGAAGCTGAATTTCCCGCCGCCATACTGAACTGTCAGATAGCCGTTGATGGTCTGGTTCTGGCTTGTGTCGCCCGCACGCAGGATACGGGTGTCTGCATTGGCGCTTGCAGAACTGGCTGCACTGGAAGCGCTTGTCGCACTGCTGGCGACGTCATTGACACGGGCATTCGTGGCATAGTCGCCGGAGGGCTGATAGGTGTGCCAAGCTCCGCCCGCATAGACGCCAAGCTGACCACTGCCCAGATAGATTGTGAGCAGGTCCGGAGCCGCACCGTTAGCGTCACCATATTTCCGCAGGTATCTGGCATCCGCCTGATGCGCAGGAACAGCCTGTTGGCCGGTCCAATCGGTTACGTCAGGCACCAGAGCTTGATCGCGTATGCTGAGAGAGATTGCGGTGATCTGGCCAGCTACTGAGAAACCGCCATCTTTATCAAAGTAAGGTACGAACCTTGCAGGTACCTCATTATAAACTTCCACGCCCCCGGTGAAGCGCAAAGCATCAGTATTCCCAAGCGTGTTACCGTAAATTTCGCTCCGTGCGATTTTGGCTGGTGCGCCAGCCGTCAGTGTTCCAATACCCCACTCCGCCTGGGAGCCATCATCGGCATAATAAAATACCTGCCCCCCACCTGGGAAAGCCTGCGCAAAAGAAATGCGGTTCAAAGGGGGGCCGTTTAGGACAAAGTCCCCAACGCCTGGATTACTCGATGTCTCCAGGACAAAGTCTTGCAACAGAGTCATCACAGTCGCTCCGTCATATTGAATGTCCAGCTACGCCGATCAGCTGCGCCAAATGGATTGCCGAGATCCCCGCCACTCAGTCGGCCATAAATCGCCTGCTTTTGCAGCGCAGGTGCAGAGGGGTCAGGAATAAAGAGAATATTTTCCCCTCGTGCTGCTACAGCTTGAATATCCGACAGGATATCTGCCTCTGCCGACCCATAAGACTGGTGAGCGATGGATGCTTTTTTCTGGATCCACCGCATCTGGGGAAATTCTGCTCCAGACAGGGCCGTGACCTCATCAACACCCAGATTGAAACCTGAGGTGCTGTCTGTAGAAAAATTCCGGATGGGCTGCCAGAGCGGCCCCACATACGCCAGCGGGACCGAAAGATATCCATCAGGGTTGGTAGCATCCGAAATCGTAATCTGAACAGCATCAGCGACCAGGTCAGGCGGAAACACAAATGTTGCCTGCCCCCCTGTCGTGGCCATCGCTGGGGCTACGTCCTGCACCACGGTATCGTGGAGCCTCAGAACGAGCCGCCACGATGCTTCCGCCGTTAAATTTGTCCGATGCAGGGACACAGCACGGACTGGAGAAGCCTGGGCAAACTGGATTGTCAGAGTGGCTTGTGTCCCAAGAGCGCGCCAGGCGTAGGCAGAACTTCCCTGCGGAGACGTCAGATTGCTTACTGGAAGAGCAGCCACACTGCTGTCTGCTGTCAAAGCTGCCGACAGGATGAGGTTCTGATAACCAATTCCACAGTTTTCCATGATGTCTCACATAATATCGGGCCAAAAGTCGCCCATAATTCCTGTCATCGGCAGGCTCCAGATGACTAGGATTTGCAAAGTTGCTGTCGCGTCTCCGCCTCGAATGTGTTCCGCCACTACGATCCCAACAGTGATGCCATCGAGACCCGGCACAGCGGCCTGGATGGAGACATAATCACCAAGGTCCAGTTGCCAGCTAATTTCTACAGGGACGGTCACAGACCAAAGAGACTTGTAAGCCCCCCAGAGCTTTCCATAAGCATCAGCAACTGTCTGGGCATCTCCTGCGGCATTCAGAGCTGTGACCACGGATGCAGGGTCATTTGGAACCCGCCACCTTGCCCTCAGGCTGGCATCCGACCAGACCGCATTTCGATCAGCCGTGCCGATAACAGACTGTCGGCTGGCCGGGGCCTGAGGATGCAGACCGGAGCCCGCAGTCTGGACCGTAAAATTATGCTGCCACCCAATCCGCCAGCGCCATGTGGGAGGACTGAGAGAAGAATCCAGCGCTATGGGTTGAATTTCGGTCATTTCGTTGGCGGTCAATGTCATGACCGTGGACGTCGTTTCATCCCAGGCCAGGAGTTGGACGGGACGCAGTTTACCCTCTCGCGTCGGGACGATTGAAATACCAAGCCCTGAGAGCAGCGTGCGGACAACGTCCTGCCCCGTGACCGTTTCCGTACCGTCCCAGAACCAGCCAGCACGCCAGGGCGCGAGACTGCTTTGGTTTTCCCACTGATTGTCCAGATAGGTGGCTGGAAGCCTGAAGTCCTCCAGAAGCATCTGTCGCAGGATATCCAGAACATTGGCAGGGCCTGCACCGGACGGAAACGCGCCGACTGCATCCACGGTAATCCCGTAAACCGGCCGGGTTCCGAGCCGGATCCATGTTCCTGTCCCACTTCTCTGGATCAGATAGGTGCCGGGAGCCGGAGACTGCGCATAGATGTCTGTCACCGTTCCGGAAAAGGTTATGCCTCCTGCAAAGCCGCCCTCATAGAGTGCGGAAATTTCTGCTGGCGCATCACTGACCTGATAGACGTAATTCACGGCATCGATCAGGACGGGCGTGATGTTGCAGACCGTTCCCCGCAGGGTTGGCATGAGACGCCCAGTGACGTTTGAGTCCCCATCCAGACCGCCCGTGCCGCCATAGATGCGGCCGGTCATGGTCACATCCAGCCAGGAGAGCGCCCCGAGCAGCGGAATGGTCAGGGTGCGACGTCCCGGCTGCCAGAGCGTGCCCAGGCCAGCGAAAACCGGCTTGAGGTCTGCCCGCGCTGGATCCATCCAGATCCCACGCTTACGATCGAGAATTTTCTGACCACTCAGGATCCTGATGGGCAGATGATCGTTCGTCTGATTGACGACATAGTCATCCAGCGAGCCGTCATTGATCAGGGTGATCGATCCGAAGCTCGATGCCCCCCCGAGCGCGTCAGACGTGAGAGAAATTCCCCTATCAAGATCGAATGCCTGAGTGACGAGCGGCACATAAGGGCTGTGATTTTCGTCAACATACCCCATGTCCGAGAAACGCAGAGTCTGGATTGTTTCCAGAGCCGCCGTCTGCCGACGCAATGTTCCATGCGGCCGACTGCCATGGGCCGGGCGATCATCGAGCTGGACAGAAAGCATGTTGACCAGGTCAATCTCTACCGCCCGGAACAGTGTCACGTCATGCTGCCTTTCCTGTTGTCGATTTGAGGTTGGTCATCCGGATTTCCGACAGCACCTTGCCCAGCAGCGCGACCATCTGCTGCTGCCCCTCACTGATCGTCGTTGTGGTGGACTTCAGAGCGTCCTGAAGAACAGACGCGGTCAGCGTGTTCGTATCCAGCTGACCAACCGTCTGAAGGGCCTGCATCACCCGCTGGTAGTCCGTGGAATATTGCACCCCGGATCCGTTGTAGGTCTTGCTGGCAGACAGGAACGTCTGAAAGTCGTCCTGAAGGCTTGAAAGTGCGGATGCACTTCCACCCTGCGCGGCGGTCAGATCCGTTGTCAGGTTGTCGTTTGCGACCTTGTACTGATCAGCAGCAGACAAAGGGGAGGCATCCGAGGTTGCCAGCCCTTTGGCATAACTTTCCAGACCAGACAGAGTGCTCTGGAGACTTTGCAAGGCCTGATCATTGTACTGTTGCTGGATCTTCAGCCGTTCGGCCGACAGGGTTTTTTCCAGATCGGCTGACTGATTGATGTACTCCTGCTGCGACTTGTAGGAATCGCCCAGGAATGCCTCCCAGCTGTCTGCGAGAGCCTTGCGCTGCTGATCCGCGCTAGTATCGAACGTCAAAAGGGCTGCCCCCTCATCATCGCCCGTGGCCGTCAGGTAACGCGCGTTCACAGCCGTGTCTGAATCCCGCAATGTCCCCAGCTGCTGGGCATACCCCGTTTCATACAGCGCACTGAATTTGGCGTTGAGCTGCGTTCCATCCAGACCATAGGCGACAGCCTGGGAGCCAGCCGCTTCATAGGTCTGTCGCAAGGTCGCCATCTGATCCACCCAGGACTGCTGCCCGGAGACAGTGGCCTTGAGCAGATCCGGCATGGTCGAATTGACGAACGTGGTGACAGTGGAGATCTGTGTCTGGAGATCGGACGTGGACAGGGTCTTCCCATCCAGCGCCGTGTCCAGAGCTGTTTTCAGATCCCCGGTCGCCTGAGTGAAATTGCTGACCGTGACGGTGCCGTCCGAATTGAACTTCGAGACGGCGACGCCGAGCTGATCAACAGTATCAGCCATGGTCTTCAGGTTCTGGATTGCTGTCGTGTAATCCGACACGGAGGTCGCATCACTCGGCAGACCCTGCTGAAGCGCCTGATTGAATGTCGTATCTGACGTGCTGTAGGTCGCCTGTTTCAGGAGGTCCGTCAGCGACACAGACTGCAAGGATTTGTCCTTGTTGTTCTTGTCGTCACGAACCGTTCCGAGCAAACCGCCATCACCGCCGCCAATCGTTACCCCGGTAGAGGACAGAACAGAATTGAAGGACGTAATGTCGCTCTTCAGCTGCTCCGTGATCTGGTCGGTCTGGGCCTGATTCCAGGTCTTGCCCAGGGACAGCTGACCATCCGTCGTCATGACCTGGTCGATCGTGTACGGGTTTTTCTTGTGGCCGAACATGCCGCCGAAAAGGCCGCCCAGACCGCCGCCAATCAGGCCGCCAAGCATGGTACCGATTACCGGAAAGAAGGACCCGGCCGCCGCACCCGCCGCCGCACCCACGGCACTCCCGATCGTGCCGTTGCTCTTCAGGCCACCGCCAATCCCGGACAGGGCAGAGCCGATCCCGAACCCGCCACCGACACCACCGAGCAGGTTTCCGACCGTGGCAGTTCCAAACAGATTGGTTTTAAGCCCGGAAGAGAGCCAGGACGTTGAACCGCCCGCGCTACTCAGAGAACTCGAAGCCGATCCCGCCGACCCAAGGCCGCCGAGAGCATCCGCATCATCCTGTGCCGTGTAGCTGGAAGAACTTCCACCGGACAGAATGGAAGAGACGTCCCCCAGTGTTGTCCGGCTTTTCCCATCGATCGCACTCAGAAGCGGATTGATCAGCGCCAGCTTGGCAATCATCGAGATCAGCTGGCTTTCCACACCCTGCATGGCAGACTTGAACGTCACCCCACCATTTGAGGCGTTGACCAGGGCCTGTGTGAAGCTGCTCGACAGCGTGTCCGCTGCGGACGAGATATCACTGGTCAGTTCGTTCAGCGTGTCCTGCTGATGCTGGTAGGCATTCGTGGCCGACTGAATCGCCGCAACGTTATCCAGATCGGTCTGCGAGGCTTTGGACGTGAGATCAGAGCCATTTTGCAGCAAAGCATTCCGCTCTTTTAGAACGGCCATCTGCACAGATACCGCATCAGAATTCTGCCCAAGTGATGCTGTCTCTGCCTGAATATACTGGAGATCCAGAGACTGCCCGTAAGCCTTGCGCGCCGTGGTGATATCAGCCTGTGCCTCTGCCTGCCGCTTGAGAGCATCCGTGAGAACTGCCGTCTGGCGTGCCTGTTCCTGCGTGTTGGCCGTGGAGGTTGCCTGGACAGTGTCTGAGGCTTCCACAGAGCGCAGATAATCGTCCAGGCTGCCCTTGCTGGCATCATAGGACGACAGCAGCGAATTCTGGGCAGCCGACTTGCGATCCATCGCGTCGATAGAGCTGTTAAACTGTCCCGTCAGGATCTGCTGTTCCCGTGCTTCCGCGACGAGAATATCCGCCGTGGACGCATGGGCCTGGCCCATCTTGCGGGCAGCTTCCTCGACCTGCTGATCAACCTGCACCATAGCTTTCTGCGCAGCCGTACCGGCCCAGGCCGCATCCGTGGCCTGCTCCTGCTGATGCGCCAGTTCCTGAAGCGGGTCTCTCAGTTCGTTTAGCGCGCCCTTGTGGGTCATCAGGCGGTTGGTCAGATCCTGCGTTGATGCCGCATAATCGGCATCTGTAACTTTCCCGGCCTTGTGCAGGTCATCCAGTGCCTGCTGGGCAGACGTCAGCATCTTGATGGCGTTCGTCTGATCTGTGACCTGCGAAGCCGTGGACCCGTCTGATGTCTTCAGAGCATCATCAACACTGGTCTGAAGACTGGCTGCCTTTGTGGCTCCGTAAACCTCCCCGCCAGTGACAGTCTGCGCGTAGTCCATAACAGACTGAGGGGCTGATTTTGCGCCCTTCAGATATTGATCGACGTTTCCTTCACCCCAATTATACGCCATGGCGACCAGCTGCTGGTTGCCGTTGTACTTGTCATACAGATGCACCAGGAGCCGCTCGGCTGCTGTGACATTGCCGGTCGGGTCCGTCAGATCATTCCCGGCCGCATTGGACGGCATGACCTGCATGGCTCCGATCGCACCAGCAGAAGACGTGACGACCTGACCATTCTTGTACTGGCCCGTGGCACTTTCCACTGGCTGGATCCGGTGCGCCAGTGAGATGACATCAGAGCTGGCCCCGATCTGGGAACCAACACTGTCAATCAGTCCCGAGACCCCAGAAGCGGACC
>NZ_JASGXC010000004.1:8136-13392 GCF_032913585.1 Gluconobacter sp. GP1
CCTCATAGGCGACGTGCGCAGGCTGAAAGCTGTCCATCCATTTTTTGGCTGACTGGAGTTCATTGCCCAGAGAGGCCAGAGCCTGAACGCCCTTTGTGGCACCCGCTACAATGCCGTCACCGATTTCATCCACAAACGTTTTGGCACTCGCAAGCGGAGCTGCCCAGGCATCTTTCAGGTCATGCAAGGCCTGCTGGAACGGCGTCAGGCCCTGACGAGCTGCGCCAGATGTCGCCGTCCCGACCTGCTGCATCAGCAGTTGCCAGGCCTGAAGGCGGTTGCCCGAATTCTGAAGATCTTCAATTTGGCTGACGAGGCCTTGATGGATCCCGAGCAAACCCTTGTCGGCAAAGTCCTGGGCTGCCTTGGCCGGATCGGCATAGGCATCTGCCATGGTCTTGGCAGCTTCTGGAACCGTCTCGCCCATGACTTCGGCCAGATCCCGCGCTTCAGCTGACAGCGTCCGGAGACTGGAACCGTCAATCGTGGGCACAGACGCAAAAGTCGTGGTAACGGACCGGCTGTCATCCAGAGACAGATCGCCGCCGGAGGAGAGCTGGCGCGCCGCCGCCTCGGCTGAGGAAGCCATGGCCGTATAGTCATCGCGCGTTGCCCGCAGGTGCTGCGACAGGGTCGCCAGTGTTTCCTGTTCCGCCTCGGCAGCCGAACCCACCTTATAGATGGCAGCAGCCCCCGCCGCAGCCGCGACAGCCAATCCTCCTGGTCCAGACAGAAACCCGCCAGCAATCTTGAGAGCCGTACCAAAACCGCCCATCGTCTGAACGATGTTCGGAACCTGGTAAAAGGCTGCTTTCAAGGCAGACCCGCCAGACATGACCTGATCAAAAAACTTGTGAGCCTCATCAGCCACAATACCGAACTGGTAGCCGGACAGTTTGACCTTGTCGGTCGTGTCCTGAAGGGCATTGCTAGCACCCTTTGCTGATTTTACAGCTGTGTCATGAGCATCTGAGAGCTTTTTGACCTTGGCGGCCTGCGCATCAATCGTCCGAGCTGCCTCAGCCTGCGTTACCTCGCCTTTGCGGACACCTTCGTTGACGGTTTCCGTCACCTCACTCAGCTTATCCTGCGCCTTTTGCAGGGCTGTTGCTGATTTTGTGACTGCATCCAGACTCTTAACCCAGCCTTCTGCTGTCTTGGAGGTCCGGGTAATTTTAGTATCAGTGACTTCGACAGATTCACCGACCCGATCCAAGCCGTCTGCAACCCTGTCGAGAGCATCCGCATCTGATTGAGCAGAAGACGCAATTTGGCTGCCATAGGCAATTTCAATCTGCTCTACAGTCGGCATAATGTACGCCTTTGCGTCATTCAGAGGTTAAAATGAAAAGAATCTTATTACTTGCCATTGCGACAATTCTTACAGGTTGCACGACTGCATCGAGCGTCCCGAAACCGGGCGGCGGGGCCTATCACATCATCGGGTGTGGAACGGCTGCGCCATTAAGAATTTGCTACGAGCGCGCCAACAAGGAATGTCCAACGGGCTATAAAGTCATCAGCACGGATAATGATGGCGTGCGGAAAGAACTGACTATTGATTGCGACAAATGACTCATTGTCGTCTGATCAAAATCAGAGCCGGGTAAGTAATAACACCTCCAGCTTTGCGATCCTTTCCTCTGCCATTTCGACGCAGGGTGTAAGGTGCATTTTCCAGAAGACCAGAGGGCACCGTGACAAAGGCACGTGCGGCATTAACAGTCGGGAATTTTCGCTGCACGGATTGGCGAACGGCCTCCACGATGCCCGGAGGGACGCTCATTTTCTTCATGGCACCCGTGTCAATCTTGCGCGCATAAGGCTGCGGATTGACGATCATGACCTCCATCCCATCAGGAACGTCCGCCACATCGCCTGTCCAGGGCTTCCCATCGACCACAACGACCCAACTGTCCCTGTATCGTCCCGAACGAACTGGAGAGTGCTCCTTGCAGAGCTGAAGCGCAGCCTTGGCTGCTAGGCCCATAACGTTGAATTTATAGAGAATGAATCCTTCAGGGCGGACGGAGCTTTCTGGCGCGCCCTGCCGGCCATCCACGTTCGTGGTCCAGTGCGGAGGAGCATCGCCACTACGGACCGCTTGATCGCGGACCTGAATGGCAACAGCGGCAAGCCGCGCCGATTGAGCAGCCGGAGAAAGCGCCCGGTCCCGAAATAGGCGGATATTTCGGGCCACACTTCGGGGAGAGGCCATGCTCATTTCCTGATGAGGGTCTGAAGGTTCTGCGTGATCGTGCTGTTTCGATCCTTGAGAAACACTGCATCGAGCACTCGAATGAGATCCAGAACATACGGGCGTTCTTCGGCTGTTACGCCGTTGACATCACACCACCGGTCAATCGCCATCCACGAGATTGGACCTGGACGCGAGACAATGGAGATTGTTCCCATAGATGCGCCAATGCCGTCTGTCATCCAAGCGCGGTCATGTTGGAGTTCATGCCACGCCCGCCAGGGCATTTCGTTCCAGGGATCGGGAAGAACACGCACTTCCAGTGCCGCTTCTCGAATGTCGGGAACTTCGTTGTCCCCGACATAGGCACCCCACTCCAATTCCCATTGGAGTGCCGCAATCAGTTTCCCGCAGCAGCCTTGGCTTGTTCTGCACGTTCGCTGCCGACCTTGCCCGCGGCCATGATGGCAAGGGTTGTCAGGGCGGGATAATCGCCGCTTTCCAACATGCTGCGGAAATCATCCACGCTCACCGGCTGGTCATCGCTACCGTCAAGGCCGCGCACGCCCAGAACACACTCACGGGCGATCGCCTTTCCCTGACAGACATCGTCCGTCGTAGGCGGAAGAGCATCCGGCGCATAGAAACCCGCCCCAACACGCTGCGAGCGGTTCAATTCCCGTGCCGCTTCTAGGCGAAGTGCATAGAGTGTGTCGCGATAAGCTGGCGTAAAGCCGCGCGTAGTGATGAAGAAAGTATCCCCTTCCGGGCCGACTTCGATTTCGTCACCCTGGGCAACCTTGGACGGATTACGCGAAAAGGCAGACAGCTTTGCCATGTTCATTTTTCCAAAAAGAAAAGAGGGCCGGGCTTCGACCCTCTGGGCATAAAAAAAGCCACCCGAAGGCGGCGCGAAAACTCAGTCAGACGGCGGAAATCAGACGCCTGCGACGATCCGGCGAATGCCGAACGTGCCGCCACCAGGAAGCGGGTTTCCGGTCACGGAAACGGTGGCAACGATGGTGCTGTTCTTCTGGCTGATCGGGTTGGTCGGATTGAAGATCCGCCCGTTGAGCATCAGGAACTCATAGCCGTTCCCAGACTGGTCCTGGATCGAAACAGACACCACGCCTTTCTGGCCAGCCTGCCAGGCCAGGAACTGCGTGTAGTCCTTGAAGAAATACTGGATCTCCATCCGGGCCTGGAGCGAACCGAACTGGACGCCACACGCGCCCACATGACCCATGCCGGTGTCCTGGGCATTGCCATTACGCGACAGGGTGATCGAGGCGCTGCGAATGCAGCCGGCAGGTGCTGTTCCGAAGATCTTGCAGCCGAGAAAGCCATCCACCGTATTCATGATGGCAGTGGACGTGGCTGCGTTCACGGAGCCAGAGACATCGACAGTGGACACCTTCATGTCAGAGCCCACGACATCGATCTGAATGGTTGGGGCCTGTCCCTGCTGCAGAGAAATCTGCACCTGGCTGACCATGTTACCGGTGAAATGCTGCCACTGTCCCGCCAGGGCTTTACGGAAAGTGAAGGTCTTTCCCAGCTTGTCATTGACCAGACTGTTGAACGTGACCTGCGCGTCTTTATTCAGGGCGTAAGTCGTGCCTGATCCTACAAGCGCATCAAAACTGTGGAGGGGAACAACAAGCGTTGGCCCCAAGCCCCCACGCAGCAGCAGATGATAGGGCAGAGAGATACTGAAATTTTTGGTCTGATCAACAATCTGAACGACGCCAGCCTTTTGAACGCCGGAGACGTCAAAATTATTCATCAGGATGCTGTCGCAGCTATAGCCCACAAGGTTTGCTGCTGTGACGTCATTGACCGCAGCGACCCACGCATCATTATTGGGAGACCGCTCTACTGAAACCCAGTCAGCGCCCAGCACGCCGGCCAGCAGATCGTCATAGGTGCCGTAAGAGACAACGCCGTTGATACTGCCTCGGGTTGAGCGTGAGGTCAGAACGGTTTCAGCATCTTCCGGGATATCGTTGATCTCATCCGGCGTGGCGACACCATCCTGAACGGCGAGGCTTTCGCCCGTCATCCGGAGGCGCTGGTATGCCCCGCCTGGTGCCACGTTGAATGTGGTCTCCAGAGCATAGTCCAGCTTGCTGGTATTGGTCTGTTCGCCGGCGGCATAACCGGCCGTCGCCCCTGTGTAAGGCATGCTTCCCTCATAAAAAAAGCCGCCCGAGGCGACTGTGAAATGGATCGAAGATCAGGGCGGATCAGCCCCCGGAGACGGTTCCGCCAGAGCTGACTGTGGAGCCTGAGCTGACAGGCGTAGTCCCGGACGAGACCGTGCCACCACTGCCGGACGTGACAGCCGGTGTGGCCGGCTGCGCGGCAGGCTGGGCATCCGTCGGGATGAGGCCCAGGCGGTAATTGAAAAACCGTTGCAGAGAGAGACACATGCCAGCGGCATCAGCGCCAAAAGACCCCAGCGTCTGGCCGTCAGGCGTAAAGGTACTTGCAGCGCCATCAGCCTGCGCCAGAACATTGTAGAGCTTGCCGGACTCAGCCTCATCAGGCGTAACTGGAGCAGCCTGACCGGACACGGCCTGATAGGGCCACACGCCTGCACGACAGCCCGGTTCCGCACTTTTGGCGGCAATGGCGACAGCGTCAGACGTGCTGTCTGCCGCAATCTCTGATGCGCCCAGGCGATAGGCATTCGAGCCCGCAGCGGTTTCAAGAAGAGCAAAGTATTTCATGAAAGTCCCTTTCAGGGCGTTGTCAGGACGCGGTCCTGGTAGCGGTAGTCCACCATCAGCGAGAACCGGAACCAGTTGCCTTTGTCATCAGCATCTGGAGGGTCAAAACCTTGGCCGTCGTAGTAGAGGCCTTCCGGCAGCGGGGAGACCGGGACGCGGAAGGCTACCGAGAGCGCTTTGCGCATGGTGATGGCTGAGAGTGCCCCGGATCCGCTTTCGACCATCAGGTGCAGCCAGATCTGGCCGGTTTCTTCATTGACAATCTCACCAGCGCCGAAGCGATCGGCAGAAGCGCTTGCCACTTCAAACAGGACGAAAGGTCCATCA
>NZ_JASGXC010000004.1:13402-226368 GCF_032913585.1 Gluconobacter sp. GP1
CTGTTGCTCCAGGGCATCCAGAACTGTCAGCCCGAGGGCAGCCCCCGCAGCCTTGGCGCGGTCAAAGGCGTCTTGCCAGACGACGGGAGAGGTCATGTTCCACCTGCTGTAATAAGGGCCCAGCCACAGAGGGTTGCCCCGTCATAGACTGGGGACGCATCCGTCAGCGTGTATTCGCGCACGCCGTCGAACAGGCGGTCTCCTTTGAGAGGAGGCCCGTAGCCGGCTGCTGACAGTTCATCGTTCAGGATCTGGGCAATGAATGACTCGGTCGGCAATGTCGCATCGATCGTGGCGGCCGTAGGCGGCGGGGCATAGCCCAACAGTTCAACGGACTTGATCTTGTTGGCCGTCACCAGGCGCATCGGGCGCCCCTTGCTGCGGATCTGGCGTCGTCGTCGGTCTGCTCTGTAGCTCATCAGGTGCCCTTTACCGCCCGAAAGCTCTGAACGAGGCCTGCGGCTTCCGGTGTCAGGCCGCCCAGGGCCGGGTCGGGTGTGACCCAGCTTGTGGATCCGACACCCTGTTCGTTTTCTGACTTCAGAGCCTGATCCCGGCCTTGTGCGTGATAGGCCGCTGCGGCAACGCGCCGAACAGCCAGCGCAATCGGACCTGGGAATGTTCCCGGATCCGCCGTGCCGTCCTCATTCTTGCCTGGCAGCCTATAGCCAGCCTCATACGTGACCAGATATCGCCCCGGAGGCCAGAAAGGATGAGACACATCGGGCCGGAACACCTCGCCGCAATCGTCATCGATGACCAGATCGTCAAGCGCGTCTTGTGCAAGCGCTATTCCGTTGCGCGTGACGGCTGTCACTTTCTGAACGGGATACACGCCCAGGAGCAGAGACAGCGTGCGCGGGAAAGGCCGCACAAAGATCTGGTCCTGCCAGGTCTGATACAGAAGAGGTCGCCCAATAAATGCCAGGACGGCCTCAGTCGCATCCAGAAGGAAGCGCTGGAAGTCTGTGTCAGACTGGGCATCCGTGATGCCCAGATCTGCCTTGAGGTCATCGAGTGAGGCCAGAGGCACCAAGGCAGGAGCTGACCCGAGGGCTATGCTTCTCATCGATCAGTCTCCTGCTTGAGATCAGTTGCCGCCGCCAGCTGCCCCTGTCTGGAGCGCCTTGATGGCCGTTCCGGCACCCGGCAGGCCGCCGCCGAAGCGGGCATACCCGAAGAAGGCGGTCTGGAGAGCGTCGGCATAGCGCTCATTCAGGCGCACGACTGATACGCCCTTCACGTTGCGGAACTTGTAGTTCTTGAAGTTACCGAACAGCATGGCCTTATTGCCTGCCCCGATGTCAGGCATGCTCTGATTGATGTTCAGAGGCGAGCCCGCGAACATGTCCGGTGCGCCAGCAGCAATGGATGGAGACCAGAGCGGACGGCCTTCATTGTCCTTCAGCTTGCGCAGAGCCTTGAACGTCATGTCGTTCAACATGAACGAAGCGCCCTGACGATAGGCTGGATCCACGCTGTGCTGCAGGTCGAGAATGTCGTCATAGCCAACGGCAACGGTGCTCGTGGTAGCGCCTACCCCTGCGGCCGTGCAGACACCCTGCGGCATATTCGTGCCGGTACCTACCGTCAGATCATCTGCCAGTGTGCGCCCGAAGCGCGTCGCCAGAGCGCCGCGCAGGAAGGCGTCCAGATCAAGGAAGGAATCCTGCATCAGCGTCCAGGGCACCAGGACGGCATCCGTAGCGTACAGATAGGCCAGGACGTTGGAGATGCCGAACTTCAGGTCGCTGGTGCTGATCGTGGTATTTTCACCGATGATCTTCGCACGGGCGGATGTGTCATCGTTCGTTGGCCAAGGAAGCGGTGCACCTGATGCGGTGGGGATTTCGTCGAACAGATCCAGTGCCGTGAAGTAGCTCTTCAGAGCGACCAGAAGCTGATCAGCAAAAAGTGGCGGGACAAGATAGCCGCCAGCCTGGCCAGACTGGGTGCTTTGTGCTGCACGGAACTCAGTGCCTAGACGCGCCTGGTTAAGTGCGAAGACACGGTCCTCTCCAGCAAGGTTGTCCATGCCGCCACGCAACCAGGCCCCGAAGACGCGGACTTCCTGTGTTTCACGATCACGCTGTTCGTCAGCGCCCCGGCCTTCGTCTTCGCCACGGGCAGCGATCTGGCCAGCCAGTTCAGCCTCGGCAAGTTCTGCTGCCTCAATGCGGTCAATTCGGGCCTTCAGTTCATCTGCCTCGGTCATCATGGCATCGAACTGGGTGTTCTGTTCTGCGGTGACGGTTTCGCCGTTGATCAGGGCGCGGGCGTCAGAAATCAGCTTCGCACGCTTGGCGCGTAGTTCCTTGGAACGCATGGAATGTCCTGTTTTAGATAGGAAACGGGCATGCTGCGCCTGTGCGGCGCGCTACCGTAAAGTCATGTCTGATCCTGCCTCCCCTGGAGGTCAGTCAGAGCATGGTCAGAGGGTGTTTTCGGCCTCGGCCAGACGGGCCATGCGCCGACGCGAGCAGAGCGCCATATCGGCCGCCAGTGCGAGGACATCTTTATCAGGTGTCAGATCGATCTTGGCGGATGGCGAGGTCGTGCGGTCATCATTCACGATGACGTCTGCCAGACCTGCATCCTTGGCCTCTTCGGCCGTAAACCAGGTCTCGGCATCCATCAGTGCGGAAATCTCTTCGACACTCTGGCCGGTTTTTCCGGAGTAGAGGGCCGCCATCTGACCATCGATCTTGGCCATGACACCGGCCGTGGCTGTCATGTCCGCTTTGTTGCCGACGACAAGGCCCCAGGCATTGTGGATCATCATGAAGGCGTTTGGTGCGATCATGACCGTATCGCCTGCCAAAGCGATATAGGAGGCCGCCGAGGCTGCCAGACCGTCGATGATGACATTGACCGTGCCATCATGCTGCTTGAGCGAGGCATAGATGGCCAGGCCATCGAACACGTCACCGCCTGGGCTGTTGATGCGCAAGTTGATGGGGCCGGGACCGACCTGCGCCAGCTGGTTGGCGAAGTCCTTGGCCGTCACACCCCAAAAGCCAATTTCGTCATACAGCAGGATCTCGGCCGGTTGCCCGTCTGCACGTGGCCGGCTGGTCAGGGTCTGGGGAAGCCCTGCCTGCGTAAAGGCCAGGAGGGCGCGGTTTGAGAACCGGCCGGCCTGGGCATTATAGCGTTTCATTCCTGTTGCCCTGGTGAAGGTTGAGGAACAGGCGGGGCATTATCCGGCCCCTTCGCTGCCTGTGTCGCCAACGGCACGTTGGTGCTGTTGATTAGTGGCGTGTCACCGCCCTTGACGGGTGGTCGGTTCTTTTTCCGGCGCGCCTCATTGATGGTGCTGACACCACTGGAGATCTCGCTTTGCATGACCGACGCTGTCTTGGCCGGATCCATGGACAGCAAGCCATCCCGGTCAAATTCTGCGAACACACGCGTGCCGGAGAACAGCTTGTAATTCAGCTCGCTTTCGATCCGTCGCAGATCTGCATCGAGCGAGAAGATGAGGTATGCCAGCGTGTTCTCGGAGAGGCCTGTGCCCCAGGACGTGGTTTTGTCCGTCTCATTCAGCAGGTGAAGCGGGACGCCGAAGAAACGGGAAATATCCGCCACCTGGTAGCGTCTGGCCTCAATGGTCTGGAGGTCCTGCGGCGAGAGCTGGAAGGGCGTGTATTTCGACCCTTCATCCGCGATGACCGTTTTGCCCCAGTTGGCCACGCCCGTGTGAGCCTCTTCCAGCTGGCGGCGGAGCCGTTTGAAAGCTGGATCAGACATTTTCCCAGGCACCTGCATGACACCGCTCGGCATCGAGGCGTTCTGATGGACACGCCCTGTGCGCTCTTCCATCGAGCGTGCCAGGCCGACCGATCCGCGTGCAAAAGACTGGATCCGGGACAGGCCCTTGATTCCGTCAAAGCCCGGTCCGGGAATGTGCAGCATGTCCTCCTGGTGCAGCACTTCGCTGTTGCCGTCATCATCCGTGCAAACGTAGAAATTGATGCCACGCTTGCCAGGCAATCTGACCACTTGAACCTGCCAGGGCATATAGGCGTCGAAGCCGATAACGCGGCCGGCGTTGTCGTAGCGGATCGCGCTGTAATGATTGCCCCAGAGCAGCATGTTCACGCCCCAGAGCTCCCGCCAGGAGAAAGCCGTAAGAGCCCGCCCTGGAAAAGGTGCAGTCTGAAGGAGTGGCATCAGACGATGGTTCGGCAGCTCTTCGCGCTGCCCGTCCGCAGACAGGCGATAGATCCTGAGCGGCAGACCCGCGATGACGCCGGCTTCCAGGGTCACGCATCGATAGACCGCCGAGCAGGCCATGGCCGTGCGCTCACTGACAGGCGGCATCCAGTCATCATTGGTGCCTGGTAGCCCCAGAAACTCACCCCAGTTGCCGATGTCAGAAAGAGTCGTGCTGGGATTTTCGAGGCTCTGGGCCACCACGGGCGGCAAGACACGCTCGATCCGTTCCGAGGGGGGACGTTGAGAGCCGCCGAAAATAGTGTTCAGGAATCCCATAGGTCCTCACGGTCAAAAATGCTTTTGGGTCCGGGTGGCTCCGGGTTTTTGGACATACAGGCCACGGCATCGAACGTGGCCATCAGGGGATCGATCTTCTTTCCGCCTGCCAGCTGCTTGGTGATCTCGATATTGTTGCCCCGTGCCTGGGCTTTGGCGTTGCCAACCGCCCAGGCCATGATGGGACGGCCACCATGATGGAAAGACCCGTCCGCCAGCTTGCGCTCCAGGGTCTTGATTGGCCCGGTGAGCTTCCAGCCCTGACTGACACCGACGATCTGGCTTTCCTCGATTCCGCGACGGCGAAGCTCAAAGACGATTTCCGCGACCCCAGCCGGATCGAGCCCGATCAGGGCAAGTTTGCCCGATCGGTTGAGATCCTCTGCGATGTCGCCCAATTCAATGATGTCATCCTGCATGAGTGTGACCAGGACGAGATCGCCTTCTTTCTCGAAATCAAGATAGCGGGGAGCCTCTTCTTTGCGGGTCTTGAGGACATCGCAGAAGACCCAGCTGCATTGCCAATGCAGCCACTCTTCAGTTTCCTCATCACAGCCCAGAACGACCATGGACAGAAAGTCATCCAGGCCACCGCCGTCAATGCCGGCGACGAGGACACGAGAGCGTCTTACAAGCTCTTTTAGGGTCAGGTTCGGATCACCGCACTTTTCCCAGTATTTCGCACCGGCCCAGGCCTTTTCTCGCAGGGAGAGACCGACTTGGACATTCAGATGCTTTGCCATCCAGACCCGTAACGGGCCTTCACCGGCTTCCTTCTGCTGGTCAAACTGACTGAGAAGGAACTCCTCACTGACTGACAGCCCGTAGTTCGGATTGGTGATGTACCAATTGTCTGGATCTTTGTGTTTCTCAGCCTCGATAAGAGAGAAGGGAAACTCATAAATGACCGGAAAGAACTTCTTGTTTTCCAGCTTTCCATCGCGGACAGACCGGGCATATTCCAGCTTGGATTTAAAGACGCCTGCGGGCTCTTCTTCCGACTGAGTGGACAGGTAGATCACGAAGCCTTCTGGCCGCGAGGACATGCCGCCCATGGCCTCCATGATCATGTTTTCGCCTGTCGGTTTCTTTCCGAATTCCCACAGTTCGTCGATCAGGATCCCAGTGGCTTTCTTGCCAACGACTGCCTGACCATCAGCCGCAACGACTTTGAGCGTGGCCCCTGTCTGTCGGTGGGTAATGACGCGGTTGTACTGCTGGACGTGGAAGATTGCGTCCAGGTCCGGGTCGTTCAGGACCATGTCTCGCGCCGGTTTAAAGGCGTTGTCAGCTGCCTCCTTGGTCGGTGCCAGAATGAGAAATTCGGCAGACCGCCGCCAGTTCAGGACGAGCTGGGTCAGCATGACGCCGGCAGCGATGGTGGACTTGGTGTTCTTCTTGCTGACTAGCAGGAAGAATTCGTTGATGTGTCGGACGCCTGTGTCCGGATCGTAGGATCCGAAGAAGGATGCCGCGAAATCCTTCAGCCAGGGACGGCAGGACTCACCAATCGTTGGTTCGCCCATCACATCGACGAGCTTCAGGGCGTTGAAAACGTCCATGCCCTGCTTGGCAGCGTCAGGAAAGAGTGGTGCGCAGGGGATCAGGCTTTCGCGAGCAACAATCCGCTGTTCCCAATTAGGGCAGGCCGTTGACCAGGTGAGGCTCGCAACGGCCGCTGTAATAGCCGCGACCTGTTTAACCGCTTTTTTGATGCTTGATCGTTTTGGTGTCGTTTTCCGTGCCCGCGAGGTTGTTTTGACCGTCCCCTCACTTCCCATTGTTCACCACGAGCTTGGGCTGGTTCATCGGAGCAAACCGACCTGAAGACGCGTTTTCCGCCGCGTCTTTCTGCTGCTCTTTCTTGCCTTTTTTGGCACCAGCTTTGCCGCCCAAAAGTGCGACCGTCTGCGCAATCGTTTTGAGCGAATTCGTACGCATCGGGTGGCTGATGGCTTTCATCATGGCATCCCGCCGCCGAGAATTTTCGTCGTTAGCGGTCTCGATTTCAATCGCTTCCGAGATTTCGCCATGGTGCGCCGTGATGTCTTCCAGTTCATCGGTCATGCGCTCGGCCAGGCTCAAAAGGCGGCCTTCGAGGTCTTCGGGAATGGCTTCCGCAACGACAGGTGAGAGGCGTTTTTGCGCAACTGGACGTTGGTGCGCAGTGGTGCGCACTTTGGGAGTGGTTGTGCGCACCTTTTGCGCGGCTGTTTTCTCCCATCCTTCAGACGCGATGCGCTTGCGCAGGGTGCTTTCAGCAATCCCGAATTGCTTTGCAATCTGGCGGTTTGACAGGCTTCCCGCGCAATAAGCGTTGGCAATTTCCGCCCAGTCTGTTGGCGGTTTCTTCGACATTCTGGACCGTCCTGCGCAGGATGGTGCGCACCTCATTTCGTAATTTCAGGAAAAATTTTCACGCGTGGGACTGGCGCGGTTACGCCCCCTGGGCCGGCCTGAAGATCCGACCCACCCCCTTCAATCCGTACCATTTCGGTATGGTTTGACGTGTCGAGATGAAAAAACGTTAGTTTTCCGCCATTTTCACCAGTTTTTGGCGGTTCGCCTTGCTCTGGCCTGCGCCGTCTTGGCCGTGTGGCACGAACCACAGAGCATCTGGACGTTCTTCGGGTCCAGCTTCGCACCGCCATCCTTCAGCTCAACGATGTGATCACCGAAGATCCGGCAGCTCGTGCGGCCGCAGCGCTCGCAGACGCGTCCACGCTGTTTGAGGACGGTGGCCATCAGGCCTCGCCATTCCTTCGACACGTAGAACGCATCCGCAGTCTTGGGAGGAACGCGGGCAATGCTGGTGTCCAGCACTGTCAGACCGTTGTTGATGCACCGTAGAAGGCTCATGCCTTGGCGATATCCAATGGCACCTGAACGAACGCGCCATCAGGTGAGGCGCGTTCGTGAAAACGGATGTAACTGCGAGAGGCATTGACCTTCACTGCGTCAGTGATGGCCTGCATGGCGCGCTTCCATTCCTCATCGTCAATCGAGAGCCGGCGCAAGCCCAGGATCTTCGAGACGTTCAGCTTGCCTTCCTTGCCCACGTCAAAGGCATCCGTGACAACAGCGCGGATGTTGGCGTTTCCGCCTTCCGTCCAGCGTGTCAGGCAGCTGTCCACCAGTTCCTTGGCGATCTGGAGTTCAGGGCCGAACGTGATGGTGTCACTGATGGCGATGGTCACGCGCTCGCAGCCGTCATAGGTCGACAGCGTCAGATTGCCCTTCGCACCGCCTTTCTTGGCTCCATACTGTTCAGCCAGAAGGTCCAGAAAAGCCCGGATATCGCTGTCCGCATCCTCACGAAACTGGCGCATCAGCTCACGAATGGCGCGGGCACGCTCGAAGAGCTTCTTGACCAGTTCGTCCTGAAGAAGGTCTTCAGGCTTCACGTTCGCACGCGGGACAAGGCGTCCAGCGGAATCCTTCATGTAATCGTCGGGATTGTGGCTCATGCCTGTTCTCGCTTGCGCTTGGCCTCGACTGCGCGGGCGCGACGTGCCTCGGCAGCGGCCCAGATCTTCATTCCTGGCATCCGGGCATGGTGTGCCGTGCGTTCGTAGCGCTCGGCTGCGCGGGTCCAGAAGTCCACATGCTCGGCCCGGAGCTCGGCTGGTGTCTCGGGGCGTCGTCGGTATCGGGTGCTCATAGCGCTCTCCAATAATGGCCGACGCCGCCGCTTCGTGAGGCGTCAGTCTTTCAGGTAATTGCCGCCGCCATCGCCCTCTCGGACGTGGGCGTATCGAGTGGTGGTCTTCAGGTCGGAATGTCCCAAAGTCTGCTGGACAACATGGGCGGGTGCGCCGTTGTCCAATGCGTGTGAGGCATGGGCGTGCCGGAACCAGTGCGCAGAGGCATCAGGCAATCCGGCACGCTTCGCCGCCCGCTTCACGAGGCGATGTGCCGCTCTCAAGTGAAGCGGGCTCCCATCGTGGCCGGGGACGACAGGCGTATCGGGACGCCAGTCGTCTGCTCTCACAGCCACGATCTCTTTCCACAGCTTTGCGGGGACAAGCACATGGCGTGTCTTGTTTCCCTTGCCGAACACGGAGGCCACGCCTCCCTGTTGACGCCGTGTCATGTCTCGCCATTTGAGGGCGCACATCTCTGAGATGCGCAGCCCCATGAAATACAGAACGCGGAGCGCGACCCGCTTTCGCGGGCAGGGCTCCTGTTCGATGATGCGCTTTACATCCTCTTCCGTGAGGATCCGCTCACTGAGACGATCGCGCCCGCGCTCCAGGCGAAGCGCTGCGCCAACGTCCACATCCAGAAAACCAACGCGGACCCCGAAGGCCAGAGCTGATTTGACGGACGCCAACTTTCGACGGCGCGTGGCGTCTGATCCTACGAGGCCATCAAACCAGCCTTGCAGGTCATCCAGGACAACATCCACAAGCGGTTTGCCTGCCCACTGACGGAACGCATCCACATCTGCACGATAGGCGCGGGATGTGTTCGCGGATCGGTTGTGGAGCCACATATTCACGAGGCGATCGTCATCAGAGATACGGAGCTTTTTCGCGTCCGTCGCTGGCGCCATTGGCCCAACTCTCCGACAAGGTATTGAATTATAAAGGTTTCCGATCCTGCGGAGACCCTGAAAAAGCGTCAGATAACAGGTATTATCTGACGGAGAATTTGCCTTTTAGGCGGGTTATCGGACGATATGGCCGATCATACCTGTCATATAATTCCGGATTATCATGATGGCCAGTTATGCTCGGCCATATCTTCTACAGCTTTCCGCAGGTGAGACAATCTACCCATTACCATTACTGTGAATTGATCGGCTAAGCCGAATACCGCACAAACATTCTAGCAACCGGGGTTTAAAGCCTGATAAGATATGGATGCCATAATCGGTATTGTATATATCTAAGCTCCAATCCTGTTTCAGGTCAACGAAAGATTCGTAAAAAATATTCAAACCAAGATGTCAAGAAGAGCACTAACACTGATATGTCTTGCACCGGTACCTCTGACACGGGCTGAAATTTGTCCTTGGCCATCTTTTGAAATTAATCCGTTTAATACTTTCTGCTGTAATTGACGAGGACAGCGAATACGCAGAACACAGTCTGATAATTTTGCTTGACCTTTTGCAACAAAAGCAATCTTACGCTCTAAATTTCTATCGACACGAGCTAGTAAAATATCGCCTTTTTCTGCCCACACACCAGTCTCTTCTTGCGTTAATTCTGGTCCCTGTAAGTCTACGCCTGCCCCAAGGTTTGGGGGAAAATTGCAGGTATGGAACGTAGGGTGAGGAGATTGTGCCAGTTCATTCGAACTGAGTGTTCCTCGCCGTACTTCTACGCCTAGATCACGTAATGACTTGCGATCATTCTTTTTTAAAAGACGATTTTGAAAGTGAAATCCATGATCCATCCGAAGTGATGCGCTGTCTATACTAATTTCAATAGATTGCATCCAGGCATTATTATCGAGAATTCGATCGAGGCGTACAGGCAAAGATGATTTTCCGCGCTCTAGCACGACTACATATGTTTGCGCATCGGTGCCTTTAAAAGCTCTTCGAGGTAACTGAATAACGCGCGTTATACGATGTTCTTTGACTAATGCTTGCCGGAAAGGTGTCATGGCTTTTCCAGATATCATAGAATCCGGTAAAATTAGGCCCACACTTCCGCCTGGCCGGACTAGATTGAGTGCTTGAGCCACAAAAATAAGATCAGTAGGAATATCTCCACATAAAGTCGAAGGTTTAGGAAAACCTGCTTGTTCGAGAATAAGATCAAGTTCTGGATTCCATTGTGCAGAACGGTATGGAGGATTAGATACTACTAAATCTACTGATCCAGCTATTGATGCAAACGGATTTAATGGAAGCGTTTGCATTAAGTCTATATTTAAGTGGTAATGTGATAAGTTCTTATACAGTGACAATGCGCCAATGATTTCTTCACTTGCATTTTTGTCGAGATCTACGGTGTATAATTCAGAGGGGTTCCACCTTGCAAGCGCAGCAATTGAAAGCGCACCTCCACCACTGCCTAAATCAACAATCGACTGGGGAGTTGCTTTTCCAACTGCGCGCATCAGAACTTCACCAAGCCACTCAGGACTATCATATCGGCACAAAATACGCTTGAGGCTTGCTTGGTTTGTCACTTTACTCATTCCAAAAGGTCCTGCGTACCTTACTTTGATACACCACAGTTTACTATGGTCCACCGGTGGCAAGGACCGGTGTACCAGTAGCATTTTTCAAGGACTTATAGAATGGAGACGTTATGAAGGTAGGTAAGCCTATTTAGTTTAATCCGCTTCCTCTTCCTCTTCCTCTTCCTCATCTGGAAAAGGTGCACCTGAAGGGCCACAATGCGTGGCGAAATCAACATAAATATCGAACATGGAGCGAGAAGGTGGGCTATCTTCTAGCGAACAAAACAGACAATAATAATTTTCAAATATATTTTTATCATTTGACCATCGCCATTCCCAAGGTAGGGTCCCGAATGTATTCGTGGATGATGAAACCGTTCTATTGAGTAACTCAGTCCACACCCAATTATTTATTGTTTTAACAAAAGTTCGTAAAATATCTGAAATATTTTGCAGATCATCTATTGTTGGTTCAAAAGGTTTTTCGATTAAATCCGCATGCTGTTCTGACCCAAGTCTAAAAGCATTCTGGCTTCCGAGTTTACCGAATCTGTGTACACAACAATGGCGGATTTCACAGATCGACAAAAAGAATGAAAGGGTAGTCTCGACCTCAGAAGGCAGATGTCCCTTAATTCCTAGAACACTTTTTACAAAATCAATCGCTCCTTTTTTTCCAGCAAAAGAAATCCCTTCAAATAGAGCTTCCGGCAAAAGGCCGGGCTCATGATGAACAGCCGCACCGTACGGGATTGTCATCATTTCAACTGCTTTCTTAGTACTAGGATCGATTTGAATACATCTCCTGAGCATTGCACGAAAGTAGCTTTCAACAGCCGACATGTACCCAAGTAAAACTAAACTCCCTAGTTCAGGAGATATTTGATCTTCTGGTCCTATCGAGGAAAAATATAGTGTATTAATAATATTTGTATTTTTAATAAAAGAATCTATAGGACTAATTTGAGGATCTGAAGCATTTTCACGGAACATAAGCCAAGTATCTGGGCGATGAACAACCTGCACGGATACTATATTATTCCAATTAGGGTTATTTGTCATGATTAGCTCAAAAACTCATCAACGTAATTTTCAATGGTGGAAATAACTTGCCCTGCTCTAACTTCACCAATACCAGGAGAGCGCCGGATGGTACTGCCAGGATCTGTCATAGCTAAAAACTGTCCGATAGTGTCTAGCCCTACACCTTTCAAGCTGGTTCTTTTGAAAGCACTCAGTCCTGGAACTTCGTCCAAAGAAATTTTCATGCAGTGCTCAAAGGTAGATTCGTTTAGAAGTTTTGTTCCACACGAATGGCAAAATTTTTGACTTAAACTGAGTCGCAGAGTACCACATTTTTGACAAGGCGGCTCATCTAAATGAAGGCCTAATATTGTCTTTTCGCCAACAAGATTATTTAATGAGCGTCGCACAGGATGTTTTGTGTCTGGGAAGGAAAGCGCATTTATAATTTTTCGAGCACTTCCACCGCGTCCTGCTTCAAAGGCCCGATTGGCGATCAAGGCACCTATATGGGGCATAAGGCGTATGTATGACCGCTCCGGGCCATGAGATACTTCGCTTTCTTGCCGTATGAGGCCGACCTCCACTAAAAGACTCAGCATTCTTTGGGTCATGGAATTTAAGTCAGTAGTAGGGATTCCAATTAAAAGTTGTTTTTCTTGTTTTTGGATAAGCTCTCGGTTCTGTTTTACTAATTCTGAAATTATCGCATTAAATATTACTTCTCCCGTTCGGACTAGAGTTGCTAAGGTTGGAAGCTTTGTAGACAATGATCGGAATTCAGCCAGTCGTGCTTCACGATGACTACGAATTATTTGATTTAAAGCAGACTGGCCATGTCGATCTTTCGTTTCAATCCACTCTCTTAAAAGGGTAAGGTAGGCCCGAGGTATCCCAAAGGCAGCATACATGAGCACTTTATCAATGTCTTCAGGTATGGGCGTCGTCGCATGCTGATATCTTGCATGAGCAATGTTTTTCATTACATCCAAATATTTTGGATGGCTTAGCGAAAGCCAAGCTTCAACTCTCTTGCCTTCATGATCAACATGAAATCGTGGTCCGTATTCTGTTGTTCCGGGGTACACAGACGCTTTTGGCGAAATATCATGCGCCTTTAAAACTCTTAATAAATCAAAAAACTCTATTAATAAGTCTTTGCTAAGAGTTAATGCCGCGTCATCAAGGAGGAGTACTGTTCTTTTTCTTCCTGAAGCGCCGCATATATCGCGTATATATCCTAATACCTTGTCAACGTTTAATAGTTCGGCAATTTTTTCCTCTGTTTTTGACGGTTCTTTTCCGTGTTCAAGTTTTGATATTAATGAATTTATTTCGTCCATTGAAATTCCAACCAGTTCTTTCGAATCGTAATCAGAATTTTTGAGAAGAATTTTTGCTTTTTCCGTAGTTGCTTTAACTAGAAGAGCAAGGGCCCATGCTTGGAAGAGATTAAGAGCATCAGACCTAATACCTAATAAAGGCTCCAAGCGAAGATATCGATTGAAGCTGACGTAGACGGCCATGGGTTTGGTTGCATCTTCCGTGCATGCCAAGTCGACATAACGCATCATGTGCGTTTTGCCACATCCACGAGGTCCTTCAAGTAATATTAATCCTCTAGAAATCAATTCTTTTTTTACTGTATTAAATACGTCCTCAACAATAGTTTCTTCTCTAAGTTCTTTGGTGGATAATTGATCAGCGCGTTCTTCAAAGCTATTGCTATCCGAATCCTGATCATTACTTATTTCTTTAAAAGTCATACAGACATTCTTCTGTTGCTAAATTTATATGCGAATCACTGAGGAATCGAGCTGATTTGAGAATATATGCTTATTTCGTTGATAAGCTCAACAGGTACATAAGATAAGTGGATTTCTGATAAATATATAAAGCGCCTAAAAACTCTCATAGTAATCAGCTAACTGCTCGAGCAGTAACTCGGCAGCTCCTGTCATTCCCTGACGGTTCTTCCCGTAGTACTCCGCGATTTTTCCAAACGATAGCCCGTCCAAGATAAGCAGCACCAGCAAATCTGACGCATAGCGGCCCAGCCTGCGTCTGATATTCTCACACCGCGCCACAGCAGCCGAACGGGCGATAAGCATGTCGTGGATGTCGCCACCGCCGGATCCACGGCGCTCAGGATCTGATGCGCCCATAATGCCAGTCTCGAAATCACGCGCCCACCTCTGGGCGGCATCGACGTGGCGCTGGGTGATGGTTCCGGAACGCAGCAAGCCGTAGAGGCCAGCTCCACGGCGTAAGACCTCAATGGGTGGTCTATCTTTTCCCTGGTCCAGTTCAGCGAGAGCGATGCGGTTTTTCCAAGCCCCCTGCATGGGGACGGCGTCTTCAATTGGTCGAGTTGCCTCAGCGGCAGTAGTCATTTGCATTCCACGTTCATGTGGGGTTGCGCTTTATAAATCGGCCGTCGGCATCCCGGTTCGAGGTGAGCCGAGCCAGACGGGCCTGGAGTGTGACAATCTCCAGGGCTTGATCCGCCACAGTCCGCTCCAGTGCCAGGGCAGTACGCTGCGCCTGGTCACGTTCAGAGCGGACCATGATGAATTCAGAATGGGTGAAGGAGGCGAGGGCGCGCCGGAGTGCTTTCATGCGGCCTGAGCCTGCGGGCGGTACCAGTCCAAATACGCGGCGCGCTCAACAGGGCAGGCGGGCAGGTCATGCTTCTGGGCCAATTCCGGCCATTCGCGCTTCACGGCTGAGTAGTCCCGCTGGAGATGAAAGGCTTCACTCCAGATCTTCTGTGCCTTGGCGTAAGCCTCCAGCGCACGGTCTTCCCACTCTTCACGAGGGGTAGGTTCTGGCACTGGGTTAGTCGAAACACCGGCTTGATGATCGGCCCAAAACCGTTCGATAGGCTTGCGAAAAGCGCCCATTTTGTAGGCTGTGTCGCCGTTCAGAGCCATTTTCTCGGTGTGCTGCTTCACAGCCTCGACCAGAACATCAGCCGGGATGCCGTCCCGCAGGAGGCGACCGCAAATGCTCTTGGCAAAACCGGCCTGACCGTCAGGGAGGCGTCCAATCTTGAGAACGCGGGCGACGGTCTGGGAGATCAGGGCTTCTGAAATCCCAAGAGCCGGTTTCTCGGTTTCGGTTTCAGCCGGTTTCGTAGAATTAGAATCAGAAGGGGATATATCTTTCTCTACTTCTAGATCTACGGAAAACCTAGAAACCGGTTTTGAAACCGAAACCCCGGAAACCAAAACCGTTTTTGAAAACTGGTTTTGGTTTTCAGTTTCCGAAACACGCCCACCTGATACGGCCGACAGCAAACGCATTTCACGCTGCTGAACGGCTTCACGTTCCCGGCGGTCACGCGCTTCTTCGGCCGTTTCTCCCTTGCGAGGACGTCCACCCTTTGCGGCATTGGCACGAGACGTCATCACTTTCACGCTCGCGTCCGAAGCAAATTGGCCTGCGTCCTGACGCTCCTGAAACTCCTCCAGGCGACGTTGCTTTTCTGCGCGTGCCTGAGCGCGTTCTTCGCGGCGGATATGGCATTCTACGAGGTGAGGGCTGTAAAGCGCCCCGTCCTCATCGCGAAGGATGAAGCGGGTGAACTCGAGTTCCGGCAAAACACGCTGCAGCACATCGACATTCTCGCACGCCATCTGCGCCACCTGGGCATCATCTAACGCACGGCCGCCAACGCGGAACACGACGTCCCGAGCGGCTTTGAGGGCTTCCATCAGAGAGTGGAACACTCCCCGCTGTTCGGCCGGCAAAACTTTCAGGAATGCCATCGATGGAACGTTGTCACGGTCAAACGTGGCTGGGATCTGGATCGTCATGGCTGCGATCCCTTCTTGATACGGGACCGAACGGCACGAAGGCCATGGCTTACTGCCGTCTGCAGCTTGCAAAGTTCGGCTTCGAGTTCGACAGCCTCACCATCATCGATAACGCCGTCCGCCATGATCCGGACAGTCGTCGTCATGGTATCGCCTGCGCGCTTGGCCACCAGTTCCATGCTGGACGGAATATGTCCTTCCCCAACGTGGACGGGCACCAGGACATATCCAAGATGCTGCGCCATAACCGTCAGGATCAGCGGTTCCTGGGCAAACTCATCCAGAGCGACAGCCACATCCACGGGAATAACCGAGGAAGAATGGCGCTTCTGGTATTCAGAGATCCGTGCACGACTGACTCTTGAAGCCTCTGCTGCTGGATCTACACCGCCGATAGCTTTTACTGCCATCTGAGTCGCTGTTTTGATGCGGGAAAGCAGTGTCATACGCACGCTCCTCTCGCTATGGTCGAGGACTCGCGTCCCTGACCACGATCGTTCATCCTGTAGTCACCACAACCAACAGGAGACGATTCCGTGTATAAAACGGCTGCTAAGATTGCATCTTTCAAACGCGCCAATGATGGCACTGTAAAAGTTAAAATCAGAGCGTCTTCAGAACAAGGAGACAGGAAAGCAACTTTTGGCATTTCTTTCCAGGCGCCAAAGGAATTTTCACCTGAAGGCCAGTCGCTACTCGCATTGGAGTACGAGGTATTGAAAGAGCTGCGTGAGGTCTTAGAAAACAGGATCAGTGAACTTAATAAAGAGCGGTCCATAAACCGCCTTACGATGCGGTAACGAGCTCTCATTCTGAACCGTCCTTCGTATCACGGTACTGAATACCGATGACATTTCCAGACAGGACGGTTTGGAAATTTGCAGATGCTCCAAATATACTGCCACGAAGAATATTTACTCTTGCAAGCAGCGTATTAAGGATTTCGAGCTGTTCTTCAGCCGACTTCGAGTCAAATGCTCTGATCTCTTCTTGAGTAGGCTCAGACGTCCAAAGCCTTTCCGCTGCACCGATGCTTTCCATGCGCTCCAGCGCAGCAAGAACCCAAGGCTCCAGTTCCACTTTTTGTGCGGGCTGGCTCTCTTCTGGCATCGGAGGAACTGTCACAAGATCTTCCGGGTAGACCGGCCGGAAGGGCCGATATCCAAAATCCGCCTCAGATGCCGAGACAGCATCTTGCTGACGGCAGCATGAGCGAAGCTTACGCTTGAGGGTATGAAGAATGCTCATGCTGGAAGACCATCATCTTTAGAGAAAAGATCAGGACGTAAATCGGCAGGTGATTTCCCGCTGATTGCTGCAACTGCCTCTAGATGTTTTTTGGGAATGCGACGCCACTGTGAAACGGCAGCAGTGCTGATTTGGCAACGCTCGGCTATCCGGACGTTCATGCGTCGTCGTTCCATCAATTCTTCTAAGGCTCTATCTCTCATGATTATTGGTTAGCAACACTAAGCATGATCTGCAACCAGATTAAGCATGCAATACTAACCAACGTCGTTACGACTGAGGATATGAGCATCACCCCCCAGCCCTCTAAACGCCCAGTAGATCCTCGTGCCGTCATCATCGGTCAGAGAATCAGAACAAAAAGAGAACTTTTAGGCTTCACGACCGAAGAGCTTGGGGCCATGATAGGTGTTACAAGGAACGCGGTAACACAGTATGAAACTGGACGAGCCACGCCAAAACCAAAAAGATTTGAGGCACTTGCGGTGGCATTAGGGACCACGACCACATGGCTTTTAACGGGAAATGAACCTGACGAACTTGCTCGGGCACAGACTAAGAACGAACTCGAAATTCTTCAGATGTTGAGAACGCTTCCCCTAGATCGTCAGCAAATCGTTCTAGATATGCTGCGGGGTTTGGCTGACTCAAAAAGTAAGAAATAATTTCATTCTTAGCGTTGCTAACTTTTTTCTTGAAGCTTTTTGATTAACAATGCTAACCAAATTTCTATCGTATTAAAGCGATGGAGATCGTTATGTCATTGCATATAGGTGAGGCGGGTAAGTCTCACATTTCAACCAATTCTGATGTTTTGGAGGCTCGGTTAATTCTGAGGCCGCTTCATCCTCTCCTACGTGGTCATACCGATCAGACGTTTGCAGAGTATTTGTCTGACCGCCCGCTGGCAGTTCAAAAGAAAGCACGTGAGCGGCGCGTTTGCCTGGTGCATGCACGCGCGAGAGCTGCTGATGCGTCTATTCCGGGCATCGCCAAAGCGTATGCCGCAACGGCTGAAGCTGTTGAGGCGGAACTGGTCGCTCTGTTGCACGCCACGAAGCCGGCAGAGGCCATCCCGTTTCCGGAGCCGCCGATGCGTGGTCCTCAGACTATGCAAGATATGCTGATGCGCACTGAGGCCGCAAAGGCGTCCGGTCGCCTTGCTGGCTTCCTGCGCTTTTGCACCGACCTTCTGCCAGGAGGGCGCGATGTCCACTGAAGCAAGAACGCCGGAGATGTTTACGGTTTGCATGCTTGGCGTTCGCCCTCGGCCATACGCCGGCCAGCGTTACACCGACTACAAAGACGCCGAGCGGCAGGCGAAAGACGACGTCCGCGAGACGTTATGTGACCACGATATCTATTTGGGTAATCGCCTGGTCGCCACGGTCTGCTCACCGTCCTTCGCAGGGAAAATCAAGGTGGATCTGACTGAACTTGGAAGCCGCTTCGTATGAACGGCCTTCACTCAGACATGCGCCGCCTGCGCAAGAAAGCTGCTGCTCTTGGCTGGTCAGCGGCCCGCACCAACGGCGGCCACCTGCGATGGACGCATAAAACGGGCGGAATTGTCTTCAGCCCATCCACACCAAGCGATGTCCGTTCGATGCGCAACACTCTTGCCAGGATCAAACGGGAAACTCCCAAGGGAGATCACACTTATGCGACGCAGTAAGCCACTCCCGCCCCCGATCAGGGATGTTGAGCCCAAGCCACTGCCTGGGACATTGAGGCCAGAGAAGTTCGTCATTGTTGGCTGGCAGTACCTCGACCAATTCAAGAACTGGGTCGGTGCCCGCAATGAGCATCATGCGCGCAGCTGGGCTTCGACTTTAGAAACAGACTACCGGGCTATTTACGCCAAGTCTTCCACGCAGGATGCCGCGAAATGACCCAGAATACGGATCAGTACGTCATCGTGGATCTCCGCGCCGAATGGGCGCGTAGGCCGTTTCTTTCGTTCTGGCGTCCCAACTTCGCAGGGTACGCATACCCGCTTTCATGGGCTGGCGATTACGCTAAAGCCACAGTGATCGAAAAAGGGGACTACCTGACAGGACGCCGATATTCTGCTGCGACCGGCAAGGATACTGGCAAATGGAAGCGCTTTGCTGTCCTGCGATCAGTCGCAGAGGCAATTGCTATCGATCCGCCATCTGGTCAAATCGACGGGAACGCAGGACCTGTCGTGGTCAACAACAAGAAGAACCGGGATCATCTGATCGCAAACCGACTGCGACTACCGCCAACCGAACGCATCCGTAAAGCTTGGACCATATGTGTCGCAAGGTGGCTTGAAGGCGATAGCTGTACGGGATATGGCCCCTCAGCCAGCAAGGTTCGGGCTGAAGTGCGAAGGCACTTGGATGACGTCTCATTTGCAGACATCACAGTCCGACGCTGTAAAGAAAAGGACATCAGCCTTCCGGCTCCGGACGAGATTGCCTTGGGACTTACACTCAAGGAACGCGACGTGCTCTTGCACGCCCATGGCTCGACTTGTGGTGATGTTATGAAGGCAGGCTTCAGGGACTACTATTACACGGACCGAGCCAATCCTGTTCTTTGCTCACTGGTAGAGAAAGGATTGATGCGGCAATCAGATCGCGAGGTGCCTTGGGGAGAAGGAGACGTCTATTTCTTCACGACAGACGCCGGTAAGCACTGCGCGAACTCCCTTACGCCGGAGTACAACCCATGACTGATAAGCGCCTCTATACGACCCGAGAGGCAGCAGGATACTTGGCTCTATCCGAATCATCTTTCAGGACGGCCGTCGCACCGCATTGCCGGAAACTTTCTCCCGTGCCTGGTCGGGTAGCTTGGGCACGGGAGGATCTAGACGCATGGGTGGATGGACTGCTGGGAACGAAACGGCAAAGTATTCCTACGCCTGCATTGCCGACTAACCCCTTGGATCGTTTCGTTACGTGACCATTATCCGCCTGAAATATATCCAGAAGGTTAGGGATCGATACGGCAAGTACAGACTTTATTTCCGGAGGCCAGGGCATCAGTCTATACGGCTTCCGGCCCAAGAAGATGCCTGCTTCTTACTTGCCTATCAGGAGGCTCTGGCGAAAACGGAAACAATAGAACGGCCGCCAGCACCGAAAACGCTCGCCTACCTGATAGACCTCTGGATGGAATCCGCCCGGTTTATGTCTTTGGGCAAAAATACTCAGACGAACTACCGCCGATTGTTGCTGTCGATACAAAAAGCGCCATATGCGGACGATTATGTAGAGCATTTTCAGACACTACATCTGCGTCGGTTCGTTGCAGAATTTTCTGATAGGCCGGCAGCAGCAAATCATCGGATTAAATTGTTTCGCATGCTGTTCGACTATGCCGTCGATGACGGCTGGCGTGCAGATAATCCGGCTATTCCTCTCAAGAGATACAAAGAAAAGGCTGATGGTGCTGAAACGTGGTCTGATGAGCAGATCCAGCAATATGAAGATCACTGGCCTAGCGGGTCCGTCCAGCGTCGAGCCTTGGCGTTATTGTTATACACTGGGCAGCGTCGAAGTGACGTGGTGAGGATGGAACGGAAGCATCTGCGCGGGGACATTATTGAAGTAACCCAGCAAAAGACTGGAACGTCCCTGATGATACCTGTTCACCCCAATCTGATGACCGAACTAGTTCAGGCACCTGAGAATGGTAATTTCTTACAACGTCGTAATGGAAAATCATTTACAGCAAATGGTTTCTATATGCGCTTCAAGTCATGGCGAGACGCAGCAGGTCTCCCGGATGGCCTAAGCCCGCACGGCTTAAGAAAAGCTGCTGCACGACGTCTGGCAGAGGCCGGATGCACAGCGCATCAAATTGCCGCGATAACTGGCCATGCGACACTGTCAGAAGTGCAGAGATACACCCGCGCCGTTGACCAGGAGAAGCTGGCGAGAGAGGCGATGAAGCGGATGGATGCTGTAAAACAATCCCTAGGAACTGTAAAACAGTCCTAAAAAATGGGTTTTTACTGCGGCTCTTGTGATTGTGTGGTGTCCGCGAGAGGATTCGAACCTCCGGCCCCAGGATTCATACCACTTCGACTTTCGCCGCCATGCCCTTGAGCATGTTCGTGGTCTGGACTGTCTCTTCACCACAGCCCCCTAAGCGGCCAAGGTGTCACCCGTACAGTCTCTACACCTTCTTTCCAACCAATGCGGAAAGCTTGGCTCGGGATTGGCACGGCTCAAGTGAACCAGAGCGTTCCCCGAATTTGAGTGAATCCACCATGAAGTTTCCTGTCATGGCGCCCAATTCAGACCTTAGGAATCCTGTGCTCTATCCTGCTGAGCTACGCGGACACACGAGGAGCTAGTTATCCTAAGATGCTTTCACCTGCAAGCATCGCTCTGGATAGCCTTAACATTGAAAAAAAATGTTATTATTTTGCAAACCAAATATGATATCAGTGAAGCGGAAACGTTATTTATTCCGTAATTTAATTATCAAATTAACATAAAAACGTAAATCATATTTCCAATTATCGGGTTTTTGGCGTATTTATATGTCTAAATTTGGAGGCGAAAATGTAAGAACATTCTTGCACTTTCGTGTTGTCTGTGGTTCCAGTCATCCCTGTCTACATAGTTTTTTGATATCAAACTTTCAGAAGTGCCTGTGTCAAAAGCTGTCTCTGATGAAGTGCCATAGTCTTGGCTTATCCGGTGGATAGGTTGAGAAAGTAGTACGTAACTGGGTGGTATATCTTTGCCTCAATGTATGAGTGTGAAGAATTGCTATCCTCGAAATAGACCCCTCCATAAAGATTTCAAGAAATCTTCTGATGGGGTGTGGTTGCTGAACATTATCAGCGCCTGGGTAGGGAGGACGGTAATGCCACAGCCTGTTCCTACAGCGAGCGTTTTGAAACGCCTGTTTCAGGGCTGTTAGGGTTGAGGGTTGCTAGCCATGGTTTCGCATCGAATATCTGATCGAGATAGTCTGCGTCCTTTTCATGCGTTTCGGTCTGACTGCGGGTATTGATGGGTATGACTAAGATGCTTTCAAGTTCAGTGCGCCAGGCCCGCGAAGCAGACCCTACACTTCTCCGTCTCAAGCTTATTGGGCAAATGGAAGCGCGCACCCTGACCGGAGAGAGTGTTCTTCCTGTTGGGGGTAAAACGCGCGCGCTTCTGGCTATTCTGGCTCTGTCTGACAGGAAGCCCGTCCTCCGTTCCCGACTGGCTGAACTGCTATGGAGTCGTCGGCCAGAAGATATGGCGCGCGCTTCATTGCGGCAGGAAATTCACCGTCTTTTGGACGCTCTGAGCCCTTTGGGCGTCGAGATCATAGATGTGCAGCGGCATTCTCTTATGCTGAAGCCAGCTCTGACGTCTGTGGACGCTGAACGTATCCTCACGGCCAGTGTCAGGACCATCGACAGTATCCCTGCGCCAGAGGAAGTGCTGCTTGGGGAGCTTAGTGGAATCGATGTTGCGCTGGATGAGTGGCTCAGTCAGCAGCGTGCACGGCTCTCACATCATCTTCTCGGGCTCTACGAAGGCTGTCTGCGCGAGTTGACTGATCCAGAGCAGGTTGATGACGTTACGGATCGTCTTCTCAAGGTTGATGCCCTGAATGAGGCCGCATGGCGGGCCAAGATTCAAAGTGCTTTGCGTCGCGGTGAGCAGGCAAGGGCTGTTCTCCTGGCGGAGCAGGCCGTGCGAGCCTTTGGGCAGGAAGAGGGGCATGTGGCAGGCCCTGTTACCCAAGCGTTAATTTCCAGTGTTCTGAAGGCCGCGGGGCTCGAGCCGAGCATTGGGGCCGCAGGTATTGCCGAGCTGGACGGCGCTTCGGTGCTATTTTCAGGCAACGACGATACTCTTGCCGTTCCTACAGGCGCACAGCGTACAGATCCGATGCTGGCATTGCCGCTTCATCTTTCGCAGATGGCAGCAGGGCAGTCCCGAAAGATCTCCCTGCTTGTATTGTCTCCGTTTGCAGCGGACGGTTTGAAAGATGCCGAGTTAAAGTGCGCGACCAGCTTGAGCGATCAGTTTGAACTTCTGTTCGTTCATGTCGACACTTTTGATATTGTGGCGAAGCCTGAAGGTTTCGTTCCAGACCCGGCGAACCCTCTTGCATCGTATCGTGGCCTCGGTGCCGATTATGTGGTGACTGGCGCGGTTCGGGCCGGTGCCTCGGATAATGCTTTCCGGCTTATCCTGAAGGTTCTGGATGTTCGGGCCGGTGGATTTATCGTCTGGGGCACTTACTACGATCTGCCGGATCTGGACCCGATGTCAGTCAGCAACGGACTGATGGGGCCTGCAACGGCAATGCAGTGGGGCCTTCTCCTTGCGGAGGCACGCCGTACGGCGAACCGCGCAGATAGTGAACTCTCCGCGCTGGGTAAAGCGACTAGGGTTTTCATGTTGCTGTTGAAGCGGGACAATGCCCTGTTCCCGAGGATTAGTCAGCTTCTTGACGCTGCGGGTATCGAAGATCCGCGGGAAGGTACCGTGGCAGTGATGCAGGTGCTCTACTGCCTGATCCGCTACGAAAATGATTGGAGTGCGGCGGGAACAGCATTGCTCGGGCGTGGTATCGAGTTTGCGCGCCTGTTGGTGAATCTCAAGCCAGATGCGCCTGGGATGGCCATTCTTTTGTCCACGCTGCTGATGCACGATCCGGCATCTGTGCCTCTGGCACGTTCCATCATGCGGATGTGTGAGAAGTCTATGGCTGGGGCTTCAAGCATGCATAACATGCACGATGTGCTGCTATGCCGCGTCCTGTTACATGTTCTGGATGGAAACCTTGCTGAGGCGGCCGCGGTAGCAGGAAAGCTGCGTCACAATCCGTATCATTCTCCACTTTCAACACTGATCAGACCGTTTTTCATGATGGTCATGATGTTAGGCGGAGAACGTCAGGACGTCATTGAGATGGGACGTCTGATGGCTGGGCTGCATCCCAATTACTCGAGCACGCTGGTCTATTATCTGGCAGCTCTGGTGCTTGAGGGCGAAAGTACTGAGGAAATCCAGCAGGTGCGACAGCATTTGCACCGTCTGGTTCCGGATCTGACAATTGAGAAGATTTTGAGTCGTTTTCCGTATCTGAGTGCGGCCAAAAAGGCGGAGCTGCGGCAGGCTTTCAGCTCAACAGGTCTTTTATAAAGCGCTCATGTGCAGGTAGGGCGCTTGGCCTTACCGGATGAGCGCGATATGAACACGGAATTGATGTTGCCCGGATTCAGGTTTCGCCAGTCTGTTTCCATGCCCGTGACGGCCCTGGCCCGGCCCGCAGGACCACCATGATGTCTCGTATGCAGATGATTGTTTCCAGCTCTTCCCGCCGTTCAGCGCTTCGGACGGCCGTTGGCATTCTTGCCCTCGGTACAGTTGCTGCCTGTGGCGGCGCTCGCGATCCCAGCAGCCTTACTGCGCCCCGCAATCATCTGCTCGGCGTTGATCGCGGGGCAGAAGGTGGCGCTGACCAGCTCAAGGGCGGCGTTAATGCCTATCTGTGGCGTGGCGCGATCGATACGCTTTCGTTTATGCCGCTGGCTTCCGCCGACGCAGTTGGTGGTGTCATTCTGACGGACTGGTATCAGCCGCCGTCCAGCAAGGGCGAGCGCTTCAAGATTGCTGCGTATGTGCTTGACCGCCGTATGCGTTCTGACGCGCTTCGCGTGTCGGTATTCCGGCAGGTGTTTCAGGACGGCGAATGGCAGGATACTCCGGTTTCAGCCACGACCACGTCTGACATTACGACCCGCATCCTGACCCGCGCCCGCCAGTTGCGTGCAGAAAACGGCGAACAGGGTAACTGAGTTAGACATGAGCGACACGACACATACGGCTTTCGATTTTCAGTCCCGGGAGCCGTTCTGGCAGGCAGAGTGGAAACAGCGGAATGTATTTGCTGTTCCAGATGTGCCTCCGGCTGATCGGCCAAAATATTACGTTCTGGAGATGTTTCCGTACCCCTCCGGCCAACTGCATGTGGGCCATGTGCGGAATTATACGCTTGGAGACGTCGTAGCGCGTTATAAGCGCGCACGAGGGTTTTCGGTGCTTCATCCCATGGGATGGGATGCTTTTGGACTGCCCGCTGAGAATGCAGCGCGGGAACGTAATGTGCATCCTGGCAAGTGGACGATGGAAAACATCGCCACAATGCGCGGCACGCTGCAACGTCTTGGCTTTTCCTTGGACTGGGACCGCGAAATCGCGACCTGTCTTCCGGAATATTATGGCAAGCAGCAGAAACTGTTTCTGGACATGCTCGCCGGTGGTCTGGTTGAGCGTCGGGATTCGTCTGTAAATTGGGACCCGGTCGATGAGACGGTTCTGGCCAATGAGCAGGTTGTCGAGGGACGAGGATGGCGGTCCGGAGCGCTGATTGAGAAGAAAGTTCTTTCTCAGTGGTTCCTGAAAATCACCAAATTTGCTCAGCCGCTGCTCGATACGCTGGGGCAGCTGGATCGCTGGCCGGAACGCGTGCGGACGATGCAGGAGCGCTGGATTGGGCGTTCAGAAGGTGCACGTGTCCGTTTCGCTCTTCATAGCCCGCCGTCGGGCTTCGACATTGATCTTGATGGTATCGAAGTCTTTACGACCCGGCCGGATACGCTGTTCGGATTGAGCTTCGTTGGTATTGCCGCGGATCATCCGCTGGCCGCCAAGGTCGCCCGGACCAATCCTGCTGCGGCTGAATTTATTGAAGAATGCCGTCGTCTTGGAACATCCGAAGAGGTGATTGAGGCTGCTGAAAAGCGTGGCTTCGATACGGGTCTTCGCGTCAGCAATCCTTTGAATCCAGATCAGACGGCGCCTGTCTGGATCGCCAATTTCGTGTTGATGGATTATGGCACGGGGGCAGTGTTTGGATGCCCGTGTGGCGATCAGCGTGATCTTGATTTTGCTCATAAGTATGATCTCGCCGTGCCGCAGGTTCTGCTGCCCGCTGGTGAAGATGCTGAGACATTCCGCGTTGGCCGGAAGGCAGTCTCGGGCGAAGCTACGCTCTACAATTCGGGATTCCTTGACGGTCTGACTGTTGCAGTTGCCAAGAAAACAGTCATCGAGCGTCTTGAAGGCATGGGCGTTGGGCATGGCGTCGTAAACTGGCGTCTGCGGGACTGGGGAATTTCCCGTCAGCGTTACTGGGGCTGCCCGATCCCCATTATTCACTGTGAGAAATGTGGTGCAGTTCCGGTTCCGGATGATCAGCTGCCAGTTGTCCTGCCAGAAGATGTGACATTTGATCGGCCGGGCAACCCGCTGGATCATCATCCGACCTGGAAGCATGTTTCCTGCCCAAGCTGCGGGTCTGCCGCCACGCGTGAGACAGACACGTTCGACACGTTTGTAGACAGTTCCTGGTACTTCGCCCGCTTTACCAGCCCGCATGCGCTGACGCCGACCGTACCGGCTGCGGCTGATGGCTGGCTGCCCGTCGATCAGTATATTGGCGGCATTGAACATGCGATCCTCCATCTGCTCTATGCGCGCTTCTTTACCCGCGCCATGCATGAGACGGGGCACCTGGGTCTGGATGAGCCGTTTGATGGCCTCTTCACTCAGGGCATGGTCACGCACGAAAGCTACAAGGACGGGGCAAACTGGCTCTATCCGGAAGAAGTCGAGCGTAGCGGTGATGTGGTTGTCCGACGTGACACGGGAACGCCCATTCAGGTCGGACGCTCTGAAAAGATGTCCAAGTCCAAGCGCAATACGGTCTCTCCGGTAGAGATTATTGAGCGTTTTGGTGCTGATACGGCGCGGTGGTTTGTTCTGTCTGACAGTCCGCCAGAGCGTGACATGGAGTGGACAGCGTCTGGCGTGGCTGCTGCAGCCCGGTTTGGGCAGCGCCTGCATCGTCTGGTTTCCGCTGTGGCTGCGGCTGATCCGATTGACAGTGCGCATGGCTCGGCTGGAGATGATCTGCGCCGTGCTACGCATCGTGCGATTGCCGCCGTCACAGAAGCTTTGGAAGCGTTCACGCCGAACGTGGCAGTGGCTCGACTGCATGAGTTGACCTCCGCTCTGGCAGAGGCGCAGGGCAAAGAGGGGGCTGGTTTCTCTGCTGCACGACGGGAAGCTGCCTCCGCGCTGTGCCTGCTGTCTGCGCCAATGATGCCGCATCTTGCTGAAGACATGATGGCGGTTCTCGAACCTGGTGGTGAACTCGTTGTGGATCGGGCATGGCCCGAGGCGCAGGATGAGTGGCTTGCAGTTCAGAGCGTCACGATTGGTGTACAGGTGCTTGGAAAGCTGCGTGGAACAATCCAGGTGCCACCAGATGCCCCGAAGGATGAGGTTCTCGCTGCGGCGAAGGCTGAGCCTAATGTTGCCCGGGCCCTTGAGGGCAAACGTCTGGTGAAGGAAATCCACGTTCCCAACCGGATCGTCAATTTTGTGGTAGCAGGCTGATCGTGAAACGTCGCAGTTCCCTGACCCTTTCTGCGTTCCTTCTGCTGGGAGGGTGTGGTTTTACCCCTCTCTATGGCAAGATGGATACGAAAACCGATATTTCGGCCGAACTCGCACAGGTTTACGTCGCGAATATTCCGGGAAGATATGGTCAGGAACTGCGACTGGCCTTGCAAAAAAATCTTGCAGGTGCCGGTCCTGAAAATCCTCAGCATTATATGCTGCGGGTCAATTCCGGGGCCAACAGTGAAGCCATTGATATTCACCAGGACAATACAGCAGGGCGTATCCGTGTTTCTGGTTCAGCGCACTGGCAGTTGTTTACGGTAGAGCAGTCTCCCCAGTTAATCACGCAGGGAGATGCGACAACGCTTGACGGTTATAGCGGCAGTTTCGAGCAGTATTTTGCTCAGACGCTGAATGATGAAACGACCAAGGGGCGTGTTGCGGATACCTTGGCTCAAAGTCTCACACAGCAGCTCGCCGTCTGGTTCCGCTCCCATAACATGCCGTCCAATGCGGCCCCTGTTGATATGCCGAGATATATCAACACAGACAGAATGCCGTCCGATAACGGGTCTGCGACGGATCGCGTTGGCGTGGATGGCTTCCCGGCCTCTGCGACGGGACGTCTCTCTCAGGGCACCACAAGCAATTAATGAAAATTGAGGCCCGTAACATTGGCCGTGCCCTGTCCGATGCCGGAACATGGCGCGCCATTCTTCTACATGGCGAAGACACGGGGCTAATACGGGAAAGAGCGGCTCAGGCCGTTCGGCTCGTTGCAGAGACGCTGGACGATCCATTCCGCGTCTCCCAACTCGATCGCGAGACGCATGATCGTCTTGAGGAAGAGGGCACTGCTCTTTCGTTGATCGGTGGTCGGCGTGTTGTGTGGGTTCGCAGTGGCACAGACGCCCTGACGCCCATGCTGACGCGTGCTCTGGAAGTCTCGACAGACACGTTAATTGTGATTGAGGCACCCGGCCTTACGTCACGATCCACGCTGCGTGCTTTTGCCGAGCGGCACAAAGAAATGGCATCGATTGCCTGTTATCCTGAGGAGGGCCGGGCGTTATCCCAGACGGTGACGGATGCTTTGTCCCAGGCCGCAGTTTCCATTGATCGGGATGCTTTGACCTGGCTTATGGGACGGCTGGGGGCAGATCGAAGCGGTGTTCGCGGTGAGATCGAGAAGCTTGTTCTCTATGCAGGGCCAAACGGTCGGCTTGATCTTGATGCTGTTCAGGACTGCGTGGGTGATGCGGGAGGGAGTTCTCTCGAAGATGCGGTCTTCGCTGCATTGTCCGGCCATCGGGCAGAGGCAGATCAGGATCTGGAGCGCGCTTTGGCCGATGGGGCTAATCCCGTAGCGGTTGCGCGTGCGGTATTAAGCGTGCTGACGCGGCTTCAGAAAGTGGCACTTGCAGTGAAGGCTGGCCAAGGCCGCGCAGAAGCCATGAAAGCGCTCAAGCCGCCAATCTTCTTTAAACGAACAGCTGCTTTTAATCAGGCTCTGGACCGTTGGTCTGTCGCGGCACTGAGCCGGGCTGCGCGCGAAACGCAGGCTTTTGAACTGGCCTGCAAGCAGAGTGGTGCACCTGATCTGGCACTTTGCAGACGTCATATCTCGGCGCTGTGTGGCATCTGGAAAGTCTGAGTTTCCAGCGTCGCATCAAGTGGATGGGTTATCAGTGTTGTAGATATGCAAAACGGCGGAGTTGAGCTCCGCCGTTTTGCGCTCTGGCTTAGAAGCGCGCAGACACATCCAGATAATAATAGCCGCCAGCAATACCGAGCTGGTTGGTGCTCATGTAGTACTTGGGGGCACCAAGATAGCGGTTTTCCTTTGGCACAACGGAGGGGTAAGCAGCGAAGATGTTGTTGCCGCCAATCGTTGCACTCCAGCGGGTGTTGATGTTGTAGGTTACAGACGCATTGGTGGTCCATTTAGGTGCGTTCTGGAACTCACGATAGTTCGTGGTCGAGAACGCGTTCGGGCCAGTATAGTAGGTCAGGTTTGATGTCGTCTGGCCGTAGCGGATTTCATGAATGGCGACGGCCCAAGTGTTGTTGGGGGAGTGCCAGCGACCGCCAAAGATGATCTTGGAGCGCGGATAGGCTGTCGTCAGATAGGCGAGAGTAGGGATGGTCAGTAGGTTTGCACCGCGGGTGGTTGTACCCTGATGGCGCAGGCGCGTCCGGTTCAGGTTGATGGCAACGTCCCAGTCCACATGACCGAAGCGGCCGAACTCGCTTGGGTAAGTTGCATTGATATCCAGGCCCTGTGTGCGGGTCGTGGCGACGTTCGCGAACCAGTAAGCTGACAATTGGCCAGCACCCCAGTTTTCGGAACCTGACGGCAGCGGGAAGCCGTTTGCATAGAGGGCCTTGTACGCCTGTGAACCGTAGATCGTTCCGCCTGGCTGGATACGATCACGGAGATCAATTTGGTAGGCGTCGACCGTGACGTGAAGCTTACGGATCGGTTCAACGATGATGCCGCCTTCGACGCTTGTGGCCTGCTCCGGCTTCATCTGTGAAGCGCCGTTAGCCAATGCACCAGTGGAGTTGGCTGCAATCAGGCCGCGAGCTGCTGTTGGGGAGACGGCAAGCGCGGAGTAATGCTGCTGGGCCAGTGTCGGGGCATGGAAGCCACTGCTGAATGTTCCGCGAACAGCAAATCGCGGGCTGAAATCGTAGCGTGTGGAGACTTTGCCGGTTTTGGCATTTCCAACATCTGTATAGTGCTCGACGCGGCCTGCCAGATCGACCTGCCAGTTCTTCATCAAGTGTGTAGAGATATCGACATATCCAGACGCGACATCACGGGACCAGTTGCCTGCGTTGTAGGTTGTCGTACCGGGAATGCCGTCAGCGCCTGTGCCCGCAATGCTGTCTGCGGAGCCGGTGCCCATGGAATAGGATTCATAGCGATACGCTGCGCCGCCGGCGACGTTGATGCTGTGAGGCCAGAAAGAGAAATTGAACTTCCGGGACAGATCGAAACTGCTCGTCCACTGGGAGTTGTTATACCCCTGCGCATTGTAAAAGTTCGTAGGCGTCCGTCCGTCGGCTTTGTAAACGGCGCTGTTAATCGTGCTGAGAGCATCAAACCGATCGAAGTCACGGCCATACACTGTGGAAAGATCCCAGTGCCAGCCAGCCAGCATACCCTTGAAACCAGCTGTCAGTTCGTAATCGTTTTCTTCCAGTCCCAGGATTGGCGAATAGCCATAAGGGTATTTTGCGGCGTATCCGGGATAGGCGCTCAGGGTCGAGGGCAGGCGATAATTCTGGTAGGATTCCGCATGCCGATGGGCATAGGTAGCACTGGCATAGGCCTGAACAGTCTCGGTGATGTCGTAACCTGCAGTGATGGCGACGCTCTCACGTGTCTGTTCGGGCTGGCTCAGCACCTGGTTGGTATACTGATTGGTACGATTGTCTTTACCGGACCGGAAAGCGTGGTCCTGATGCACGAAATCGCCTCCGATATGCACATAGCCGCGGTTATTCAGATTGAAGCCGCCATCCAGATACACACCCTGCTGGAAGCCATCCCCCTCGCTGGTGATGCCGGTGTTGGAGCGCATGCTCAGTCCGTGGTCCTGCTTCTTGGTGATGATGTTCACCACGCCAGCGATCGCGTCGGAGCCGTACTGGGCTGATGCGCCGTCACGCAGAACTTCGATGTGGTCGATCATCGACATTGGCAGCATGTCGATATCAACCGGGGTTGCGCCCTGAGACGGCCCCGGATCGGCATAAATATTGGCCGTCGTATGACGACGCTTGCCATCCACGAGCACAAGGGTTTCGTTCGGGTTCAGGCCACGCAGGGCGATGGTGTCCGTAAGGGCGCCAGCGTCGAAGCCTGCTGTCGGGACTGTCAGGGACGGCAGCAGGAGGGAGAGCGCATCGCGAAGGGTTGGCTGACCCGTTGACGTGATCTGGCGGCTTGAAACAACATCGATCGGAGAAATCGAATCCCGTGCTTTCTTGCCGAACTCACGCGTTCCCGTGACAATCACCGCCTCAGTGCCGCCGGAGACGTCCTTGGCGTGTGCGGGAGCGGCATTGCGGACTGCCTGGCTCTTGGCTTTTTTGTGATGGGTGTCCGCTGTCGGGACGGCTGCGCATAGTCCTGCAACCGGCATCATGAGGGAGGAGCCAAGAAGTGTGGTACCAAGGAGTCCCAGATGTCGGGAAGAAAAGCGTACAGCCACGATTTAACGATCTCACGAGAGTGTATTGATAATTCGACAATCTGATGTCGTGTATCGTTTTGGTCAACGCAATTTCTTGCAGTTTGATAACATTCCCGAAAATTGTGTCCTGGTGTTGCTTCATTCCCTCAGTTGAGGCGTTGCTCTTTGACTGACCACTTGGAGCTTGAACAGTGAAGCGTCGTCATTTTCTGCGCGCAGCATCGGTTGCGCCCGCCTCTCTCGCTGCATCCTCTCTGGTATCTCAACCCGCCTGGGCTGATGGAAACGAAGACCGGGGAACAGGCCCGTCCGGTGTATTCGAAGTGGTGGCCCGGTTTGATGGACCAGGGCCTTCGGGTGTCGTGGTTCTGCCAGATGGTCGCATTTTCGTTGGTTTTCCGCGTCATGCAGTTGACCATAAGGGTGCGACCCTCGGTGAACTCGTGAAGGGAAGGGTGGTTCCTTATCCTTCGGCCGAGGAAAGTATGCCCGGCAGCCGCGCGGCCGCAGATTGCCTTGTATCCATTCATGGCATGACGCTGGACGCAAAAGGTAGGATCTGGGCGATTGATGATGGCAAAAGAGCCGGTCACCCGCTGGCGCCAGGGGCTGCCAAGATCATTTGTGTCGATCCGCAGACCAACACCATTGTTCACAGGATTATCCTGAAAGCGCCGGCGCTTCTGCCGGACAGTCATATGAATGACCTGCGTGTGTCCTTGTCTCATGGACCCCAAGGCACGGTATTCGTAACGGATTCTTCATTCGGGACGAAGCCGGGACTTGTGGTGGTGGATGTCGCGACAGGGCAGGCGCGTCGTGTCCTGACGCAAAGCAAGGCCATTCTGGCGGAACAGGGCTTTCTGGCAATCGTGGAGGGCGAGCCCCGCCGATATATTCCCGGCAAGCCTCAACTTGTTTCAGGTGGTGTGGATGGTATCGCCATCACAAAGGACGAGCAGCGTCTGTACTTCTCGCCTCTGACAAGTCGCCGTCTTTACAGCTTGCCCGTTGCTCTGCTCGCAGATGTCTCCTCGGATGACGCAACGCTTGAGCCAGCGATCAGGGATGAAGGTGAGAAAGGGGTGGCTGATGGCCTCGATTTCGACCGACATGATCGCCTTTACACGACCAACTACGAACACGACTGTATCTTGCGGCGTGATCCGGATGGCAGTTTCAAGATGATGCTGCGGGACCCGCGCGCTCTTTCGCCGGATGGAATTTTTGCATCCGACAATTATGTCTACTGCACGTTTGGTCAGTGGAACCGGCTGGCGTCTTTCAATGAAGGCAAAGACCGGCGCGTTCCGCCCTATCTGCTGGTCAGGTTCCCGATTGAAGAGCCGGAAGCCTACAATGCCCTGCCCGAGGGGGCACCATCCAAAGCCGGGACACCGGGGGATTAAAAACGAAAAAGCCCTCGACCAGAGGACTGGATCGAGGGCTTTTTCGGGCTTGGAGCCTTCAGGCTGTCTGCTGCGGAGGCAGCTGGTCTTCTGTCGTGTGCTTGTCCACTGCCGCAGGAAGCAGCTGGGCAATAGCCGGAAGAATGGTTGCTGCCGGAAGACCTGTCTTTGCGACAATCATCTGGATCTGCTCGTTCGTCAGCAGGTTGCGGAGTTCATCCGTGGTGATGGGCAGGTTCTCGCCATTACCAATCCAGGAATGGATCTTTTCATCGAGGCCTGCGCTCTTGGCCTGTGCAATGAGCATGTTCAGGCCTTCGCCCTTAAGCATGTCCCCAAAGCTGCCGCCCAGCTTGTCGCCGAGTTGGCCGCCGAGGGCGCCCATGGCCTGATTCACGATGTTACCGAAAAAGCCGCTCATGGCGCATGTTCCGTTTTTGATGCGGCCTGAACGCCGCTAGGAGAAAAAAGGGCCGAGCCAAAATGATCGGCCCGGCTTTAAATCAGGACGCCCGTTTTTTGTTCAGTTCCTGAGGAACTTCGACGTCAATTTCGAGCATTGAACAGCCACTGCCACGGTCGACCTTGATCTTGACCTTGTCCTGATCGACGGCGACGTGGCGTGCGATGACTTCCATGATTTCTTTGTGAAGCTGCTTGATCAGGTCTGACTCGCCTTCTTCACCTGCGCCACGTTCGTGTGCGAGAAGAATCTGGAGGCGATCCCGTGCGACAGCGCTACTGGACGTCTGCTGACGTTTTGCGAAGAGGTTTGCGAGGAAGCTCATGCCGCACCCTTCTTGCCAAGGAGCCAGTCAAAGAAGCCACGCTTCTCGACCGGGACTGAAACTTCAATCTTCTCACCAGCCAGACGACGTGCGGCTTCGAAATAGGCGCGCGCCGGGAGGCTTTCCGGAGAGGACAGGGTGACAGGAGCGCCAACGTTGGACGCCTTCAGAACATCATCGCTTTCCGGAACAATACCAACCAGCGGGATGGATAGGATTTCCAGAACGTCTTCAACGCTCAGCATTTCCTTGCGGGCAGCGCGGATCGGATCATAACGCGTGATGAGAAGATGCTTTTCAATCTTCTCGCCGCGTTCGGCCTTTTCGGTCTTGCTATCCAGCAAGCCGATAATGCGGTCTGAGTCACGTACGGAGCTGACTTCAGGGTTCGTCACGATGACCGCAGCGTCAGCATGGTACATGGCGAGTTGCGCACCGCGTTCAATGCCGGCCGGGCTATCACAGATGACCCAGTCAAACTTCTCGCGAAGTTCTTCCATGACGCGGGCTACGCCTTCTGACGTCAGCGCGTCTTTGTCACGCGTCTGGGATGCCGGAAGAATGGAAAGGGTTTCGCAGCGCTTATCGCGGATCAGGGCCTGGGACAGTCTTGCGTCGCCCTGCACCACGTTGATGAGGTCAAACACAACGCGACGTTCTGCACCCATCACCAGATCAAGGTTACGCAGGCCAACGTCAAAATCCACCACAACGACGTTCTGGCCGCTCTGCGCGAGTGCGGCGCCGAGAGCGGCGGTCGATGTCGTCTTGCCGACGCCACCCTTGCCTGAGGTGACAACCAGAACCTTGGCCATGAATACTCCAAAAACTGCTTCTGTGACGTAATGCCGCCCGTTGTGCGGAACCCGCGCCTGATGCCTTATCCTATGGGATAGTAAAGCCTTACGGCAACACGGGAATAAGGGCTGTTTCGTGGCATGAGGTCACTTTCTTGCAGTTCCCGCCTCCGGATCAGCGCGGAAGAGGCAAAACGCGGACCCGGTCCTCATCCAGAAGGACCTGTGCGGGCTGGCCGAAAATCGCAGCGTCAATGTCTTCCGTAACGGCGTAAAAGCCATCCAGAGCAAGGAGTTCGGCCTCCATTCTGGATGCAAAAATCCGTGCTTCAGACTTGCCGCCGACACCGGCAATCGCGCGGCCACGTAACGAACCGTAAACGTGGATGGAACCTGCTGCAACGATCTCTGCTCCTGATGAAACGGAGCCGATAATGATCACGTCGCCCTGCATGTGCTGGATGCACTGTCCTGAGCGGATGGCACCATCGAGAATCAGCGTTTGCCCGCCTGCGGGCGCCGCGACGGCCGTTGCATCTGCTGCGGCCCCTTGATCGGGAAGTTCCACTTCGCCGGAAGGACGGCCGCCTTCGAAGGAGGCAGGCCAGTCCCACCCCGCGACAGCCGGCCATGAACGATCACCGCCTTCAATGCTGATGATCCGTACGCCACGACTGCGGATGTCTTTCAGGAGGGTTGGTAGGCCCGGTGTTTCTTCCGAGAGAAGTCCGAGGTCGAGAATCACCGGCTTTCCGCTGAAAAGGCCGCCGGAACGGACGACCTGCTGATCTAGGCCGGCCAGCCAGAGATTCAGGGGAGCCTCCGGTGACAGGACCAGAGCCAGAAAAGAGCGGCCGCGGGCACGGATGCGCATCGGGGAGGAGGCGTGAGAAGCGGATGCGGTGTCTGACATCGGAAAATTCGTTGGCCCTGTATGGAAGCAATGACGGAGGCTCTTGTGAGCGCGTAATGGCTGACTTAGAACATGAAGAATGCGTATCCTGCATCACCTTCCACTCTCCCCGCAATGCCGTCTTGTCCGGCTTGTGCTCGGCGAGAAGAGACTGCCCTGTGAACTCGTGATCGAACGAGTGTGGGAACAGCGCGAGGAATTCCTTGCTCTGAACCCTGCTGGTGAGGTTCCGGTTCTTGTTGAAGAGAACGGGCTTGCCGTACCTGGCGCCCGCGTCATCTGCGAATATCTGGATGAAGCCTATCCGGATACACCCCTGCTTGGCCGTACGCTTGCCGAACGTGTCGAAGTCCGTCGATTGATGGACTGGTTTGAGACCCGTTTCGGGCAGGAAGTGACGCGTAACCTGCTGGGCGAAAAAGTTGACAAGCGGTTGTATGGCCGTGGTCACCCGGACGGAAACGTCCTGCGGGCCGGTTACGGCAACATGCGCTTCCATCTGGACTATATCGGCTGGCTGGCAGAAACGCGGTCCTGGCTTGCTGGCCCGTCCATTTCGATGGCTGACTTCGCTGCTGCTGCGCATCTCTCGGCGCTGGACTTTATTGGGGATGTGAACTGGGCAAAAGCGCCGGCCGCCAAGGACTGGTATGCTCGGGTGAAGTCGCGCCCGTGTTTCCGCGGCCTTCTGACTGACCGGATGAGTGGCATTACGCCGCCCGGTCATTATGCGAATCTGGATTTCTGAGCGGGAGCTGTCCGTGACATTTGATGTGGTGGTCCTTGGGGCTGGTGCGGCTGGCCTCATGGCTGCTGCAACAGCGGGACGTGGTGGTGCGCGTGTACTGGTTCTGGATCACGGGTCCGAACCCGGACGCAAGATCCTGATTTCGGGCGGTGGGCGCTGTAACTTTACGCATCTGGAGACGGGGCCAAACTGTTTCCTGTCCCAGAACAAGCATTTTGCGCGCTCGGCGCTGGCACGGTACACGCCGCGTGATTTCGTGAAGTTGGTGGATCGCTATCAGATTGCCTGGCACGAGAAGGCCAAGGGGCAGTTGTTCTGCGATGGGTCTGCCCGTCAGATCGTGGATATGCTGGTGTCTGAATGTCAGGATGCTGGTTGTGAAGCACGGATGGAGACCCGGATTACGGATGTCGAGGCCGATGCGGATGGCTTTGTCGTTCGCACGGCTGCCGGGGATGTTCGAAGCCGTTCTGTGATTTTGGCAACCGGCGGTCTGTCCATTCCCAAACTGGGCGCTACTGACCTTTCCCTTCGGATCGCACGATCCTTCGGTTTGAAAATTGTCCCGACTGCTCCTGCTTTGGTGCCGTTGGTCCTGGATGATGCGGACCCTTCTCTGGCGGGTGTGTCTCTGGATGTCGTCACAACTTGTGGGAAAAAAGGGCCTCGCTTTGCTGACGGGATGGTTTTCACCCATCGTGGGCTGTCAGGCCCGGCCATCCTCCAGATTTCCTCTTATCTTGAGGCAGGCGGCACGGCTCATATTGACCTGATGCCGGGGCGAAACGCGTTGGAGGTTTTGCTGGCGATCAAGAAGGCACGGCCGCGTGCGCTTCCTCCCAGCCTGCTTGAAGCACTTCCTGCGCGTCTGGCGAAAGAGCTGGCTGCCGGGCTTGGAGACGTCATGCTGGCCAATCAGCCGGACAAAAATATCAAAGCGCTCGCAGAACGTCTGTCCCGATGGGAAGTCCGCCCTTCTGGAACGGAAGGGTACGCGAAGGCCGAAGTTATGCGCGGAGGGATCGATACGAGCGGTCTCTCCTCCCAGACAATGGAAGTGCGGGACGTCCCGGGGCTGTATGCGATTGGTGAAGCAGTGGATGTCACGGGATGGCTGGGTGGCCACAATTTCCAGTGGGCGTGGTCCAGCGGTGTTGCTGCAGGGCAGGCTGCCGCTGCCCGCATGTAGACTGCTGCGCCACAGGATTGCCATATCGGCATAGGATGCCCGCAACTGATGAGCGGAAGATCCGTTTTGCGCTCACATGGATTGTTTTGAGAGGGTCATGTTGATGTCTGGTTCTATTCGCCGTTCAGCCCTGCGTGCTGTTGCAGGCCTTTCATTCCTTGGGTTGGGTGCATGCGTCGGAACGGCCGCGCCGGGCCCTGTTAACCCGTCAGCGCCTGTCGCAGGGTATGGCTATACCTGCAAGGCCGGGATCTACACCTGCAAGATGCCAACTCAGGTTCCTTTGGGTACCTCCTGTTCCTGCCCGGGACTGGGCGCAGCAAGCTACGGCAACATCCATCAGCCCTGAGGCTGCCAGGATTGGACTTGAGCTCCTAAGGGGCTAGAACCGCGCCATGCAGGATGGGAGTTCCGGTATGGTGCAGTTCGTTCCATGGATTATTGCAGCAGCGGCGCTCGTGGTGGCTGCCTTGGCGTTGTTGCGTGGTAATAGCAGGGACGTCGCCCGCCTTCTGGACCGTGAAGCCGATGAGCGTGCGCGGGATGCGGACTATCAGCGGGCGCACTTGGCCGAGGTTGAGCGTGTCCTATCTGGTCGGATGGATGCTCTTCGGCTTGAAACCAGTGAAAAACTTGGTGATCTCGCGCGCCGCGTTGGGCAGGATCAGGCTGAAGGGCGCGTTCTGCTCTCCGATGCGTTGCGTGACATGGCACAAAGTCAAAACGAACAGATCGAGCGGATCCGTCTGGCCGTAAATGAACAGTTGCACGGTGCTGTCGAAAAGCAGATGCAAACTAGCTTTCAGCGCGTGGTTGAGCAGTTCAGTGCGATGCAGAAAGCTCTCGGTGAAGTCACAAGCGTGACAGCCCAGATCGGGGACCTCAAGCGTCTGTTCTCGAACGTCAAGACGCGCGGTGGCTGGGGCGAGGCACAGTGCCGGGCTATTCTGGACGATATTCTTCCGGAAGGGAGCTATGACACCAACTTCCGACTGGGAGACAGCGGAGAGTCGGTAGAGTTTGCCATTCGAATGCCTGTGAAAGGGCATGTTGCTCCCCGCTTGGCGATTGACAGCAAATTTCCCACCGAGGCTTACGAGCGGCTTTTGAATGCATCAGAGCTTTCGGATGCATCGGCAGAGAAAGCTGCAAGGCGTGAGCTTGAAACGGCGATCAAATTCGAGGCGCGCAAGATCGCGTCCAAGTATATCCGGCCACCTGTCACGGTTGAATTTGCCGTCCTGTATCTGCCGACGGACGGTCTTTATACCGAAATTGCCCGGATGCCCGGCGTTATTGATGAAATTGGGCGGTTGTATCGGGTGATTGTCATGGGACCGTCATTGCTACCTGCCATGCTGCGTACGGTTCATCTCGGTTATGTGACGCTGGCGTTGGAAGAGCGGACAGAAACCATTGCAAGCCTGCTGGGCGCGACACGGCAGGAAATGCTTCGGATGGATCAGGTTCTTGAACGATTGCAGCGTAATGCCGGTACGATGGGGAACACGATCGAAGAGGCGCGCCGCCGGACCCGTGTTCTTGGGCGTCGCCTGAGATCGCTGGATGGTATTGATAAAACGGATGAGGAGCAGGACGAGATTGATAGCCTGGAAGCTTAAGACTGATTTTAATTGGATGACAGGATATATTCCCGCATGTGACAGTTATGAGCATGATGCCCGTACCTGAGCACGAGGCGGTCTCCCGCCCGATTGAGCCTGTCATTCGTCTCCTGCTGATTGAGGACGATGAAAGTATTGCGTCGGAAGTCTCCGAGGAGCTTAAGACGCGCGGTTATGATGTGACGTGGGTCGATAACGGCATTCTGGGCCTCGAAGCTGCGCAGTCCGGTCAATACGACCTGATGGTCGTTGATCGTATGTTGCCTGAGATGGACGGCCTGAGTGTTATCGAGGCCCTGCGCCGCCAGAAGATCACACTTCCTGTTCTGGTTCTTTCCGCATTGTCCGCAGTTGATGACCGTGTGAATGGCCTGAAGGCGGGCGGTGACGACTACCTTACAAAGCCGTTCGCCATGGAGGAGCTTGCTGCCCGATTGGAGGCTTTGCTGCGTCGCCCCACGGATAGCCGTGTAACGGTTCTGCGTGTTGGTCCGCTTGAAATGGACCTGATTGAGCGCAAGGTGTCTCGCAGTGGCCGGGACGTTGAACTTCTGCCGCGTGAGTTCCGTCTTCTGGAATACATGATGCGTCGCCCGGGCACCGTTCTGACCCGAACGATGCTGCTTGAGGACGTGTGGAACTACCGCTTTGTTCCACAGACCAATCTGGTGGATGTGCATATCGGCAAGTTGCGCAGGAAGATTGATCTTCAGGGTGAAACGCCGCTGATCCATAGCATCCGGGGCGCGGGGTTCAGTCTGCGTGTATCGGACTGACATTTTCCGGACAGCCACGTTCCGGCTGACACTGGCATTCGTGGTGGCGATGATCGGTGGCATCACGATGCAGTTCCTGCTCGTCTATGCCCAGATGAACGGTTACGAAAGTGCTCGTTCCAGCGATCTGCTCCGGCGTGAGGCAGCACTTCTCGTTCAGGAAACGCCTGAGCGTCTGGAAGACGTCGTCCGGGAACGAAGCAAGACGGACCTGCGCGTCATTTTGAATGGCGCTGGCCTGTTCGACCTGAATCACAACCGTATTGTTGGTGACATTCGGCGTTGGCCTGAAGGGCTGGAGGTCTCCAACCGGACGCGTCGGCTCAAAGTCGCGCCGCCGGGGGACACACCCTATGAGATGCGATATCTGGCGATAGAAGTTCCGGGGCCGGGTGGCGGAGCAGGGGATCGGATTCTGGTCCTTGCCCGCTCCATGCATATGGCGGATGAGCTTCGGTACATCATCAAGCGGGCTGCGCTGATCTCACTGGTGCCAATGGTGTTGTTTGCGCTGCTGGCGGGATTGTTTCTCAGTCATCGGGCCTTGGCGCGGGTTAAGGAGATGCGGCAGGCCATTGAGCGGATCATGGCGGGCGATCTGCATGAGCGTTTGCCCGCCGGGCGCGAATGGGATGATATCGAGCGTCTTGCAGGCGCGGTGAACCGGATGCTGGATCGGCTTGAACATCTGCTCGATGAAATTCGGGATGTTGGCAACGATATTGCGCACGATCTTAGGACCCCGCTGGCACGTGTGCGGGCGCGGTTGGAACGAGCGCTCTCCTCGTCAGATGATCCTGTTCACCTCAAGTCCATTATTCTGCGGGCCACGCAGGATCTGGATCAGTGCTTTTCGGTGATTACGGCGCTGCTACGTATCGGTGAAATTGAGAACGGACGCCGGCAGGCTGGTTTCACAACGATGGATCTGTCGGAGTTGGTTGCCGGTATCGCAGATCTCTACGAGCCGATTGCCGAGGCTGGGGGGTTGGCTCTGAGTGTGGAAGGCGCAGATCGCGCAATCCCCCTCTATGGAGATATGGATCTTCTGAACGAGGTTCTGGCAAATCTCGTGGACAACGCCATCAAGTTCACGCCTCCAGGCGGGGATGTTGGGTTGATGGTCGGGCAGGACGAGCAGGGCTGCGCCTGGCTTCGGGTTCATGACACGGGCATCGGGATTGCGGAGGAAGAGCGGGGCGCCGTACTGGGGCGATTCTACCGTTCAGACAAAAGTCGTCACATTCCGGGAAGTGGTCTTGGTTTGAGTCTTGTATCTGCAATTCTGCATTTGCATGGGGCAACGCTGAAAATCAGTGCGTTCCGGCCCAATCAGGAACTGGCAGGATCAGTATTTACGATTCATTTTTCAGGGCGCAGTGGCTCCGATCGTAGTGCCAGTATTACATGACATTTCTGTTTCATGCCTGAATCCGGTCTTTCTTAAATTCAATTTTGCTTGTCGCACTTCCTGTGTCCGGTATGACTTGTCTCAATTTAAAGGGGACGCCCGTTGAGACTGAAAAAGACTGACGTAATCGCGCAGCTCCGATCATCCAGGAACGGGAGCATCGCAGACGCATGAATGCCATCGTCGTAACGGCCCTCAAACGGCCTTATACGTTCGTTGTTCTTTCGATCATGATCCTTATTTTTGGGGTCAGGGCGATTGTTTCGACGCCGACGGACGTTTTTCCTTCAATCAAGATCCCTATTGTTGCGATTGTCTGGTCCTATACTGGGCTCATGCCAGACGACATGTCGGGTCGTATTGTTTATTATTACGAAAGATCGCTAACAGCGACTGTCAGTAATATCGAGCATATTGAGAGCTCGTCTTACTACGGCCGTGGCATCGTCAAGGTTTTCTTCCAGCCCGGAACGAATACTGCGGTTGCGCAAACGCAGATTACGTCTGTTTCCCAGACGGTCATCAAGCAGATGCCGACCGGGGCGACGCCGCCGCTGATCATTGCGCTGGATGCGTCCTCCGTCCCGGTTCTGACGTTACAGGTCAACAATTCGACCATGTCCGGGTCGGAAATCTACAACATGGCGTCCAACCTGATTCGCCCGGCGCTTGTGCCGGTCGCGGGTGCAGCCATTCCGAATCCATATGGTGGTCTTGCGCCGGACATCATGGTCGATATCGACCCGATCAAACTTCAGGCTCATCGTCTTTCACCCGAAGACGTTGCGAATGCGCTGAACCGCCAGAACATTGTTCTGCCAGCTGGTGATCAGAAGGTCGGGTCCATTGACTGGATGGTGAAGACCAACTCGACCCCACTTGATCTCTCGGTCTTCAACAAAATGCCCATCAAGCAGGTGGGGAATTCCGTTATCTATCTGCGAGATGTCGCGTGGGTGCATCGAGGGGGCCCTCCCCAGATCAATGCTGTTCTGGTGAAGGGGCAGCAGGCCGTTCTGATCGTCATCCTGAAAAGTGGTGACGCCTCGACCCTGTCTGTCGTCGCGGGCGTGAAGGCGCTTCTGCCTCAGATCAAGGCTACGTTGCCCGCAGGCACTACTCTGAACGTACTGACGGACGCGTCAGGCTTCGTGAAAGAGTCGGTTTTTGACGTGGTGCGTGAGATGATCACCGCTGCGATTCTGACCAGTTTGACAGTTCTGCTCTTCCTCGGTTCCTGGCGCTCTACCGTCATCGTTGCGACGTCTATTCCGCTGGCCATGCTCTGTTCGTTGATCGGCCTTAGTATTGCGGGGCAGTCGATTAACGTCATGACACTGGGTGGTCTTGCTCTGGCTGTCGGTATTCTCGTGGATGACGCGACCGTCATGATTGAGAATATCGATGCCCATCTTGAGATGGGGAAAGAGCTTGAAGACGCCATCATTGATGCAGCCAATCAGATTGTTATCCCGACATTCGTATCGACAACCTGTATCTGTATCGTCTGGCTACCGCTTTTCGAGCTGACGGGCGTTTCCGGCTGGCTCTTCATGCCAATGGCCGAGGCCATCATCTTCGCGATGATTGCGTCCTTCATTCTTTCACGGACCCTCGTCCCGACAATGGCGAACTGGCTGCTTCCGGCACAGGTGAAGATGCACCGCGATCCGGAGTGGCATCATCGTAAGCCAGGCTTTTTCGGCAGGTTCCAGAGAGGCTTTGAAGCCCGGTTTACGAGCTTCCGCGAGCATTACAAAGGTATCCTGTCTGGCCTGATTGCTATTCGCGGCCGATTTGTTGCCATGTTCCTTCTGGCGGCTGTGGCGTCCATGGCTCTGCTGTTGTTCGTCGGGCAGGATTTCTTCCCGGAAATCAAATCCGGTACGCTTCAGATGCATATGCGCGCACCGGTTGGCACGCGTATTGAAGAGACAGGCAAGATCGCTGGGCTCGCAGAAAAGCGCCTGCGAGAGATCCTTCCGGGTCAGGTCGAGAATGTCGTGAATAACTGTGGCTTGCCGTTCAGTCAGTTGAACCAGGCCATGGTGCCGTCACCGACAACGGGTGCGCAGGATTGTGACATCACGATTCAGCTCAAGAATGATGAAAGCCCTATCCCGGAATACCGTCAGAAAGTCCGTAAGGGTCTGACAGATGCGTTTCCTGGAACAATCTTCACGTTCCAGCCGGGTGACATGACTGCCAAAATCCTGAACTTCGGGCTGCCAGCGCCGATTGACGTTCAGATTTCGGGCCGTGATCTGCAGAACAACTTTGCCTTTGCAACGCATCTGGCCAAGAAGCTGCGTCATATTCCGGGTATCACGGACGTATCCGTTCAGCAGCCGATGACCCAGCCAACGTTGCTGATCAACAACCGTCGAAGCTTTGCACTGGGAACGGGCATTACACAGCGGGACGTTGCGTTGAATGCTCTCGTAACGCTGTCTGGTAGTGCGCAGGTGGGGCAGACCTACTACCTGAATGCTCAGGGGACGTCTCAGCTTATCGATGTGCAGACACCTGCGAACTATCTTCAGACCATGAATGATCTGGAAATTGTTCCAATCGACAAGGGCGACGGCAATCCGACCAACCAGAACCCGCAGATGCTGGGTGCCCTGAGCGAACTGGTTCAGACCGGTACGCCTGCGGAAATTTCACATTACAACATCATGCCGGTCTTCGATATTTACGCAGCTCCAGAGGGGACGGACCTTGGCACCCTGTCGCGCGCAGTGAACCGCGTTGTTGATGGAGAACGTAAAGACCTGCCGCACGGATCAACCCTTGTGGTGCGCGGTCAGGCGGTGACCATGAATGATGCCTATGTGCAGTTGATTGGCGGTCTCGCCCTGTCCATTGTTCTTGTTTACCTGATCATCGTAGTGAATTTTCAGTCCTGGCTTGATCCGTTCGTGATCATCACAGCGTTGCCGGGTGCGCTTGGTGGTATTTCCTGGAGCCTGTTCCTGACCCACACGCCATTGTCTGTGCCTGCATTGACCGGTGCGATCATGTGTATGGGAACGGCTACCGCGAATGCCATTCTTGTCGTCTCGTTTGCACGAGAGCGGCTGGATCACCACGGTGATGTTCTGCTGGCGTCTCTGGAGGCGGGATATGAGCGTATCCGCCCGGTTCTGATGACAGCGCTTGCCATGATGATCGGCATGATTCCGATGTCGATCAGTAATTCTTCGAACGCTCCGCTGGGTAAGGCCGTGATTGGTGGCCTACTCATCGCAACAGTGGCAACGTTGCTGTTCGTTCCCTGTGTCTTTGCCCTAATGCATTACAAGCGGCCTGCTGGGCCTGAAGGAGACCGCGCGTGACCCACCCGACACAACAGGGGCAGACGCCTCAGGGAAACCGACAGGAAAGTGGATCACCCGTGCGGAACAGACTGATTCTTCTTGGTGTCGTGGTGGTTGCCATTGTGCTGGCTGCCTGGGGTATCGTTGAAAGAGGCGTGCACTATCATTCGCTCAGCGGTGTGACTGAAGAAGCAGCCATTCCGCCGGTAACGCTGATTTCTCCGCAGCCTGGGCCGAAAACGCGTCAGGTTGATCTGCCTGCTAATCTGGCTGCCTGGTATGAAGCGCCGATTTACGCTCAGGTCTCCGGCTATGTGAAGATGTGGTACAAGGACTACGGCGCGCATGTGAAGCGTGGCGATGTTCTGGCTGAAATCAATACGCCAAGCATCGATGCCCAGTTCCAGGCGGCCAAGGCGCAATATAACGTCAAACTGGCACGCTATAATCTAGCCGTTATCACGACGCAGCGCTGGACCGCTCTGAAGGGGACGCAGGCTGTTTCCCGGCAGGAAGTGGATGTGCAGGCTGCAAATGCAGCGGCACAGAAAGCTGAGCTGGAAGCTGCCGAGCACGAAGTCGAGCGTTTTCAGGCGCTGGAAGACTTCAAAAAAATTGTCGCTCCATTCGATGGAATCGTGACGTCACGTCTGGTGAACGTCGGTGACTATGTGAATGCAGGGGGTGGAAACGTGAATTCGCGCGGAACAGCCTCAGAGCTGTTTTCGGTGGCAGATGTTCATCGGATGCGCGTTTTCGTCTCTGTTCCGCAGGATTTTGCGAGCGTTATTTCGCCTAAAATTACGGCTGATCTGTCTGTTCCGCAGTATCCAGGGCGCCGCTTCCGCGCCACGTTCCTAGCAACGGCAAACGCGTTCAATGCGTCTACGCGAACTGTGACGACAGAGCTGACGATCGGGAATGAGGACAATCTTCTCTGGCCGAATTCCTACGCAACGGCTCATATCGCTGCTCCCGGAAATCCGGACATTTTGATTCTTCCTGAGGGCGCTATCATTTTCCGGGCCCAGGGAATGCAGGTTGCCAAAGTTATCAACGGACATGTCCATCTGGTCAGCGTGACCGTTGGTATCAATTTTGGGACGACTGTGCAGATCCTGAGTGGTGTGACGAAGGATGACCAGCTTATTGCCAACCCGACCGCTGATCTGCTGGAAGGGGATGAGGTTCGTGTTGTGCCAACGACACCGGGCTATAACATTCCGACCAAGGCTCAGCAGGAAGAGGACCAGAAATCTGTGCGTTCGCATGATGCCAATCCGGATGAGGCTGGATCCCGTTGATGAGATTGACTGATCGCAAGCGCGGATATTTCTCCAGGCCTCGCCGTCATGTGGCGACGGCTTTGGCTGGTGTCCTGTCCATCGGTCTGGCGTCCTGCAATCTGGCGCCAGAGTACCATCCTCAGAAATTCCTCTATCCGGAAGGCTGGGAAGGGAAGGGGGTCATGGGCAACGCCCGTCCTGCGGATGATGCGCTCCGCAGTGACTGGTGGACGATGTTCAAGGACCCGATCCTGAACGAGATGGAAACGCGGATGCTGCAGGTCAATCCGGACCTGCAAGCCGCCGCGGAAGCCTTTACCCAAGCCCGGGACGTTGCGCGAGAGGCGGAGAGCAAGCTCTATCCGCAGCTCACCGGTGCAGCTCATATGAGCTATAACAAGGGCTCGGTCGGGCGGTTGTATAACAATCCGAGAACCAGTTCGTCGCTCGTGTATGAGTCAAATCAGGCTTATAGTGGTGCTGCAACCTGGGAGCCCGATTTCTGGGACTCCATCCGTAACTCAACACGGATGGAGAAAAACCTCGCTCAGGCAACGGCCGCAGAATATGCGTCCGCCAAGCTGAGCCTGGAGGCGGAGCTCGCCAGCGATTATATCGCGTTACGAGGGCTTGATGCCCAGAATGCGGTTTATGAAGACTCAATCCATTACTTTAAGGCCGCAGTAGAAATTACGGAGCTGCGTCAGGCTGGTGCCATTGGTGCTGGGCTTGACGTTTCGCGTGCCCAGAATCAGCTGTTTTCAGCTATGGCTGCTCAGAGCACTCTGGTTGCAGATCGCAGAGTGATGGAAAATGCGATCGCCGTGCTGCTGAATACAGCGCCTGCGGGTTTCCATATTGCGCCAGTTCGCGACGTGAAAATGCGGTTTGGTGTCGTGAAGGTAAATCCGGGCTTCCCGTCGTCCCTGCTGGAGCGGCGTCCGGATATTGCATCAGCTGAACGACATATGGCCGCAGCCTCCCGGGCGATAGGCATATCACGCGCAGCGTTCTATCCGCATATTACGTTGAGCGCGGATGGGGGCTTTGAGGATGGCGGGTTCGATCTTGCCAGTGTCTCCCGGGCATTCTGGAAAATTGCAGTTCAAGCTGTGGAGCCGGCATTTACGGGTGGACTACGGCGTGCGGCATTGCAGCGGGCGTGGTCTCAATATCGGGCTTCGGTTGATGACTATCGCGGCGTTGTCCTGTCTGCGTTTCAGGACGTGGAAAACGGTCTGACCCAGAGCGGGCAATACAAGATTGCTCAGGACCAGCAGCAGAAAGCTGTTGAGGCCGCATTGCGGACGCAGAGCATGACCATGGCGCTCTATACAGGTGGATTGTCGAACTACCTGGATGCTCTCGTAGCGCAGCAGGATGCGCTTCAGGCGCGGCTGGGGCTGGTTCAGACGCAGACGTCACAGATACAGGCGACAGTCCGTCTTGTGCGCTCTCTGGGCGGCGGATGGGATGTCAGTGAGCTTCCAGGTGTAAAGCAGATCGATCCGTTTGGTGCGTTCCAGTATGAAGGATTGCACAAACCGGCACCTGTGGCGGGAATTGATGCCCATGAGTCTGCAGCTGACAACGATCTGAGCGGCGACAAAGGGACGAAAAATGTCGGCGGAGGGTTGACGCACTAGGCTAAACCAGTCTAGGGGACCGCCTCACTTCGAACGCGGGAGGGGGCGGCTGTGTCCGACTCCGTTGTCACCGCGGTTCGGGAACGACAAACAGGGGAGTCCCGGATATGGCCAAAAAAGTTGTTGGCTACATCAAGCTTCAGATCCCGGCTGGTAAAGCCAACCCGTCTCCGCCGGTAGGTCCGGCACTGGGTCAGCGCGGCCTGAACATCATGCAGTTCTGCAAAGAGTTCAACGCGAAGACGCAGCAGCTTGAACCAGGTATGCCGATCCCGGTGGTTATCACCGCGTATGCAGACCGTACGTTCTCCTTCATCACGAAGACCCCGCCGAACACGTACTTCCTTCTGAAGGCCGCCAAGATTTCCAAGGGCAGCCAGACGGTTGGTAAGGCTGCGGCTGTTGGTTCCGTGACGACGTCTCAGCTTCGCGAGATTGCTGAAACGAAGTTCAAGGACATGAACGCCAACGATCTCGATGGCGCCGTGCGTATGCTCGCAGGCTCCGCGAAGTCGATGGGCCTGAACGTGGTGGAGGGCTGATATCATGGCCAAGAACAAGCGTCTGAATGCTGCGCAGGCTACTGTCGAGCGCAACAAGCCATATGCCCTTTCCGAAGCTGTTGCTCTGGTGAAGAGCAACGCCAAGGCAAAGTTCGATGAGACCATCGAAATCTCCCTGAACCTTGGCATTGATCCGCGTCATGCTGATCAGATGGTTCGTGGTCTGATCTCCCTGCCGAACGGCACGGGCAAGACACTTCGCGTTGGCGTGTTCGCACGTGGCGCCAAGGCTGAAGAAGCTTTGGCAGCTGGTGCAGAAGTTGTTGGTGCAGAAGACCTGGCTGAAAAGATCCAGGCTGGCGAGATCGCTTTCGACCGCTGCATTGCAACGCCTGACATGATGGCTCTCGTTGGTCGTCTCGGTAAGGTTCTTGGTCCGCGTGGCCTGATGCCGAACCCGCGTCTCGGCACGGTAACGATGGACGTCAAGGGTGCGATCACGGCTGCCAAGTCCGGTCAGGTTGAGTATCGCGCTGAAAAAGCCGGTATCATCCATGCTGGCGTTGGTAAGGCTTCTTTCGATGAAGCCAAGCTGGTCGAGAACATCAAGGCTCTGGTCGATGCCGTTCAGAAGGCTCGTCCGTCTGGCGCCAAGGGTACCTACATGAAGAAGGCAGCGCTGTCTTCCACGATGGGGCCGGGCGTCCGCGTTGACGTGTCCTCCTTCGAGGCTTGATTGAATTGAGGGCTTTCTGTAGAAAGCCCTCAACAAGGAATGACGCCATGTTTCGGCATGGTGGCGTAGGGGTAATTCGCTCGCGAATTGCTTCCAAACCTGTCCAAGACCGCACGTAGCGCCTCTGGTGCTTTAAATGCTCCTCTCATGGAGCGGCGAGCGTCAGGCGGGGCGCCAGTGTTTCAGTGGCTTTGCCAAGATGCACTGGGTTCGCTCACTTCTGTGGACAGGCGAGCGGGATATTTTCCGGAAACGGGGGTATCCCATGGGTAACTTGGTCCGGATCGTTCCGGACTGACGAGGAGACAGGTTTTGGACCGTACGGAAAAGCGGGCCTTTGTCGAGTTCCTCGCCGATGTGTTCAACAGCACGTCCATGGTTGTCGTCACCCAGAACAAGGGTCTGACGGTTGCTGATGTGACGGAGCTGCGTCGACGCATTCGTGCGGCAGGTGCGACATATAAGGTTGCGAAGAACCGGCTGGCCAGCCGCGCTCTGGATGGGACCCAATTCGACGGCATCGCGCCGCTGCTCAAGGGGCCAACCGCCCTGGCTTGGTCTGAAGACCCGGTTGCAGTTGCAAAGGTGATCGTCGAGTTCGCCAAGACGAATGACAAGCTTGTAGTGCTCGGTGGCTCCCTTGGTTCCCAGACGCTTGACGTCGCTGGAATCAAGACACTTGCCGAGCTGCCGTCTCTGGACGAACTGCGTGCGAAGCTGGTGGGTATGATTCAGACCCCCGCTACGCGTATCGCAGGTGTTGTTCAGGCTCCGGCAGGCCAGCTTGCTCGCGTCTTCGGCGCCTATGCCAAGACCGGCGAAGCCGCCTAAGAGTAGAATCAACGCTGCGGCGTAGATTTGAACCCAATCAAACAGTGCATCACGTAGGATAAGACCATGGCCGATCTGGCAAAGATTGTTGAAGAGCTATCCGCTCTTACCGTTCTCGAAGCTGCTGAGCTTTCCAAGCTTCTCGAAGAGAAGTGGGGCGTTTCCGCTGCTGCTCCAGTAGCTGTCGCTGCTGGCCCGGCTGCTGCTGCAGCTCCTGCTGAAGAGCAGACCGAATTCACCGTTGTTCTGGCCGCTGCTGGCGACAAGAAGATCAACGTGATTAAGGAAATCCGTGGCATCACGGGTCTGGGTCTGAAGGAAGCTAAGGATCTGGTTGAAGGCGCACCGAAGACCGTCAAGGAAGGCGTGTCCAAGGACGAAGCCGAGAAGATCAAGAAGACCCTGGAAGACAACGGCGCCAAGGTCGAAATCAAGTAATCAACTTGATCGGGTCGTTTCCTCTCTGAGGAGGCGGCCTCTGCGAAAGCAGACGGATAGGGCGGGGATCGCATGCGGTTCCCGCCCGATTTGCCGTTGGTGGAAATAAGAGTATAATACGCGGCTCGCTACGTATTGAAATTACTGAAAGCCGGTCGTTCCGGTCGTCCGTGTCGTGTCAGGCGTTCGTCTGACAATGAAATCCCGGGCGACTCGAAGGTCTGGTGCAGAGGGCAAGATAGATGAACGCGATCACCAAATCGTTCACGGGACGCAAGAGGATCCGCAAAAGCTTCGGGCGCATTCCCGAAATTGCGCCGATGCCCAATCTGATCGATGTGCAGCGCGCGTCCTACGAAGCGTTCCTGCAAATGAACGTGAGTCCTGACAGCCGTCAGAACTCCGGTCTGCAGGAAGTCTTCCGTTCGGTTTTTCCAATCAATGACTTTGCTGGTCGCGGTCGTCTGGACTTCGTGTCTTACGAGTTCGAAGAGCCGAAGTATGACGTTGAAGAGTGCATTCAGCGCGGTCTGACATTTGCAGCTCCGCTGAAGGTTATCCTCCGTCTTACGACTTGGGATATCGATGAAGATACAGGTTCACGCTCCATTCATGATCTGAAGGAACAGCCGGTTTACATGGGCGACATGCCGCTCATGACCAATAACGGCACCTTCATTATCAATGGTACCGAGCGTGTCATCGTTTCTCAGATGCATCGTAGCCCGGGCGTCTTCTTCGATCATGATAAGGGCAAGACGCATTCTTCGGGCAAGTATCTTTTTGCTGCCCGCGTGATTCCGTATCGTGGTTCGTGGCTGGACTTCGAATTCGATGCAAAGGACCTGATTTACGTCCGCATCGATCGCAAGCGTAAGCTTCCGGTTACGACGTTGCTTTATGCTCTTGAGGGCGCGAACTATATCGCCCAACGCGAAGAGAAGATTGCAGAAGGCGGTGATGTCGAAGGTCTAGACATCCGGGGTATGGATCAGGATGAAATCCTGTCCTACTTCTACGACATGGTCACTTTTACCCGCATGGGTGATGGCTGGGCACGTCCGTTCGAGCCTGATGCGTTCCGCGGCCAGAAGCTGCTGAGCCCGTTGGTTGACGCTGATACCGGTGAAGTCGTTGCTGAAGCCGATGCCAAGCTGACAGCGCGCATGGTTCGCAAGATTGCTGAAAAGACCCGTGTAGTTCAGGTCGGCCGTCTTGATGTTCTTGGCTGCTATCTTGCCCATGATCTCATCAATGAGAATACTGGCGAGATCTACGGTGAAGCTGGTGAAGAGCTGACGGAAGACCGTTTGGCAGCACTTGAAGAGCTGGGAATTACAGAGCTTCCAACGCTTTCCATCGATGGTTCGCACGGTCCTTGGATCCGCAACACGCTCTCAGTTGATAAGAACACGAGCCGTGACGAAGCGCTGATCGATATTTATCGTATCATGCGTCCGGGCGAGCCGCCGACCAAGGAAACCGCTGAAGCGATGTTCCGCGGTCTGTTCTTTGACCAGGATCGCTACGACCTTTCGTCTGTTGGTCGTGTCAAGATGAACATGCGTCTTGATGTAGACGCTCCGGACACCCTGCGCGTTCTGCGCAAGGAAGATATCCTGCGTACCATCAAGATCATGTGCGATCTCAAGGATGGTCGTGGCCAGATCGACGATATCGATAACCTTGGTAACCGTCGCGTTCGCTCTGTCGGCGAGCTGATGGAAAACCAGTATCGCGTTGGCTTGCTTCGTATGGAGCGTGCCATCCGCGAACGCATGGGCTCCGTCGACATCGACACGGTCATGCCGCATGATCTGATTAACGCCAAGCCTGCGGCTGCTGCCGTACGTGAGTTCTTCGGGTCGTCGCAGCTGAGCCAGTTCATGGATCAGACAAACCCGCTTTCCGAAGTGACGCACAAGCGTCGTCTCTCGGCGCTTGGCCCGGGCGGCCTGACCCGTGAGCGCGCAGGCTTCGAAGTTCGTGACGTCCATCCGACGCATTACGGTCGTATCTGCCCAATTGAGACGCCTGAAGGCCCGAACATTGGTCTGATCAACTCGCTTTCGACCTATGCCAAGGTTAACAAGTACGGCTTCATTGAGACACCGTATCGTCTTGTGAAGGACGGCATTCTTCAGGATGGCTGGAAATATCTTTCCGCCATGGAAGAAGAGAAGCTTGTTGTTGCCCAGGCTGATGCGAAGCAGAGCGCCGATGGCCATCTGACGGACGAACTGGTCTCGGTTCGTAAGTCTGGTGACTTCCGCGTTGTTCCGCCTGAGCAGGTTACGGCTTGCGACGTATCACCGAAGCAGCTTGTTTCTGTTGCCGCAGCTCTCATTCCGTTCCTTGAGAACGATGACGCGAACCGCGCCCTGATGGGTGCGAACATGCAGCGTCAGGCCGTTCCGCTGGTGAAGGCTGATGCCCCACTGGTTGGTACGGGCATGGAAGCAGCCGTTGCACGTGACTCTGGCGCGACAATCGTTGCCAAGCGTGACGGTATTATCGACCAGATCGATGGTGCCCGTATCGTGGTCCGCGCGACCGACGATGCTGGTGCAACTCAGGGCGTCGATATCTATCGCCTTCGCAAGTACATGCGTTCGAATCAGTCGACCTGCATCAACCAGCGCCCGCTGGTGAAAGTTGGCGATACGGTTCATGCTGGCGACATCATTGCTGACGGTCCGTCCACGGAACTGGGTGAACTGGCTCTGGGTCGTAACGTGCTCGTCGCGTTCATGCCTTGGAATGGTTACAACTTCGAAGACTCCATCCTGATTTCTGAGCGTATTGCTCGTGATGACGTGTTCACCTCGATTCATATCGAGGAATTCGAAGTCATGGCTCGTGATACGAAGCTGGGTCAGGAAGAAATTACGCGCGACATTCCTAATGTCGGCGAAGAAGCTCTTCGTAACCTTGACGAGGCTGGCATTGTTTATGTCGGCGCAGAGGTTAATCCGGGCGACATTCTTGTTGGTAAGGTGACACCAAAGGGCGAAAGCCCGATGACGCCAGAAGAGAAGCTTCTGCGTGCCATCTTTGGTGAAAAGGCTTCTGACGTTCGTGATACGTCTCTGAAGCTTCCACCTGGAACGACCGGAACGATCGTTGATGTTCGTGTCTTCTCGCGCCGCGGCGTGGACAAGGACGAACGCGCCATGGCCATCGAACGCGCTGAAATCGAGCGTCTGACGAAGGACCGTGATGACGAGCGTTCCATTCAGGAGCGTAGCTTCCACAACCGTCTGCGTGAGCGCCTGGTTGGTGAGGTGGCAGGAGCCGGCTTCAAGGGGATCCGTGCAGGAACGCCGATCACAGTAGAGGTGCTTGATGAGCATCCTCGCGCTGCATGGCGGAACGTCACGGTTGCTTCTGACGAAGTTACCGCCGAGCTTGAGACCCTGCGTTCAGAGTTCGACGAAGCTGTTCGCCTCATCAACTCTCGTTTCGAGAACAAGGTCGAGAAGCTTCAGCGTGGTGATGAACTGCCGCCTGGCGTGATGAAGATGGTCAAGGTCTTCGTCGCTGTGAAGCGTAAGCTTCAGCCTGGCGATAAGATGGCCGGTCGTCATGGTAACAAGGGTGTTGTCTCCCGCGTTGTGCCAGTCGAGGACATGCCATTCCTGGAGAACGGACAGGCGGTTGATATCGTTCTGAACCCGCTCGGTGTGCCGTCTCGTATGAACATCGGTCAGATCCTTGAAACCCATCTGGGTTGGGCATGTGCCAATATTGGCGCAAGCATCGGGGAAATGGTCGACGAGTATCAGCGGTCTGGCGAACGTAAGCAGGAACTGCTTGATCGCCTGCGTGATGTCTATGGCGACGAAGTGTTCGAGACGGATGTGGCAACGCTTCCTAACGAGCAGCTTGTTGAGCTGGCCAATAATCTCCGTAAGGGCCTGCCAATTGCTACGCCTGTTTTCGATGGGGCTTCCATCCCTGATATCGAAAACATGCTGGAGAAGGCTGGCGTTGATAAGTCTGGCCAGTCCCAGCTGATCGATGGTCGTACAGGCGAGCTGTTCGAGCGTAAGACGACAGTTGGCTACATCTACATGCTGAAGCTGCATCACCTTGTCGACGACAAGATCCATGCACGTTCGATCGGTCCTTACTCGCTTGTTACGCAGCAGCCGCTGGGTGGTAAGGCGCAGTTCGGTGGTCAGCGCTTCGGTGAGATGGAAGTGTGGGCACTTGAGGCGTATGGCGCAGCATATACGCTGCAGGAAATGCTGACGGTGAAGTCGGATGACGTGTCCGGCCGTACCAAGGTTTATGAGGCGATCGTGCGTGAGCAGGATGACTTCGAGGCCGGTATTCCTGAGAGCTTCAACGTTCTGATCAAGGAACTGAAGTCGCTCGGTCTGAATGTCGAACTTGAGCAGGGCGCCGCTTAATTGGCGTCTCTGCTGCTCGCTTTACGGTTCAATTTTGACGCGCCCGCAGGACGCTGCGGCGCGCATTGGGGTTTCGGCGCATGAACGAACTCATGAAGATCCTGGGTCAGGCTGGCCAGTCGGTAGCCTTTGATCAGATCAAGATCCAGCTTGCTTCCAGCGAGCAGATCCGTTCCTGGTCTTACGGTGAAATCAAAAAGCCGGAGACCATTAATTACCGGACGTTCAAGCCTGAGCGTGACGGCCTTTTCTGTGCGCGTATTTTTGGTCCGATCAAGGACTACGAATGCCTATGCGGAAAATACAAGCGGATGAAGTTCCGCGGCATCGTCTGTGAAAAGTGCGGTGTTGAAGTTACGCTGGCGAAGGTTCGCCGTGAGCGTATGGGCCATATCGAGCTCGCTTCACCTGTTGCACATATCTGGTTCCTGAAGTCGCTTCCTAGCCGTATTGCTACGATGATGGATATGGCTCTCAAGGATGTTGAGCCAGTTCTGTACTTCGAAAAGTTCCTTGTGCTCGACAAGGGAGTCTGTGACTCCGATCAAATTGAGTCTTACAAGAACGGCAAGAAGCGCGACCAGTACCTTCTGGACGAAGTACGCTGTGAAGATCTTCTGGATGAATATCCGGATGCAGGCATCGACGTCGGTATCGGCGCTGAAGCCATCAAGCGTGCACTTTCCACGTATGACTGGGGTATTCCTAACGCTCAGGAGCGTGAACTGAGCCTTGCCGCTAAGGCAAAGGGCTTGGCGGATCCGTTTGACTATGACGCTGAAGTCATGGAAGGCGATTCCGAAAAGACGATGATGCGCAAGAAGCTGCGCAAGGCAACGTCCGAGGCTGCTCGCAAGAAGCTGGTCAAGCGTCTGAAGCTCGTTGAGGCATTCGTTGAGAGTGGTTCACGTCCGGATTGGATGATCATGGACATTATTCCGGTGATCCCACCGGAACTGCGTCCGCTGGTCCCGCTGGATGGTGGTCGTTTTGCCACGTCCGATCTGAATGATCTGTATCGTCGCGTTATCAATCGTAATAACCGTCTGAAGCGTCTGATCGAGCTTCGTGCGCCGGACATTATTGTTCGCAACGAAAAGCGTATGCTTCAGGAATCTGTTGATGCGCTGTTCGATAACGGTCGTCGTGGACGTGCCATCACGGGTGCCAACAAGCGTCCGCTGAAGTCTCTGTCCGACATGCTAAAGGGCAAGCAGGGCCGTTTCCGTCAGAACCTTCTTGGTAAGCGCGTTGACTACTCTGGCCGTTCGGTCATCGTGGTTGGCCCGGAGCTGAAGCTGCACCAGTGCGGTCTTCCGAAGAAGATGGCGCTCGAGCTTTTCAAGCCGTTCATCTACTCGAAGCTTGAGAAGTACGGTCACGCTACCACCATTAAAGCTGCAAAGCGCATGGTGGAGAAAGAGCGTCCGGAAGTTTGGGATATCCTCGAAGAGGTTATCCGCGAGCATCCCGTGATGCTGAACCGTGCGCCGACGCTTCACCGTCTTGGTATTCAGGCATTTGAGCCAACGCTGATCGAAGGGAAGGCTATCCAGCTTCACCCTCTGGTCTGCACCGCGTTCAATGCTGACTTTGACGGCGATCAGATGGCCGTGCACGTTCCGTTGTCGCTCGAAGCGCAGCTGGAAGCCCGTGTGCTGATGATGTCCACAAACAACATCCTCAGCCCGGCTAACGGTAAGCCGATTATCGTGCCGTCTCAGGATATCGTTCTGGGTCTCTATTATCTGAGCCTTGAAGTTCCTGAGTATCGCGCAACGCCGGACGAAGCTGTCATTGAAGGCGACAAGGTCGTTAAGGCTGCGCCGCCGGCTTACTCGGATGTTGCAGAAATCGAGAGCGCAATGCTGTCGGGCACTCTGCAACTGCACGATAAGATTCGTCTGCGCCTGCCGACCGTTGATGAAAACGGTAAGCCGATCCGCCAGATGATCGTGACGACGCCAGGACGCGCGCTTATTGCGCAGATCCTGCCGAAGCACCCAGCGATTCCGTTCAGCCTGATCAATAAGCAGCTGACGAAGAAGAACGTGTCTGACGTAATTGACACGGTTTACCGTCACTGTGGTCAGAAGGAAGCAGTGATCTTCTGTGACCGTCTGATGGGTCTTGGCTTCCGTCATGCTGCCCGTGCCGGCATTTCCTTCGGCAAGGATGACATGATCATCCCGGCAGAGAAGGCGCCGCTAGTTGCCAAGACGTCGGAAGAGGTCAAGGAATTCGAACAGCAGTATCAGGATGGTCTGATTACCGCTGGCGAGCGCTATAACAAGGTGGTTGACGCATGGTCACGTTGCACGGACGAAGTCCAGGCAGCCATGCTGAAGGAAATTTCCAAGCAGGTTATCGGTAAGCCGACCAACTCTGTCTGGATGATGAGCCACTCCGGTGCTCGTGGGTCGCCAGCCCAGATGAAGCAGCTCGCTGGTATGCGCGGTCTGATGGTGAAGCCTTCGGGCGAAATTATCGAACAGCCGATTATCGCAAACTTCAAAGAAGGCCTGTCGGTTCTCGATTACTTCACGTCCAGCCATGGTGCTCGTAAGGGCCTCGCGGATACGGCTCTGAAGACTGCAAACTCGGGTTATCTGACGCGTCGTCTCGTTGACGTTGCCCAGGATTGCATCATCGTTGAGCCGGATTGCGGTACTGAACGCGGCCTGACGGTTCGTGCGGTTATGGATAGTGGTGAAGTCGTCGCTTCCCTGTCTGAGCGTATTCTGGGACGTACGACGTCCAAGGATGTGCTGCATCCGGTGACGCATGAAGTTCTGCTTCCGCGCAACACCCTGATCGAGGAGCCCGAAGCCGAGCTCATCGAAAAGGCTGGCGTCGAGAGCATGGAGATCCGCTCGGTTCTGACATGCGATAGCCGCGTTGGTATCTGTGCGCATTGCTATGGTCGTGATCTGGCTCGCGGTACGCCAGTGAACATCGGTGAAGCTGTCGGCGTTATTGCCGCTCAGTCCATCGGTGAGCCTGGTACACAGCTGACGATGCGTACCTTCCATATTGGTGGTGCAGCAACGCGTGGTGCTGAGCAGTCGATGGTCGAAGCCTCCCGTGATGGGCGTGTGACGATCAAGAACCGCAACGTCGTTGAGAATTCTCAGAAGGTTCTGGTGGTGATGTCGCGTAACTGCGAAATCCTGCTGACCGATGAGAACGGTGTCGAGCGTGCTCGTTACCGTGTTCCATACGGTGCACGCCTGATGGTGGGCGAGGGTGAGGCAGTCGCACGTGGTCAGAAGATGGCCGAGTGGGACCCGTACACCCTTCCAATCATCACCGAGCAGGCTGGTACGGTTGAATACCTTGACCTGATCGACAGCATCACGCTTGTCGAACGTATGGATGAGGTCACCGGCCTTAGCTCCAAGGTTGTGGTTGACTACAAGCAGGCTTCCAAGGGTGTCGATCTTCGTCCACGTCTGCAGCTCAAGGATGCTGCGGGTAATGTGGTCAAGCTCGCCAATGGCAATGATGCTCGCTACTTCCTCTCACCAGACAGTATTCTGTCGATTGAGAATGGTGCCGAGGTTCATGCTGGTGACGTGCTGGCGCGTATTCCGCGTGAAGGTTCAAAGACCCGTGACATTACCGGTGGTCTGCCGCGTGTTGCCGAACTGTTCGAAGCCCGCCGTCCGAAAGATCATGCGATCATTGCCGAAGGCGATGGCCGTATTGAGTTCGGGAAGGATTACAAGTCGAAGCGTTGCGTGATCGTGAAAAACGACGAGACCAGCGAAGAGACGCAGTATCTCATCCCGAAGGGCAAGCACGTTTCCGTTCAGGAAGGTGACTTTGTTCAGAAGGGTGATCCGCTGGTCGATGGTCCGCGTGTGCCGCATGACATCCTGAAAGTTATGGGTGTCGAGGCGCTTTCGGATTATCTGGTCAACGAAATTCAGGACGTCTATCGACTGCAGGGCGTGAAGATCAATGACAAACACATCGAGGTCATTGTTCGTCAGATGCTGCAGAAGGTTGAAATTCTGGAGCCAGGGGATTCTACCTATCTGATCGGCGAAACCGTGGATCGGATTGAGTACGAGATCGAGAACCAGCGTCTTCAGGAAAATGGTGATACCCCAGCAGTGGCTATGCCGGTGCTACAGGGCATTACGAAGGCTTCCCTGCAGACGCAGTCCTTTATCTCGGCCGCATCCTTCCAGGAGACGACGCGCGTACTTACGGACGCTGCGACGTCTGGTAAGGTCGATACATTGAACGGTCTCAAGGAGAACGTGATTGTGGGGCGTCTGATCCCGGCCGGTACGGGTAGCGTTATGAACCGTCTGCGCGGGATTGCCGCTAGCCAGGATCGTCATCGCGTTGGCCGTTCAGCGGCTGAAGTGAAAGACGCGGCAGAATAATGAGAAACCCCTCTGTTCCTCTTTTAGAAGAAGAGCAGGGGGGAAATTGCGGCGATTCTAAAAACTCTCTCTTTAGAATCGCCGCAATTTTAGCCGAAACACTTGACTCAACGCGGAACCCTTCGTAGGTTCCGCGCCCTCGGCTACTCCCGTCTAATTAGGCGAAAAAAAGCCGTCGAAGACAAAGAATCGCATGTGGTGCCGCTACCCCGGATTCGGGGGATGCCAAGGCCGCACGCTACAAAAGGAGGGAAATGGCTTTTGCTGTTTCTCTTTCCAAATGTGGGATAGGCAGGCGGTTCAGCCGCATGTCGATTTGAATAAAATGTCATGGCAGAAAGTCTGGTGCTTTCTGTCCGGAATAGGACAAGGATTGGGAAGGGCGCATGCCGACCATCAACCAGTTGATCGCGAACGGCCGTGAGCCGGCCGCAAAGCGGAATAAGGTCCCTGCACTACAGGGATGCCCCCAGAAGCGTGGCGTATGCACGCGCGTGTACACGGTAACGCCAAAGAAGCCGAACTCCGCTCTGCGTAAGGTCGCCAAGGTGCGTCTGACCAACGGGTACGAGGTCGTAAGCTACATTCCGGGTGAAGGTCATAACCTTCAGGAACACAGTGTTGTTCTTATCCGTGGTGGGCGAGTGAAGGATCTTCCTGGTGTGCGTTATCACATCCTGCGAGGCGTGCTTGACACGCAGGGCATCGCTAAGCGTCGTCAGCGTCGTTCGCTGTATGGCGCGAAGCGTCCGAAGTAAGAGGTATTTGGAATGAGTCGCCGTCACCGCGCTGTAAAGCGTGAGATCCTTCCCGATCCAAAATTCGGAGACATCGTCATTACGCGCTTCATGAATGCGCTGATGTACGATGGAAAGAAATCCACCGCCGAAGGCATCGTTTACGGTGCTCTCGAGGTTCTGCGTCACCGTGGTGGTGCAACTGCTGACCCGGTGGCTATGTTCCACTCGGCTCTGGACAACGTGAAGCCGGCTGTTGAAGTCCGTTCACGTCGTGTCGGTGGTGCTACCTATCAGGTGCCTGTCGAAGTGCGCACTGAGCGCCGTCAGGCTCTGGCGATCCGGTGGTTGATCGATGCCTCCCGCAAGCGCGGTGAGAACACGATGCAGGAGCGCTTGTCCAACGAACTGATGGACGCGGTTAACAATCGTGGCGCTGCTGTAAAGAAGCGCGAAGACACCCACCGTATGGCTGAAGCCAACAAGGCATTCAGTCACTATCGCTGGTAATCAGAACCCGCTAAAGGGCTTCCGGCAGTATCTGGGAATCTAACAGGTACTGACTGGATGAACTTTCAGTCTTATCTCTGCCTCGTGGAAGGCAGGGTTTTGGAGAAAGACGATGGCAAAGGCTAAATTCGAGCGGAACAAGCCGCACTGCAACATTGGTACGATCGGTCACGTCGATCACGGCAAGACCTCGCTGACTGCTGCAATCACCAAGGTGCTGGCAAAGACCGGTGGCGCAACGTTCAGCGCATATGACCAGATCGACAAGGCTCCTGAAGAGCGCGCTCGTGGTATCACCATCTCCACGGCTCACGTTGAGTATGAGACGAAGAACCGTCACTACGCTCACGTCGACTGCCCTGGCCATGCTGACTACGTCAAGAACATGATCACCGGTGCCGCTCAGATGGATGGCGCAATCCTGGTTGTGTCCGCTGCTGACGGCCCGATGCCACAGACGCGTGAGCACATCCTGCTTGCCCGTCAGGTCGGTGTTCCTGCTCTGGTCGTGTTCCTGAACAAGGTCGATCAGGTTGATGACGAAGAGCTGCTTGAGCTCGTGGAAATGGAAGTTCGTGAGCTTCTGTCTTCCTACCAGTTCCCAGGCGACGATATCCCCATCGTCAAGGGTTCTGCTCTTGTAACTCTTGAAGATGGTGATGCCACCATCGGTGAAGATCGCGTTCTTGAGCTGATGGAAGCTGTAGACACCTACATTCCGCAGCCTGAGCGTCCGGTTGACCGTCCGTTCCTGATGCCGATCGAAGACGTGTTCTCGATCTCTGGTCGTGGTACGGTTGTTACCGGCCGTGTCGAGCGTGGCGTTGTGAACGTTGGCGATGAAGTTGAAATCATCGGCCTAAAGGACACCATCAAGACAACCGTTACGGGTGTTGAGATGTTCCGCAAGCTGCTCGATCGTGGTGAAGCCGGTGACAACATCGGTGCGCTGGTTCGTGGCACGAAGCGTGAAGACGTTGAGCGTGGTCAGGTTCTTGCAAAGCCAGGTTCCATTACGCCGCACAAGACGTTCAAGGCTGAGGCTTACATCCTCACGAAGGAAGAAGGTGGCCGTCATACGCCGTTCTTCACGAACTACCGCCCGCAGTTCTATTTCCGTACGACCGACGTCACTGGCGTCGTGACGCTGCCAGAAGGCACGGAAATGGTCATGCCGGGTGATAACGTAGCCATGGATGTCGAGCTGATTGCTCCGATCGCCATGGACGAAGGCCTCCGCTTCGCAATTCGCGAAGGTGGCCGCACCGTGGGTGCAGGCGTGGTTTCTTCAATCAGCGCCTAAGTCCTGCGTTTCGCCGTTGATATGGAAGCCCCGGTCAGATTTATTTCTGGCCGGGGTTCCCTTTCAGATGCAATGGCAGTAGGACGAGACCCGAATTTTTGAGTTGGACGAATTAAGACTATGGACAACCAGAACATCCGCATTCGCCTTAAGGCGTACGATCATCGAGTGCTGGACAACAGCACCAAAGAGATCGTAAACACGGCGAAGCGTACGGGTGCGCGGGTTCGGGGTCCGATCCCGCTGCCGACGCATATCGAACGTTTCACGGTGAACCGTTCGCCACACGTGGATAAGAAAAGCCGCGAGCAGTTCGAAATTCGGACTCACCGCCGGCTGCTCGACATTGTCGAGCCGACACCGCAGACCGTGGACGCCCTCATGAAGCTCGACCTCGCCGCTGGCGTTGATGTCGAGATCAAACTCTAAGGTCCAGACGATGCGTACCGGATTGATTGCAAAAAAGCTGGGGATGACCCGGCTGTTTAAAGAAGACGGCACTCATGTGCCTGTGACGGTCCTGCACCTTGACGAAGTTCAGGTTGTAGATACCCGCACGAATGAGCGTGATGGCTATACAGCCGTTCAGCTCGGTCTTGGTAATGCCAAGGTGAAGAATGTCACCAAGGCAAATCGTGGCCACTTTGCCCGTACCAAGGTTGAGCCGAAGAAGCACCTCGTAGAGTTCCGCGTTGCGGAAGATGCTCTGCTTGAGGCCGGCGCAAAGCTCTCCGCTAACCATTTCGTGGTTGGGCAGAAAGTTGATGTCACGGGCCAGAGTAAGGGTAAAGGTTTTGCGGGTGTTATGAAGCGTCATAACTTCGCTGGCCTTGAAGCCTCTCACGGCGTTTCCATTAGCCACCGTTCTCATGGTTCTACGGGCCAGCGCCAGGATCCTGGCAAGGTCTTCAAGGGCAAGAAGATGGCAGGTCATATGGGTGACGAGCGTGTTACAACGCTGAACCTGGAAGTGGCAGCCGTGGATGAAGAGCGTAACCTGATTATGGTCAGGGGTGCGATTCCTGGTGCGAAGAATAGCCTTGTGCTGATTCGCGATGCAATCAAGAAGGCTCGCCACGCCGATGCGCCGTACCCGGCTGCAGTCGTAGCGGCCGCCGGTTGAGGACGAGGGGCATGGAATACGATATCAAGACCCTCGATAATGGCAGCGCTGGCTCAGTCGCGCTTCCAGAAGAGATTTTCGCGGTTTCTCCGCGTGCCGACATCATGGCGCGAGTTGTTCACTGGCAGCTGGCTAAGCGCCGCGCTGGCACGCATCGCACCAAAGGCATGGGTGAAGTTTCTGGTACGACGAAGAAGCCGTTCCGCCAGAAGGGCACCGGTTCTGCACGTCAGGGCTCGCTGCGTGCGCCGCAGTTCCGTACGGGTGGCGTTGTTCATGGTCCGGTTGTCCGTGACCACGGATACGACCTGCCAAAGAAGGTTCGTCGTCTCGGCCTGATTTCTGCGCTGTCGCAGAAGGCTGCTGCTGGCAAGCTGGTTGTGCTTGATACCGCCAATGGCGTGAGCAAGACCCGTGAAGCTGCTGCTAAGCTCAAGGTTCTCGGCTGGTCCTCCGCGTTGATCGTGGATGGTGCGGTTGATGAGCAGTTTGCTCGTGCGGTTGCGAACCTGCCGAAGATTGACGTCCTGCCGACCATCGGCGCGAACGTCTATGACATCCTCAACCACGATGTACTGGTTATTACCCGTGCGGGTCTTGAGGGTCTTAAGGAGCGTCTGGCATGACCATCTCTATCGTCATGAACGCACGTAAGACAGCTGAGAACATGTCTCAGGAAGCTCTTTACGATGTGGTCCGTTCGCCGCTGATCACGGAAAAGGCTACGCTTCTTTCGGAGCGTAATCAGGTTGTTTTCAAGGTCTCCACGACTGCAACCAAGCCGCAGATCAAGGCCGCTGTCGAAAAGCTCTTCAACGTTAAGGTTTCTGGCGTGAACACGCTGGTCCAGAAGGGTAAGACGAAGCGCGTCAAGGGTCGTCCTGGTCGCCGCTCTGACATCAAGAAGGCGTATGTACAGCTTGCAGAAGGTCAGTCCATTGACCTTACAGCGAAGCTGGGCTGACGCGGGGTAATAACCATGGCACTAAAGCACTTTAATCCCACGACGCCGAGCACACGCGGCACCGTGCTGATTGATCGTAGCGAGCTCTGGAAGGGCAAGCCGGTCAAGCAGCTGACGGAAGGTAAGAACAAGTCTGGCGGTCGTAATAACCACGGCCGTACGACAGTTCGGTTCCGTGGCGGCGGGCACAAGCAGTCCTATCGTTACGTCGATTTCAAGCGTCGTAAGTTCGATGTGGGTGCAACGATTGAACGCCTTGAGTACGATCCAAATCGTACGGCGTTTATCGCACTCATCAAGTACGATGACGGCGAGCTTGCTTACATTCTGGCTCCGCAGCGCATCAAGGTTGGCGATCGCGTCATCTCTGGTGCCCATACGGACGTGAAGCCGGGCAATGCGATGTCTCTCGGTGCTATGCCGGTTGGTACGATTGTTCACAATATTGAACTGAAGCCAGGTGCTGGCGGCAAGATGGCACGTTCCGCTGGAACGTATGCTCAGCTCGTCGGTAAAGATGCGGGCTACGCCCAGATCAAGCTTCAGTCTGGTGAACTACGTCTTGTTCGCGGCGAATGCATGGCAACGGTTGGTGCTGTCTCTAACCCAGACAACATGAACCAGCACATGGGTAAAGCTGGACGTTCCCGTTGGCTCGGACGTCGTCCGCACAACCGTGGCGTTGTCATGAACCCGGTCGATCACCCACATGGTGGTGGTGAAGGTCGTACCTCTGGTGGCCGTCATCCGGTTACGCCGTGGGGCGTTCCGACGAAGGGTTACAAGACGCGTGTTAACAAAAAGACGGATAGCTTGATCATCCGTCGCCGTAAGTCCGGCAAGTAAGAGGGGGCAAACAGAGATGGCACGTTCCGTCTGGAAGGGCCCGTTCGTTGACGGGTATCTGTTCGGCAAAGCAGAAGCAGCTCGTGCTTCTGGTCGTAACGAAGTGATCAAGATCTGGTCACGTCGTTCCACGATTCTGCCGCAGTTCGTCGGGCTTACGTTCGGCGTCTATAATGGTCACAAGTTCCTGCCTGTGCAGGTCACGGAGAACATGGTCGGTCACAAGTTCGGTGAATTCTCACCGACACGGACCTACACCGGTCATGGCTCTGACAAGAAGTCGAAGCGGGGCTGAAAATGAGCAAGCCGAAGCACATCCGCACGCTTGCTGATACGGAAGCGCAAGCAATTACGCGTAACATCCGTGTTAGCCCGCGTAAGCTGAACCTGGTTGCGGCAATGATCCGTAACCAGCCAGCTGACAAGGCTATTGCCGCTCTGACCTTCTCGCGTCGTCGTATCGCGCAGCAGGTCAAGAAGACTCTTGAGAGCGCCGTGGCCAACGCTGAGAACAATCATCAGCTGGACGTTGATCGTCTGGTTGTGAAGACGGCTGAAGTCGGCAAGTCCATTGTCATGAAGCGTTTTCACGCTCGTGGCCGTGGTCGCTCGGCTCGCGTTGAAAAGTTCTTCAGCCACCTGAAGATTGTTGTGGCCGAAGCTGCAGAAGCGTCGGAAACCAGCGAAGAGCAGAAGGCAGCTTGATCCATGGGACATAAGGTCAATCCAATCGGGCTTCGGCTCGGTGTTAACCGTACCTGGGATAGCCGCTGGTACGCAGGTGCAGACTATGCACGTCTTCTTCATGAAGACCTTAAGCTGCGTGCATTCCTGCGTCGTAAGCTGTCTGGTGCTGGTGTCTCTCGTGTTGTTATCGAGCGTCCGGCAAAGAAGCCCCGCGTAACGATCTACGCTGCCCGTCCGGGTGTCGTGATCGGTAAGAAGGGTCAGGACATCGATGCACTGCGTAAGGAACTGAGCCGTATGGCGAAGACCGACGTGGCGCTGAACATCGTTGAGATCCGTAAGCCGGAAATCGACGCAACTCTGGTTGCTGAAAACATCGCTCAGCAGCTTGAGCGTCGCGTTGCTTTCCGCCGCGCCATGAAGCGCGCAATCCAGTCTGCAATGCGTCTGGGCGCCCAGGGCATCCGTATTACTTGCAGCGGACGTCTGGGTGGTGCCGAAATCGCACGTGACGAGAAGTATCGTGAGGGACGTGTGCCGTTGCATACGCTCCGCGCTGATATCGACTATGGCACGGCGACGGCCAAGACGACTTATGGAACCTGCGGTGTGAAGGTCTGGATCTTCAAGGGTGAGATCCTGGCTCATGACCCCCTGGCACAAGACCGTCGTGCCGCGGAGCAGGCTCCGCAACGTTGAATTGTAGGCGAAAGCCTACAGTTCCATTGCTGGTGCTGATTGAGGATTTAACAACATGCTTTCCCCAAAGCGGACAAAGTTTCGTAAAGCTCACAAAGGCCGTATCCACGGTCTTGCGAAAAGCGGAACGCAGCTGAACTTCGGTGCATATGGTCTGAAGGCTCTTGAGCCAGAGCGGATCACGGCCCGTCAGATCGAAGCGTCCCGTCGTGCTATTACTCGTGCGATGAAGCGTGCCGGTCGCGTCTGGATTCGTATTTTTCCTGACCTTCCGGTCTCGACAAAGCCTGCAGAAGTGCGTATGGGCTCGGGCAAGGGTTCCCCAGAGTACTGGGCAGCTCGTGTCAAGCCAGGTCGCATCCTGTTTGAGATCGAAGGCGTTCCGCCGGAAGTCGCTCGCTTGGCACTGAGCCTGGGAGCTGCAAAGCTTCCGATCAAGACCAAGTTCGTTCAGCGTATCGGAGACGCGTAAGATGGCCGACACGTACAAGCCTGCAGATCTGCGCGCGAAGAGCGAGGACGAGCTGAACGCTCTGCTCATCGATCTGAAGCGCGAACAGATCAATCACCGTTTTGCGGCTGCCACCGGGCAGTCGGAAAACACAAGCCGTGTTAAGGTCGTGCGTCGTGCTGTCGCGCGCATCAAGACACTGGCTCATCAATCGAAGAACCGTGCGGGCGCCCAAACGTCCGCCGCAAAGTCCTGAGAGGAGACGGACGATGCCAAGGCGCGTCCTGACAGGGCGAGTAACGAGCGACAAGATGGACAAGACGGTTACCGTTCTTGTTGATCGTCGTATCATGCACCCGCTCTATAAGAAATTCATCCGCCGCTCCAAAAAGTATGCGGCTCATGATGAAGCCAACGTCTGCCAAATTGGCGATCTGGTTCGCATTGAAGAATGCGCACCGATTTCCAAGCGCAAGACTTGGTCTGTCGTCGCACGCAACGGAGAGGACATGGCTTCGGCTTCCTCTTCCGTCAGCGCATAAGGGGGTAGGCACATGATTCATCCCGAGACCAACCTTGACGTCGCCGATAATTCCGGTGCGCGTCGGGTGCAGTGCATCAAGGTGCTGGGCGGCTCCAAGCGGAAGACTGCCTCGGTCGGCGACATCATTGTCGTATCCGTTAAGGAAGCCATTCCCCGCGGTAAGGTGAAGAAGGGTGACGTCCATCAGGCCGTTATCGTTCGTACATCTTATCCGGTACGTCGTGCAGACGGATCTGCGATCCGTTTTGACAAGAATGCTGCTGTGCTGATTAACAAGCAGCAAGAGCCGATTGGCACGCGTATCTTTGGCCCGGTCGTTCGTGAACTGCGTGCTCGCAAGTTCATGAAGATTATCTCCCTGGCGCCGGAGGTGCTGTAATGGCTGCACGTATTAAAAAAGGCGATCAGGTCCTCGTTCTTTCCGGTAAGTCCCGGGGCGTTCGTGGCGAAGTCCTTTCAGTGATGCCGAAGGCTGAGAAAGCTGTCGTTCGCGGCGTAGCTATCGCTAAGCGTCACACGAAGCCCAACCGCGCAGGTGGAGAAGGTGGTATCATCGAGCAGGAAATGCCGATCCATCTGTCAAACCTGAAGCTGGTTGATCCCAAGAGCGGTAAGCCGACACGCGTTGGCTTTCGGGTTCTTGAAGACGGTCGCAAAGTTCGTGTTGCCAAGGCAACCGGCGAAGTGATCGAAGGCTGAGGAACGCAAAAATGAGCGATAACAACACCGCTTTGCCGCGTATGCAGCAGCGCTACGAAGAAATTCTTCGTAAGCAGCTTCTCGAGCAGTTCGGCTACGCAAACCCGATGCAGGTTCCTAAGCTCGAGAAGATCGTGCTGAACATGGGCGTTGGCGAAGCCGCTGGCGACCAGAAGAAGCTGGATGCAGCAGTTGCTGAAATGGCAGCGATCTCCGGTCAAAAGCCGGTTAAGACGCTGGCACGCAAGGCTATTGCTGGCTTCAAGATCCGTGAAGGTCTTCCGATCGGTTGTAAGGTTACTCTGCGTCGGCAGCGTATGTATGAGTTCCTCGACCGTCTCGTGACGATCGCAATGCCTCGCATTCGTGATTTCCGTGGTCTTCCGGCAAACAAGGGTTTTGATGGTCGTGGCAACTTCGCCATGGGCATCAAGGAACAGATTGTTTTCCCGGAAATCGAATATGACAAGATCGATGCCGTTCGCGGTATGGACATCATCTTCGTGACCACTGCAAAGACCGATGCCGAAGCAAAGGCTCTGCTGAAGGCCTTCGATCTGCCGTTTGCAGGTTGATCAGGTAATTTTTCAGACCGATCGCGACTAAAAATAAGGATTCGGCCTTCCATTGGAAGGCCGCTTTCCTTTATAGACACGCAGATTGGAAAACCGTCGGGATAGGCCTGACAGGTTCCGGGAGAAAATTCGAGATGGCGAAGATCTCAGCGGTTAACCGTAATAACCATCGCGCAGCTCTTGCGAAGCGCGATAAGGAAAAGCGGACCGCTCTTAAAAACATCATCAAGGATCGTTCCCTTTCGGTTGAAGACCGATTTGAAGCGACTCTTAAGCTGGCACAGATGCCACGTAACGGATCCGCAACGCGCGTCCGTCTTCGTTGCAAGCTGACCGGTCGTCCCCGTGCTAACTACCGTAAGTTCGAGCTTTGCCGTATTGCTCTGCGTGATCTTGCGTCCGCCGGCCAGATTCCTGGCATGGTCAAGTCGAGCTGGTAAGGGATAGATCGAATGTCGTTGTCTGATCCACTGGGTGATATGCTTACCCGGATCCGTAATGCTCAGCGTGCTCGTCATGCTGCCTGCGTTGCGCCCGCTTCCAAGCTTCGCACGAACGTGCTTGAGGCTCTGAAGCGTGAAGGTTACATCCGTGGTTTTTCCACGGAAGAAGTCCGTAAGGGCGTATCGCAGCTCCGTATTGAGCTGAAGTACGTTGAAGGGCAGCCGGTCATTAAGGAAATCCATAGGGTCTCCAAGCCTGGCCGTCGTGTCTATTCGAAGATCAAGGAACTTCCGCGCGTTTATGCCGGCCTTGGTGTGTCGATCCTGTCCACCCCGCGTGGCGTCCTTTCGGACGTCGAGGCCCGCGCTGCCAATGTTGGCGGCGAGGTTCTCTGCCGCGTCTTCTGAGGAGGGTCGCATGTCTCGCGTAGGTAAATATCCCGTAGAAGTTCCGGCAGGTGTGCAGGTCGCAGTTGCCAACGGTGTCTTCACGGCCAAAGGCAAGCTTGGTGAACTGAGCTTCCCGGTTTCTCGTCACGTGGACGTGAAAATCGAAGACAACTCAGTGGCAGTTGCTCCGATTGGTCGTCGCTCCCGTGAAAACTGGACGATGTGGGGAACGACGCGCGCTCTGATCGCAAATATGGTCAAGGGTGTGTCTGTTGGTTTCACCAAGGGTCTTGAAATTCAGGGTACGGGTTTCCGTGCTGCTGTTCAGGGATCCAATCTGGTGATGAACCTCGGCTTCTCGCACGATGTCGTTTATCCGATTCCGGCCGGTATCAAGATCACCACGCCGCGTCCGACCGCTATTGTTGTTGAAGGCAACGACAAGCAGCGCGTTGGTCAGGTCGCTCTCGATATTCGCAGCTTCCGCAAGCCTGAGCCATACAAGGGCAAGGGCGTTCGTTATGACACGGAAGTTCTGCGTCGCAAGGAAGGTAAGAAGAAGTAATGGCATCGCAGCAAGGATTGCAGGAACGTCGCCGTCAGCGGCTGCGTTTCCAGCTTCGTCGCAAGAGCGGCGGCCGGCCGCGTTTGTCGGTCTTCCGTTCCAGCAAGCACATTCACGCCCAGATCATCGACGATGCACAGGGTCGTACTCTTGCCAGCGCATCTACGCTGGAAAAAGAGCTTCGCGACAATGGCAACACCGGTGCTAACGTGGACGCAGCTTCGGCGATCGGTAAGCTGATCGCGGAACGTGGCTTGGCAGCTGGCGTGACGGCCGTCGTGTTTGATCGCGGCGCTTATGTCTATCATGGCCGGGTCAAGGCCCTGGCAGAGGCTGCCCGTGAGGGCGGACTCTCGTTCTAAGGAGGATCACACATGGCACGTGAGCCAAGAGAAGGCGGCCGTGGTGGTCGTGAGCGCGAGCAGGGCGACGATCTGGTCGACAAGCTCGTAACCATCAATCGTGTTGCCAAGGTTGTTAAGGGTGGCCGTCGCTTTGCTTTCGCAGCGCTGGTTGTCGTTGGCGATCAAAAGGGACGCGTTGGTTACGGTGCGGGTAAAGCTCGTGAAGTGCCCGAAGCTATCCGTAAGGCTACCGAGCGCGCCAAGCGTACGATGATCCGCGTACCAATGAAGGAGGGTCGTACCCTTCATCATGATACGTCAGGTCACTACGGCGCTGGTAAGGTTGTTGTTCGTGCGGCTGAAGCCGGTACGGGTATCATCGCAGGTGGTCCGATGCGTGCGGTTTTCGAGAGCCTGGGTGTTAACGACGTTGTCGCTAAGAGCCTCGGAACGCGTAACCCGCACAACATGATCAAGGCTACGTTCGCTGCCCTTGAAAAGGCAAGCAGCCCTCGCAACGTCGCTTCGCGTCGTGGCAAGAAGGCCGCTGAACTTTTCGGTAAGCGCGAGCAGGCTCAGACCGAGGAGACTGCAAATGTCTGAAAACGGTAAGACCGTTCAGGTAAAGCAGATCGCTTCTGTCATTGGTCGCAAACCGGGCCAGGCTGAGACCCTTGTTGGTCTTGGTCTGCGCGGTATCGGTTCCACCCGTACGCTGGAAGATACTCCGGCTGTGCGTGGGATGATCCGCAAGGTTGCCCACCTCATCCAGGTGGAGGGTTGAAATGAACCTCAACGAATTACGCGATAACGAGGGCTCTCGTTATCGCAAGAAGCGCCTAGGACGTGGCATTGGTTCTGGTAAGGGTAAGACCTCCGGACGCGGTGTTAAGGGTCAGAAGGCTCGTGAAGGCGTCTCGCTGAATGGCTTTGAAGGTGGTCAGCTTCCGCTGTATCGCCGTATGCCTAAGCGTGGCTTCGTGAACATCTTCCGCAAGGAATATGCTCCGGTGAACCTTGGCGCGATTTCGAAGGCTATCGAAGCAGGCAAGCTGGATAAGTCGGCTCCTGTTACGGAAGCAACACTTCGCGCTGCTGGGCTTGTCAATGGCAAGACCCATGGTGTTCGTCTTCTTGCGAAGGGTGAACTTTCGCATGGCGTAACCATCGAAGTTGACGGCGCTTCCGCGGCAGCTCTTGCTGCTGTTGAGAAGGCTGGCGGCTCCGTTAAGGTGCTTGCACCGAAGAAGGAAGTTCAGGCTGAAGCCTGAGTTCTCCTCTCCCAGATTTATCTGGGGTATGGTTAGATAGTGAACAGCGTCCCGTGCAGATGTGCGGCGACGCTGTTTTCATGAAAGGACAGGTGGATGGCTTCCGCAGCAGAGCAGCTCGCCGCCAATCTCAATATGAGTTCCTTTGCCAAGGCGACTGAACTCAAGAAGCGTATCTGGTTTACGCTTTTGGCCCTTATCGTTTATCGCCTCGGAACATACATCCCTGTTCCTGGCGTTGATGCGACAGTCATGGGTCAGCTGCTGGCACAGCATCAGGGTGGCATTCTGGGCATGTTCGACATGTTCACGGGTGGTGCTCTCGGACGCATGACTGTGTTCGCCCTGAACATCATGCCGTACATCAGTGCATCGATTATCATTCAGCTTCTTTCAACTGCTCTTCCGTCTATGGAAGCAATGAAGAAAGAGGGTGAGGCGGGGCGCAAAAAGCTTAACCAGTATACCCGCTACCTCACGGTTTTTATTGCACTTTTCCAAGCGTACGGCATCGCTGTTGGGCTGGAGAACATGACATCTCATGGCGCAAGCGCTGTGGTGATGCCGGGTGTCTTCTTCCTCGCGTCGTGTGTCGTGACGCTGGTCGGTGGCACGATGTTCCTGATGTGGCTTGGCGAGCAGATCACATCACGGGGTGTCGGTAACGGTATTTCGCTGATTATTTTTGCGGGTATTGTCGCCAATCTGCCCCATGCGCTGGCTAGTTTGTTTGAACTGGGTCGCACCGGAGCTTTGTCCCCAATCTTCGTGATGATCTTTCTGGTTATGGCGATTGCCGTCATTGCCTTTATCGTCTTTATGGAGCAGGCGCAGCGTCGTGTTGTGATCCAGTATCCGAAGCGTCAGATTGGTAATCGCATGTTTGGTGGTGACTCCACTCACATGCCGCTGAAGGTGAATACGGCAGGTGTAATCCCTCCCATTTTTGCTTCTTCCGTGTTGCTGATTCCTGTGACGATTTCAGGGTTCATGAACGGGCATAATATGCCGGGTTGGCTTTCCGTTCTCGGGCAGCAGCTTGGTCAGGGACAGCCCCTTTACATGCTGTTCTATGCCGCAATGATCCTGTTTTTCTCATACTTCTACGCGGCTGTGACATTCAATCCTGAAGAAACGGCTGAGAACCTGCGGAAGCAGGGGGGCTTTATTCCGGGTATACGTCCGGGGGCAAGCACGGCGTCGTATTTTGATCGCATCCTGTCGAGACTGACCACAATCGGTGCTCTGTATCTGGTTGTTGTTTGTCTTCTGCCGCAGATTTTGATCAGCAAGTACAACGTGCCATTTTATTTTGGCGGTACGAGCCTCATCATTATCGTGTCCGTAACGATCGATACCGTGACGCAGGTTCAGTCCCATCTTGTCGCACATCAGTATCAAGGGCTGATCCGCAAGCAGCGTAGCCGTGGTTCCAGGAATGGTGTTTCGGGAGGAAACAAGCGTCGATGAATATTATTCTTCTTGGTCCTCCTGGGGCAGGTAAGGGGACGCAGGCAAAGCGTCTTGAGCAGCTTTATGGCCTTAAGCAAATCTCCACTGGAGATATGCTGCGCGCTGAAGTTGCTGCTGGAACGCCTATCGGACAGGAGGCTAAGGCCATTATGGAAAGGGGAGAATTCCTTCCTGATCCTATCATGGTAAAGATGATCCAGGGGCGTATAGCGCAGCCCGACTGTGCTCAGGGGTTTATTCTGGACGGCTTTCCAAGAACGGAAAGCCAGGCGGAAGCACTTGATGCCATGTTGGGCACCGATGGGTTGAAGATTGAAGCCGTCATTCTTCTGGACGTTGCCGAAGATCAGCTTGTCGAGCGTATTGCCAGTCGTACTGCGGAAGATGGTACACGCCGGCCAGATGACAATCCTGAGGTGGTGAGATCTCGTCTTGATATCTATCGCCGTCAGACGGCACCAATCCTTCCTTATTATGAGAAGGCTGGTCGTTTGAAGCATGTTGATGGAATGCTGGGCGTTGACGAAGTGGGTGCAGAGATCGATGCACTCATCGGAAAGACCGCAAAAAATTGAAGAAATGAGAATGATCACGAAGAAGTGATCATTCTCATTTGACTCAAGGGGGGTGCCCGGTATATTGCGCGCCCTCGACATATCTGTGGCGTGAAGGTGGCCCTGGGTTCCGGAATCGGACTGGGAGCTGACATGCCTGCGATGCAAACGATCCGGTTTCGACCGGACATGAAACAGGCTGACGCGGTCAATTGATCGCGTCGATGGGAGAATTGGCGTGGCACGTATTGCCGGCGTAAACATTCCGACCAACAAGCGGGTGGTCATCAGCCTGCGCTATGTCTACGGCATTGGCCCGTCGACCGCGCAGGCAATCTGCAGCAAGCTCGGTATCCCCGATGCGAAGCGCGTCAACGAACTGTCTGATGACGAGATCGTAAAGATCCGTGAACTGATCGACGGTGAGCACCGCGTTGAAGGCGACCTGCGTCGCGAAACCGCTATGAACATCAAGCGTCTGATGGATCTGGGCTGCTACCGCGGTCTGCGTCATCGTCGCGGCCTTCCGGTCCGCGGTCAGCGTACGCACACGAACGCACGTACCCGTAAGGGTAAGGCAGTGGCGATTGCTGGCAAGAAGAAGGTCACGCGCTAATTCGCGCCTGACTGCTTCACTCTGACGCTTCTCGCTAACTTTTAGGACGACCTCTATTATGGCTAAGGCCGCAGCACCGCGCATTCGCAAGAAAGAGCGCAAGAATATCATCTCTGGCGTTGCTCACGTGCTTTCCACGTTCAACAACACCATGATCACGATCTCCGATGCGCAGGGTAATGCAATTGCATGGTCCTCCTCGGGCGCACAGGGCTTCAAGGGCTCGCGTAAGTCCACACCGTACGCTGCGCAGGTTGCTGCAGAAGACGCAGGCCGCAAGGCTCGCGAGCACGGCATGGAAACGCTTGAGATCGAAGTGTCCGGCCCAGGTTCGGGGCGTGAAAGCGCTCTTCGCGCGCTGCAGGCTGTTGGCTTCACGATTACGTCCATCCGTGACATGACGCCGGTGCCCCATAACGGCTGCCGTCCGCGCAAGCGTCGTCGCGTTTGAGTGATGCCATGCCGCGCGTTCGTGAGAATGCGCGGCATGTGTAGTGATTGCATCTCCCTCCGCACGATTTGTGCGGGCCAGGTGCCGCCAATTTTTGTTGGCGGGCTTCGTTGTTTGAAAGGCCACGACCTTGGTTCTCCAGAAAAACTGGCAGTCCCTCATCAAGCCGGAGAAGCTTGAAGTCGAGCCCGGCCCGGTTGCCTCGCGCATCGCCACAGTCGTGGCGGAGCCGCTGGAGCGCGGTTTCGGTATGACGCTCGGTAATGCGCTGCGTCGTATTCTTCTGTCCTCACTACAGGGCGCTGCAGTAACAGCCATTCAGATTGATGGCGTTCTGCATGAGTTCTCGGCTGTTCCAGGTGTGCGCGAAGACGTTACGGACATCGTCCTGAACGTTAAGCAGCTCGCTCTGCGTATGCACAGTGAGGGGCCGAAGCGCATGATTCTCACGGCGACTGGTCCGGGAGAAGTGACGGCAGGACAGATTCAGGCTGGGCATGATATTGAAATCATGAACCCTGATCTCGTGATCTGCACTCTTGATGATGGTGTGAAGCTCGGAATGGAGTTCACCGTCAACATGGGCAAAGGTTACGTTGCTGCTGTTGCAAACCGTCCGGAAGATGCTCCGATTGGTATGATTCCGATCGATGCAATCTACTCACCGGTTCGTCGCGTGTCTTACAAGGTCGAGCAGACCCGCGTTGGTCAGGTTACTGACTACGACAAGCTGCTGCTGACGGTTGAGACGAACGGTGCTGTGACGCCGGAAGACAGTCTGGCTCTTGCTGCGCGTATTCTTCAGGATCAGCTTCAGCTGTTCATCAACTTTGATGAGCCGCGTCCGGTCCAGCATGAAGAGCCGCAGGATGACCTGCCGTTCAACCGCAATCTTCTTCGCAAGGTTGACGAGCTCGAGCTTTCGGTGCGTAGCGCCAACTGCCTCAAGAACGACAACATTGTTTACATTGGCGATCTGGTGCAGAAGTCCGAACAGGAAATGCTCCGTACGCCAAACTTCGGGCGTAAATCGCTCAACGAGATCAAGGAAGTTCTCACCGGTATGGGGCTGTCGCTCGGCATGAGCGTCCCGGCCTGGCCGCCCGAGAACATCGAGGATCTGGCCAAGCGTCTCGACGAGACGTTTTGAGAACTTCTTAGGGTAAGGAAAACTAGCAATGCGTCATGGTGTGAGCGGGCGTAAGCTCAATGTCACCTCTTCTCACCGCGCTGCCATGTTCCGCAACATGGCCGTCGCACTCATCAAGCACGAGCAGATCACGACGACTCTGCCGAAGGCGAAAGAACTTCGCCCGGTTGTTGAGAAGCTGATCACTCTCGGTAAGCGCGGTGACCTGCACGCTCGTCGTCAGGCATTCGCTCAGCTGCGTGATGACACGGTTGTCAGCAAGCTCTTCAGCACGGTTGCAGAGCGCTACAAGGCTCGTGCCGGTGGCTACTCCCGCGTTCTGAAGGCTGGCGTACGCTACGGCGACAATGCCGACATGGCAGTCATCGAACTCGTAGAGCGCGATGTTGATGCCAAGGGCCAGGACAGCGGTCCGAAGCCAGTTGCAGAAGAGCAGGAAGCCGCCTGAGGCTTCTCGTTTTGAGACGAAAGAAAGGCCGGTGCAGCAATGCACCGGCCTTTTTTTTATTCTGCGGTTCACATTGCTGTGCAGAGTGTGTAGTTTTGCCACATCTCTTGCAGGACGATTCCCGTCTGGTTTCTTAACCGGCTGTTTTTTCTCCCGCCCGTCAGGGCGGGGAGGGTGTCTCTTTTCCTGAAGGTCGACAATCTGTTGGCCTCGCTGTCCTGCATAATTTTGAGAAACGGGTCCGAGCACTCTCGTAGGGCCCGCAACGACGCCTCCCATATCTGTTTCGGCAATGAGGTCGAAGCAGGTTCGTGACGCGCCTATGCCTGGAGAGCATGAAAATGTCCGAAACAGCCGCACCTAAACGCGGACTAGCGGAAATTCTTGGCATCCCACGCGCCCTTTTCTGGGCTTTTGTTGGTCAGCTTTTATTCATGGTGGGAGACGGTGTCGAAGCCGGATATCTCGACACCTACATGCTGCACCACGGCCACTCCCAAGGGTTCGTCAACGAACTCTTCACTCTTTACGGCATCACGGTCATGATTGCCGCCTGGTTTTCCGGGCCTCTGTCTGATCTGATGGGTCCCAAAAAGGTCATGTGGATCGGCCTGATCCTTTGGGCTCTTCTGGAAGTCTGCTTCCTGACGTTCGGGCTGGGTCCGAATAGTGGGCCTATGATCCTTCTCTTTTATGCGCTGCGTGGATTTGCCTATCCGCTGTTCGCATACGGTTTCCTCGTGTGGATTGCTGCCGCCACCCCGGCTGCCATGCTTGGATCGGCTGCTGGATGGTTCTGGTTCTCTTTCTCTGCGGGTCTGCCGACACTTGGCTCCCAGTTTGCACGCTATACGATTCCATATCTTGGTGAACTCAAGACGTTCTGGTGCTCACTGGGTCTGGTGATTATCGGTGGCCTCGTGGCATTGCTGTTTACGCACGAGCCTACGGGCAAGAAGCGTCTTCTGCCGGATCATGTGCCCACCAAAGATATTTTCTTTGGCTCACTCAGCATCATGTGGCGTGAACCCAAAACGACGATTGCTGGCATTGTCCGTATTATCGATACGTCTTCGGAATACGCTTTCCTTGCCATCATGCCAGCGTTCTTTGTGGACCAGCTGCACTTTAGCCTCGAACAATGGCTCAACCTGCTGTCGCTGATCTTCCTCAGCAACATCCTGTTTAACCTTGTCTCCGGCATGATTGCTGACACTTTGGGACATCGTTTCGTGGTGTCGGTCTTCGGTGGTATCGGCGGCTTCATTGCCATTCCGCTGTTTTACTATGTGCCTATCTGGTACCCAGGGAATTTCTGGGCGGTTGCCGCAGCGGGCATTTTCTATGGTGCAACGGTGGCTGCTTTCGTGCCGCTTTCAGGCCTGATGCCGCAGATTTGCCCACGTGAAAAAGCTGCAGCTCTGTCCATTCTGGGTCTCGGCGCAGGCGCCTCGACATGGGTTGGTCCGGCAATCGTCTCGTTCTGTGGAGCAGTTTTCGGTCCGGGCATGAGCTATGTGATCTGGACATTTGCTGTGATCTACCTTGCTTCCGCAGGTATGACGCTTGCTCTCAAGATTTCTCCTGAGGCTCGTCGTTACACAGAAGAAGCTACGGCCCGAGGCGAAGTGAGTACGACTGTCGGTCACTAAGAGCGATCTGTCACATCTTCGTTGTTAAGCTGTTAAAGAGCAGGGGTGGTTCGTTATCGAGCTGCCCCTGTTTTCTTATGTCGTGGATGAAATGGTTTTGGAGTTGAAAACTATGGATGCGGATCTGGCGTCATATCTGGATGAGAGCGTGCCGTCCTTGCAGGATGGGGCTGGGCGGGTCGTCGGCTGCACCCGTGCAAAGAAAAATATTTGCTCGTTCTTAAAAGAAAGTCGGGCAGTTGTGGCTGATCTGATGGTGGATCAGCCGTTGTTCTTGCTGTTTTCCGCATTTCTCAGCGGTCTGTTGTTCGCGCGTACTCTTTTTTCAGGAAAGAAACCTTCCTGAGGCGCATGACGTTACGACATGACCACGACCTATAATTCAAGGATCATGTCCCATGCTGCACTATGCTATCGTTTTCTTTATCATTTCCATCATTGCTGGCGTGTTTGGCTTCTCGGGCATTTCTGCCGCGACAGCAGGTATCGCCAAGCTGTTTTTCATTATCTTCCTGGTGCTGGCCGTTCTGGCGATCCTGGCCGGTGTTGCTGGACTGCATGCTCTCTAAGAGCCGCATCCTCTGCCCGAAGAGGCCATAAAAAAGGGCGGGATCTTGAAGATCCCGCCCTTTTTGTTTTTTAGCGCCCGTTCTTGTCTTTTTGGATAAATGACGGGAGCAACGGATTGTCTGTCTGAAGAGAGGCTTTTGTCGGCAGGTCTTTGGAGTTCCAGCCGCCACCGAGATCTGTCAGTAGAGCAACTTCCGCATTGAATTGCTGCTGACGGATGCTCAACTGACTCTCTTCATATTGAAGGGCAGTCTGCTGTGCCGTGATAACGGTTGTATAAATCTGCGTCCCCGCAAGATACTCGTTCATGGATACTCGTACGGCGGCCTCGGCACTCGCAACAGCCTGGTTCTGAAGTCCTAGCTGCTGATCGAGATAGTGCAGGTTGGACATCTGGTCTTCCGTGTCCTGCATGGCGGCCAGAACGGTCTGTCGATATGTGGCGACCGCATTATCATAATCTGCCTCAGCCTCACGGACAGCCGCTGTTCGAGCGCCTCCCTGGAAGATCGTTTCGGTGGCAGCAGCCCCCAGGCCCCAGGTGCGCGTAGCCGTCTGGATCAGCTGCTGGAGCGGGTTGCCGCTGTATCCATAAGACGCAGAAAGCGTGATTTCCGGGAAAAAGGCGCCAATCGCATATCCGATCTCTGCGTTATAGGCTTCCATGTTCCGCTCAGCCTGAGCGACGTCTGGCCGGCGTTCGAGGATCATGGACGGAACGGCTACCGGCGCTGCTGGAATCTCCTTGGGCAGCAGTGCCGCAGCGATAGTGACATCTGCCGGTGCTCGACCGGTCAGCACTGCAATGGCATGCTCATACTGTGCGCGAGCGATATGAGCATTGGCAAGGCTGGCTTCGGTGGACTGCAGCAGATATCGAGCCTGAAGAACGCTTGTTGGATCTGCAACACCAGCCTCAAGCTGGTTCTCAAGGATTTTGAGATTATCCCGGTATAGACCCACGTTGCGCGTGTAGAGATCGATCAGGCTGTCCTGATAGCGCATGCTGAAATAGTCCTGCGCCAGTGTCAGCTGGTAGGACAAGCGCATACTGGCAACCAGTGCGGCGTCGCCCTGCGTCGCGGCGACCTGTTGCTGCACCTGCCGACGTATCTTTCCCCAGACGTCAACCGTCCAGCTGGCAGATGGGCCAGTTGCCCAGGTGTTGCTCGTGTAGGACTGCGACGAGGTGTACGTGAAGCCGCCACTTGTGCTTGAAGCACTGCTTCCCTGTGAATTTCTGTTGAAGCTGAAATTCCCGCTCAGTGTGGGGTAGAGGCTTGCCTTGATGGAATCGATTGTCGCAGCGGCTTTGCGATACTGCGCTTCGTATTCCTTCAGGCTCTGATTGGACGTGGCGATCCGTTCTTCCAGATCATTGAGAAGCGGATCATTAAAGATGGTCCACCAGTCGCCTTTGGGCATCTGCACCAGATCCGGGCGTGCCTTGTTCCAGCCGGCTGGGGGAGGCACTTCCTTGAAATGCGGAGAAATGACTGCCGAAGGACGATGGTAATTCGGTCCGACCATGCACCCACTCAGGAAAGGCAGGGCTGCGGCTCCCAGCAGAAGAGTACGCAGGGAAGGCATACGAAGGACGGTCATCAGATTTCCGTTTCCCGGGGCGAGATGTGAAGCAGAATGGCAAAGTGATGTCGGGCGCGGCCGAGCATTTTTCCGAAACGATCAAGGTATAAAAACACGACGGGCGTGCTGTAGAGCGTAAGAAGCTGGCTGACCATCAGGCCACCCAGAATGGCGATGCCAAGCGGGCGGCGCAGTTCGCAGCCATATCCATTCCCGAAGACGAGAGGCACGGCACCAAAGGCTGCGGCCAGAGACGTCATGAGGATTGGGCGGAACCGCAGAACACTCGCCTGTTGGATAGCCTCAAAAGCTGTCGCGCCCTCACGTTGCGCCACGAGTGCAAAATCGATCAGCATGATGGCGTTCTTTTTGACGATGCCAATCAGAAGAATGACACCAATCATCGCCATGAGTGAGAACTCCTGCCCAAACAGCTGAAGGGCGAGAAGGGCGCCGACGCCAGCGGAAGGGAGCGTGGACAGGATCGTCAGGGGATGAATGAGGCTCTCATAAAGCATACCCAGAACGATGTAGACCGCAGCAAGAGCCGCAAGGATCAGCAGAGGCTCATCACTGACAGACTTCTGGAAGGCAGCGGCGTTGCCAGCAAACCCACCGTGAATGGTCGGTGGAACATGCAGTTTGACCATAGCGGCTTCAACGGCCTGAACGGCAGGCCCGAGGGACGCTCCTGGGGCAAGGTTGAAAGATACGGTCGTTGCAACCGAGAGGCCATCATGGTTGACGGTCAGGGCCGTGTTTGTTGCGCGCTGGTATCCAAGCACCGATAGCGGCACCATGTTGGAAACGCTTGTTGCGACGGCGGCACCACTGGAAGCAGATTTTCCACCAGCCAGAGCATTGGCCACAGAGTTAATGTAGGACTGCTCGCTTTGCGAGAGCGTACTGGTTGTGGTGTCGGCTCGAACACGCAGGTTGTTCGAAGACGTGCCACCTGCGGCTGTTCCGCCAGAGGCACTCACCCACATCTGTTTCAGCGTTTCGGGGCTTTCCCAGTATCGCGGAGCGACCTCCATCACCACATGATACTGGTTCAGATTTCCGTAAATGACGGAAGCTGAGCGCTGTCCGAACGCATCGTAGAGTGTGTTGGCAATGAGCTGGGGCGTGATGGAATACCGAGAGGACATATCCCGGTTGATCGCAATGGCAATGGCCTGACCGCCTTCTTCCACGTTGGATGAAACATCCATCAGCAGAGGAATTTTTGAGAGCGCCGAGACAATCTTCGGCGTCCATTCATAGAGATCTTCGGCCGACGGGCCTTCCAGCGAATACTGATAGGCTGCGTCACCTGAGCGCGCACCTATACGGACGGCGCCGGGGGCCATCAGACGGAGCTGCGCACCTGGAACATTCGAAAAGGCCCGGTTGATGCGTTGCACCGTGGCAGCCAGATCGTCCTTACGGTCCTCTTTAGACTTCAGAGCAACGAAAAGATTGGCAGAGTTGGCCGAACGCCCGCCGGCGCCGCCCATAACGCCTGCGACATCCCTGTCTGCGGCGACAACCTTCATGGCGTGAGCCGTGATGTCTTTCAGAGACTGGAAAGACACGGACTGGTCGGCGACCAGACGCCCCATCAACTGACCGGTGTCTTCAGAGGGAAAGAAGCCTTTGGGCATTTTCACAAAGAGAACACCAGCCAAAATCAGTGTGGCTGGCAGAGACATGACGATCAGGAACGGATGCCGGAGGCTCCATCCTAGCGATTGCTCGTAGCCTTTCGCGACGCGGTCGATCATGCGTTCGAGCAGGGAGCCAATTCTGCCCCAGAAACCCTGTGAGGCGGCTGGCGCAGAGGTGAGGATCAGTGCGCTGAGCATCGGGGTGAGGGAGAGGGACAGGACCATGGAGATGGTCAGGGTAATGACCATTACCATCGCGAATTCATGGAATAGCCGACCCGCAATGCCCCCCATGAACATGATGGGAGCGAAAACCACAATCAGGGACACGGTGATGGATAGAACCGTGAAGGCAACTTCGCTGGCCCCAAGGATGGCAGCTTCCATCCGCTCATGGCCCATTTCCATGTAGCGGGTGATGTTCTCAAGAACGACAATGGCATCGTCCACAACGAAACCGGTGGAGATTGTCAGGGCCATCAGAGACATATTGTCGAGCTGATAACCCAGCAGTGACATCACCCCAAACGTTCCGATGATCGAAATGGGGACGACAATCGCTGGAATGAGAATGGCGGACAGGCTGCGCAGGAACAGCAGCACAACGACGACGACCAGCACCACGGCTATGATGAGGGTCTGTTTCGTATCATTCAGGGACGCGCGGATTGTCTTGGATCGGTCAATCAGGACGTTGATATGGGTGTTGCCCGGCATTGCCGACTGAAGAATGGGAAGGCGCTTGCGGATACCATCAACAGTCTTGATGACGTTGGCGCCACCCTGTGTGAACACCGTACAGATGATGGCGCGTTGACCGTTGAGGAAGCCTGTCTGGCGTAGATCTTCAACGCTGTCATTGACTTCCGCGACGTCTGTCAGGCGGACGGGTTGGCTGTCACGATAGGCGACGACCAGCCCACGATAATCAACGGCTTTGCTGGCCTGATCGTTGGTGGACAGCATGAGACGCGTGCCATGGGAGTCAATGAAACCCTTCGGCGTATGAGCGTTGGCCGATGCAAGTGCCGCGCGAACATCTTCGAAACCAATGCCATAGCGGAACAGGCGGAGAGGATTTAGTTCTACGCGAACCGCTGGGAGGGAACTGCCGCGGATTTCGACTTCGCCCACGCCCTCAACCTGACTGAGCTGCTGAATCAGAACGTTGCTGGCAAACTCATAAAGCTCCTGTGGCGTCCGTGTGCTGGACGTCAGCGTCAGTGCAACAACCGGGGGACCGTTGGAGTTGGCTTTGTCGTAAGTCGGGTTTGTACGCAGAGTGGAGGGAAGATCCTGGCGTGCGCCCTGAAGTGCAGCCTCCACGTCTCGTGCGGCACCATTAATGTCGCGGGAGAGGTCAAACTGAAGAGTAATGCGCGTCTGATTGACCGTTGATTCAGACGTCATCTCCGTAACGCCCGAAATTGCGCCCAGATGCCGCTCCAGCGGTGCTGCGACTGTACTGGCGATCTCGGACGGAGAACCGCCAGGCTGGTTCGCCATCACCATGATGACCGGGAAGTCCACGTTCGGCAGATCGGCGACGGGCAGGCTGAAATAGCCCAGGATGCCGCCGATCAGGAGCGCGACGGCCAGAAGGATCGTTCCAACTGGCCGCATGACGAAAAGGCGGATCAGCTTCACGGGTTGCTGTGCGTGCTTGGAGTTTGCGCTCGGCCTGCGTGATAGCGCTGCATGAGCGTCCTTGTCTTACGACCGATGCCGTCCATGAACAGATAGATGACCGGAGTGGTAAACAGGGTCAGCATCTGTGACAGCATCAGGCCACACACAATCGCCACGCCGAGGGGGCGGCGCAGTTCGGAGCCGACGCCATGGCTCAGCATGAGAGGCAGGGCACCAAACAGGGCGGCCAGCGTCGTCATAAGGATTGGACGAAAACGCAGGAGAGCTGCCTGGCGAATGGCTTCGAGCGGTGTGTGCCCCTCCAGTCGCTCGGCCTCGAGTGCGAAGTCGATCATCATGATGGCATTCTTTTTCACGATGCCGATCAGCAGCACGATGCCAATGATCCCCATGATGTCGAGGTCCATACCGAACAGGTACAGGCCAATCAGCGCGCCGATAGCAGCGGATGGCAGCGTGGACAGGATGGTGATGGGGTGGATGAAGCTCTCATAGAGAATACCCAGCACGATATAGACCGCGATGACCGCAGCCATAACAAGCCAGACTTCGTTCGTCAGAGACGAGCGGAAAGCTGCGGCTGTGCCCTGGAAAGCAGTTTCGAATGCCGGGGGAAGGCCAAGCTGCTTCTCAACCCGTTCAATGGCACTCGTTGCCGCACCGAGCGAATACCCTTTCGAGACGTTGAAAGAGATCGTCGTGGCTGGGAACTGGCCGTAATGACTGATGAGGAGGGGGGCAAGGCTATGACTGATTGTCGTAACCTGCTTCAGCGGGACCAACCCGGAAGTCGGCTGACGTGTCGGGCCGGAGGTGCTGCTGCCTGCTTCGGATGAAATCCCCGGCAGGTACAACTGGTTGAGGGATGTCAGGTCGTTTTGAAGGTCTGGAAGCGCTTCCAGAATGACGCGGTACTGGTTGGCCTGCGTGTAGATTGTTGAGATCTGACGCTGGCCATAACTGTCATACAGAAGGTTATCGACCGTCTGCGGTGTGATGGAATAACGCGCACCCGTTGCACGGTCGAGCGAGAGCTGGGCAACCAGACCTTCAGCCTGCAGATCGGACGTGACATCCGACAGGGAAGGCTCCTGTTTCAGCGCGTCGACAATTTTTGGAACCCACGTCTTGAAGGTGTCGTAATCCGGGTTCTCAAGCATGAACTGGTATTGTGTGGCCGAAATCGAGGAATCCAGAGACAGATCCTGAATCGGCTGAACAAACAGCTGCGTTCCGATGACATTCTGGCCGACCTGGCCCAGACGCTGAAGGATGGTCGACAGGTCGGAAGTGCGCTCGTCCCGCGCCTTGAGATTGATCAGGAAACGACCCACGTTCAGCGTCATGTTCTGGCCGTCAATTCCCACAAAGGAGGAAATGCTGGCTACATCCGGATCCTTGAGGATCTCTTCGCCCAAAGCGGCCTGACGTTCTTTCATGCCGTTGAAGGAAATCGCCTGCGACATGACGGAAATGCCCTGCACAACGCCAGTATCCTGCGTTGGGAAGAAGCCTTTGGGGATTGTGTAGGCCAGTGCGCCCGTCAGGATAATTGTTCCGAGCGTGACCAGAAGCGTCAGGCCACGGAACCGCAGAACCACGTCCAGCCAGCGGCCATACAGGGCAATCATGCCATTGATGCCACGTTCGGTGCCGTCGGAGAGGCGACCCCAGATTCCACGGCTCTTGGACGGAGCATGCGTATCCGTCAGCATCCGCGCGCACATCATTGGAACCAGCGTAATGGACACAATGGCCGAGATGACAATCGTGATGGAGAGCGTCATGGCGAATTCGTGGAACAGGCGTCCCACGACATCCTTCATGAACAGCAGTGGAATGAGCACTGCGATCAGCGAAACCGTTAGCGAGATGATGGTAAAGCCGATTTCCCCGGCACCCTTCAGGGCGGCAGTGTAACGGTCTTCGCCAGCTTCCACGTAGCGGGCAATGTTCTCGATCACCACGATGGCGTCATCCACCACAAAGCCTGTGGCAATGGTGAGGGACATCAGCGACAGGTTATCGAGCGAGAACCCGAGCAGATACATTGCCGCCATGGTGCCCACCAGCGAAAGCGGGACCGACAGGCTGGGAATGATTGTGGCAGGAACATTGCGCAGGAAGACGAAAATGACGCCGACCACGAGCAGCATGGACAGACCCAGCTCGTATTCAACATCATCAACAGAGGCGCGGATGGTTGTTGTCCGGTCTGTCAGCGGTGTGATTTCGATGCCAGGAGGGAGATCCTGCTTAAGCTGGGGCAGGATGCGCAGAACATTGTCCACCACGCCAATCACGTTGGCGCCGGGCTGACGCTGAACATTCAGGATCAGGGCAGGGGTTTTGTTCGACCATGCCGCCAACTGAGTGTTCTCTGCGCCTTCGACGACCGTAGCCACATCGCGAACGCGGATCGGGCCGCTGTTCTGATAGGCAATGATTTGATCCATCAACTGATCGACGGACTTGATCTGCCCATCAATGCGCAGGGACGTAGAGCGCTTGGGGCCGTCAAATGTGCCCGTTGGGGAGTTGACGTTCACCGTTGTGATGATGGTCCGCAGGGTATCGATCGCGATGCCGTATGATGTCAGCTTCGGGATGTTGACCTGAATACGGTACGCTTTGCGATTGCCGCCAGACAGCGTGACAAGGCCCACGCCGGAGATCTGGCTGATCTTCTGCTCAAGACGCGTGTTGACGTAATCTTCCACTTCCGGAAGCGGCAGGGTTTTCGACGTGATACCCAGTGTCAGGACCGGAGTATCCGCCGGATTGACCTTCGCATAAATCGGAGGTGCTGGCAGATCCGTTGGCAGCAACGATGTCGCGTTGTTGATGGCGGCCTGAACTTCCTGCTCGGCCACGTCCATGGACATATCGAGGCCAAAGCGCAGAGTGATGACCGACGCACCGCCAGAAGACTGAGACGTCATCTGGTCAAGGCCCGGCATCTGGCCAAGCTGCGTTTCAAGCGGAGCGGTGATGGATGTGCTCATCACGTCCGGTCCGGCGCCCGGGTAATAGGTCGATACCGTAATGGTTGGATATTCAACCTGTGGCAGTGCTGAGACTGCCAGGAAGTGGTAGCCGAGCAGTCCGCTCAGCAGGATGGCGAACATCAGGAGGCTGGTGGCAACCGGACGCTCGATGAACAGGCGGGACGGATTCACGGTCTTGCTGTTCCCTGTGAGCGGTCAGTGATTGCCGGTGACATCGGCTGCGGACGGATCATTGCCACGCTTGGCGGCATCAGTGCTTTGCTGACCATTGCTATGGCGATGATGGGTCTCGGCCGTTTTGGCTTCAGCTGCAGCATTCTGTGTCGTTGGAGCGGAAGTGTCAGGGATCGAGATTTTCTGACCCGGGCGCAAATGGCTCACGCCATCAGTCACGACACGATCACCGGCTTTCACACCGGACAGAATGACGGCGTTGCTGTCGTCAGTCTCGCCAACCTTCACCGGAAGGTCCTTCACCGTCATGTCCGGCTGTACAACATAAAGGAACTGCCCGTCCGGGCCTGTCTGAAGCGCATTACCCGGCACGATAAGAACGTTGTGCAGTGTGTTCACGAGCAGGCGGGCATTCACGAATTCATTCGGGAACAGCCGTTCGTCTTCATTGGCGAAAATGCCACGCATACGAACCGTGCCGGTGGACGTGTCGATTTGGCTATCCAGCGCCTTCACGGTGCCGGTGGCGATTTTCTGGGTGTTATCGCTGTTCCAGGCTTCGACCGGAAGTTCCTGCACTTCACGCAGACGGTCAGCAACCGGGCCAATCTGATTCTGCGGCACAGTAAAGATAACGGAGATTGGCTCCATCTGTGTCAGGATTGTCAGGCCGCCGGACTGGCCGGCAGAGACATAGTTGCCCTTATCGAGCACACGGATACCGACGCGGCCATCAACCGGGGCAATGATGTGACAGTACATCACGTTCAGTTCGGCATTATGGACGTTGGCTTCGTCGAACTTCACAGTGCCTTCAAGTTGCTGAACCGTGAATTCCTGATCCCGAGCTGTCATCGCTGATGTTGAATTCTGACGGATCAGCTTCTGGTAACGGGCATTATCCACACGGGCCTTTTCCAGCTGGGCGCGGTCAGCTGCAAGTGTTCCTTTGTACTGGGCAAGGATTGCTTCGTACGGACGTGGATCAATCAGTTCCAGTTCATCGCCCTTTTTAACGTGCTGGCCTTCCTGATAATAAACATCAAGAATATGGCCATCCACGCGCGGTGTAATCGTCACGTTCGTCACGGGAACGACGGTGCCGATCAGTTGCAGGATTACAGGCATGTCGCCTGTATGCACCGTGGCAACAGCAACAGGCTGCGTATCGCCCGCTGCGCCATTTTTGCGCGATTTTCCGGAATGAGATCCATGCGTCCGCAGGACTGCAAAAAGGATCAGCAGAATCACCAGAACAATTGTGCCCCATAGCAGCCAGCGACGGCGGGGGCGTCGGGCTGGTGTGGGGGACTGGGCGTTGATGCTCTGGTGGCGGTCGCTGGGTCCGGCCGTCTGCTCGTCCATAGTGGTCCTGTCTTTCCCGTACAGCTTTTTGGCATGGATGCGCCTGAGAAACGGCATCCTTCCGTCAGTTGTTCTCTTATAGTGCAGCGAATGCAATGCTGCCATGACGGGACCTTAAATCCTGTTCAGGTTCAGCAACGAATTTGAAACATGGAAGGCTAAGAGATTGCTTTTCAAGGCAATCTCTCTCTTGCTTCATTTCACGCTCGCACCATATCCTTATGGAAACCCGATGGTCCGTGAGCCGTTTAAGGCAGGAACGGATCATATCCGGATAAGGAGATACAGACATGGCTGATACGACAGGTACAAAGGCCGAGGGCCTTCTTGATGAAGTCAAGGGCAAGGTCAAGGACGGCGTTGGCGGTCTGACGGGTGACACGGCCACGCAGGCTGAAGGCAAGTTTGACCAGCTTTCGGGTATGGCTCAGCAGGAATTCGCTGATCTTTATGACGAAGGCGAAACGAAGCTTGAAGCCGCTACGGCTTTCGTTCAGGACCGTCCGCTTATCTCCATCGTCATTGCCACCGTCGTTGGCATGATTGTTGGCGGCCTGCTGTTCGGTCGCAAGAGCAGCTGATTTCACACACGCATTACTTCGTGTGCTAGAAGCCTCCCGGAGTAATCCGGGAGGCTTTTTCTATGGAATGGTTTTACGAGAATAACGGGCAGCAGACAGGGCCCGTATCCCGTGAAGAAATTCTGCGTCTGATCATGCAGCAGCGGATTCGTCCGGAGACGCTGGTCTGGACGTCAACCTTTGGGGATTCCTGGCGTCCGGCGTCGTCCGCCGGGCTGGTATCGCCATTGACCGGACTTGTGCGTCCTTCCGCAGAAATTTCAGAGCACTGGGCCTGGGCGCTGCTTGTTGGCCCGTGGATCATGGGACGTGTGACGCTCTACATCGTGGACTGGCGGCATGTGGCAGAAGCCGACCGCATGAACACGATGTCCGTGGTTAGTCTTCTGGTGCTAGGTCTGTTCTTTACGGCGTTTTTCATGGATCGGAACTCGATCCGAGAAACAGGCGCGACACCGCCGGGGTTCTGGTGGTGGCTTTTCCTCCCCGGATATTTCTGGCGCCGCCGTCAGATCACCGGGCGAGGCCGATCTCTTCTTGTCGTGAGCCTTGTACTGCTCGTGTTCAACATTGGTGACACCCTCAGCCGTTGGCCGGAAATACAGCAACAGGTGAAGCACGGTCACCACGTGACCAGTGCTCCTCAGGACCCTGCGGAAGGCGACGGCGAGCAGGAAAACCTCTGAAAGGCACGAGAAAGAGTCTTTCGAGGCACACTTGACAACTTATTCTGAAAAATAAGCCATTTTTGGGCTTCCCTTTCGAGTCGCCATGATTCAAAACCGATTCGGTAGTCAGTTGATTGACCGGATTGGTCGGGGAGAAGTTCAGGAATGCCAGATTACGCCCTTGAAGCGGCCCATGGCGGGCTGGTCGTCGGGATCGACGAAGTCGGGCGTGGTCCTCTGGCTGGACCTGTAGTCGCAGCAGCCGTTGCGTTCACCTCTCCCCCTGATGAAACGCTTTCGCGTCTTCTTGATGATTCCAAGAAACTGACAGCGAAGCGTCGTATGGTCGCCTATGACCTGCTGATGCAGGCGCCGAACATCCTAATTGGGGTGGGCGCAGCATCCGTCACGGAAATTGAACAGATCAACATTGCGCAGGCCTGCCACCTGGCCATGAGACGAGCGTTGGACCGGTTGGATCGCATGCCGGATCTTGCGCTGGTTGATGGCAAGCACGCGCCCAAGCTGCCCTGTCCCATTCAGATGGTGATTGGTGGAGATGGCATCAGCCTCTCCATCGCGGCAGCCTCCATTATCGCAAAAATTACACGAGACCGCCTGATGGCCCGTCTTGCCGTTCGGCATGATGCCTATGGATGGGAGCGCAATGCCGGATATGGCACCGCTGTTCACATGAGCGGCCTGAAAACACAGGGTGTGACGCCCCATCACAGGCGCGGATTTGCGCCTATTCGAAACATGATTGAAGCAGAGGCACACGCAGCATGACCGGCGAACTCCCAGTGGACCAGATCCTGCGTGGTGAATGCGTGGAGACGATGAAGACCCTGCCGGATGGCAGCGTGGACTGCATCTTTGCCGATCCGCCATATAATCTTCAGCTTCGTGGCGAACTTCGGCGCCCGGACGAAACTGTCGTTGATGGCGTTGATGATGCCTGGGACAAGTTCGACGATTACTCGGCTTACGACAAATTCACGCGTGAGTGGCTGTCAGAAGCACATCGTATTCTGGACAAGGACGGCACGATCTGGGTGATCGGCTCCTATCATAACGTGTTTCGTCTTGGTGCTATTCTTCAGGATCTTGGGTTCTGGATCCTGAACGACATCATCTGGCGCAAATCCAACCCGATGCCGAATTTTCGTGGGCGCCGGTTTACGAATGCTCATGAAACGATGATCTGGGCTGCCAAGAGCCCGCAGAGCCGTTATCGCTTCAATTATCAGGCCATGAAAGCGCTGAACGACGACCTTCAGATGCGATCAGACTGGTACTTGCCGTTGTGCACGGGGAACGAGCGCCTCAAGAACGAGCACGGTTTGAAGCTGCATCCGACGCAGAAGCCGGAAAGCCTTCTGCATCGTGTGCTTGTGGCGTCCACGAATGTTGAAGATGTCGTGCTTGACCCATTCTGTGGCAGTGGCACGACACCTGCGGTGGCCAAGCGACTGGGGCGTCACTACGTCGGAATTGAGCGTCACCCCGATTATGTGAAGGCTGCGCGTGAGCGGGTTGCCCGCGAGGAACGTCTGACGTCCGAACATGTTGCTGTCACGCCTGCCAAACGCGATATTCCACGGATTCCGTTTGGGAGTTTCGTGGAGACGGGTGTCTTGCCTGCGGGAACGGCACTGTATGATCGTCAGAAGCGTCTGAAGGCAACGGTCACGCCAGATGGCACGCTGGTATCGGGCAATCAGCGTGGTTCCATTCATAAGTTGGGCGCAATGCTGACCAATGCGCCTTCCTGCAATGGATGGACGTTCTGGTTCTTTGAGCGGGACGGAGAAATGGTGCCGATTGATATCCTGCGCCAGGAAAGCGTTGCCCTGCGAAACGTGGGCTAAAGCGCCCTTCCGCTCTGGAAAGCAGATTATAAAAAAGGCCTGAAGGAGAACTCTCCTTCAGGCCTTTTCTGTTTCTAAAACGTTAGGAAATCAGCGTCCTGCAAATCCAAGGAAGCCGGATGCCGGATCAGCGGTACCGCCCTTTTCATCGAAATGAGGAGAAGGCGCCGCACGGGTTGCTGTCGAGGCTTTGCCGCCGATTGTCAGGTGACCGCTGCCACCTTTCATCTGCACGCCGCTATCCTTAACGCTCGTTTCCAGACGTCCATCCGGATTATAGGTCCGCATGGAAAGCAGCAGGAACATGATGTCCTTGCGGTTGAGGTCAATCGCCATGTCCAGTGGGGTTTGATCAAGAATGTTGTGGCCATTCATGTCAGCACCGCGATTCAAGGCTTCCTTTGACGCATTCAGCGAACCGCGATTAATGGCATCGAAAAGAGCCGTCGTCGGGTTCGTGTCCACACGCGCATGACCTGCGTCGTCATCTGCGGCTTCTGCACCTGGCAGGGCTGAAGGAGGAGCTGCACGTTTGGCAGCCTTGCGGGCTTCTGCCTTTTTGGCAGATTCTTCCGCATCCTGTTCAGCTTCCGCGTCATCGGCATCCTGCGCATGGGCAGAGTGCCAGGGCACGAAGATTGTCGGTGTGGCTGCCAAAGCGGCAATCAGCAGAAGGCGGGGCAGGGTGAGGGGCAGTCGCATAGGGTCAATATACTGCGATCTGAAGTCCTGTGCGAGTCTCCAGAATCGTCGTCCGCAACTTGTCACATGCTGCAATATCAACGTCCTTCCCGCCACCAGCCCATGCCAAGGAATATCAGAGCCAGAACGAGCGCCAGCCATGCCGGAACAAGGTCCTGTGTACGTGTCTCTCCTGCGACCGCAGTCTGACTCACAGGCAGGCCGATCCACCCGGAGCCGGAGAGATCTTGACCAGCTGTGACCTGGCGCAGATGAGGAATACCGATTCCTGCCCAGTTCTGGCTTCCGCCCGAGGCCTGGGCCGTGGCGCCCATAACTGTTGCGGTCGCGCGGAGGTCCTGCCGTTCAAGAATATCCTGTGCGGCAGGGCTGGCGAAGGCCACGAGGCCATCTTGCCGGATGGTCCAGATCCCGCTGCCTGTTACAGGCACTGTGCCATGCCAAAGGCCTTTTCCGCCTGTCATGGGGAGGGGCTGGGTGTGCCCGTCCGGAAAGGTGACCATGGCTTGCGGTGTTATTGTTGTCTGACCCAATGCGTGACGGTCCACCACAAGCTGACCATTTTCAATGCGGGCACTCAGCCGGTTTTCTTCAAGATCCGGCTCCTTCATGAGCCAGTGCGAAAGACGGCGCAGCAACTCAGCCTGCGGACCCCCGCCGCCCTCATTGCGGGACCAGAGCCAGAGCTGATCAGACAGCAGCATCGCCACGCGCCCTTGATCCACTCGGTCAAGCAGAAGGAGAGGTGAGCCATTGGGGCCGCTCATTAGATTCTGGCCGTGGGACTGATCCACCTTCGCTGAGCGGTACCAAGGGCCCCAGTCAGCGCTGTTTCCCAGTCCCGCAGTGACAGGATGAGCTTTGCCAAGGTCTGTCAGGGCCGGACGAAAAGCCTGCGTTACGAGACCATCGGTTGGGACATGTGCTGGAAAAACCTGAGCCAGTGTCGTGTCCTGCAAGGAGCCATCCTGCACGAATTCTGGCCCCGCCGTGACAAGCAGGCCACCACCACGGCGAACATAATCCGCGATGTTTGTCAGATACTCTTCCGGCAGGATATTGCTGTTACGAAATCCATCCAGAATAATGAGATCAAAGCTGCGGATTTTTTCCTGGAACAGTTCCCTGATCGGGAAAGGTATCAGCGCCAGATCCGAAAGCGGTGTGCCATCATCTGTGCTCGGGGAGCGGAGAATGGTGAAGTGGACCAGATCGACCGACGGGTCCGCTTTCAGCAGGCGGCGCCAAACACGCTCACTCTGGTTCGGGACGCCAGAAACCAGCAGAACGCGCAGACGGTCCCGAACGCCGCGAATGCGAATAACATCGTTGTTGTTCAGCGTAGAGGCCTCGCCTGGGAGGACTGAGACGGAGAGGCCAACCAGTGTTTCACCGGGGTGCTGAACAGGAACGGTAATATCTTGCGGCTGGCCTGTTTGGATTGTCCGGGTCGTTGCAGAAGCATCTCCCGCACGGACAGTCAGGGTTGCTGTCGCCGGGGCAGGCGTTCCCAGATCGTCGACTTGAAGGCGAATGGTCGCGTTCTGGCCGACAATGGCATACGGCGGAGTGCTCAAAATTCGCAGACGACGATCCGTTTCTTCTCCCTTCGCCGCCAGAACCAGATGAAGCGGTAATCTCTGTCCGTTCGGCCCCTGAAAGCGAGTTGGAAGCCGGGACGGAACGTCATGATCCATGCCATCCGTGACAACGATGGCCCCGGCAAACCGACCTTGCGGCAGATCCGCGTGATCCATCGCGTCAAACAGGCGCGTTCCGTGGCCTGAGCCTCCCGGCACATCAATGCGATGAAGTGTCAGGCCCGGCAGGTGCGTTGCATCCTGCGTGATCTGATTGGCTGTCTGATCTGCGAGAGATGCACGCTGCCCGACCTGCATGGACGGAGAATGATCCACGATCAGAAGGGCATCCTGTGGAACAGGTCGAAGAACTGGATGCAGGGAGCGCGGTCCAGCCATCCAGCCCAGAAGCATCAGAACGGCCAATGCACGCCAGACCATCCCGCGTGCACCACGCACCAGACCGTAAAGGGCGCCTAAAATAATGAGTGCGCCCACAGTAGCCAGAAGCCAAAGTGGAAGCATGGGGGCAAGGTCGAACGTCATGGTGCGTCCTCCTCGTCTTCGTCCGTGCCGACGGAAGGGGTTTGCGTGTCAGGATTGTCCTGCCCCAGGCGATGGAGCATTTCCGGGTAATGGGCCTGATCGCTCTTGTAGTTTCCGGTCAGGGCGTAGAGCACCATGTTGACGCCAAAGCGATAGGCTTGTGTGCGTTGATCATCCCCGCCGGGGAGAACGGCGTAAGGGTGGTTACCGGACGCATCGACAGCCCATGCGTGGGCCCAGTCACCGTTGCCGATGATGACAGGACTGACATCATCGTTCGCTTCATCTCCGTTACGAGCCACATAAACGGGCTGCCCATTGACGCGCCCCGGGAAGCCGCTGTGGAGCAGATAGAACGTGTGCCCCAGAACGTGCTTGTCCGTAAGTTTGGCAAGAGGAGGAATGGTCAGTCCGTCCGTGACGCGCTTCAAAGCGGCTCTCACAGCACCTCCTGATCCTGCATCCATATCCGTGCCGGCGCCCTGCTGATCAATGAGCAGAATTCCGCCGTGATCCATGAAGGCGTTCAGGGCTTTGGTGCGAGCGGCATCCGGTTGTGCATCTGCTGTAATGGGCCAGTAGATGAGCGGATAGAACGCCAGATCGTCTTTCCCGGGAACAACACCGTCAGGGTGTCCAAGAAGGGCAGAGCTTCGGGCACTTGTATAGTCAGACAATCCCTGAAGTCCCTCCCGGGAAGCTGTATCCACATCGTCATTGCCCGTGACGACGTAAGCCAGCCGGGTCTCCAATGCGGCCTGCGGCACCGTTGTCGGGAGTGCTGAGGGGACTGGTTGCTGAGCCTGAGCCTGAGCCTGTTGGAACGAAAGTACCACAAGTGCACCACACAGAGGGCCAAGCAGGCCACGCCGTCGCAGGGACAATGCAAAATCCACAAGCAATACCAGCAGTCCGGTGGCAAGAAGCCATGGGCCAAGCGGCCGGTCTGGCGACGCGCCTTCAGGCGTAAGCTGCGTTCCCATGAGCGCCTCTTCATGAAGCGGAGGGGCATGGTCTGACAGGTTCAGTGGGCGTGTTCCGTGGACGGGACCATAGAGCCCTGCTGGGTGAGTGACGCTGACTTCTGTGGTGGCAAGAGCATTGGCTTTGACGGCCCTGGCTGCTGCGGGAGGCATAATAAGGCCGCCGGTACTGTCCAGCGTGCGCCAAGGGGTAAGATCGGTGGGGCTCGTGCCAGTCACTCCTGCGGAGCGCTCGATCAGACGCTCCAGCATCTGTGGAAATAGGCCGGAAATGGGAAGATTGGACCAGTCAGGAGAGGCTGTGATGTGGAACAGGACAATTTCTCCATTGCCTTCCGACCGTGCCGTGACCAGCGGCGTCCCGTCTGCCAAGGCGGCCCAGACGTGATCCTGCAAACCCGTTTCCGGCTTCGCAAGAACCTGGCGTGAGACTGTCACGTCTGGCGGAATGGCGAGGTCAGCAAAAGGCGACGTGGCAGGGAAAGTTTCCAGAGCCTGAGGCTTGCCCCAGGACATCGGCCCCCCAAGCTGGCGCATACCGCTCATCAGGGGAACGGGCAGCAGAGCATCCGGTGCGTCGTCGGTCGCGTTATCCTGTTGCGAAGACTGAGCGGCTGCAAGGCCCGGCCCAGCAAAGCGGATAAGCATTCCACCATGGTGGACCCACTCCAGAACGCGGTTGCGGGTCTGGTCGCCAGACAGGGACCCATCGGTGGCCACCAAGACGGAAAGTGATGAACCAAGCAGAGCGTTCGCGTCACCGGTTCGGCGTTCCGAGAGTGTATCGAGCGCATGGTTAAGGAAGAATGCTGAACCAATGAGCGGTGTGTTGTCGCCGGGCGTCTGAAGGAGACCAACAGGGCGACGATGCCCGGCGTCTCCTCTCAGCACTGTCGTCGCTGGGCCTGCCAGGCCTTCTACAGCGAAATGATCCAGCTGGTTACGAAGCAGCGCAGGTAGCGGAAGTATTTTGTCTTCGCCAACCTGAACCGGATACGCTGCCAAGGTCCCGCTATTCCCTGCAACGGCACGAACCGTGACTGTTCGGCTGGGGCAGGAAAACCCTTCGACCTTTGCATGAAGAGTGCCGTTTGCCTCTTGATTGGCGCTCAGGCGTAGAACATCGCAGGGGTTCCAGCGCATATCCTGCACGGCTTCTGCTTTGCTTAAGGCTTTTTGTAGAGCTTCGTCATGAGGGGCGGCGACCCCGTCAGATAGCAGAGTAATATGTTGGTTCGACAGATCCATATGGCCAAGCTCGTCAGCCAGCCCTGCGCGATCAACCGGCCAAGGCTGAGGGCGCATGTGCTCAAGACGTTCCGAAAGAGCGTGGCTATCTCTCGTAACGAAAGGCTCCGGCATTGCGCCATCGGGGGAGCGGGCTGCACGAACAAGTGTTACCGGGTTTCCGCTGCGGAGAGCCGATTGTCCAAGGGAAAGAGCCGCTGCAACGCGTTCATTCCAGTGCGGGATTGCGGCCCATCCGTCATCCATAACAATGAGGACGGGACCGTTAGTCTTCCCAGAGCTGTGTGGAATGAAAACGGGACGGGAAAGGCCGAAAATAACCAGTGCAACTGCGGCAATCCGGAGAATCAGGAGCCACAGAGGCGAACGGGCTGCATCCTCCCGCTGCGCCGTCAGGCGGCGGAGCAGCAGCAGTGATGGAAAGGATTTCTCCTGCGGGGCAGGAGGTGTCGCGCGGACAAGCCACCACAGCGCTGGAAGTGCCAGTAGACCAAGCAGAAGAAGAGGCGAAAGAAAAATCATCGTCCGCTTCCCATGGCAAGGTGGAGGGCCAGCAGCGCAGGGAGTGGGTCCTGCGACGTTTCATGCACAATGCAGTCTGCATGCAGGTTTGCTGCACTTGCTTTCAACGCATCCAGATGCGCTGCGACTGCGTGTTCATAGGCTGAATTGAGACTTTCCACGGCGGGAAGGGTCAGAACACCGCCCTCCAGACCGGAAAAGCGGATTCGTCCTGTCTGGTTAAGGGAACGCTCGCCGGGATCCAGAATGCAGAGCAGATGGACGCGGACAGGCCGACTGGCGCAATGCTTGAGAACGGCTTCGATCCGGTCTTCTTCCCAAAGAAAGTCACTGATGAGAACCAGATCTGTCTGAGGTGACAGCGCATTCAGGGGAGGAAGTTCTGGTTCATCCGTCGAAGAGTGAAGGAGAGCTTCGCCAAGCCGGCTGAGCACCTGAGCTCCACCAAAAACGCGTCCGGCTTCTGGCCCTGTCAGAAGGCCAGCCCGTTCACCACCGCGGAGAGCCGCACCGGCCAGTGCCAGTGTACAGAGCTGAGCACGCTCCCGTTTGGTGGGGAGCTGGTTGGAAGACCGCCAGCCCATGGATGCAGAAGGGTCGCACCACACGAGCAGAGACTGGGCGTTTTCCCGCTCCCGTTCCCGCACCCAGAACGTGTTTTCGATGGGAGAGCGCGCGGACTGCCGCCAGTCAATGGCCGTTGCCGGTTCCCCAGAGTGATAGGGACGGAACTGCCAGAAGTCTTCTCCACTCCCGGAACGTCTGCGGCCATGTGCGCCGGCCTGAAGGCTGGCTGCAATCTTTTCGGCCTGAAGCAGCAGAGCCGGCAGGGCGAGTTGCTCGGCTGGTGCCGTGAGAGAGGCGGGAGAGGGCCTGTTCTGGGAAGAGAACAGGCCCCGGAGCGTTTCAATCGGACTTTTCACAGGGGTCAGAGGATCGTTTGAGCCTGTGCGCGGATCAGGGCTTCGACTGTTACGCCGGAGGCCCGCGCACTGAAGCCAAGACCGATACGGTGTGAGAGGACGGGTTCTGCCAGCGCGATGACATCGTCCAGGCTGGGGGCAAGACGGCCGTTCAGCAGGGCGCGGGCACGGGTCGCAATCATCAGGGCCTGCGCGGCGCGAGGACCTGGGCCGAAAGAAACGGCATCCCGCACTTCGGAAGAAGCAGACGGGTCTTCTGGACGAAGCGCGCGCGTCAAGCTCAGGATTGCGTCAACGATTTTATCGCCAACAGGAAGCCGACGAACGAGGGCCTGTGCTGCCAGAAGGGATTCGGCGTTCAGAAGCGTCGGCGCCTGTGCCGTCGTGGCGCCCGTGGTTTGCAGGAGCATCTGGCGCTCTGCGTCCCGATTTGGGAAATCCAGCGGAATGCGAAGCATGAATCGATCGAGCTGTGCTTCTGGCAGCGGGTAGGTGCCCTCCTGCTCGATCGGGTTCTGTGTTGCGAGAACGTGGAAGGGACTTGGAAGAATGTAATCCTTGCCCCCCTGCGTCACGCGGTGTTCTGCCATGGCCTGCAACAGGGCGGACTGCGTGCGGGGGCTTGCGCGGTTGATTTCATCCGCCAGTACAAGCTGTCCGAAGATCGGGCCAGGAAGGAATCGGAACGCCCGCTGTCCGTTAACGTCCTGATCCAGGATTTCAGCACCCGTGATGTCTGATGGCATCAGATCAGGCGTAAACTGGATACGCGTGGCATCCAGGCCCAGCACGCGGGAGGCCGTGTTGACGAGAAGGGTTTTGCCGAGGCCCGGCGCGCCCATCAGAAGTGCGTGACCGCCAGACAGGATCGTGACGAGAACCTGCTCGATCACCCGGTCTTGTCCCAGCACGATACTGCCGATAGCTGTGTGGACATCGCGGAGAACAGGGGCCAGACGATCGGCCTCGGCCACATCTGCTTCGCCCCGGAGGGTTCCGGCGGAGGCGCCGGTAGAATAATGCTGCTCGCTCATATCACCAGTCTGACAGGTGTGGGGGTTTCATCAAGGCTCGATTGCACCCAACTTGGTGTGAGAAGAGAAGTTTTCATTTTAACCGGAGGGAAAATTGAGCGCTCATGATTGTCGGGATGTCTCCCCATCTGACGTTTTCCCCGCGACGGGATCTGCTGATGCGGCTCCAGCACCGGCTACCGGTGTCCGGAAAATTCCATTTCTGATTCGTAGGGATGGCACCTGGCTGTATCGGGGGTCTCCCGTGACGCGCAAGGCGATGCTTTGCATGTTTTCTTCCATGCTGACACGCGATAGCGAAGGCACGTACTGGCTGAAAACGCCCATGGAAAGCGGGGTTATTCAGGTCGAGGACGTCCCCTACATCGCCGTTGAAATGGACTTTCGGGGAAGTTGTGGGCGCCACCAGACGCTCTGTTTCCGCACCAATATGGACGAACTCGTTTGCGTGGGGCCGGAACACCCTATCGCGTGTGACTGGGACCGTCCGCTCGATGAGTGTGGCGCCATTCCTTACGTTCATTTGAGAAACGGGGAAGGTGATTTCCCGATCCAGGCGCGAATCAGCCGATCCGTCCATTTTGAGCTCGCGGCTCTTGCCGTGCAGGGCCATGTTGAGGGCAAGCCGTGTCTGGGCGTCTGGAGTCAGGACTGTTTCTTCCCGTTATCCCGCCAACCATGATGGAGACATCCGGACTTTTGGCCCGTCTGGACGACCGGAGTGGTCTGGATGTGTTGTGGAGGCTCCTGCCAGAGGCACGTTTGGTTGGCGGGTCCGTCAGAGATCTGCTGCGGGGCGTCTCCGTGCACGATCTGGATATGGCAACACCTGAGCCTCCCGAAAACGTACAGGACATTCTGAGGGCCGACGGAGTCCGGGTTATTCCGACCGGATTATCTCATGGCACTGTGACGGCTGTGATTCGGGGTGTGTCGTACGAAATTACAACTCTGCGACGTGACGAGCAGACAGATGGTCGGCATGCTGTTGTTGCCTGGACAGAAAGCTGGGAAGAGGACGCTGCACGTCGCGATTTTACCATCAACGCGATGTCTCTGGATCGGCATGATCGTCTGCATGACTATTTCCAGGGCAGCCAAGATCTTGAAGCCTATCACGTTCGATTTGTTGGAAACGCCGGGCGTCGCATTGAGGAAGATGCTCTGCGGGCGCTCAGATTTTTTCGCTTCGATGCGCGCTATGGCAGGGGAACACCGGATCATGAGGCCTGCACGGCGATTGCGGAACGGCTTGATCTGATTGATGGCTTGTCTGCCGAACGGATTGCTTCAGAGCTGCTACGGATTCTGACGGGGCCAAGGTTGCAGGAAACGTTGCAGGCTATGCAGGACGTCGGCCTTTTGGCTCGGATTGTCCCTGCACCCAATCTGGTCCTGTTACAGCGGCTTCTGATGTGTGAAGCGCCAGAAGATCCAGTGTTGCGGCTGTCGGCTCTCGGTCATGGGCAAGGTGAAACGTTGGCAGAGCGTCTAAGGCTCTCCAATGCGGATCGTGACCGGCTGCGTTTGTTTGATTTTGATCGGCCAGATCTGGCACCCGCAATGTCTGCTGACGATATCCGGCGAGCACGTGTGGAACAAAACCTTCCCGTCTTGCTGGACAGAAGCTGGCTGTTGCAGGCTGCTCTCATGGGTGCCCCGAGTATTGAATGGAACAGGCTGCGAGATCGTCTGACGCAGGAACCGCAACCTGTGTTCCCGCTTGGAGGCAAAGAGGCCAGAGACGCCGGGATTATGCCAGGCCCAGGCATGGGGCAGTGGTTGGCTAAGGGGCGTTTATGGTGGATGAACCAGGGGTGCCTTCCGGGCCGAGACGCATGCGTGGCGTATCTTCTGGATGAGATGGGCGACGCGTCAGAGTAGGCACATGGTGTCGTCGCGGTTTCGTGCTTTTGCAGAGGCCTGCTAAACCCCATCGAATGAGCAGAAAGACAGCCCTTGATACAGACAGCCAGATTCTGATTCGACGGATCTGGCGTGATGAAATGCGTCATCACGTGCGCCAGATTGTGAGCGTGGTTGTGCTGACGGTTCTGATGGCAGGACTGACGGCGCTCTATCCAGTGGTGATCAAACGCGCTGTAGACATGTTTGCGGCTCAGGACCCGCGCATTCTCTATCAGGTGCCGGCACTCGTTGTGATTGTGACGACCCTCAAGGCTGCCTCCCAGTATGGGCAGACAATTGCCGTTCAAGGGCTGGTACTGACTGTTATCCGCGGGCTTCAGTCGCGGATGTTTGCACATGCTCTGCAAACGGACATTTCGCGCATTGAGCGCGAAGCGCCTGCTCAGTGGGCCGCACGTTTCACAACGGACGCTGTTTCGATCCGTGAAGCCATGATTCGGGTCGTGAATGCGCTGGGCGACGCTGTTACTGTGGTCGGGCTTGTAGCAGCTATGATCTGGGCTGACTGGGAACTTAGCCTGATTGCCCTGGTGCTTTATCCCGTCGCAGCAGTGCCGATTCAGAAGCTTGGTAAAAAGGTTCGTCGGGCTTCGGGGGGAATGCAGGAGCAGATTGGCGAGACTTCTGCGCTCCTCAATGAGAGCTTTGCCCTGGCGCGTCAGGTGCGCATTTACCGGATGGAAAGCCGGGAAAGCGAGCGCGTCGATCATTCTCTGGATCTGTTGCACACTGCTTTTCTGCGGATTGCGAAGGGACGTGCACGCGTCGATCCCGTTCTGGAAGTTCTGGGTGGAACAGCTGTTGCCGTTGTGCTGGGCTTCGCTGGGTGGCGTGCGGCCATGGGGGGCGCTACGCTTGGCGATTTCACAGCTTTCATCACAGCGCTGCTGACTGCGGCGCGCCCAATTCGGGCTCTGGGCTCTCTCAATACGGCGATGCAGGAAGGATTGGCCGGGCTGTCTCGTGTCTTTGCAGTGATTGATGAGCCTCCTGCGGTTGTCGAACGGACGGACGCGCTGGCGGTCCCAACTGGGACAGGGCATCTGGTTTTCGAAGAGGCGTCCTACGAATACGAAGATGGGCGTGTCGGATTGGCCGGTCTGACCCTGGATGTTCAACCAGGGCAAACAGTCGCGCTGGTGGGCCCTAGTGGTGCGGGAAAGTCGACTGCACTCTCCCTTATCCCACGTCTGCATGACGTGACGGCAGGGCGTATTCTGCTGGAGGGCGTAGATATCCGGGATGTGCGCGTATCGTCCCTGCGTGATGCGATTGCGTATGTCAGTCAGGACACGACGCTTTTCGATATGTCGCTCATGGAAAATATCTGGATTGGCCGCCCGGATGCGAGCAGGGAAGAGGTCGAGAACGCCTGTCGGATGGCGGCTGTCGATTTTCTCGGCAACCTCCCGCATGGACTGGAAACGCGTGTTGGGCCGGGGGGGCGGCGCCTTTCAGGAGGACAGCGACAGCGTGTTGCTCTTGCGCGGGCTCTTCTGCGTAACCCGCGCGTACTGTTGCTGGACGAAGCAACAAGTGCGCTGGATTCCGAGAGTGAATCTCGTGTTCAGGAAGCTCTCGGTACGCTTCGCACAGGTCGCACCACTGTTATTGTGGCGCACCGACTTTCAACCGTGCAGGCTGCCGACGTTATCGTTGTGATGGATGGAGGCAAGGCCGTTGAATCTGGGTCTCATGCGGAGTTGCTCAAAAAGAACGGTCTCTACGCCCGCTTGGTCCGAAGCCAGTCTCTTGAAGCGGCCTGATAGAGGTTTTTGAGTTCAGGCAGGAGCGTTTCATAAAGCTCTCGTTTGAACCCCAGATTGCGCTGAAGAAGATCCTCAGGGGCAATCCATTCCCATGTATCGAACTCGGGCGGGAGATGAAGATCCAGACGGATATCCCCGTCTTCCCCATCAAATCCGAGAACGAACCATTTCTGTGTCTGGCCTCTGAATTTTCCGCCTAGCGCGCGACCAATCAGGGCAGCAGGAAGATCATAGGACAGCCAGTCCGGCCGTTCTGCGAGCAGTGTCGCCTTCGTGCACCCAGTTTCTTCTTTAAGTTCACGGAAGGCCGCAGTTCGCGGGTCTTCTCCGTCATCAATACCGCCCTGGGGACATTGCCAGATGTCTCCAGGAAGATCGGCGCGACGGGCGACGAAGAGCTCTCCATGACGATTGAACAACGCCACGCCAACATTTGGGCGGTAGGGCAGGTCTGAAAAATCGGTCATAGGGGTGCCGTCTGGATGTTTGTTGACTGAATGGATGCCTGATGATCCGTCGTGCCGTTATCGGCAAGTGCGGAGGGTGGGACCAGAATGAAACGCTCTGCCGCCGGGCTTTTCAACCATGCTTCAAGGCGGTCGATTGCGACGGGTGTCAGCGGCCCCATCATCAACAGAATATGGGTGGGCTTGGCCCCGTCTGGGACTAGGGCTGCAAACTTTGCGTCAAGCGTTTTGGCATCTGTGTCACCATTGATCCACGTGGACGCTGTCATACCCCGGATACGACGGTCTTCCTGCGAAGATCTGCTGATATACAGAAAGCCACGGCTGGAAATCGTATCTGCCAGAGATTGAAATGCAGGCGTAGCTGCGTAGCCATCTGCCGGTTGGCTGTCTCCGGCTTCGGAAGCATCTGTTAGACCTGTGGCCCCTTTAGCCTGCGAGAGGCACCAGTCCAGTTCCTGTCGGTCTTCCGCTTCCGAATTGCCATAGCCTAACGCATGAGGGCCTTCGTCAACCTGCTCCGGATGAGCGCTTTGCATGGGGAGTGTGACGTAAGTTTCGCGATGGGCAGCGTGTGCTCGGGACAGGACGTCCGTCAGGTTGCCAAGATAGGGTGACACACCGACCGCAACAGGCTCAGGGATGCGGGAAAGGACGTCATATGTCATGGCGTCTGAATACCCGAAACCTTCGAGCACGATGGCCACAACGCTGTTGCCTGAAGTTGTAATTGTTGCCAGATCAGTATGGGTTGTCTGCGCAATCGGAGGCGGCATTTCCGGCGTTTTTATAGCTGACGCAGGTTGCACTGGTGAGACCGATGAATTTGCATTGAGAGCGGCTTTGGAATTCTGAATTACCGGCGTAGCCTGAGGGGAGGTCTTCTCACCAGAAGCAGCATTTTTTGGCGGGTGTGACGGTATCGCCAAAGCCACTTTAGTTTTTTGTGGTGGCACGTCAGCAGGTGTCTGATGCCGAAGCATCAGGGCTGCTGCCGTGCCGCCAACCAGGACGACACCCCAGAACACGATCAGAAGACGCCCGATAACGGGAAGGCGGCTCCAGAGCCCAGAGCGGGATGAAGCGGGACGGTTCTGCACGGTCTGGGCTGTCCTGTATCGTTCTACGGGTTAGTGCGTCGGCGCCGGTGCAGGGGCGGCCTTTTTGTCTGCTGGAGGCGCTTTGACTTCCGTGGCCTGCTCTACAGCCGGTGCAGGATTGGAAATTCCAGCCATGGCGTTGACGACCTTGATGGCCTGCTGCAGCTGGAAGTCCGTCGCAGGTTTGGTCAGATCAAATTTCGGCCAGTCTGCCGGCGGAGCTTTCGGAATGGACTTTGAGATCGGGGGCAGGTCAGTCCGAGGCGTTTCTGCTGTCCGGTTTCCACCGACATTGGTCAGAATGTGGGACAGGTCTGCTTCCCGATAACCATAGGCGTCATCGTCCTTGGTTTCCGCAACGGGGATGTCAGGCGTGATGCCCAGTCCCTGAATGGAGCGGCCAGATGGCGTGTAGTAACGCGCCGTTGTCAGGCGAACGGCACCCTGATCTCCAATAGGAATCAGCGTTTGGACAGACCCCTTACCAAACGTCTTTTCACCCAGAATGACAGCCCGACGATGGTCTTTCAGCGCTCCGGCCACGATTTCACTGGCAGACGCAGAGCCGCCATTGGTCAAGACGACAATCGGAAGGCCATTTGTGATGTCCGTGCCGCGCGCATCCCAGCGCTGGTTGTTTTCAGCATGCCGCCCGCGGATGGAGACGATTTCTCCCTCCTTGATGAAGTCATCAGAGACGGCAATAGCCTGATCCAGCTTGCCTCCCGGATTGGACCGCAGATCAAGGATGATACCTGTCAGCTTGTGGGCTGGACTCTTGGCAGCTTCAGCTTTCAGCTTGTCAAAAGCGGCATGCATTGCGCCTTCGAGATCATCGTCGAACTCTGTCAGGCGAATATAGGCAGTGCTGCCGTACAGAGCGGACCTTACGATCTGGACGTGAACGATTTCGCGCTTCATGTCGAACGTGAGTGTCTTGCCCGTTTTCGGACGAACCACCGTCAGGCTGATGGATGTTCCTGGATCGCCGCGCATCTTGCGAACAGCTTGATCGAGCGTCAGGCCATCAATGCTCTTGTGATCCACCATGGTGATGAAATCACCAGTCTGGATACCAGCCCGTGCGGCAGGCGTGCCATCAATTGGTGAGACAACGCGCACATGGCCGGATTCAGCCTGAACCTGTAGGCCCAGACCGCCGAACTTGCCGGAAATCTCGGTCTGCATGTCCTTGAACTGGGCGGCAGTCATGTAAGACGAGTGGGGATCGAGTTCACCAACCATGCCGTCCAGGGCATTGTTGATGAGATCTTTGTCCGTCACGGGATGGACGTATTCAGCTTTCACAACATCCATGACCGTGCCGAGCAGGGTCAGGAGGCGAACGGTTTCAGCGCTGTTGTCGTGAGAGACGTCGCGAGCGATGGCGGCGGTGGGGAAACTGCCAGCGGACCCGACGAGACGCAGTGCGCCCGGTCCGACAGCCAGTCCGGCCAGAAAGGCGGTGCCCAGCAACAGGCCAGTACGGAACTTCATGTGATCTCCATCCTCGGGAACGGGCGTGCTTCCGGCGTCTCTTGCAGTGTGTGAACTAGCGCGAAACGGGTTGCCGAAATGTTAAGACGTGATCTTACAGTGTCCTGCCCTGTCAGAAAACAGGGTCACAGAAACGGAGCAGGGCTGACGATCTGGGCGCCGTGGCGCAGTTGGACAAAGAGCAACCCCTCAGCAGACGGCATTTGCCCAAGTGCGGCAGCTTTCCTGACACTTTGCCCGCTGGAAACACCCAGTGAACCCAGACCAGAGAGAACAAAGCGGTAATTCTGTCCGCAATCCAGAATCAACATCTGTCCAAAAGAGCGGAACGGACCAGAAAAGACGATTCGGCCACTGCACGGAGCTTGAACGGATGCAGAAGGCACAGCGGCATAGGTGATGCCTGTTGACGGACCGGCTTCCGTATCCTGTCCCCACCGGACCGCAATACGCCCGGTGACAGGTGCATGGCCGCTCCCGGAAGAAACACCATTCCCGGCGGAAAGAGCTTTGACCTGAGCACGGGCTTTGCGCGCCTGTTCCATCTGATGGCTCTTTGCGAGCGCACGGGCTTCGGCTTCCAGTGTTGCTTTGGCCTGAGCTTCCTGCCGGGCGATTGCGTCGATTTCTGCGGAAAGGTCCGCAGACGCCTTCATCGCTTCGGCAACTGCGGATTTCGCACGGCGTGCGGCCTGGTCCGACACGTTTTCCTGCTTGGCCGCAATCCGGGTTCTGGCGGCCGCGATATCACGTTGATGCGTTTGTGACTGAAGGAGGCTATCGAGCTCTTTCTGGCGGGCTTCCAGAGTGGCCCCGATATCCTGAAGCTCATCTTCCTTCGTTTGTAAGTTTGCTGCCCGCTGCTGGGTCAGGCGGGAGAAACCTCCTAAAATGGAAAGTGCGGTAATGCTCTCCGTCGCAGTCGTCGGGGAGGCCAGTAGAGCAGCATCAGGCGCTATCGAGAGTCTCGCTGCAACGGGCAGGAGCGGTTGGAGCGCTTGGTTTTCGTGGGCGATATCCTGCCGCACGGTTGCTTGCCGACTGGTGAGATCTGCGATTTCGGTGTTCAAAGCCGCGATACGGGAACGTGTAGTCTGTACCACGGTCTGGGCCGTATGGGTCTGAGCGGCCAATGCATCTTTGCGCGCGCTATCCTGCAGGGCCTTTTGCTGTGCGGCAACTGCGGCAGCCTGTCTGGCACGGAGTGTGGCGGCTTCCTGAGCCTGCTGTGTCTCAAGCGCTTTCCGGGCAGCCTGAGCTCGGGCCAGTGCTTGTTGTCCCGCGCTCAGGGCATGCGTCGGGTGGGCGTGGGCAGTGGTATGATGCCCATGAGGCGTGGACGCAGTCGCGGCCACCAGCAATGGCGAGAACGCCAAAACCAGTGGCAGAACGACGGCTGGGTCAGGCGTTTTCAAGCAGGGAGACGCCTGTCATCGCTGGGGGCTGAGCAAGACCCAGAAGTGCCAGAAGCGTCGGGGCCAGGTCTGCCAGGCGTCCGTCGTGAATCGTTTTGCCCTCAGCATGGGCCAGAATGACCGGAACGACGTTGAGGGTGTGGGCCGTATGAACGCCGCCCGTCTCAGGGTCGCGCATGGTTTCGCAGTTTCCGTGATCGGCGGTGACGACCAGTGTGCCACCTGCACGGACAAGTGCGTCATTGATGCGGCCCAGCCCTTGATCAACAGTTTCGCAGGCCTTGATGGCAGCGGGCAGGGAGCCTGTGTGGCCAACCATATCCGGGTTTGCGAAGTTCAGAATGATCATGTCGAAGCGGCCGGAATCAATGGCTTCTACAGCACGATCTGTCAGTTCGGGAGCGGACATTTCTGGTTGCAGGTCGTAGGTAGCGACCTTGGGAGACGGCACGAGAATGCGTTCTTCGCCCGGAAGCTGAACTTCACGACCGCCATTCAGGAAGTATGTGACGTGAGGGAATTTCTCAGTTTCTGCCATACGAAGCTGAGTCTTGTTAGCCTTGGCCACGACCTCACCCAGAAGATCTTCCAAAGGAATTTTTGGGAACAGGACTGTCATGTAAGGGGACAGGTGATCCGAGTAGCGCGTCATGCCGGTAATGGCGGCAAACTTGATGCGGCGGCCGCTGTCGTATCCATCAAAGTCCGGAGCAACGAGAACATCCAGCAACTGACGGATACGGTCGGCACGGAAATTACAGGAGAGAATGCCATCGCCGTCTTTCATGCCACCATACTGTCCGAGTACGGTTGGAAGGACGAATTCGTCTCCCTTGTCCTCCGCGTAACTGGCTTCGAGTACAGAGAGGGCGTTATCGGCATGAGGGCCTTGACCATCACGGATCGCATCCACGGCCAGCTTGACGCGCTCCCAACGGCGATCGCGGTCCATGGCGTAGTAGCGGCCACTGATTGTGGCAATCTGTACGGTTTCTGGCAGATCTCGAAGGAGGGCTGAAATGAATTCCTCGCCGGAGCGTGGGGGAGTGTCACGGCCGTCGCTGAAGATGTGTAGAGCGACAGGCACCCCTGCTGCGCTGACGATTTTCGCGAGAGCCAGAATATGGTCCTGGTGTGCATGAACGCCGCCGGGCGAGACGAGACCCATCAGATGGCAGGTTCCACCTGAAACTTTCAGCGCATGAATATATTCTTTGAGGGCTGTATTTTCGGCGAGTGAGCCGTCACGGGCGCTGCGGGAAATGCGAGGCAGTTCCTGCATCACGACGCGGCCTGCACCAATATTCAGGTGGCCGACTTCGGAGTTGCCCATCTGGCCTTCAGGAAGCCCGACATCTTCTCCGCATGTTTTAAGAAAAGCATGCGGGTTATTCGCCCAAAGTCCGTCAAACGTTGGGGTGTTTGCCATTCTTACCGCGTTATCGGAGTTTTCTTCACGCCAGCCGAACCCGTCCAGAATGACAAGCATGACGGGGCGGCGTGGAGAAGAAGCGGTATGGGACATGATTGGACTTCCTGTCTCGCATTAAGGAGGAAAAGATTGTTGGGCATTATGCCACCTCTCCTCCAAAATGCGAACGCCCGCCAGATGGCGGGCGTTGCAGGTGACATGACAGTCGCGTGAGCGTCAGATCTTGTCGATGCCGCCCTTGACGGCATCCTTGACGTCGCCCTTGGCGGTCTGGGCCTGTCCCTTTAGATTTTGGACAACGCCTTCACCTTCAAGCTTTTCATCGTCGGTGACGCGACCAACTTCTTCCTTGATCTTGCCGACGACCTTGTTGGTGGCGCCTTTGATCTTGTCTTCAATGGAGCTCATGACATTACCTCCTGAAACAGGGTTGCCGAACATAAACGGCTGGTGAGGCAGGAAGTTTCATATCTTGTACTCAGATATGCGTGACAAAGCGGCGTGTGGCTTCCATATATCCAAGACTGAAAACCTCAGATTTTCTGGAGATTGACCATGACCCAAAGCTGCGGTCCCGTTTCGGGAACCAATGGCGGGGGGTGTGGCGTCGGCCTTACGCCGGAACAGCGCCGTATCCTGCTCGAGCATGGCACCGAATATCCCGGTTCCAGCCCGCTGAATGATGAAAAGCGAGCGGGAATTTATGCCTGCGCAGGGTGTGGGCGTGAACTTTTTTCATCCGCCACGAAATACGAGAGCGGAAGTGGCTGGCCGTCTTTTTTCGCGCCTTTGGAAAACGGTGTCGGGACGACGCAGGACGCCAGCCACGGAATGGTTCGGACGGAAGTGCACTGTGCGGGTTGTCATGGGCATCTGGGGCATGTTTTTCCTGATGGGCCACCGCCTACAGGGTTACGGTATTGCATGAACGGTCTGGCACTCGATTTTCGCCCGGCCGAAGGAGAAAAAGCATGAGTCAGGCGCTGCCGCCTATCGTTCTCGACCACCCGCTGGTGCGCCACAAGCTGACCCGTCTGCGTGATAAGAATACATCTACAGCAGGCTTTCGTCGGCTGACCCGTGAGCTCAGTCTGCTTCTGGCATACGAAGCGACGCGCGGGCTTTCTCTGGCGTCTCGCCATATCGAAGCCCCGAGCGGGCCAATGGAAGGTGAGGAACTGGACGGCAAGAAGCTCTGCTTCGTCTCCATTCTGCGCGCAGGAAACGGCCTTCTGGACGGAATGCTGGATCTGGTTCCGTCTGCGCGCGTGGGACATATTGGTCTGCGCCGCGACCATGAAACGCTGGAAGTCAGCGAATATTATTTCAATATGCCAAGCGACGTTCCGGGGCGGACATGTATTGTTCTGGACCCGATGCTCGCCACGGGACATTCCGCCGCGGCGGCTGTTGCGCGCGTCAAGGAAGCTGGTGCGATTTCACCTGTTTTCGCCTGCCTGCTCGCGGCACCGGAAGGCATTGATTACATGACGAAGCTGCATCCCGATGTGCAGATCGTAACGTGTTGTGTTGATCAGAAGCTTGATGAACACGGATATATCGTCCCCGGTCTGGGCGACGCTGGCGATCGTCTTTTCGGGACGCGCTAAAAAAGGGCTCAAATGTTCAGCACACGCGCTTGTGTGCTGAACATCCCGCCGTTTTGTGGCCGGTTATGCATCACCCCCGTTCAGGAGATGAAGTACCATGACCGCTTACGCTATTTTCATTCGTGACAAATTGACCGACCCAGCCGAATTTGAAGCCTATTCAAATGGTGTTGGTGAGACCTTCAAGGGACATCCGGCCAAAATTCTTGCTGCCTACGGAAAGCAGGAAAAGCTTGAAGGTATCGAGCCGGATGGTGTCGTTATTGTCGAATTTCCGGATATTGCTGCTGCCCGGGCCTGGTATGACAGCCCAGCCTATCAAACGGTCGCGAAGCATCGCTGGAAAGCCGCTTCTTACAACGTGGTGATTGTAGAAGGCGTCTGAATTTCGGAAATTAGGTTGCAGTTGCATTGTGTTCGGCGCTGGTAGACCAGTTCGAACACAATGCGTGCAGTTTCAGTCCCGTCGAACGATGTAATGACGGGCAAGATCGGTTTCGATCTGCGTGGCGTGTTGAGTGTCACGAGCTTCGATCATCACAACCAGTTCGGCTGTCTGAACTGACGGCGAGGCAAAAAGGCGATGATGGGACACTTCGATGATGTTTCCGCCGTAGTTGCCAATGCGCGCGGAAATGTCAGCCAGCATTCCGGGGCGGTCGGGAATTTGGAAGATCAGGCGAAGAATTCTTCCGTCCCGGAGAAGGGAGCGAAGGATTGTATTCGCCAGAATACGGGCATTGATGTTGCCACCCGACAAGGGAAGGGCAACCTTGCGGCCCTTGAACATCTCAGGGTTGGCCAGAACAGCAGCCAGACCCGTCGCGCCAGCGCCTTCGCAGACCTGCTTGGCTTTTTCCGCCAGCGTCGTGATGGCGCTTTCGACCTGAAGTTCGTTGACTACGAGAATTTTGGAAATCCGGTGACGAAATGCTCTGAGGCAATGATCGCCCAACTGTGTTACGGCAATGCCTTCAGCAATTGTCGAGCCGCCGAGAGTGGCGCCACCTTCCGTCGGAAATGCGGCTAGAGAGGCATAAGCCTCGACCTGCACGCCAATGATTTCCACATCGGGACGAAGTGCAGCCATGACGGTTGCAAAACCACCGATCAGGCCACCACCGCCGACAGGGACGACAACCGTATCAATGTCAGGCGCATCTTCAAGAAGCTCGAGTGCAGCAGTCCCCTGACCCGCAATGACGGCAGGGTCATTGAACGGATGGACGAGGACCCGGCCTTCTTTATTCTGAATTTCTTCCGCCGTTACGCATGCAGAAGCAAAATCGTCACCTGCGAGGACAACATTTGCTCCCCATGCCTGCGTCGCTGCAACTTTGGTTGCTGGCGTAAAGCGGGGCATGACGATCGTGGCATCAATACCAAGAAGGCTGGCCTGACGCGCCACACCCTGTGCGTGATTGCCTGCCGAGACTGTAATAACGCCGCGGGCGCGTTCCTCGGGCGTCAGAAGCGCCATTTTGTTGGCTGCTCCCCGTTCCTTGAACGAGCCAATAGCCTGAAGATTTTCAAGCTTGAGCGTAATTTCGGCACCTGTCAGGCGGGAAAGGGCCGGGCAGGCAATCGTCGGCGTGCGAACGACCGTGGACGCAATACGCTTCTGAGCGTTTTCAATGTCCAGGAGGGTCACGACAGGGGCGACGGACGTCAGGACGTCAGACATTAGCGGTATGTGACTTTCAGGATCTCGTAGCTGCGGTCACCACCGGGAGCGGGAACGGAGATGGTGTCGCCTACATCTTTGCCAATCAGTGCCTTCGCCAGAGGAGACGAGATTGAAATCAGGCCCTGCTTGATGTCGGCTTCATGAACACCGACGATCTGATAGGCGTTTTCCTTGTCCGTCTCTTCGTCAACGACTTCGATATGCGCGCCGAAACGTACTTTCGTGCCGGTCAGGGTCGAAGGATCAATAACTTCTGCCGAGGAAACAATGCTTTCCAGCTCAAGTACGCGACCTTCGATGAAAGACTGACGGTCTCGGGCGGCGTGATATTCGGCGTTTTCGGAAAGGTCGCCATGTTCGCGGGCTTCTGCGATGGCACGAATGACTGCAGGGCGGTCAACGCTCTTGAGGGTACGCAGTTCGTCTTCAAGACGCTGCAGTCCCTTTGCGGTCATGGGGATCTTCTGCACTCTGAAATCCTCGGAAAAGCGTGACTGAAATTGAATGAACAGCCTGACAACATAGGATTTTAGGGGGGTTTATGCAAGGTGGCGCGTTTTTGTTTATCGAAAAGCAATAAATTCTCTAGCGAAACGAAATGAAACATATTATTGAAAAACGATAAATTCATTGTCAGGGTGGGTAAGAATGATTGCAGGTACGCGTAAGGGCAGGACAGAGAGAAAAATCGAATATGCATTGACCCTGCTCAAGCTGTTCCGTCTGCTCCTTTGGCTTCCCATTGGTTTTTTCGGGATGGCTACGTTTGTTATCATTTTTATTGTAATTGTTGACCATTTCCCCATGGATAATTCTCTTGGATATACGAAAGAAGATTTATGCTGGAGCTTTGTATTTATTTGTGAATTAGTAATAATTTACTCTTGTTTAGAAATAATATTCAGAATTTTTTCCAAAATTTTAATGAACTCCAGACGGGGAAATATTTTTACAAAAGAAAATGTGAAAAGAGCATATAAGATTTTATTTCTTGGGTTTGTTTATGATTTCCTCATGCCTGTAACGAATTATATCCATGATATTTATAGTTTATCAGGATTGGGTTTTGCGAATTGGATTGGCTATTTTGCTGAATTTCTGTCAGGCGTGCCTGAAGCGATTGTCCTGTTTGCTGTTGTGTGGCTTTTTGATTTAGGAACCCAGCTTCAGTCCGAAATGGATGAGGTCATTTAATGCCGGTTCAGGTCAGTCTGGATGCACTGCTGAAAGAGCGCGGTATGTCTCTTACGGAGCTGTCAGAGAAGGTCGGCCTGACTCTCGCCAATCTTTCAATTCTCAAGACTGGTAAGGCAAAGGCAATCCGGTTTTCCACGCTTGAAGCGCTCTGCCATGTGCTGGAGTGTCAGCCGGGAGATCTTCTGCGCTATTCCAACGATTGAATACAAAAAAGCCCGCCAGATTGCTCTGACGGGCTTCTTTGCTGGAAGGGCTTAGAACTCGCCCTTGAAGTAGGACTGAAGCGGAGCGACGCCGAGGTCGCCTTCCTTAAGAACCGCGATGGCGTAGGTTGCCGCGCGGGCACCGGCAATCGTGGTGTAGTGCGGGATGCCCATGGTCAGAGCGCCGCGACGGATATCGTAGCTGTCACGTGCGGCTTGGCCACCCTGCGATGTGTTGATGACCATCTGAACGTCACCCGAGCGGATGGCATCCACGCAATTCGGACGGCCCTGCATGACTTTGTTCACGCGCTTGACCGGAATATTAGCCGCTTCCAGGCGTGAAGCTGTTCCGCTGGTTGCAAGAACGGTGAACCCCATTTCAACCAGTTTGCGGGCTAGCGGCTGAACATGTCCCTTGTCGCTGTCACGAACGGACAGGAAGACCGTTCCAGCCAGTGGCAGCTTTACGCCGGCAGCAAGCTGAGACTTCGCAAAGGCACGCTCGAAGCTGGAATCCAGCCCCATGACTTCACCCGTAGAGCGCATTTCCGGACCGAGGATCGTGTCTGCGTTCGCAAAGCGATGAAACGGGAAGACGGCTTCCTTGACCGCAACGTGCGGGGAGACCGCCCCGCCATCCAGGCGGAACTCGGACAGACGCGCGCCAGCCATAACGCGAGCGCCGATTTTGGCAACCGGAACGCCTGTTGCCTTGGCAACGAACGGGACGGTTCGGGAGGCGCGGGGGTTCACTTCAAGGACAAAGACTTCTTGATCCTTGATGGCGTACTGCACGTTCATCAGGCCGCGGATGCCAAGCTCACGAGCCATGGCTTCCGTCTGGGAGCGGAGTTCCGTCACCAGTGCCGGGGAGAGCGTGTAGGGTGGCAGTGAGCAGGCAGAGTCACCGGAATGGATACCGGCTTCCTCAATGTGTTCCATGACGCCGGCGACATAGACGTTTTCGCCGTCCGAAATGCAGTCCACATCGGCTTCGATGGCATCGTTCAGGTAGTGATCGAGCAGGACCGGACCAGTGGAAACTTCCGGGCCAGCAGCGCGCAGAACCGTATTCAGGTAATGCTTCAGACCTGCGTTATCATAGACGATTTCCATCGCACGGCCGCCCAGAACGTAGGATGGACGGGCAACGACCGGGTATCCGACCTCTTCGGCCACTTTCTCGGCTTCTGCCGGATTGCGGGCAATGCCGTTACGTGGCTGGCGAAGACCCAGCTTGCGCAGCATGGTCTGGAAGCGTTCACGGTCTTCCGCGCGATCAATAGCGTCAGCCGGGGTGCCGAGCAGCGGGATACCTGCCTCTTCAAGTGCGCGGGACAGCTTGAGAGGCGTCTGGCCACCGTACTGAACGATGCAGCCCAGAACCTTGCCACCTTTCGCTTCCGTGCGGATCAGAGCAATGACGTCTTCGGCCGTAAGTGGCTCGAAGTACAGACGATCGGACGTATCGTAGTCCGTGGAGACAGTTTCCGGATTGCAGTTGACCATGACTGTTTCAAAACCGGCTTCACGCAGGGCGTAAGCGGCATGAACGCAGCAGTAATCGAACTCGATGCCCTGACCAATCCGGTTCGGTCCGCCACCCAGAATGATGATCTTGTCGCGGGTGGTCGGGCGGCTTTCGCATTCCGGCGTGCCATATCCGCCTTCATAGGTGGAATAAAGATACGGAGTGTCAGAAGCGAACTCTGCGGCACAGGTATCGATGCGGCGATAGACGGGCACGACTTCAAGAGCTTCGCGCTGTGCTGCGATGTCCGGAATGCTCTGGCCTGACAGGCGGGCAAGCTGGGCGTCAGAGAAGCCCTGGGCCTTCAGACGGCGCATGCCGTAGGCGTCTTTTGGCAGGCCATTCTTCTCCACGTCCCGCTCAGAAGACACGATGTCTTCAAGCTGGCGCAGGAACCAAGGTTCGAACTTGCAGGCCTGCTGGATCTCTTCGACCGTCAGGCCGGCGCGCAAGGCCTGGGTGGCCATCAGAATGCGTTCCGGGCGTGGTTCTGCAAGAGCAGCCAGATAGGCGTCTTTCGAACCATCGCCGGGTGCTTCAACCGGGTCCAGACCCATCAGGCCCGTCTCCATGGAGCGGAAGCCCTTCTGGATCGCCTCGGCAAAGGAGCGCCCCACGGACATGGCCTCGCCGACCGACTTCATGGACGTGGACAGCAGGGCCGGGGAGCCCGGGAACTTCTCGAACGTGAAGCGGGGGATCTTGGCGACAACGTAGTCGATCGTTGGCTCGAAGGAAGCCGGGGTCGTCTTGGTGATGTCGTTCTTGAGTTCGTCCAGCGTGTAACCAACGGCCAGCTTGGCGGCGATCTTGGCGATCGGGAAGCCGGTGGCCTTTGAGGCAAGCGCGGAGGAACGGGAGACGCGTGGGTTCATCTCGATGACGACCAGACGGCCATCGGCAGGATTAACGCCAAACTGCACGTTGGAGCCACCGGTCTCGACGCCGATCTTGCGCAGGCACGCGATCGAGGCGTCCCGCATGCGCTGATATTCCTTATCGGTCAGCGTCAGGGCCGGGGCGACGGTGATGGAGTCACCGGTGTGCACGCCCATCGGGTCGATGTTTTCGATGGAGCAGATGATGATGCAGTTATCCGCGGTGTCGCGGACCACTTCCATCTCGTACTCTTTCCAGCCGAGGACGGACTCTTCGATGAGCACCTCCGTTGTGGGAGAGGCATCAAGGCCGCCTGCGACGATCTGGTCGAACTCTTCGCGATTATACGCGATGCCGCCACCTGCGCCGCCCATGGTGAAGGACGGGCGGATGATGGCGGGCAGGCCGACATCAGCCAGTGCCGCGCGAGCTTCTTCCAGCGTATGGGCGATGGTGCTGCGCGGGCTTTCGATCCCGATCTCGTCCATGGCTTCGCGGAACTTCTGGCGGTCTTCCGCGCGGTCAATGACCTCTGCGTCCGCGCCGATCAGTTCCACGTTGTGCTTCTTGAGGAAGCCAGACTTGTCGAGCGCCATGGCGGCGTTCAGGGCTGTCTGGCCACCCATGGTCGGCAGAACGGCGTCGGGCTTTTCCTTGAGGATGATGCGCTCGACGAATTCCGGTGTGATCGGCTCGATATAGGTCGCGTCCGCCAGACCCGGATCAGTCATGATCGTGGCCGGGTTGGAGTTGATGAGGATGACGCGATAGCCTTCCTCACGCAGGGCCTTACAAGCCTGTGCGCCGGAGTAATCGAACTCGCAGGCCTGTCCGATAACAATCGGGCCTGCGCCGATGATCAGGATGGACTTGATGTCTGTCCGTTTTGGCATGGCTCAGGCTCCTGCTTTAGCGCGACGGTCCATGACCGCGACGAAACGCTCGAAAAGATAGAAACTGTCAGACGGGCCAGGGCTGGCCTCGGGATGGTACTGAACGGAGAAGGCGTCCTTCGTGGTGGAGGCAATGCCTTCGTTGGAGCCGTCAAACAGGCTCACATGCGTCACCTTCACATCAGCGGGCAGCGACTTCTCATCCACGGCGAAGCCATGGTTCTGGCTGGTGATTTCCACGCGGCCGCTCTCGATGTCCTTGACCGGCTGGTTGGCGCCGCGATGGCCACGATCCAGCTTGTAGGTCTTTCCGCCGAGGGCCTGTGCGAGAAGCTGGTGCCCAAGGCAGATGCCGAAAACTGGCACGTTGGCGTCCAGAACGCTCTTGATGGCCGGGACGGCATAGGTGCCGGTCGCTGCCGGATCGCCCGGGCCGTTGGACAGGAACACACCTTCGGGCTTCAGTTCTAGAATTTCCTCAGCCGTAGCGGTCGCGGGCAGAACCGTGACGTCACAACCAGCGGTCACGAGGCAGCGCAGGATGTTGTCTTTGGCGCCGTAGTCCATGGCGACCACGCGGCGGCGGTTCTCGGTACGGGCCGGGCGGGTGCTCTCCCACACGCCATCGGTCCAGACGCGCTTTGGCTGCGTGACCTCTTTGGCAAGATCCATGCCTTCGAGCCCAGGCCACTGACGCGCGCGGTTCAATAGGCTGTCCGTGTCGATCCGACCATTCGCCGGGAAGGCAAGGATGGCGGTCTGTGGGCCATTGTCACGCAGGGAACGGGTAACTGCACGGGTGTCGACGCCGCTGATGCCAGCGCGGCCGTGCTGCTTCAGCCATCCGTCGAGGGATTCTGTGGAGCGCCAGCTTGCCGGAGCGGTGATGTCTTCCTTCACGACGGCGCCAAGAGCAGCCATTTTGGGCGCTTCATTGTCGTCCGTGTTTGTGCCGACATTGCCAATATGCGGGAAGGTGAAGGTGACGATCTGCCCAGCGAAAGACGGGTCTGTCAGGGTTTCCTGATAGCCGGTCATGCCGGTGGAGAAGCAGAGTTCACCGACGGCGCCATCGGTGTGGGCACCGAAGCCTCGGCCCCACAGGACCGTGCCATCTGCAAGGACAAGGGCGGCATTGGCGCCGGCAGGGCAGGAATTGGACACGTCCGTCTCTCTTTCTTGCGGGGTTTCAGCAGAAGTTAGGTCCTGGAGTTCGATTCCGGGAACGCGCAGTAGGGCGGGCCAGTGCTTGGTCGGCACGGTTCGCGACTGACGCCACTTTCGTACGGCTTCAAGGCCGACACCAGCCAGCGCGGCGATTTCTTCCGCGCCACCAGCTTTTTCAATGATTCTGTCGATGTCCATGGCCGCCCGTTCCTGGCTCCGCGTTCATTTTCCCGTCTGATAGGCGATCGAACCGGAAATGGGAAGTTTTTTCCCAATGAGTTTTTGTGTCTGTGGAATAGTATGGGAAAAAACTTCCCTACACCTTGTGACGATGCTGGAAAGAGCTGTGCTTTCCATTGTTGGGGGGAGGCTTTTATGCGATTTTGCCGCCATTGACTGAACAGGGGCTTTTCAGGCCCCGCGCAAACAGGAGAAGACGCATGTCGCTTCGCACGCAGATCATGGATGACCTCAAAACAGCAATGAAGGCTGGTCAGTCTGAGAAGGTGGCGCAGATCCGTGGCATCACGGCGAAGCTGAAGGATCTTGAAGTTGCTGCTCGCGCCAAGACAGGGGAAGTGACGGAAGCAGAGATTATTTCTGCGCTGCGCTCCATGATCAAGTCCCGTACTGAATCCGCAACGATGTATCGTGAAGGTGGCCGTCCGGAACTGGCGGAAAAGGAAGAAGGTGAGATCGCGACGATCAAGGCCTACCTGCCGCCAGAACTCGATGAGGCAACTCTGAAGTCTGCCATTGATGAAGCCGCCACTGCTGTAGGTGCGGAAAGCATGAAAGACATGGGCAAGGTGATGGCAGCGCTGAAAGAGCGTTTTGGTGCCGATCTGGATCCGGCCAAGGCCAGTGCACTTGTGAAGGCACGTCTGTCTGCCTGAAGCGGGCTAGCCATCGTCGCTTGAAGAAGGTCGTCCCTTGTGGGCGGCCTTTTTTATGTTGGGGTCATGAACCCAAGAAAGCCCGCAAAGTTTGACTTAGGTTATCTGAGGTCCCCAATCTGGCCTTTGCTTACGGAAATGAGGGCTTCATGTCTGCTGGTGGTTCAACAAAAGTCGTTTTCATCGCGCTGGGTGTCAATTTCGGCATTGCCTGCGTGAAAGGCATGGCTGCTCTTTTAACCGGCTCCGCTGCGATGTTGGCTGAGACGGTTCATTCCTTTGTGGACTGCGGAAACCAGATCCTGTTGTTGGTGGGCATGAAGCGGTCCGCGGCTCCGGCAACGAAAGAGCATCCGCTTGGCTACCATCGAGAGCTGTATTTCTGGACGATGGTTGTGGCCGGCGCGCTGTTTGTGGGTGGCGGCGTCGCGTCTCTTTATGAAGGTTGGGAGAAGGTCATGCATCCGGCGGAAATGCAGCCGGTGCACCTCTTGGGTCATGTCTTTCCGGGATGGTGGATGAACGTGGCCATTCTCGCGATTTCCGGCAGCATGGAAGGGTATGGGTTCATTGCTGCGGTGAAATCCCTGCCACGTAGCGAGGGGGTTTCATTGTGGAGAATGATTCGCCGGAGTGCCGATCCCGGCCTGTTCGTCGTGCTGTTTGAGGACGGGGCTGCACTGGTCAGTCTGGTGATTGCGTTGGTGTTTACAGTGCTTTCCGTAGTGACAGGTTGGCACGTTCTGGATGGAATTGCATCGCTGCTGATTGGTGTCGTGCTGGTTGTGGTCGCAGCATTGCTGACCAACGAGACGCGCTCTCTTCTTGTGGGTGAGAGCAATCCGGAAATTGATGCCTTTGTGCGCGCCGAAGCGCGGAAATTGCCCGGTGTTGTCGGGATCAATGAGGTTGTGACAGAGACCCGAGGCCCCGAGAGTATTATCGTTCTGCTATCTCTGGACTGGGATGACGCGATCTCAGCCGGAGACGTAGAGCGGGGAGTTTCGATGCTGGAGAAAATAACCCGCACGCGATACCCCGCTGTATTGCGGATGTATGTTGAGGCGCAGGACAAGAGGGACGGGATTCCGGCCCCTCTGGCCTGATGGCGGGTACTACTTCGTCGCTAGGAACGGCTCGACGGCTTTAAGAAAAGCCTCGGGTCGCTCAATGCTGGGGGCATGTCCTGATTGTGGAATGACCGTCAGATGTGCTCCGGGAATTTTTGCAGCAAAATCGTGGCCGTCGGCCAGTGGAATGACCTGGTCATTTTGTCCCCAGATCACGAGCGTGGGAACATGAATGGCCTTCATGCTGTCATCGAGAAAGGTGTCCGGCGCATTGGCGTTTCTGGCGAAGCTCTCCTGCGTGTATTGCGCACCTTCGGCCAGTCGGGTTTGGAATGTTGCCTGAACCAGTTCATCTGTAATGAGGGCTTTGTTGTAAAACAGCCATCTTAGCCCCGTGCGAATGCCAGAAAATGAGACCGGCCCGAATAGGGGAAGACCGTGTTCGACGAGGGACTTGTGGCCAGCGGCATCGCTCAGGACGAGCCGAAGGGGCATGGCCATGGAAGAATTCTGTGCCGCCTCGATTGTGTAAAGTCCCGCAATCCAGCCGCCGAGGGATTCTCCGGCAAGCATGAAGTGCGTGATGTGGCGTGCTTTCAGGAAGCCATCCAGCATGTCCACCCATGTCTGAATTCCGTAGGCGATCAGCGGCTTTTCCGAAGCACCAAAGCCGAGCTGATCCATGGCGATGACATGATAATGCCGGGATAGTTCAGGAATGACTTTGCCCCAGTCCATTGTGGCGCTGCTTCCGAGGCCATGGAGCAGCACAAGGTCCGGACCCGTACCAGCTTCAAGGAAACGGATCTGCTGACCGTAAACGGAGACACTTTGCAGGGGCGGGAGAGTTTGCGCCTCGCCGTGGCTGGAAATGCATGCTGCGCCGAGCGTGGATGCGAGTACGGCAGTTCGAAGTGTTTTGGACAGTCGTCTCATGGCGGCCGAGCCTTTATGGTCAGATGATACGTTTCTGATTCGGAATAGTATTATCGATCTGGTCTGGCTGTCTTCAACATATCATTCCCGGAATGAACGGGATCTTTCGGGGTGATGCCCTGATCATGAGCAGTCGCCTGATACTTCCGGATATGGAGGGGCGTCCATGGAAGCGGAGGTTCTTTGGTGAGAGAGGGGTCTGACGCGGGAGAGAGCCAGATGGCCGCACGAGGTGGGTCCAGAAGGATATGGAAATGGTTCAGAGCATCAGTGCCTAACTCGTTATAGGCAATGGTGGAAGCGATGACGATCTTCGGGTGAGACAGCAGAAACGGGCCGATTTTCAGTGTGTCGAACGTATGAAGATAGCCACCAACTGTATTGCTTGCATTGATGCGGACGGGATCATCTGTGTTTGGCTCAGGCGCAATGCCTATTGCTCTGGCTGTATCTTGCTGGATCAGGGTTCGGTTGGAGCTTAGGTTGATTTTCATCCGAACCGGATGGCCGTTGAGTTCAACAAGAACCGTGTTCGAGAGTGGATAACCGTCTTGATAGAGGTGCAGTTTGGTTGTCGGCGCGGGGAGCAAATCTCCGATCGATGGACATTTTTCATCGTCGTATCGAAAGAACGTGACGTTGCGAGAGGAGCGGTCAATCAGGGTGGAAATATGGGAGAGAAAGTGCTCTCCCAGTTCGACCTGGAGTGGCGGGATAACATTGTTGGGCACTGAATAATCCACCACATAAGCAGTATAATTTTTGAGTATGAGGGCACCAATATTTACGGTTGAGAGCGTTTTTACGAATACTGTCGCTTCGCCTGTCTCTGATCCGGCATCTTCAGGGGCTGAGCCCGAAAACGTGACAGTGTGATTGGCAAAAATAAAAGTATCGCTTGCCTGGGGGGCAAGGAAAAAGCGGGCAGGTAATCCGTCTATACTGCCCAGCATGGAGGGTGGCGCATTATAGTGCTCCAGTGGAACGGAGACCGCTCCATGAAGGCAATTCTGCCAGGGCGCAGCTTGAGCATGCCCGCAGAATTGAAAGACGATCAGGAGAAGAGCTGTCTTACGCATGAAGTGCCTGTCGCCTTATTGTGACACAGTATGTCTTTCTTAAGCGATGGGGTTGTTAAGAGCGAGGGCAGAGCAATCATGTCCGCTTATGGAATGAGAACAGCGGCTCCCTCAAAACGACCGTGGCGGAGGTCATCCAGAGCCTGATTGGCATCTTTGAGGGCATAAGGCGTATTCGTGACCTTGATGCCGATCTCAGGAGCCAGCTTCAGAAAATCCAACCCGTCCTGCCGGGTTAGATTGGCAACGGAGACGATTTCACGTTCTTCCCAAAGCGTATCATAGGAAAAAGACGGGATTGGGCTCATATGGATGCCGCCACACACGACCTTTCCACCCTTGCGGACGGCTTTCAGTCCGGCCGGAACCAGAGCGCCGACAGGCGCAAACAGGATTACGGCATCAAGCGGTTCGGGGGGAAGTTCGTCTGAGCCGCCTGCCCAAACGGCGCCAAGGGAGAGGGCAAATGCCTGCTTCTCTGTGTCTCCGGGGGATGTGAAGGCATAAACCTCGCGTCCCTGCCAGCGCAGCACCTGAATGATGATGTGAGCGGCGGCTCCGAAGCCATACAGGCCGATCTTTTTGCCGTCGCCAGCTTTGCTGAGGCAGCGCCAGCCGATCAGTCCAGCGCAGAGCAGTGGGGCGAGGTCCTTGTCTTCCCCTTTGTCACCCATGGGAAAAGCATATTTTGCATCAGCGACTGTCATGGTCGCGTAGCCGCCATTGCGGGTGAAGCCTGTGAAAAGAGGATGGTCGCAGAGATTTTCCATCCCGTGCGTGCAGTAATAGCAATGCCCACAGGTATGGCCGAGCCACGGGATGCCGACCCGTTCCCCAACGTTCAGGCTCGTAACATTGCTTCCGAGTTTATCAATTCGCCCGACGATTTCATGTCCGGGAATGATGGGAAGAGTGGGGTTGGCGAGTTCGCCGTCCACGACATGCAGGTCTGTGCGGCAGACGCCGCAGGCCCCGATGCGGATGCGGATTTCGTCCGGTCCGGGTTCGGGGTCTGGCAGCTCCACCCATTCCAGAGGCTGGTGGTGTTGGCGGAGCTGCATGGCAAACATGGCGTGTGCTTTCTAAAGTCTCAGGACCGGAAGTCCAGAACCGTACGGCCCTGAAGGCGTCCGTTCTTGAGATTGTCGAAGATCGTGTTGATGTTCTCGATCTTGTCTGCGGTGACGACGGACTTGACCTTACCGCGGGCGAAGAAATCCATGGCTTCGATCATGTCCAGCCGTGTGCCCACGATGGAGCCACGAATGGTCGTGCCATTCATGACCATATCAAAGATCGAAACCGGGAAGTCTCCGGGTGGCAGGCCGTTCAGAACAATCGTGCCGCCACGACGGGCATAACCCATGGCCTGCGAGAAGGCCGTGCGGCCCACAGCCGTAACCAGTGCACCGTGCGCGCCGCCAACTTCCTGCTGGATGAAGGCTGCCGGGTCCTTGTCCTTGGCATTGACGGTCAGAGCCGCGCCAAGCTTTGTGGCTGTGGCGAGCTTGTCGTCGTCAATATCGACAGCCACGACATTCATGCCCATGGCGACCGCATATTGAACGGCCATCTGACCCAGTCCGCCGACGCCCGAAATGGCCATCCACTGACCGGGGCGGGCCTCGGTCATCTTCAGACCCTTATAAACGGTCAGGCCAGCGCAAAGCACGGGTGCGGCCTGTAGGGCATCAATGTTGCTGGGCAGGTGAGCGACATAGTTCGGATCTGCGACGACATATTCGGCGAAGCACCCATTGACCGTGTAACCGGTGTCGTCCTGATCCTTGCACAGTGTTTCCCAGCCGCCGAGGCAGTGTTCGCAGTGTCCGCAGGCCGAGTAGAGCCATGGCACACCGACTACGTCACCGATCTTGGCGTGGCTGACCTGACTGCCAACGGCCACGATATGGCCGATGCCTTCATGGCCCGGAATGAACGGTGGGTTCGGCTTTGCGGGCCAGTCACCCTCCGCGGCATGCAGGTCAGTGTGGCAGACGCCGCAGGTATCGACTTTCACGAGGATCTGGTTGGGCCGGATCTCGGGGATGGGAAGCCTCTCGACTGAGAGAGGCTTCCCGAACTCGCGGACGACGGCGGCTAGCATTGTATCAGCCATGAGGGTGTCTCCTTGAGAAGGGGTTTACGATGCGCCGAGAGCCTTGACGGCTTCGACCATCTTGCTGAGGACGGCCTGCGCATCGCCGAAGACCATGGCGCAGTTGTCCTGGAAGAAGAGCGGGTTCTGAACGGCGGAGTAACCCATGCCCATGCCACGCTTGATGACGAAGACCTGACGGGCCTGATCGGCATTGAGGATCGGCATGCCGTAGATTGGGGAGGATTTGTCCGTCCGGGCGGATGGGTTCACCACGTCGTTGGCGCCGATGATGAGGGCGACATCCGTGTCAGCGAAGCTGTCGTTGATGTCTTCCATGTCATAGATCATGTCGTACGGAACGCCGGCTTCGGCGAGCAGCACGTTCATATGGCCCGGCATACGACCGGCGACCGGGTGGATGGCGAACTTGACGTCCACGCCTGCGGCCTGAAGCTGCTTGACGAAGTCGTACAGCTTGCCCTGAGCCTGAGCGACGGCCAGACCGTAACCCGGAACGATGATGACAGACGAAGCATAGCGCATCGTCGTGGCAGCATCGCTTGGAGCAACGGACTTGGCTTCCTTCTGCGGACCCGTTGCCGTGGAGGCGGAGGCTTCACCAAAGTTGCTGAACAGCACGTTGGCAATCGAACGGTTCATGCCCTTGGCCATCATGACCGTCAGCAGCGTACCGGCGGAACCCACGACCATACCGGCGATCATCAGAGCCGGATCGGCCATGACATAGCCTTCGAGACCCACAGCCAGACCTGTGAAGGCGTTGTACAGCGAGATCACGACTGGCATGTCTGCGCCACCGATGGGGATCGTCATGCAGATGCCAGCCAGCAGGGCACCGAGGAAGAACAGCAGCGTGGCGATGCCGCCGCCATCCTGATGGTACAGGAAGGCTGCCATGATGCCGAGCAGGACGGTCAGCATAAAGACGGCAGCATTGACGATACGCTGCCCACCGAAACGGATCGGTTTGTTCATGCGGCCATCGAGCTTGGCCCAGGCGATGATGGAGCCAGACAGGGACATGCTGCCGATTAGGCCACCGGCGACGGTGACGAGAAGCGGAACGATGCCTGTCTCTTTCGGGCCGGTCAGGGCAATGACGGACACAGCTGCGGCAGCACCGCCACCCATGCCGTTGAAGAGAGCGACCATCTGCGGCATTGCCGTCATGGCAACGCTGCGGCCTTTCCACCCAGCCCAGCCGCCGCCGATGACAAGGGCGAGAATGGCCAGAATGACGTTGACGACCAGATGGGGTTTTGCAGCTTCAGAAACACCGAAGATGCCGAGGAAGCTGGCTGCCGTGACGAACAGCATACCCCAACCCGCCGTCACAATGCCGGAAACGGCCGTGACGGGAGAGGACATGCGCTTGAGGCCGTAGACCAGCAGGCCGGAGGCGATAAGGGCGCTGATAGCGACGATATATTCGAGGAGGATCATTTCTGCGCTCCCTTCTGCGGAGCCGCTTTGTCGCTGGGCTTGAACATGGCCAACATACGGTCAGTCACGACGTAACCGCCGACAACGTTACCTGCGCCCATCATGACGCCGAGGAAGCCGACAACCTGTTCGAGGACGGAAGAGGCGTTGAACAGGGCTGTCAGCGCCCCCACGACCACGATGCCGTGCACGAAGTTCGAGCCGGACATCAGAGGGGTGTGCAGAATGGATGGCACGCGACTGATGACTTCGTAGCCCGTGAAGGCCGCGAGCATGAAGATGTAAAGCGCGATGATGAAGGTCATTGCGGTGATCATCGTGCGGCCTCCTGTCCTGAAGCCTGTGCCGGTGCGGCGGGGGCGGCAGCCGGGGCAGGGGGTTGCGGTGCGGGCGGCGCCGGGGAATTCGGATCGACGGCCGTGCGGATGCCTTCGTTCGTGATGTAGCCATCATGAGTCAGGGCTGTGCCGGAAATGACTTCATCTGTGAAATCCAGCTGGATCTGACCATCCTTGGTCAGGATCTGCTGGAGCAGATGCATGATGTTTTTGGAATAAAGTTCGCTGGCCTGAAGGGCGAGCATGGACGGAACATTGACCGGGCCGACGATCATGGTCGGGCCGACCTGTACGGTCTGACCAGCCTGTGTGCCTTCACAGTTGCCACCACCTTCTGCACCGAGGTCGATAATGACAGAGCCGGGTTTCATGGCCTTGATCTGTTCGGCATCAATCAGGCGCGGAGCCTTTTTGCCGGGGACTGCTGCCGTGGTGACGATCAGGTCAGCCCGTGCGATGTGGTCGCTGATGACCTTGCGGACCGTCTGTTTTTCTTCGTCTGTCAGTTCTCGGGCATAACCGCCCTTGCCGGTGCCATCCACGCCGGTATCGACGAATTTGGCACCCAGAGACTGTGCCTCTTCGCGTGTTTCGGGGCGGACGTCATAGCCTTCCGTGACGGCACCAAGACGCTTGGCCGTTGCGAGAGCCTGAAGGCCCGCGACGCCAAGCCCCATGACCAGAACCTGTGCGGCCCGCAGGGAGCCGACGGCCGTGGTCATCATGGGAAGGATCTTGGTCATATGCACGGACCCAAGCAGAACGGCGTAATAGCCGGCGAGGGTGGCCTGACTGGACAGGGCGTCCATGGCCTGTGCGCGGGAAATGCGGGGCACCAGCTCCATGGCGAAGCAGGTGACTTTCTGGTCCCGGAGGGCCTTGACCAGATCAGGATGGTTTCGGCCGTAAATAAAGGACACCAGAATGGCGCCGGGCTTCATAGCCTGAACGGTTTCAATGGTGGGAGGCTGAACGGCGAGGACAATATCCGCATCGCCGAGGAGAGCCTTCCGGTCTGTTGAAAGGGTTACGTCTTTATAGGTTTCATCCGGATAGGAAGAGGCGACACCGGCCCCGTTTTCCATCGCGAAAGAGACGCCGAGGCTGCTGAGGCGCTCGACAACCTGCGGGATCAGGGCGACGCGACGTTCACCGCCTTCGTCCTGTTCTTTTAGTACCGTGATTTTTACGGTCATAGGTTGAGATCCTGCGTCTTTAATCTTTTGTGAAGGCGCGACTCATCCACCCCACTAAAGGGATGCAGGGGCCTGCACCTCGTTCGACTGCCATATTGACGCTATATTTGCGCCTCTTCCATTGATGGGTGTCAAAAGAAAAAAATTTCTTTTAGTTGTCATATTGTAATCGTTTCCAGATCAGGAAAACGGCTACGATTGTTTCGGAAACGGCCAGTAACCTTTCTGTTCTTCTTTGAGTGCCCGCTGTTCGAGCCATAGTAGATTTTCCTGTCTCAGGCTTGTAAGAGCCATCTCTTCCGACGGAACTGATTGAAAGGCTCCTGCTGCCCGATGGCATTCGACGCCGCCTTTCTGGACGAACTCCGCAATCGAACGCCGCTGGCCTCCCTGATCGGGCGTCGCAACAAGCTGGTTCGCTCCGGTCGTAACTGGAAGACATGCTGTCCTTTCCACGGAGAAAAGACGCCGTCTTTCTACGTTTATGATGATCATTTTCATTGCTTTGGCTGTGGCGCACACGGCGATGCGATCTCTTTTGTCATGCAGAGCGACGGCAGGAGTTTCCCTGAGGCTGTTGAGCAACTAGCCGCTGAAGCAGGCCTTGAAGTTCCGAAGCAGGACCCACGGAGTGAGGCGCGTGCGCGGGAGGTCAAATCTCTTGGCGATGTCTTGTCTCTCGTTCAGGCCAGTTACCGGCGTCGGCTCTTCCTTCCGGAAGGACGGGAAGGGCTTGCTTATCTGCGTGGGCGCGGACTGAGTGACGCGACTATCGAGCGGTTTGGTTTGGGGTGGTCTGGCGATGGGCGGCATTTGGTTGAAGAATTGCGCGCCCATGATGTGACGCCTGAAATGCTGGTTCAGGCGGGCATTTTGCGCGTGGATGACCGGGGACAGCCCAAAGGGGAACTGTTTTTCAATCGCGTGACGTTTCCGATCCGGGATCGCCGCGGCAAGCTGATTTCTTTTGGCGCGCGCACCCTGGGGGACGGGCAACCAAAATATCTCAATGGTCCGGAAACGGCGCTCTTCTCCAAGCGGCGCACACTCTACAACCTCGATCTGGCGCGTGAGGCTGTCCACAAGGGCGCTGAGCTTGTTGTGGTTGAAGGGTATATGGATGTCATTGCTCTGGACCAGGCAGGCTTTGGCGGTGCTGTGGCGCCGTTGGGGACTGCGCTGGGCGAAGAGCAGCTTGATCTGTTGTGGCGCATGACGCCCTCTCCGATCCTGTGTCTGGATGGTGATGCGGCAGGAGCCCGCGCCGCTTTGCGGGTCTGTGAAGTCGCGCTTCCGCTGCTGTCTCCCGAACGAACGCTCAGGTTCTGCCGCCTGGACCCTAAAGATGACCCGGACAGTCTGATCCGTACACGCGGCGTTGCGGCCATGAAGGAAGCCCTGTCTGGGGCGACGTCTCTGGCAACTGAATTGTTCGGGTTGATGACAGGGGGGATGGTTGATCCCGGTCCCGATCAGCGGGCGGCGTTGCGTGAGAAGCTTGTTGCTTTGTCAAAGCTGATCCCGGATCGGGCACTCGCGTCTGAGTATCGCAGTACGTTTCTGGATATGTTTTTCGCGCGCTTCAGGCGCGGTGGTGGAAGTAAAAAGCCGTTCCAGAAGAAAGGGGAACCGCTTCCTCTTTCAACGCAGGCCCCTGGCGAGATGCGGCATATCGAGCAGGGGAGTGTGGAGCGTCTCAACATTCTGACTGCGATGCTGCTGCGCTATCCGGATATTCTTCCGGAGGTAGAGCAGGCCTATAGCAGTCTGGCTCTCCCAGTGGATCTGGATCGGATTCGCTCCGCCCTTTTGGACTGGAGTTGCCAGGACGAGGATCTGACGGAAGAGAACTGCCATCGCTGGATCGAGGCTCATGGGCTGACGGATATCGTGGCGGCCGTGACAGAAAGTCCGATGCCTCGGGAAGTGGGGCTCGGAAAAGACAGGGATGAAGTTCTCAAGATCGATGTTGTGGAGAGCTGGTGGCACTTTTACGGGCTTGTAAATTTTCGCAATTTCGAGCGCGAAGTGGCCAATGACATTCAGGCAACCATCATGCAGGTCTATTCTGGTGGGGGAGGCGGAGACTCATCTTTTCCGGAAAGCCTGCTGGCGCGGATGAGGGTTCTGGAAGCGCTGCGGCGAGGTGAGGATGTTGAAGAAGAAGGGTGAAAAAGGCCGGGGCTAACGTTTTTTATTGCCCTGAAGTTGCTTTCTTTTTCGTCTAAACCTTGACTTACGGCTCAGGATCGACCACCTGCACGCTGCCGAATTGCTTGCTTTCGGTGGAGTTGAGGGAGAGACGCATGGCGACGAAAACAGCCTCTGGTACGGATCGGAACGCGCAGGAACAGGAGGGGGATGCCACTCTTCTTGATACGCAATCCGCTGCCGTGAAGCGGCTGATCGCCAAAGGGCGTGAGCGTGGCCATATTACCTTTGACGAGCTGAACGCCGTTCTGCCGCAGGACCAGATGTCCTCCGAGCAGATCGAAGACGTGATGGCAGCTCTGTCAGAGATGGGCATCCAGGTTCTGGAAAACGAAGAACAGGACGAAGCTGAGCCGGCTCAGGAAGAAGCCAAGGAAGAAGCTGAGGAATCAGACGAGCCTCAGGGCGGCAATATTGATGCCGAGGCTGCCAGCCGCACGGATGATCCGGTTCGGATGTATCTGCGTGAGATGGGGTCTGTAGAGCTCCTGTCCCGCGAAGGCGAAATTGCGATCGCCAAGCGCATTGAAGCGGGTCGTGACGAGATGATTGGCGGGCTTTGCGAAAGCCCGCTGACGATCCGCGCGATCATTTCCTGGCATGAACGCCTCAAGGACGGCGAAATGCTGCTCCGCGACATCGTCGATCTGGAGGCCAGTCAGGCTGTCGGTCCGGGTCCTGAAGGCGAAGAGGGCGAGGAAGGCGAGGAAGCTGCGGCTGACGAAGACGCTACTGACGACGATGCCGAAGAAGGCGACGGTGATCAGCAGGAAGGCAGTGGCCTGTCCCTGTCTGCTCTGGAAGAGAAGCTGAAGCCAGAAATCCTGGCTCGTTTCGAAGCCATTGAGCCGCTGTATCACAAGCTGCGTCAGCTTCAGGTCAAGCGTCTGGAGGCTCTGACGGCCGGTGAGGAAAGCTCGGACAAGTCTGAGAACATCTACGAAGAGCTGCGCCATGAACTGGTCAGTCTGGTGGAGCAGGTTCACCTGCATAACAACCGGATTGAAGAGCTTGTTGCCCAGATCAAGATGCATGTTCAGCGTCTGAATAACCTCGAAGGCCGCTTGCTGCGTCTGGCTGAGGGCTGCAAGATTTCGCGTGATGACTTCCTGCTGAAGTATCGTAACCGCGAGATGGACCCGACCTGGGTTGATTTTATTTGCACTCTGCCCGGTAAGGGTTGGAAGACGCTGACGACCAAGCACCTGGACCAGATCCGGTCCATGCGTGCTGATCTTGCGGCGCTTTCTCACGAGACTGGCCTGCCGGTTGGGGAGTTCCGTCGTGTGTATGCGACCATTTCCCGTGGTGAGCGTGACTCCACGCGTGCCAAGAAGGAAATGATCGAGGCCAACCTTCGTCTCGTGATCTCGATTGCCAAGAAGTACACGAACCGTGGTCTGCAGTTCCTGGATCTGATTCAGGAAGGCAACATCGGTCTGATGAAGGCTGTGGACAAGTTCGAGTACCGTCGTGGTTACAAGTTCTCGACCTATGCCACCTGGTGGATCCGTCAGGCGATCACGCGTTCTATCGCCGATCAGGCCAAGACCATCCGTATTCCGGTGCACATGATCGAAACGATCAACAAGCTGGTGCGGACGTCCCGTCAGATGCTGCATGAGATCGGGCGCGAGCCTGCTCCGGAAGAGCTGGCTGAGAAGCTTGGCATGCCGCTGGAGAAGGTCCGGAAGGTCCTGAAGATTGCCAAGGAGCCGATCTCCCTTGAAACGCCGATTGGCGACGAGGAAGACAGTCATCTTGGTGACTTCATCGAGGATAAGACGGCTGTTATTCCGTTGGATGCCGCGATCCAGACCAACCTGCGTGAAGCAACCACGCGCGTTCTGGCATCCCTGACGCCACGTGAAGAGCGCGTTCTGCGGATGCGCTTCGGTATTGGCATGAACACGGACCACACCCTTGAGGAAGTGGGCCAGCAGTTCAACGTGACGCGTGAGCGTATTCGTCAGATCGAGGCAAAGGCTCTTCGCAAGCTCAAGCACCCGAGCCGCAGCCGCAAGCTGCGTTCCTTCCTCGACGATAACTGATCGTCTGGGTCATGCTGCCGGCCTGGCTTCATCCGCAGGGATCATCCACCCGTTTTGAGGTGGGTGTGACTTTTCTGGAGACGAGGGCAAGCCGCCCAGCTCCGGCTTTGCCAGAGGGCGTCTCTCTTGAGAGAGTTCTCCCTCCGGCATTGCCGCTATACCGCAAGCTTTACCGGGAAGTTGGTGAGGCATATTGCTGGTGGATGCGTCGTCCGATGCCGGACGAAAAACTGGCTGAAATTGTCCATGATCCTGACGTTTACTTCATGGTGCTCTGGCAGGCAGATGGTGCGCCTCTCGGGTTTTACGAACTGGATCTGAGAGAAGGTGGAGACGCCAATCTGGCGTATTTCGGACTTCTGCCAGCAGCGATTGGTCATGGCTTAGGTCGGGCATTGCTGGATTCCGCAATTTCTCAGGCATTTGCGGCAGGGTGCTGGCGATTGCGGGTCAATACATGCACACTGGATCATCCCAGAGCTCTGACCAATTATCAGAAATGTGGGTTTGTAATTCAGTATGTTGTTCAGGAAATCTGGAATGTTCCTGACGAATATGTTCCGGCAGAGCTGCGTCGACTCTGAGTTTATCCTTGATTTCCGTTAGGCTGCATGATTAATGCAGCCTTTCCCTGCCGGGCGATGTGGCGTCGCGCCGGCTATACCCGCGCTTTCCCAAAGATTGCACTGTCTCCGGCACGGGCTGGACCAGTTGGGTTGACCTTATCCGAAGGGAGTTTTCATGCCACTGTACGAAAGCGTGCTCATCGCACGTAACGATGTGTCTCAGGCACAGGTCGAGAGCCTGGTTGAGACCATTGAAGCCCTGCTGACCGAGAATGGTGGTTCCATCCAGAAGCGCGAATTCTGGGGTCTCCGTTCGCTCGCATACCGCATCAAGAAGAACCGTAAGGGCCATTACGTCCTGCTCGGTATCGACTGCACGCCGGATACGCTTCGTGAAGTTGAGCGTCAGCTCGGCCTGAACGAAGACGTGCTTCGCGTTCTGACGCTTCGCGTTGACGAAATCGACGAAACTCCGTCCCCGGTTCTTGCTCGCAAGAATGATGACCGCGGCGACCGTGGTAGCTTCCGTGGCGGCTCCAAGCCGGCTGGTCGCTTCGAGAGCGGCCGTGGCGGCCCGCGTCGTGGCAGCGAAGACCGTGAAGAATACCGTGCACGCGGCGAGCAGGACGATGCTCGTGAGGCGGCTGGAGCGGAGTAAGAAACATGTCCGATACAACCACCACCGACGTGAACGACGTCAACCCAGCAGCCCGTCGCACGGCTGTCGGCGCACGCCGTCCTTTCTATCGTCGTCGTAAGTCCTGCCCGTTCTCCGGCCCCAATGCGCCGAAGATCGACTACAAGGACGTGCGTCTTCTGAGCCGCTTCCTCTCTGAGCGTGGCAAGATCGTGCCGAGCCGTATCACGGCTGTTTCGGCCAAGAAGCAGCGTGAGCTGGCGCAGGCTATCAAGCGTGCCCGCTTCCTTGCCCTGCTCCCCTACGTCGTAAGCTGAGGAGAGCACCATGTCCCAGACCGCACTGATCCTGCTCCAGCGGGTCGAGCATCTCGGCCAGATGGGCGATCTTGTTTCCGTGAAGCCGGGTTACGCCCGTAACTTCCTGCTTCCGCAAGGCAAGGCGATGCGTGCTACGGCCGCAAACCGCAAGCGCTTTGACACGGAGCGCGCCCAGCTTGAAGCGCTGAACATCAAGAAGCGCGAAGAAGCTGAGCGTCTTGCCGAACGTATGGACAGCCTGTCTGTCGTCATCATCCGTCAGGCAAGTGACAGCGGCAACCTGTACGGATCCGTCAGCACGCGTGATATCGCTGTTGCTGCTACGGACGCTGGCCTTACGGTTGCTCGTCAGCAGGTTGTTCTGGCTCACCCGATCAAGTCTCTTGGCCTGACGGAAGCCCGCATCGTCCTGCACCCGGAAGTTTCCATTCCGCTGACAGTCAACGTTGCACGTTCTGCTGAAGAAGCTGAGCGCCAGGCCCGCGGCGAAGCCGTTGGCGTGGAAGAAGAGGATGACAACATCCTCGGTGAACTGCAGGCAGAGAACGCAGCTGAAGAAGCTGCTGCCGAAGCTGCAGTCACGGAAGAAGCCGAAGGCTGATTTCGCTGGCATAGCCAACAGAAAACCCGGCCGGGTATTCCCGCGCCGGGTTTTTTGATGTCTGCTCTCCCGGTCAGGCAACTGAAGACTGTGTCATGTCTTGTCATGACGCGTGAACAGGAGGGAGACAGGCGTGAAACCCATTCTCGATTTCGTTCTGAAGAAATTTATTCAGGTCGGAACACTGCGAGTCACATTCAGTGACGGCACGATGCAGACTTATCGTGGGTCCTTACTCGGCGTTGAAGCGGGCTTACATCTCAAAACAAAACAGGCAGAGCGTTCTCTGGTTATTAATTCCGGGTTGGCGTTTGGCGAAGAATACATGGCTGGCGAACTTGCGCCGGAAGGATGCAATCTTGAGACACTGATGATCGTCCTGATGGCGAACATCACCCAAGGGGGTCATGTTTTTGAAGAGATCGAGGATCGACTCCGTTACCTTCTTCGACCTTTCAAGGGGCTGAATTCCCTGAAGCGGTCATGCCGGAATGTTGCGCATCATTATGATCTGAATGGTCACCTTTATGACTTGTTCCTGGACAAGGACCGTCAGTACTCCTGCGCCTATTTCCAGCGCGAAGACATGACGCTTGAGGAGGCTCAGATCGCGAAGAAGCGACACATTGCTTCCAAGTTGAATTTGAGTCGTCCGGGACTGGAAGTTCTGGATATTGGGTGCGGTTGGGGCGGTTTGGCGCTGACACTGGCAAAAGAATATGGCGCAACGGTTGTCGGTATTACGCTTTCGAAGGAGCAGTTGGAGGAAGCGCGGGCTCGGGTGCGTGCAGAGGGGCTGGAAGGGCAGGTTCGTTTCGAGCTCATGGACTACCGCAACGTTCACCACGAGTTCGATCGTGTCGTGTCAGTCGGAATGTTCGAGCACGTTGGGCAGCCGCAATTTGAGCGCTATTTTCGCGGAATCAAGGAATGTCTGAAGCCGGATGGGGTGGCTTTGATCCACTCGATTGGTCGAACGGATGGGCCTGGAACGACTAACGCCTGGCTTCAGAAATACATCTTTCCCGGCGGATATTCCCCGTCTCTAAGCGAGACGCTGGCTGCTGTTGAGCGCACTGGCCTTTGGATGACGGACTGCGAAGTTCTGCGTCTGCACTATGCCAAGACAATTGCCGAATGGCGCAAGCGTTTTGAGACCAACAGACAGAAAATCATTGATCTGTATGACGAACGGTTTGTGCGGATGTTCGAGTTATATCTCGTGGGAAGCGAGCTGGCGTTCCGCGTGCAAGGGCACATGAATTTTCAGCTTCAGCTGACACGGTCCGTGGATGCTGTGCCTTTGACCCGTGATTACATGTTTGAAAGTGAGCGTGCGAAAAGCGCGGTCTGAGTTTTTAAACCTGGGGTTTGTAGCGAAAGCAGGATGGGTCATGATCGTGGATCAGACCCACGGCCTGCATCCAGGCATACACGATGACAGGTCCGACGAAGCGAAAGCCTCGGGCTTTTAAAGCTTTAGACACAGTTACTGAAAGAGGCGACTGCGCCAAGACTGCTCCGGTCGAATTATAAATCGGAGCATTCGGGACCAGGGAGGCAATGAAACCTGCGAAATCTTCGCCTTGTTTCTTCATCGCGAGGTAGGCTTGTGCATTGCCTATGGTGGCTTTGATCTTGGCACGGGCCCGGATGATGCCGGGATCCTGCATGAGGCGGTCGATATCCTGTTCCGTAAAGAGTGCTACTTTTTCAGGGTCAAAGTTAGCGAAGGCTTTCCGAAACCCTTCGCGCCGTTTCAGAACGATCGCCCATGATAAGCCAGCCTGAAAGCTTTCCAGAGCGAGGGTCTCCCACAGTTCACGGCTATCATGGATCGGAACACCCCACTCTTCGTCATGGTACTGGCGAAGAAGGGGGTCTGTTACGGCCCAACGACAGCGGGGAAGGTTCTCAGGCGCGGGAGCGGGCAAGATGCAGCTCTGCAAGGCGGCCAAATTCTGCAACGCTCAGGGTTTCAGCCCGGCGTGTGGGCTCGATACCCGCAGCGTCCAGAAGTGCTTCCCCACCAATCGATTTGAGAGATGAGCGTAGCATCTTGCGGCGCTGCCCGAACGCAGCGGCTGTGACGCGCTCCATCGCACGGAAAAGCTCTGGTGCGGGCTGCTCTGCATGTGGAATGAGAACCGCAACGGCCGAGTGAACCTTGGGCGGTGGGGAAAATGCCCCGGGTGGAATGCGCAGAGCCACGGAGCAGGACGCGCACCACTGGGCCAGAACAGCAAGCCGCCCGTAAGCAGACGTATCTGGCTCAGCACAGATGCGTTCAGCAACTTCAAGCTGGAACATCAAAGACAGGCGTTCCCACGAATGGGCCTGTCTCAACCAGCCAACAAGAAGGGGCGTGGCAACATTATAAGGCAGGTTGGCAATGATTTGTCTGGGAGCAGGGGCAAGGCTCGCCGCATCCAGTTTCAGGGCATCCTGCCGGATAATATGCAGACGGTCCGGATAGTGCCCGGCCAGCTCTTCGAGCAGCGGCCACGCGCGTTCATCAATTTCCACAGCATCGACACGGCTTGCCGGACTATCGAGCAGAGCGCGTGTCAGGCCACCAGGACCAGGCCCGATTTCGACAACGCTTCGCCCCGTCAGATCGCCACCCAGGGCGACGATCCGGGCACAAATTCCGGGATCCAGAAGAAAGTGCTGACCGAGGGATTTTTTTGCATCCAGACCGTAAGCCTGGATGGACTCTTTCAGAGAAGGAAGGCTCACGTCAGTTGAGAGCCGGCTTCGCTGCGGGGCGGATATCGATGATGGACCGGCGCTGTAGATCCCGCTGGAGCTGACGGGACGCCTGCTCAACGCGCTCGTTCATAAGCTGATCGGCAATTTCACCCGGTGTCTGCTGTGCCAGATTTTTCTGCTGGCGGTCACAGACCATCAGGAGGGCAATGCCATCCATGGATACCAGTGGGTGGCTTACCTTGTTTATAGGCAGAGGCTCGATAATGGAGCGCATCTGGGGCGCCAGGCGTTCCAGAACCTGAGTTCCGGGATTGCTGGGGCGCTTCTCACCCTGGGCTTTGTTAAGCGCTTCCAGAGCATCGCAGCTATGGATCGTTTCAACGGCGTGCGTTGCCTTCTGAAGAGCCGCCTGCTGTTGAGGTGTAGGGTTCTGGGGGTTCAGCGGCGCATCAAACGGGAAGAAGGCCTGACGCAGGGCAACGAGCGTGCCCATCTGTTTGCCGACGACACGTTTGGCCTGAACTGTTGCGATGACAAACCCGCCAGCAACCTGGATCGGGTTGGAAATGGCGCCAATTGGCATCTGTCGCACGACATTTACGACCTGTGGGTCAAGGTTGTCTTCCTGCACCCAGCCCATGGAGCCGCCGTCGAGCGCAGACTGTGCCTGCGAGAACTGTGCGGCAACAATCGGGAAGGGCGCGCCTTCACGAAGCTGGGAGATGATGGTGCGTGTGAATGTGAGTTCGTTTTCATCGTGGCGTGGGTCAGCAACAGGAACGAAAATTTCGCTCATCATGTACTGCGCGCGACCCTGCTCAGCCTGAAGGGCCTGCTCACGCTGTGCGATCTGGGTTGCTGTAATGCGGCCCCCTTCGCCCAACTGTTCACGAAGCACCTGCATCCAGCCAATCTGCACACGGATCTGATCGATCAGCGTTGTCAGGGAGACGCCATCGGATGCCAGACGGTCACGCAGGGCATTTTTGGGCATGCCGTTGCGCTGTTCGATGTTGCTGATGGCTCCGGCAATCTGCTCAGGCTCGACATTGATGTGTCGCTTCAGCATTTCCTGAGTCTTCAGGCGTTCTTCGATCAACTGGTGAATGATCTGGCCGCGCATGCGGTTCATGACATCCGGGCTGACGGGCAGGCCAGTGGAAAGCACGAACAGCTTGGCGCGGTTATCCACATCACGCTGGGTCAGCACCTGACCGTTGATAACAGCCAGGATCTGGTCTTCAGGCGGTTTCGCTGCGGGTGCCTGCTCCTTTTTGGGAGCACTTTTGTGTGCGGGTGCAGCATGCGCCACAGCGGTTGGAGCCGCCGCAGAGAAGGCCAGCAGGGCAACCAGGGCAGTAGATGCGATGCGATGGGTCTTGGACATGCTCAGCCGTTAATTCCGAAAGTGCCGATCGTTTTGAACGTGAAGTTGAACATCACAGTGGTGTTCCGCTGCTCGCCGCCGATCCGTGTGTATTGTTTGATATACATGATATCCAGCCCGAAGCAGTCGTTGGAATACCCAATATCCCCGCCATTTGCGACGAACTGTTTCCGGGACAGACTGCGACGGAAGAAGCCTGACGCATGATACTGGCGCCAGTGGGTAGAGACACTGCCCGTAATTTCGTTCGTCTTGACAAGATAGGGCGAGTTTACGCCGCTCTCACGATAGTTGGTGGCGTAATAATAATACGGTGTCACCGGGGCATAGAGGTAGCCGGCACTGAAGCGTAAAGCCGGAATGCCAGCGCTGAACAGGCCTTCGCCATAGTCCACCTGATGCGTCCATGGATTGTAACGACCGCGGGCCGTTACATCGAGGTACTTGTTGGGTGTGAAGCGCACACGGCCAACCGGGTCCGAAAGGTGATGATCCAGGCCGGAATACGGAATGCGGTTCTTTGTGATGTGCTCCTGGATGCTTTCACCCACCAGCATGTCGATAGAATGGCCGTTCCACGTCCAGCTCTGATGAACGCCGATATTGCCGCGCAGTCCGCCATCGAGGCGATCTGTACCGGCGTAGCGGTTCAGGGAGAACATGGTTGTATCGGTGAATTCGTACGTCAGACTGTCTTCATTCGGCATATTGCTGTTGGCAGAGTTGCCGGTGTTAGGCGCAGCAATCAGCTGAACAATTGGCTCAAGAACCTGCGTGCCACGTCCGCGGGCAAAGGACCGCAGGAACGGCCAGTTCATCTTGACGGCAATGGTTGGCAGAACCTGCCCTGTGATTTTTGTGCCGCCAACTGCGTAATAGGTCGGCTGCTGTGCGAGGCGAGTGGCCCGATAGACGTTTGAGTCCAACCGTGCCGTTACAAGCCACTGCTGGCCCAGACTGTTATGGAACGGACGGTCCCACTGCATCTGAAGCTGGCCACGCTGATCAGACACGCCCTTTGTACGGTACACGTCAAAGTCTGTGGTGTTCATGCTGAAACGCCCACCCAGCGCATCAGGCTGGCCCTGATAAGCGTAGGTGAAGCGCGGCAGTGCCCATGGCAGCTCGGAGTTCTGAATGACGCCCTGGTTCAGGCCCTGATAGGCCTGTGCGTCGAGGCGGGCGTAGGCGCCTACGCCGTAGCCTTCAAGATAGACGTTCGAGTTGAGCGATTCCTGACCGTAACCAGGGACGCGGTAATCTCGCATGTAGTTGGCAGACGTCGCCAGATTGACGTTGATGCCCGCCTGCCAATGCTTGTTGATCGCGAAATTGCCCTGACCGAACACGTAACCCTGAAGGCCATATTCGCCTGAAGAGTTGACGTTGTTGCCGAACGTATTGACGTAGCGGCTCTCTCGGTTGGTGTCGTATGCGCCACCGGCCGTGATATCCAGCGTGCCAAAGTTGAAACGGCGGCGATATTCGCTGGTGATTTCCGGACCGGTCTTTGTTGAGACCAGTCCACGAACGGTGAGGTCCTGACTGTCGTCAATGGCCCAGAAATATGGAAGGGTGAAATACGTTCCAAGATAGCGGTCATGCGGGCTGATGCCGGCCATCAGGAAGCCGCTCTGTCGTTTGACCGAAGGGTCGGACATCGAGAAGAACGGGAAATAGAACACTGGCAGGCCGAGCATTTTCAACCAGGCATGGTTGAACTCGATACGCTTGTGCTGGGCATCCTGCGTCGCGCCATAGGCCTGGAACTGCCAGAACGGGGGAGCGTCAGGGTTTGTTTCGCAGATCTTGCACGCCGTATAAACGGCATGTGAGAGATCATTGATCAGACCATTGGTGCGACGCATGCCGTTACCGGCCAGCTTCGCATTATCCTGCATCTGCATGTAGATGGACGTGCCGATGCCGTCATGCATGCCATGGCTGAATTCCATATAGGCGGCATACGTGGTGCTGCCATCTGGTTCCATGATGGCGACATGGCCGCGCGCTGCCAGAACGCCTGTGTTCCGGTCATAGGTGATCTTGTCGGCACGGAGAGCGTGGTCGCCCTGCCAGATGCGGACATTGCCTTCCCATGTGACAAGACCGTTCTTTGCGTAGCTTTCGCTGTCAGCCAGATAGGTGAGAGGGTCGTGCTCGGACGTCGGCTTGCCAATGACGATGATATGCGAATTGTCGCGCTGCATCGTATTGGCAAACATGTCCTGCGGCGCCACGAGCGCAGTTCCCGTCAGGGCGACGCCTGCAAGAGAGACGCATCTGCGGGCGCGTTTTGGGAGCCACCGGGGCACCGACATCAACCATCCTCCATATGCAGCAAAAGCGCGACCGCAAGGCAGAGCCCTGCGCCCGTGGGCGCCCATGCGGCAAGAACCGGCGGCAAAGCGCCAGATTCACCAAACTGTTCAGCCACTTTCGAGATCGTGAAAAGCGCAAAGCCTGCAGCAATTCCCGATCCCAGCATCCGGGCCACTCCGCCGCGTCGTGCGGGACGCATCGAAAACCCTGCGGACACCAATGCCATTGTACCAGCAAGGATGGGAAGAGCCAGAAGCGATTGGAAATGTAACCTGTGCCGAATTGAAGGGAAACCGGACCGCTCCAGAAGGGAGATAAAGCTGGGTAGAGCAAAGACCGACAGCGTATCGGGCGATGCAAAACTTTCCTGAATGCGACTGACCGTAAGATCAGACGGAAGGCTCAGGGTTCCGATTTTTTCCGGCAGATGATCCGGATGCAGCAGAGACGAATCATTCAGGCTCCACTGCTGATGGGCGAGGGTTCCGGTTGGCGCTTCGACGCGGACGATCAGCCGGTCCCGGTCATCCAGGCGGAAAATGGTCACGCCGGAGACATCGAGCGTATCCTGCGCAAGTTTGACGTTCTGGGCGTGGAGAATGGCAACGCCGTGTGGGGTCAGTCCATCGTCGGCCTGCCTGAGCCAGAGTTCGCCACCTTTGAGTGTGAGAACGCCACCACCCGTTCGAAGATAAGACTGATCGAGAAGCTCCGCCTGCCGATACATCGACGAGGAAAGCGCTGAGATGCCGGTGGTTGTGAACAGACCGATCAGGAGGGCGCAGGAGAGAGGGCTGGCAAGGAACTGCCAGGCAGAAATACCTGCGGCTCTGGCGACAATGAGTTCGGACGACCGTGTCAGGCGGGAAAAGCAGACAATTCCGCCAAGCAGAATACCAAACGGCAGCACGTAAATGACGTAATACGGAATGTGCAGCCCTGCGATTTCAAGAATGAGGCTGGTGGGTACATTGGGGCGGGTTGCGGCGCGTCTGAGCAGATCAATGAAGTCGAACAGGGACACAAGCCCTGTCAGAGCCAGAACCATCGACAGCGTATTTAACGTGAAATGACGTGCGATGTAGATCGCCAGGGTCGTAGAAAACCCGACTTCCGCTTCCTGTGGTCTCAGGGTGTGGATGAGCGTGGAAAACCAGCTGCGATACCCGTCAGTGGTGGATTTCATGAGGGGCGTCCAGTCTGGCGCGTGGTTCCGGTCCACTGCTCGGCGAACAGAAGAGCCGCACAGATGATGCTTGGAAGAAGGGCTGCAACCCAGAGCAGGGGAACAAGAGCAAGATTTCTGCCAGCAAAATTCTGCAGCATGAGTGAAAGTGCGAGAAGCCCCACGACTGTCAGAATGGCGATGAGAGGACGGGTGATATTTCCATGGCGGGAGAACGTCCCCCGAAGAACAGCCACAAGCCCGATCATGGCGAAGGATAGCACAGTCAGTGGCGCAGTCAGGCGATGCCACCCTTCGACCGCAAATTTGCCCCTGTCACGCTCGGACACCTCGTTTGGATCCGGGTGGAATAGATCGTGCAATGGCATTTCCGATGCGTCCCGCTCTTCATGGTTGTTCTGGCGGGACGACGTTAGATCAATCGTGTTGCGGCCAAATGTCAGGACGTTCAGTCGCCCTGTATGCCGGTCAATTTCTTCACGAGAGCCATTGTAAAGGACGACGCGAGGCTTGTCGTTGACGGTTACGATCGTGCCCCGTTCGGCCAGAACGGTCGTATGGGCATCCGGATCGCGATCATCTTCCACCAGAACACCGTGCAGCAGCCCGTTGGAATCCCGGGAGCGGACATACACGGTCATGTCTCCCGAGACCTTTGTGAAAACACCATCCTGAAGCAGGAAGGCCGCCATCTGGTTGCGGATCTGGAATTCGTATCGATGGAAGGCGTGATAGGACACCGGAGCCAGCCAGAGCGTCAAAACGTAGCACAGGCCCACGCAGGCTCCTGCGCAGATCAGGCCAGGGCGTGCCAGTTCCAGGGGGGAACGGCCAGCGGCGCGCATGACGGTCATTTCCCGGTCGCCGGACATTCGCTGATAGGTAAAGAGGATCACGAGGAAAGTTGTGATCGGCAGAATGACAGCCACAAAGGACGGCAACATCAGGGAGGTAAGCTGCAGAAAGACGCGCAGCGACAGCCCATGCTGAACAATCATCGATACAAAATGCAGCGATTGTGTCAGCCAGATGAGCGCTACGGCTCCTCCTGTCAGCGCCAGAAGGGCGATGACAAGCTGGCGGAGAACGTATCGGTCAAGAAGGGGCAGCAGATGTCGCTTTGCAGCGCCGGGGGAAGAGGCCATGGCCCTTCATCTATCCTTAGCCTGTGACGGGAGAAAGGCAAAAAAACAAAACGGTATCAGCGGAAGTAGACTGATCGGTCAATCGGAGGCCGGTCTGTCAGGCTATGGTAGAACTGGCTTGTCGCGATCCCAAGCAATAGCCCCGCGCTGATCCCAAAGGCAATTGTAATGTAACGCCATGGGCGCTGGGCACGCTGTGTCGCGATCTCGGTCATGAGAGCTCGGCTCTCCATCTGCGTATGACTGAGGGCGCCCTGAGCGGACCGGAGGTGACCCTGGGCTTGTCGTAGTTCGCGCTCAAGATCGGAAATTCTTTGGCGGAACTGTTTTTCCCGATCGGCTGCGTTTTGGCGTCCGGTGTCGGCAGCAAGGCTTGCGAACAGGTTTTTGAGTGCGCCGCCTGACAGATTATTGCGTTTGGCACGGAGACGGAGCGCTTCGAGCGCATTTTGGGCAGAACCAGACGGCTCTGCGAGAACCAGCGCGAGAATATCGGAAAGAATTTTGATATCTTTGGGGTCGAAGCGGTTCTCGGCCATGTGTCAGCCAAGAGCTTGAGAAAGTGGGCGTGGTTCAGCCGCACGCCGTAGCCGATCCCGAATTGCAAGCCCAAGGCCCTGACGGGGAATGGGCTGTGCCGCGATGCATGTCAGTCCGCGTTTGGTGCCTTCTGCATCCAGGAAGCGCAACCCTGCAAACAGGCGCGCCGCCGCCTCTTCCAGATTCCCGGTTTCACTCAGATTCCACGTCAAGCCAGCATTGGAAAGCGCCGGGCCAAAGGCCAGCAGTGCTTCGTTGGGGCGGACGTCATAGGCGTCAAGGCGGACTGGCAGCGAAGGCGCATAATGCGATGCCAGCCGGCCAGGGGAAGAGGGAAGCGCTTCGGCAAAATCGTCCGGATGCTGGATTGGGCCACAGAGAGCCGTCAGTTCTTCCAGCGTCACGCCACCCGGTCTGAGCAGGACAGGTGTATCGCGTGTGAGATCCAGAACGGTACTTTCTACTCCGACGGAGCACGGACCAGAATCCAGAATGGCATCAATCCGTCCATCCAGAGACCGCAGAACATGCGAGGCGTCTGACGGGCTGACAGTCCCGGAAATGTTCGCAGATGGCGCTGCGATGGGGGCGCCAACCTCACGGAGGAGGGCAAGAGCCGTTTTGCCTCGGGGTACGCGAAGGGCAAGCGTATTCAGGCCAGCGGCGGCCAGGTCCGAAACAGTGGAGTGTGATCCGCGGGGCAGGACCATCGTCAGGGGCCCCGGCCAGAACTTGTCGGCCAGCGCATACGCCATGTCTTTGATCCGCCCATGCAGATCTGCCTGTGCAAAGGCGCTTTCTGCATCTGCCAGATGGCTGATGAGGGGATTGAAGCGGGGACGTCCCTTGGCTGCAAAAATACGCGCGACTGCGGTATCGGACGATGCGAGCGCCCCCAGGCCATAAACGGTCTCGGTTCCGAAGGCGACGAGCTTACCGGCCTTCAGAAGCTCTGCAGCGCGGCGGATTCCGTTTGTGTCAGCAGTCAGGCGTTCCGTGTTAAGGGTCTCGCTCACGAAGCGCCTCCGGTGCAGTAAAATGAAGAGTTCAGGCGGTCGGGCTTGCCGTAACGCAAGGGTTGGCCGTTTTCATCCAGCAGGCTTCCCCCTGCGGCTTCGAGAATGGCCTGCGGGGCGGCGGTGTCCCACTCCATTGTCGGGCCAAAACGGGGATAAAAATCCGCAGCGCCTTCTGCAACGCGCATGAATTTTACGGAGGAGGCCAGCTTGTCGATGGACGCGACTTTCCGTCCGGCGAGCCACCGATCGAGAAGCTCGGTATTCCCATGGTGGCTGGACGCCAGAACGCGTAGCCCTTCAGCAGAAGGTTTGGCCGTGTGGATAGGGGTACTGGTCGTACCATCGAAACGATGCGCGCCGAGCCCTATGCCCCCGCTGTAGATCAGTCCGTATCCTGGAAGTGCGACGACGCCCAGAGCGGGCCTGTCTCCACGGACCAGGCCTATATTGACGGTGAAGTCCTTGCCGCCGGATGAGAAGCCGCGGGTTCCGTCCAACGGGTCCACCAGCCAGTAGGCGTTCCCGGCTGTAACCTCAATCCCCGCCGACATTTCCTCTTCCCCGATTGCAGCAAGCGACGGGCACGCCGTGCGCAGGCCACGCAGGATGTGGTCTTCAGAGGCGCGATCTGCCTCCGTAACCGGAGAGGCGTCTTTCTTGACTTCCGTGAGGAAGCCTCGGGCACGGATTTCGTTAATGATGTCCGCTGCTTCCGAGGCCAGACGGAATGCGAGGGACAGCAGGGCGCGGTCATCGTCTGGGGAGACCGTATGGGGGGGGGCTGAGGTCATGCCTGCAAGGCTACTTCATGAAAGGCGTTTCGTCATGTGCTGATGCGAGAGATGTCACGTCGTGATTACGGGAAGCATCCATCTGGAGAGGAGGGCGGCCCCGCATCGGCGGACAGGGGCAGTCCTGTGGCGACTTTCAATGCGATATCGGAGCTACAGAATGTGCCCGGGACTGCGATCTTTTTGACAAAGTGAAAATAGAGCGGTGTCCATCCGGGAACGCCATCTGATGCGACAAGGCTGTAAATGTAAACGATGGTTGGGCCACGAGAGGTTACAGGGCCGTCTTTTGGATTTCGAATGGCCTCGAACAAGAGAGTCGCGGGTTTTCCATCCAGTTCGCCATGAGCAAATTGAACGGTGGTCAACGCGTCCTCACCCGTATGGGGTGAATCTCTCAGATGGTCTTCAAATGAGCGATCGGGTGTTTCTGAGGATCCTTCGATACCAATGACGCTGGTTCTTTTGTCGATGACGGTCGTCAGAACATACATGTGATACCCCCACGCATTTCCGTTGTCCCGCCATGCCTGGAAAACGGAGAACGGCCCGAGTGGGCTTTCGAAAGTGTTCAGTCCGTCATGCAGGGGCAGGAGTGAGAGCCGGCTGAGTTGCCCCGAGGTCGCGTGCGCTGTTGCACGCGGAACAGAGCACGCTAATGAGGCGATGATTGCAGCGGAAATGAAACCGGAACGCAGTGACATGTGACGTCTCCGTCGTGCTCATCGAACTGCTCCCCTCTTGTGTGGAAGCACGCTGTTCCCGATAACGGGAGCACTGAAATGGTTCTGCCATGCAAAAGGTGCGATATGCTCGATATTTCTTTTGGTTCGCTTCCAGCGCTGAGCGACGCCCAGCCACAGGCCGTTGCCCTGATTGGGCATGGGAAGGCTACCTTTGAAGACAGCATCTTCAAGACACTCGATGACGCGACGGCTGGTGCATTGAGCCGTGCTGCGTCTTTCAAGGGTTTTAAGGGCGAAGTTGGGCAGACAGTTGTGCTGACGGCGCCATCTGCTGGTCTGTCTCAGGTTGTTCTGGTGGGATGTGCGGCTAAGGATGGCTCGGCTGTCGGATCGGTTGCTGTTGAAAATGCTGGTGGCTCAGCAGCTAAAGCGCTCGATGGCGTGGCTGATGCGGTTCTCGCCCTGACGGCAGATATTGCAGAATTTGCACCAGAAGCTGCGTTGGGTGCGCGTCTGGCTCGTTACGACTTTGCTCTGTATCGCACGAAGAAGTCTTCCGAGAGGCCGGTTCTGAAGGCTTTGACGGTCGTGGCTTCGGATGTTGCCGCCGCTGAAGCGCGCTGGACGGCTCTGGATGCCGTATCTCGCGGTGTGTTTCTAACCCGGGACCTTATCAGCGAACCCGCCAACATTCTGTCTCCGGAAACGTTCACAGCGCGGATCGAAGCGCTCCGTGAGACGGGTCTTGAAGTGGAAGTTCTCGATGAAGCCGCCATGCAGGAATTGGGCTTTGGTGCCCTTCTAGGTGTGGCACAGGGAAGTGCGAACAAGCCCCGCACGGTAATTGTCCGTCATAATGGCGGTGGTGATGAGGCCCCTCTGGCCTTCATCGGCAAGGGCGTAACGTTTGATAGCGGTGGAATTTCGATCAAGCCTGCTGCCGGCATGGACGAGATGAAGACCGATATGGGCGGTGCCGCCACGGTGATCGGCCTTATGAGCGCACTGGCGCGCCGCAAGGCTCCGGTAAATGCGATCGGTGTTGTCGGACTGGTGGAAAACATGGTGTCTGACCGGGCACAGCGTCCGGGCGATATTGTGACGAGTTATAGTGGCCAGACCATTGAAGTGCTGAACACGGATGCCGAAGGCCGTCTGGTTCTGGCGGATGTGCTTGCCTATACAAAGGATCGTTTCAAGCCGAAGCTGATGGTCGATCTGGCCACATTGACCGGTGCGATCGTGGTGAGCCTTGGAACGGAAAACGCAGGTTTGTTCAGCAATGACGACACGCTGGCTTCCGGTCTGTTCGAAGCTGGAAAGCAGGTTGGCGAAGGTCTGTGGCGGATGCCGATGGGCGAGGCGTACAATCGCCAGATCGACTCTGACATTGCAGATATGAAGAACATTGGTGGCCGTCCGGGGAGTGCCATTCTGGCGGCTGAGTTCCTGAAGCGCTTCGTTGGTGAGACGGTCTGGGCGCATCTGGATATTGCCGGCACGACATGGAAGACGACGGCGTCCCCGACGGCTCCGAAGGGTGCAACTGGGTTTGGGGTTCGTCTTCTGAACCAGTTCGTACTGTCTCATGAGGCCAGTGCCTGAGAGTGGATGTCGGATTCTATCATCTGACGCGGACACCTCTGGAAGAGGCGTTGCCTGCGCTTCTGGGTAAGACGCTGGATGTTGGGGAGCGGGCCTTGGTCCGTTGCCCTGATGGGGCGTCAGTCACGGCTCTGGATGCGGCGCTCTGGGCCTCCCGCGATCCTGTGTGGCTTCCGCATGGCACTGCAAAGATGGGTCATGCGTTCTGGCAGCCGATCTGGCTGACAGAAGGGACTGATGTGCCGAATGGTGCAAAATTCCTGTTTCGGATTGATGGCGCTGGAGAAGACGATTTTTCTCCGTTCACAAGAATTTTTGACCTGTTCGATGGGCGTGACCCCGCGAGCGTCCAGAGGGCCCGTCAAAGATGGGTAGCCTTGAAAGCGGCTGGCCATACCCTTGTGTACTGGCAGCAGCAGGAGCGGGGCTGGAAGAAGTCCGGCTGAGGTTCAGGCGGAACATCTTCGGGGGGTATGTCGTTGTGTGACAGAGTTCTTCCCGGGAGACGCCTTATGAAAACCGTTACGCTCCGCAACGGCACCACCGTTCCTGCATTGGGAATGGGGACATGGAATGTCGGAGACAGTGCAGATCGCCGCGCTTTGGAAATCGAGAGTTTGCGCACGGGTCTGGAAGCCGGTTTGCGGGTTATCGACACAGCGGAAATGTATGGAAACGGCCGGTCTGAAAAGCTGGTTGGGGAAGCCATCGCGGATGTGCGGGATGATGTTTATCTCGTCAGCAAGGTTCTCCCGTCCAATGCGTCTTATGACGGCGTGCGCCGGGCCTGCCGGCGTTCGCTGGACCGCCTGGATACGGACTGGCTGGACATGTATCTGCTGCACTGGCGTGGTGGTACGCCGCTGGAAGAGACCATTCGGGCGTTCGAAGACCTTCAGACAGACGGGCTAATCCGGGGATGGGGTGTTTCAAACTTCGATGTTGATGACATGGAAGAAATCGAGGCGCTTTCAGGGTCCTGTCAGGTCAATCAGGTTCTTTACAGTCTGGAACATCGCGGAACGGAGTTTGATCTGCTGGATCACGATCTTTCGACCGGCACTGTGACGATGGCTTATTCTCCGCTGGGGCAGGGCGGTGAACTTCTCCAGCACCCCGCTCTTGCCGAGATCGCAGGGAGACATGAGACGTCTGCTGGTCCGGCTGACCCTGCTCAGATTGCACTGGCCTGGGTGATGCGTCGGGAAAATGTCATGGCTATTCCCAAGGCCGGCTCTCCAAAGCATCTCCTCTCCAATGTTGCCTGTTTGGAAATCAGCCTCACTGAAGAGGACCTGAAAGTTCTGGATCATGCTTTCCCTCCGCCGCAACGCAAGGTATCTCTCGCCATGATCTGACGGGCATGATCTGATACGGCCCGTTCCCACTCTGGACCGGACCATACCCTGCTCACTTTTTCTGCCCTGTTTCATACTGATCCGGTCTCTCTTTGCCTTGCAGCATTGACGTTTCCTGCTGCTCTTAAGACAGACCGGGAAAGCCGTGTTGGCCGGGGGCGCTTTGCCCTTCCGGCAGCTCTTGCGGCTGTATTGTTGACGTCTGCTCCGGCTGTTGCTGTAGCGATTGGCGTGCTGATGACGCAGGAGCGCAAAGCGTGCCCGGTATCGTGGGCGCTGCCAGCTCTCTTATGCTCGGCATTGATGCCAGACAGTACGTTGGCGCTTCTTTCTCTCTTTCCGGTGCTGTTCTGGCCTGCGCTCTTCACACGTGAGGGTGCGCTTTTTCCGGCGTTGTCGTCTGTTCTTGCCGTTGCGCTTGTCTGGCATGCGGGGGCCGTCGTCCCTATTGGCTGTGCAGCGGGACTGGCTGCTCTTGTTTTGCTCGTTTTAGGGCGCAGTGTGTTCTGGGGAATTTCCCCTGGCGATCTGGGACTAGTCCGGCCTGCCATTCTGGCAACGCTTCTGATTGCTGCGCAGGATGAGGGCATGGGAACAGGCGCGCGGATTGCGCTTGAAAGCCTGTTGCTGGATCTGACCCTGATAACGCTGTCCGTTCCGGTGCTGAGACTGATGCCGGTCCTCGTGACGTTGCGTCTGCCGTTTCCGCCCCTGCCGGGGTTTCTCGTGTTGTGGCTGGGAATTCACGCTGCGCTGGGGCTGGCTGCCGGTGTGCAGGGCTGGAGCGTGATTGGAGTGCTTGTGGCGCTTCTGATTGGCCTGATTTCACTGTTTGACGTTTTGATTGTGGGGCGTCGGCCCGACACGGGTGTTTTGCCTATCGGTCCAGCTGGTGCGGTCTGCGGGGTTATTTTGGGCGCCCTGCTGCTGCCGGTGGCAGTGTTTGGCGTGTTCAGTCCCGTGCTTCATCACGTCGAGGGAGAGTGGGTCTGGCCGTTCTGGTCTTTGGGTGGCGGAGACGGCGCACACCTCAAGGTGCCAGCTTTGATGTTAATTCTCAGTGTGATGTGGCTGTTCTTTGTAAAATCGTGGCGCACGGAGGGCGGTCTTGAAAAGGCGATCGCGAACTTACTGCTTCCGGGGACGCAGACTGGCCGATCAGAGACAGGACTCTTCGAAGAGCCTCCGGCTCTGCCCTGGATCATGCGTCGTTTGATTGTCGGTGGTCGGATCCGTCTTCAGGCACTGGCAGCGCTTAAGAGCGGTCAAATGCCAGATATGCGGCAGATGGCGGTGGGGCTCTGGCTTGTGCTGCTTGCGCTTGTTCTGGTGGTTCTGGGTCTGACGGCATGATGATGACCGGTCTATGGGCTGTCGCCCAGACGTTGTTTCAGCTTTTTATTCTTCTGGCTCTGGCACCTGTCATGGGGTGGGCTCTGGCAGAGTTGCCTCGCTGGATAAATGGCGAAGCCATTTGCGGGCCTCAGCGTCAGATGCGCAGGGCAATCCTCTTCTGGGGCATTGTCTTAAAACTGCCTGTTGCACCGAGGCTGGCGCTCGTTCTGGCTATCGCGTTGTTGATCTTTGTTGTTCTGCCTGCGGTGACGACGGGCGGGGCATTTGTTTCTCTCGCCAATCCTCTGCTGATCGGCCTTTTGCTGCTGGCTGGTCGCCTCATGTTAGGTGTTCCACAGCAAAGGGAAGAATGGCGGCGGGTTCTCCCTGCCGTTCTGGTGCTCTGCCTGACGGAAGCCTTGATTGCGCTTGCGGCACCGGGCGCGGATGGTGTGGGGGGCTTATGTGCCATGTTGCACATTGAGCCAGCACCAGGGCTCGAAGGTGCGCTGGGCGCGTGCGCATTGGCGTTGGCGATTTCCTGCCCGCCCCTGCGTGAAGACGATATGATCCAGCGTCTGGACGGCGAAACAAGCCGTCAGGTTCGTGAGATGTCGCGGAATGTTGCGGAAGTTCTGAATACGGCCTGGCTTCTGCTACTGGCTGATCTCGCTCTGCCCATTACGGTTGGTCTGGGTGGAAGCGATGTGACGGGCTGGTTTGTAGGATTGGGTGGGCTGTTGGGTCGACTTGCTCTGGTGGTGGTCGTGCTTATTGGACTGAGGCTCACCGCACAGGAACGCAGTGAACGACTGACGGCGCTATTTGCCGGAGTGGCGCTTTTGCTCGCGCTCGCCGGGAGGTTTGCGACATGATTGTCGGATTTGGCGTGCTTCTGCTGCTGGCGCTTGCTGGGCTGGGGCGAGATGGACGAGGCCTGCCCCTTTACGGTCTGGTATGTGCTTTTGCGGGGGCGACAGTCTGCGGAGGGCTTCTGGCGCTGCTTACCGCGATCGCGTTAATCGGTCTGAATATTGGTGCCTGGATATGGCTCAGGCGGTTCGCTGGTCATGTGCCAGATCGCGGTGCCGTGCTGCCTGTGGTCGGGGCGTTGCTTCTGCTGCTGGCACTAGGTCTCTCAGGTGCGAGTCTTGGGTTGGCGCCTGTGTTGGGAGCGGGAGCGGTTCTGGTGGGCCTGTGTGGCGCTGCTTTCGGTCCGGCACTTGTGCAGTTTACAGGGCTGCTGATGGCTGCTGACGGACTGATTGTTATGGCGTGTGTTCTTCAGTCGTGGCCGTTCTTTGCTGCGGCTGTAGCGCTATGGGGTGTTCTGGGCGCACTGGGTATGACGCTATTGCCACGCCTTGCCTGGCGGCGGGTGGAGGAAAACTGATGCATCCACTTGCTCCCGTTGGAACGCTGTTTGCCGTGACAGTCTGGCCGCTTCTGGCCGCTTTTCTGCTGCTCATGACCCCGCCAGGCCGACAGGCTGTCAGCAGTCGCACGTTTGCGATTGCTGGTGCTCTCATGACCCCTGTTGCAGTTTGGCTGATGCCGGGTGCGGATGCGCTCGCCGCCGCGTGCTCCTGCGTGGTTGCAGTCATGCCGCTTCTTTTACCGCCTGCGGGAGACCGGGTTGGACGTATTTTGCCCTTTCTGGTGACCGGATGCGCTCTGATGGCACTGAATGTTCATTCAGCTTTCGCGGTCACGGTGCTGTGCGGCGCAGGAACGGTTCTCTGGGCCTGGCGCGAGGGCCGGGGGGCGCAGAAGGCTGCCATTGTCTGGGATATGGCGAGGTCACGTCTCGGTGGAGTTATTCTGGGAGTGCTGGGGGCGTCCCTGCTGTCGATGGATCAGTCTCCTCTGGGGCCGGTTCTGCTGACAGTCGGGTTGTGCATGATGGCCGGTCTGGGGCCGTCTCCCGTCCCGGAACCTGATGCAGTGCTGCTTGATACGGGTCTGAGGTTTGCGGCCATTTTGCTGATGTTGCGACTGGACGGGCACCCGCTCGTTCATATTCTGGTGCTGGTCGCAGGGTTCGGGACACTGATCATGCGTATGGCAGGCCAGTCCCGAGGGCGCGGTGTCTTCTTGCCCATTCTGTCCTCGCTGGGTGCGATTGCCGCGGCGGTTGGTGAAGGAAGTGCAATTGTCCTTCTTTTGGTGGCGTCTGTCGGATTGGCTGTTCTGGAACGTCAGAATGATGGCCGTCGATACGAGATGGTTGCCGCTGGTGTAGCGCCCTGGCCGGTCTTTTGCGCGTTGTTGGCGATTGGTCGCTCTCTCGAGCCACTGCTACTCGTGCTGATGATCGTTTGTCTTCTTCCTGGGTTGAGGCAGGTTCGTCTGGCCGGGCTGATGCCGTCCGGTCTTAGTCTCAAGGGTGGCATTGTTCCGGCCGTTGAGGCTGTTCTTTTGCTTGTCGGTCTTTGCGGACCGCTGCTTTTGGCATGGCATCCAGCACCCGGGTGGCGGCCATGATAAGCATGGAACGCATCATCCGGAGTGGTGAGCGGGTTGCGCTGGCGCATTACCATCTTGATCCCGAGCAATGGGAAGGGATGCTGGCTGCCCCCGGCAGAGCTTTGTCACTACTGTCATGCTGGGCGGATGAGCAGCGTGTTTACGTGCTGTTGCTGGATGGCGATTGCCCTTTGATGGCCAGTACGGCGGTGGAAGATCGTCGTTATCTGGCGCCATCTTCACGTTTCCCTGCGGCGGAGTGGGGGGAACGCGTAGCCTATGATCTCTGGGGCGTTGAGGCCATGAGTGCCTGTGGAGATGGTCGTCCTGCCCTTGATGATGGTTTCTGGGAAACGACATGGCCGCTTTCCTCACGGCCGGGGCCTGGAGGGCAGGCTATGCCCTTGCCTGCGGGCCGTAGCCGCCTGCGCGCGGAAACAACAGGATTGAGCGGTCCGCTCGAACTCTCTTTCGATGTGCTGCGCGGCGCAGTGCAAGGGCTGTCCGTCGATGCTGGGCTGGCTCATCGCGGTGTGTTGCAACGCATGGTTGGATTGTCGCCTGAAGAGGCTCTCCCGCTGGTGGCCCGCATGACGGCTGGGGGTTTTGTCGCCCACCCAATGGCGTTTTGCCGGGCTGTTGCCCAAGCGCGCGGGTTGCAGCCGGGTCCAGGGACGCGGGATGCCTGGATGATCCTTCTCGAAATCGAGCGAATTTCCGTCCACCTCTTCGATATGGCGAGAACAGCACGTGCCGTGGATGCGGGGCTGCTGGCAACACACTGCGAGCATGCGCGGGAGGCTATTGCGGCCGCTTGTGCAGAGCAGGGCGTACCGCGCCGACTGACGGACGTGATTACGTGCGAGGGTGTGCGGTCTGGTTTGGAAATCGTTCCGCTGGCTCATGCTGTTCTGGAGGTCATGTACTCTCGCATGGCGCAACTGCGCGAACTGCAATCCGTATTTGCACCCCGTTTGAAGGGACTGGCGGTTTTGGCGCCTGCGCAGGCACGTGAATTTGCCGTGGGTGGTCTGGTCGGTCGGGCTTCGGGTCGAAGCCTGGATGTGCGTCGCAGGGAAGTCGGTATGCGGCTGGATGCTTTGCGGGCAACGGGCTCAAGCGATGGCGATGCGGCCGCCCGCGATGCGTTGCGTTTAACGGAAATCCGGGATTCTCTGGCTTTAATCAAGCGGATTTTGGGGAGTATCGGCATGGATGATGATGAGCCTGCACCTGAAGCCACGCAGGAAGGCATTGGCGCGGCTGAAGGGGCGAGAGGTGACGTCTGGTATTGGGTCCGCCTGAAGAATGGGAAGATTGAGTCTGTCCATGCCCGAGACCCGGCTGTCTCTTTACTACCCGTTCTGCATCGCGTTTTGCAGGGAGAGGCTCCTGAGCGTTTGAGTGCCGGGCTGAAGTCTCTGGCTCTGGCCCCGTCTGGAGTGGCGATGTGACAGCGTTTCAGACTATGGGCCCACTCAGTGTGCTGCATGCTTTCCTGAATGTCTCGCGGTGGAGAGTATCTGCTGACAAAGGCACGTCTGTCCGTCCCGATACGATCAATTTGTACGTATTGGAGACCGGAGGATGTGAAGGCTGCGCCATGGAAGTGGAGAGTTTATGCGGCAGTGCTTTCGCTCTTGAGCAATATGGCTTTGCACGCGTTACCGATCCGGCAGATGCAGACTGGCTGTTGGTTACGGGGCCGATGGGCAGGGCTTGTGTTCAGATGCTTGAGCGGGTCTGGAACGCGATGCCGGCTGGAAAAAGTCTGGTGGCTGTAGGCGCCTGCGCTGTTGATGGCGGGATGTTCGGGCCGAATTATGCCACTTTGGGAGGCTTGAAGGCGCTCACGCCGGTCCGTCGGGCTATTCCAGGATGTCCTCCGTCTCCCCAGGACATTCTTGTGGGTCTTCAGCGTCTCGCTGAGGGATGAATGGCGGAGTTTGACCAGCACTCGATCCTACAAAAACAGAAACATTGATTTTTTGTGATCGGATGACTTGCCGACAGAGGCTTTCACGTTCAATCAGACGGGCGCATACAGTGCGTTAATCTGTTTTCAGGCTTTCTTTTCAGACGGCCGCCAAACAACACAGGGCATGAGATGGCTGACTATCGCCTTGGTATTGATCTCGGTGGAACCAAGATCGAGATCGCAGTTCTTAATCGTCAGGGCGATCTTGTCCTGCGTGAGCGAATTCCTAATCCAGGTGTTTATCCGGAAGCGGTTCTTGCGATCCGTGATCTCGTGACGAGTGTGGATCATCGTCTGGGGGCTGTTCCGAGCCACCGCGTGTCTGCCGGTCAGAGCACGTCCACGTTGGGTATTGGCATTCCAGGATCGATTTCTCCGGAGACGGGGCTGATCAAGAACGCCAACGCGACCTGGCTGAACGATCAGCCTTTCGGCATGGATCTGGAATCGGCTCTGTCCCGTCCTGTTCGCACAGAGAACGATGCAAACTGCTTTGCGTTGTCTGAGGCGGCCGATGGTGCAGCTAAAGGTGCACAGACTGTTTTTGGCATTATTGTCGGAACGGGCATGGGCGCTGGCATTGTCAATAACGGGCGTGTGCTTGAGGGCCGCCATCATATTGCTGGTGAATGGGGGCATCTGCCGCTTCCCTGGCCGCTTCCTGAAGATGGTGAGCCGCGTCCTTGCTTCTGCGGAAACAAGGGCTGCATGGAGCGCTATCTTTCCGGTCCGGCTCTCGCAGCTGACTGGAAGGGCCCAGGTAACCGCAACACGGCTGGCATCGAAGATGCTGCTGCAAACGGCGATCAGGCTGCCATTCGCGCACTGAACCTCTACATGGAGCGTTTTGCGCGCGCCTGTTCCCTTGCGATCAACTTCCTTGATCCGGACGTGATCGTTCTCGGAGGCGGAATTTCCAATCTGGCGTCTCTGTATGAGCGTGTTCCGCCGCTCCTGAGCAAGCACGTCATCACGCCGGTCTGCACAACGCCAATCGTCAAGAACCTGCATGGTGACAGCTCTGGCGTCCGCGGTGCAGCATGGCTTTGGGATGTGACCGAGTAAGTATTTTCCGAATGGCTGGAAGACTGCTTCCAGCCATGTGGAGACATAAAAAAAGCCGCCGGTCATTCCGGCGGCTTTTTTTGTTCAGATTGCTTCTTCTTCAACCGTTTCGGACATGTCTTCAGCGGCCCGTTTCAGCCGGTGATAAGACCGGCGGGAAAAGGGCAGTATTGCGACATAAAAAAGTCCGGCTGCGGCTAGTGCGCCCCACGGGTCCGCAACGAGAACGGCCGCATAGAGGCCCGTTCCCAGCATAAGCGGCAGAACATAGCGGGCCGGAACCTTGAAATTCTTGAAAGACCAGACCGGCAGCGTCGAGACCAGCAGCAGACCTGTCAGGATAAGGCAGACTGCCGAGACGATGGGTGCACGGGCGAAAGCTGCGAGGCCTTCGGCATGCATCCTGTCTGCCTCAAGGCCCAGGAATACGGGGAACAGAACAATACCTGCGCCAGCAGGGGCTGGAACGCCGGTAAAGAAGTTGGCGGAGTAATCTGGCTTGTCATCGTCATCCAGGCTTGCATTAAAGCGTGCCAGACGAAGGGCCATGCAGACCGTGAACATGATGCAGGGGACAAAGGCATAGCGTCCGGCATCTTCAAGGCACCAGATCAGCAGCACGAATGACGGTGCGACACCGAAGCATACGAAATCTGACAGACTGTCGAATTCGGCGCCAAAACGCGTTGTACCGCGCAGAAGGCGGGCAATCCGGCCGTCCAGTCCATCAATGCAGGCTGCGATCAGGAGGGCGACCGCTGCGTGTGCAAACTGGTGTTCCAGCGCAAAGCGCATCCCGCTCAACCCGGCACACAGGCCGAGCATGGTCAGGATGTTGGGAATCAGCCGGTTAAAGGACGGTCCCCGCACGCGTGTGCGGGGGGTGCGTCCCATGCGGCGCAGTCGGCGACGAATGCGGCGGCGTCTGGCAGGACGGTTGGGTTCAGCCGTCTCGGGAATGGTCATTGGCGCGTTCTGGCTCAGAGCTTCGCCAGGACGGTTTCGCCCCCGATCATGGTCTGGCCTTCAACAACGATCGGCTCAACACCCGGCGGCAGATACACGTCTGTGCGGGAGCCAAAACGGATCAGACCGAAGCGTTCACCAGCTTCCAGGTGCTCGCCTTCTTCAACGAAGCAGAGGATGCGGCGCGCGATCAGGCCTGCGATCTGCACGACACCGATATTGCGGCCGTCGGGAAGGGTCAGGCGGATTTCGTTGCGTTCGTTATGCTCTGAGGCCTTGTCGAGGCTGGCGTTCAGGAACTTGCCTGCATGATAGGCAATCTTCGTGACCTGACCGGCTGCAGGCATCCGGTTGATGTGCACATCCAGCACGGACAGGAACGTCGAGACGCGCCAGACCGGAGTTGTGCCCATTTCAAGCGCTGCCGGTGGAGCAACGAGAGAGACTGACGTTACGCGGCCATCTGCAGACGCCAGTACGAGATCTGATCCCGGTGGTGGTGTGCGCTTCGGATCCCGGAAGAAATACAGGCAGAAGGCAGAAAATGCGATGCCAGCCTTTCCGATGAGACGCGTGAACCGCCAGGGCGTCAGGCGGCCGATGATGCCAACGAAGGCACCTGCAGCGAGGAAGGGAGTCGCAGCGCGATGCGGCGGCGACAGGACAAGTTTGAGGGACTGGATCAACGACATGGAACGCACTCTTACGGCACAGGAAGCTAGGGTCAAGAATTCGCCACAAAGAAGGCGTTTTTCAGGCAGGTTCTGCAACCTGTCTGGGGACGGTCACACGCGCTTTTTCGTCCATCAGAGGCAGGCCTGCATAGACGTTCTTGCGAGCCACCACGATATGGACGCCCGCGCAGGGGTAGCGGATCATTTTTCCAACGCGTTCTGGAAGTGTGCCTGAAAGACGCGACAGCAGAGCAGGGGGCGTCATGAGGGCGCCAGTGTGATGTTCGATTTGGAACAGTCCTTGCTCCAGCAACCGCGTCAACTGTCTGGTGCTGAAGGGGACGCCGTGACCAAAAGGTGTTGCATCCGTATGAGCCCAGTAGCCGGAGCGGTTTGGTACGACGAGAATCAGGTAGCCGTCATCCGTCATGACTTTCCAAGCGGCGCGGAGAAACTCTGCTGCTGAGCGGGTAAACTCCAGTCCATGAACGACCAGCACGGTATCCATCGACAGGTCATCAAAAGGCAGGCGCCCGCTATCAATCAGACAGTCCTGAACGATGTGGTGAAATGGGCGCTGGGTCTGGGGATGCTGCAAACGCGCAGAAATTGCGCACCCGGCTGTGGCAGGAAGATAGGGGCCGGGGTACCCTATCCCGAGCAGTCGACGCGCCCGGAGGTCTGGCAGGAGGCTGTTCAATCTTCGGTTGAGGAGACTGGCTGTGCGTTGGCCTGCCCAGCTTTGATAGAAAGCGGCAGCATCTTCGGAACGGGTGCGTGTCAGGCGCGTCAGCATGGAAGTATCTAACCAGCAAGCTCAGTTCAGGGGAACTGTCATGTCACTTGATATTCAGTCCATTCCGGTTTTGTCAGACAATTATGTCTGGCTTTTGAAAGCAGAAGACGGGACGCGGGCTGTCGTAGACCCAGGCGAAGCTGGTCCAGTCATGGCCGTGTTGGGAGAAGGGCGTCTCGATCTGATTCTTCTGACGCATCACCACGCGGATCACACGGGAGGGGTGGAAGCACTTCGCGAACGATATGGCGCGAAAGTGTTCGGCCCATCCCAAAAGCAGGAATGGCTCCCCAAGCTGGATCGTGGCCTTGAAGATGGTGACAGCTTTTATATCGGATCCACCAAAGTGGACGTTCTTCTAACGCCGGGACACGCTGTCGGGCATCTTTCCTATGTTGTGCCTGAAGTGCCTGCGTTGTTCTGTGGTGATGTGCTGTTCAGTGTCGGATGTGGGCGCCTGCTGGAGGGGACAGCAGAAGAGCTGTATCGGAGTCTTCATCGTTATGATGCACTGCCTGATACCACGCTGGTTTGTGCCGGACATGAGTATACCCGCTCGAACATTGCCTTCGCATTGCATGTCGATCCAGACAATCAGGCTCTGAAAGCGCGGGCAGCGGAAGTGGAAACGCTTCTGGAAGCGGGGAGACCGACATTGCCAGTCTCTCTGGGAACGGAGCGGGCCACGAATCCATTTCTGCGAGCGTCCGATGTGTCGCATTTTGCGGACTTGCGTCGGCAGAAAGATACCTTCTGAGGGCATGAAAAACCCCGCCTTTCAGGGGCGGGGTTTTTCTTTGGGAGGCCTCGGTTAGTGATGGCCGCCGAAGATGATCCTCTTGAGGAGTTCAGCGCCCACGCCAACGACGAGGACACCGCTGAGCCAGAAGAGTACGAACCATCCCACCCGTTTCATCCAGGCGACGATGCCGGTTTTCTGGTTGGGCTTTCCGTACTCGATTCTCATGGCGCGAACTCCCTGAAGGTCAGTGGTAGTGATGCTCGTTCGTCACTTTTCCACGGAACACGTAGTAGGAATAAATCGTGTAGCCGAGGATGACTGGCAGCAGGAACATCGCACCGAACAGGACGAAAGCCTGACTGCTTGGTGGCGAAGAGGCCTGCCAGATCGTGATGGTCGGCGGCACGATATACGGCCACACGTTGATCCCGAGACCGGAGAAGCACAGGAAGAACAGACCCAGTGTCGAGATGAACGGCAGCAGGTGGGACTTGCGGTTGCGCAGGCCCAGGAACAGCGCGCCAGCGACAGCTACGACAGCGACGGGAACCGGCAGGACCAGAGCAAGCTGTGGCCATTCCAGCCAATGCTGCATGTAGGTGGTGTGAAGCTGTGGCGTCCAGACGGATACAGCGACGATCGTCAGCAGCATCAGGCCGGCAAGGCCGTAGGAAACACGACGCATCGTATCCTGAAGTTCGCCTTCACAGCGCCAGATGAGCCATGTGGAGCCCAGAAGTGCGTAGCCGATTGTGACGGCGGCACCACAGAACAGTGCAAACGGCGTCAGCCAGTCCAGCGAGGTTCCGACGAACACGTTGTTCTGGACAGGAATGCCCTGCACCAGCGTCCCGAGGATCACACCCTGCATGAATGCTGCAACGATGGAACCACCGCAGAAGGATGCATCCCAGAACAGCTGTGAACCGGGAGACTTCATCTTGAAGCGGAATTCGAAGGAGACGCCGCGCAGGATGAGAGCCAGCAGCATGAACAGGATCGGCAGGTACAGCGCGGGAAGAATCGTGCCGTAAGCAACCGGGAAGACGCCGTAGAGTGCGGCGCCGCCGAAGATCATCCAGGTTTCGTTGCCGTCCCAGACAGGGGCGACCGTGTTGACCATGACGTTGCGGTGATCGTGATCCCGTTCCTTCAGGAACAGGACGCCGATGCCCAGGTCAAAGCCGTCAAGGATGACGTAAAGGAAGATGGCAGAGGCCGCGAGAACGGCCCAGACCACGGGAAGCCAGAAGGCGGCGGATTCGGTCATGATCGCTTACTCCGCCAGACCAGCATTGTGGGGGTGATGTGAGACCTGCGTGGTACCAGCGGACATCTGCGGCTCGTGCTCGGACGGACCTTCCTCACCAGAGTGAGGCTCTTCTGCGAAGCTGCGCAGAAGAATGGTGATGCCACCTGCAAAGACCACAAAGTACACAATCACGAAGGCAACCATCGACGTCGCCATGCTCGGCAGAGCGATCTGGGAGACACTGTCGGAGGTCTTCAGGAGGCCATAGACCGTGTATGGCTGACGGCCGACCTCAGTCGTGATCCAGCCACACAGCAGGGCGATGAAGCCTGCCGGGGACATCCACAGAGCGACACGATGGAGCATCGCGTTGCTGTAAAGGCTGCCCTTCCAGCGCAGGAAGAGAGACCACAGACCAACCAGAACCATGAGCGAGCCAAGCGCGATCATGATGCGGAAGGAGAAGAACAGCAGCGGCGAATACGGGCGCAGATCCTTCGGGTAGTCCTTGAGGCCCGGCACCTTGCCATCGAGGCTGTGCGTCAGGATCAGGGAGCCGAGGAGTGGAATCTGGACCTTGTAGTGCGTCGTCTCGTTTTCCATGTCCGGAATACCGAACAGGATTTCCGGCGCACGGCCTTCGGAGTCCCAGTCGCCTTCCATCGCGGCGATCTTGGCAGGCTGGTATTCCAGCGTGTTCAGACCCTGTGTGTCACCCGCCAGGAACTGGACCGGAGCAACGATCGCGGCCATCCACATGGCCATGGAGAACATCAGGCGGACCTGTTCGGAGGCCTGACGGCCTTCACGACGCGCCTTCAGCAGATGCCAGCCAGCGACGCCAGCCACGATGAACGCAACGGACAGGAACGCTGCCAGTCCCATGTGCACGAGGCGGAACGGGAAGGACGGGTTGAAGATGATCTGCCACCAGTTACCCGGCAGGAAGCGACCTGTAGCTTCATCGATGATGTAGCCCTGCGGCGTCTGCATCCAGGAATTGGAAGCGAGAATCCACGTCATGGAGATCAGTGTGCCGATCGAGACCATGCAGGTGGCGCCGAAATGCAGACCTTTGCCCACGCGGTTCAGGCCAAACATCATGACGCCGAGGAAGCCGGCTTCGAGGAAGAAGGCCGTCATCACTTCGTAGGCCAGCATTGGGCCGAGGATGGGACCAGCCTTCTGCGAGAACTGGGACCAGTTGGTGCCGAATTCGTAGGACATGACCAGACCGGAAACCACGCCCATCGCGAATACGACGGAGAAGATTTTCAGCCAGTATTTGAAGAGATCCAGATAGGCGCTGCGTCCCGTCTTGAGCCAGAGGCCTTCAAGAACGGCGAGATAGGCAGCAAGCCCGATCGAGAATGCCGGGAATACGATGTGAAACCCGACTGTAAACGCGAACTGAAATCGCGCGAGAAATAAAGCCGACAGGCCAAACATTGCGATGGTGCCTTCTGCTTGGGAGGCGGACCGCAGAACCGGTCCGCATGGACCCGTCAGCTACGCTCGCACCCTAGAAGTCAGGAATGAGCTGAGATCATGCGCACCGCACTGCACACATGACCCGGATCTGAATCTTGAAAGCCGCAGCACGGGAATAGTTTTCTTTCCGCGCCATGGTTTTGACAAAAATCAAAACATTCCCTGCGTCTACTCGCGCAAATGTGACGCGTCAATTTTTTGTGTGGAGATTGTTTGCAAAAGTTGTTCGAGAGCAGGTGCAGCATGACCGTTCACGACGGAAACTGCTGCGACAACAGGATGACTTTCTGCCAGTCCGGATGAGGGTGTTGCGTGCAAAATATGCTCAAGAAAGACGCGCGTGTCTGGAGCAAGCGAGGCCTGAAGGCTCGGAATATTCAGGATTTTTTCGGCGGCATCATGCCAGTTCAGAAGCGTCAGGGTAAGGTGGCCGTTGAGCGCTGGGTATGTCAGTTCACCGGAAAAGGAAAGATGTGCAGAAGTCGCTTCCGACCCCATCGAAAATGATGCTGTCTGCACCAGTAGGCGCTCATAGCCTTCAGGACTAAAAAGTGGACTTTCAGGATGTGTGCTGGACGTTGTTAGAGCTACCACGAGATGAGCGTGGTGCAGTGGATACTTGGCAGCATTCAAAAATGATGTGCTGAGAGTGGAAGATAACATATCCAGTCCGAGGCGTGTGGCTCCCGCTGGGGCTTGGGGTTGGATGAGGATGCGTCCAGAAGGGCGGGATAGCGCGACTGTCTGATCCACAAGGTCCATTGCGACGGCGACTTGGGCAGAAGGGGCATGGAACATCACGGTTCCGTCCTCTGAGATGTGCAGTCTCAAAGCTTCTGTGAGAATGGTTGCTCTGGCCGAAGAAGTGATAATGCGCGCAGCCTGACGACCAGGAAGGGAGACGGTGAGGCCGTTTCTGAGGAACTCCGTCCATGGTCCGCCAAGCCTGAAAGTCTCACCTGCCCAGCCAGCCTCGAATGGTTGGGCAGGAAAATTTTTATGGCGGAGCTGGGGTTTCTGAATTTCGATCCATGCTCCGAAAGGCCAGCCTCCGCGTCGAACTTCTCCAGTGTCTACGGACCATCCTGTTGCTTTCAGGTTCGCGACTTCGTTTTCAATTTGTGCCTGCATTCTGGCGGTGACGTGATGCCACAGGGCGGTATCTGCAGTTGCCACAACTGTAATGAAACAGAAGATGACAAGCGTGATTTTCAGGTAACGGGCAGTATTGGAAACTGGGTTCACTGGGCCTGTCTTTGTGTAACTGGATAAAGAAGCTGGTTCGATGGACGGTATTTTATCCCCAAAACAGCATTCCGCGTGCAGTCATTGTTTGACAGCCGAGTCTATGGAAGGCGATCTGGGCACATTGAAGTCAGGGAATAGCTGAAAACCGCAGAAAAACAGGGTTTTTTATCTACGCATGGAAACTGTTGGGTTTCTTGAGATTCGCCCAAAGCCTGTCGCCCCAAAACTCCTTCTGTTCCGGCGGCGGCTAAACCCTCTGAAGCTCCACAGAGTTATCCACAGTATTGCGCGGTAATTCATGGGTTGCGCACAGTTCATCCCATGCTTCGTTCAGCGCGGTCGTGAAGCCGTTGCGTCCCTCTGTGGAGGGGAGTGGCGCGCCGATGATGACCTTCAAAACACCAGGTTTTTTCCGCCAGGGAGATCGGCCCCAGAAGAGGCCGGAATTGGTGGCGACCGGCACGACAGGAACATTAGCCTGTCGGGCTAAAGCAATAATGCCCGGTTGGATGGGGTGGCGATCTCCGGGAAGTGTGCGTGTGCCTTCAGGAAAGATAATAATCTGTCGGTCAGATGCGTGAGCGCGTGCGCTGTCTTTCATCATGGTGCGCAGGGCTTTAGATCCAGCGCTTCGCTCCACAGGGATCATCCCGCTCAGAACAAGCATGGGGCCGACAAGGGGAATTTTAGTCAGTTCCGCTTTGATGATGTAGGTCGGGAGGGGAACCAGATTCATCCAGACGAAGCCATCGAAGAAGGACTGATGCTGGGATGCAATCAGGCTTGGGCCTGAAGGAATATTATCCCGACCATGAACTTCGATTTTCACGGAGCAAAGCTGTGCAAATCCGAACAGCACCGCTCTGGACCAGAGTTTAGCGTAAGAGAGTGCCAGATCCTGTCGCTTCATGAGGCGGATCGGGATTGCCCCGAGGCCCATGATGACTGTGAGGATCAGGAAATAAAGATTGAACAGCAGGCCGCGAAGAATGCTCATAATTTTGTCTGCTCACCAGAAAAGCTGCGGTTGCACAAGAGGCCTTAGTGAGGCGTAAGGCCAATCTTGCCGTCTGGCAGGCCCGTCAGGTTACTAAGCTCTGCACCCAGAAGTTTGAAATATTCCCGGATGAGTAAGTGCAGAGTCTGGCGGGACAGTGGCGCTTCCAGAGCTGGCGGGAGAACCGGATAAGGCACGAGTTCCAGATCTGGGGCAGTCCGGCTGAGCTCTATAATGGCACGGCGAATGTGGTAGCCAGCGGTAACGACCAGCAGGCTGTGCATCTTGTGATCTCTGGCCCATGTCGTGGTCTCATAAGCATTACCAATCGTGCTAACGGCACGGCGACCCAAAGTGACGCGGCTGGCCAGATCACTGGAAAGCGTCTGGTTCTGAAGGCGCACAAGTTGATCGAGTGTAACATGGGGCCCGACGCCAGAAATCAGTAGAAGCTGGCCATATCCGCCCTTGAGAAGGGTGAGGGAGGTTTCGATACGGGATTGGCCGCCTGTGAGGGTGACGATGCCATCGCAGACAGTGGCCACATGCGGTGGCTGTCGGGAATCGTGGATGAACCAGACGAAGCCAGCCGACCAGAGCACGGCAATAAGAAACAGCGAGGAAAGAAAGGCCTTCACGGCAATCGACGAAGCCACACGAGCACAACGCCCTGAGCTGTGATCCATCCCAGAAGAGCCGCAATGACGGGCAGGGCACCGAGCTCTTTCAGGAGGCTGAGAGGTAAAATGCGGAGTGTCGTCCACCAGCCATCCAGTGTTGTCGGAAAGGTGCTTGGGACGGTGGCCTGATGCGTGAAGGGTGCGAGGGTTGTGGCAAGGGAGGTTGTCAGTGGCGTGAGGAGGACGAGGCCAGCCACGCCACCCATAAAGCTGAGGAGTGCAGCCCGACCGGCAATATGGCTGGAAATTGTAAAGTCCCCGGCGCCAAGAGAGTGCACGATCTCCACAGCCCGTTTCTGGGCAGCGACAGAGCGGCGGACAGTGATGCCAATGGATAAAACGGCAATCGCTGCGATCAGGATAACGGCAAGCCAGGCGCATCCGACGAGGCTTGTGCCTAAATGTTCAAGCCTCTGGCCCCATTGCACGTCTTCCTGAACAATGGCTTCAGGCAGCGTGTCGTGAACAGCGGAGCTCAGATTAGCATCAGGCGTGTGGGCGACGATGAGGACGGTGGGCAGAGAGAGGCCCGGCAGACCTTTCCGCGCATCCGTAGGCTGGCCAAGCCAGGGCGCCAGTAGATCCTGCACCTTGTCTGTGGAAAGCTTTTGCAGGTTGGTAACGCCTGGCAAGGCCTTGAGAGCGTGAATGAGTGCGTCCGTGCGATCTGAGGCGTTTGGAATGTCCGTCGGGATTTCGATCGTTGCAGCACTTCGGGCCGCCTGCGCCCAGCCATCTGCAAGCGCTTGAACACCGGTCAAACCAGCAAGGGCCAAGCCTGCCAGCAGGGTCATGAGAGCAACAAGCAGAGGGAGGCTGCCTGAGCGCAGACCGGGAGAGACGCGGCGGCTCACGCTATCGCCTCATTTGCATGCGGATCGAGCGTGCCATCACGAAGCATGATGGATGGGGCGGGAGCATCGCGCACGAGGCCTTCGTTATGCGTCGCGACAATCACGGTTGTTCCCAGATCAATCAGTTCCTGGAACGTTGCAAGAAGACGTCTGGCCTGAGAATCCTCAAGAGCGTTTGTTGGTTCATCGGCAAGAAGGATATCGGGTCGTCCGATCAGGGCGCGTGCAATGGCAACACGCTGCTGTTCGCCCCCGGAAAGAGTGGTTGGGCGGGAATGGGCGTGCGGGGAGACATCCAGCCAGTCCAGGACAGCAAAAACCTCTTGTCGAATATCGCGTTCGGAGCGCCCGCGCAGACGCAACGGGAGAGCGACGTTGTCAAAAACATTCCACTCCCCGATCAGGCGGTAATCCTGTGGGACGAACCCGATACGTCTTCTCAGGTTCCGTAGAGTGCTCCGGCTGGCGCCCGTGACTGGGGTGTTGAGAATATCCATTTGGCCAGAGGCGGGTTTTGCCCCGAGTGTCAGAAGCTTGAGAAGGCTGGATTTGCCTGCGCCTGATGGCCCGAGAAGCCAGCGGAATTCTCCCTGAGGGATTGTCAGGGTCATGCCGTGCAGAACAGGCTGCCCAACGCCAGCAGGTTTCAGGGAGACATCGCGCAGGCGGATCATATGAAAACGATCAAAGGTGTTGCAGGCGTATTAACCATTTATTAACGACAACCTCGTCATATGGGCAACCCAGTTGAGGTCAGACCGAGGCCGGTACGGTCTGATTTTTGAAGGATACCGTGATGCGTGTTGAATGTCCCCACTGTCATGCTGTTTTTGAAGTGCCTGATGCACTTTTGGAGCAGGCGCGGCGGCTGCGTTGCGCGAACTGTGGGGATAGCTGGTCTTTACAAGAGACTCACGAGCCGGAGCTTGCACAAAGTCCGCCTGATGACTTGTCCTTGCTCAAGGCTGAGACTGCAAAGCCTCCAGGCTCTGAAACATCACAGTCTTATCCTGTTGGATTAAGCGCGTCCGAAGCACGGGACGCTGCGAAGCATGCGTTTGTTCTACATTCCCGGACAGTAACCCATGGTTTGGGTAAACCCGAGACTGTCGGGACGAAAATGATTGGAAGTCTTGGGACGTGGAGTGCCGCGTGGGGGCTCAGCCTCGTGGTGGTCGGCGGAGGCGTGGCCGCACTGTGGCACTGGAAGGCTGGAGAGCTGGTGACTTTATTGCCGGGTATCGGCCATGTCCTCACTCCCTGAGCCTGGGGTTTACATGTTGCGAGCAGCCAGCGCGGACAGGGTCGCTCCGATTGCGGCAAGTCCCATCAGGAGAAAGCCATCGAACATAAGGGAGCCTGGGGTCAGCAGGTGACTGCCGATCTGAAGGTGGGTCGGCAGGGTGCCCGCTACATGGTTCATGATGTCTTTCGCCTGCGGGTCGGCACTCGCAGCACTCGTCGTAATGGCGTTCACGATGTGCGGAAGGATGTACCAGCCGAGACCAAGAATCAGGAGAAGCGGAGCGAGAAGTTCTGCGACCTGCTGGGCGAAGTAGAAGGCGAAATAGCAGATGGACCAGATGCCCGTCCGGATTAGCGCGCCGGTTGAAAGAGGGCCGCTTTCCCCGCTGCGGGAGTTGAGCAGGCGATCCGTCAGGTTGCGCGAGGGCTGAATGTCCATGAGATACGGCTTCCACTGATCCGGTAACGGGAGTTATCTTCGCCCCTTGGAAATCGGACGAACATCAGCTTCGGACTAGCTGCAAGAGGCCGTTAATGCAAACATTCCGTCATTCTCATGCTGCCTTCTGATCTTAAAGCTCCGCTCGGAGCCACAGAGACCGCACGTGTTCTGCTCGTGGAGCCGGATGATGCTCATGCCCAGCGGATCTGGCGTGTTCTTCTAAAGGAAGGCTTCACCGTGACCTGTCTCGGCAGCGGTGAAGCTGCTTTGGGAACGGTTGAGGATCTGATGCCTGACCTTGTGGTCGTGTGCTCTGAGCTGCCCGGCATGACGGGTGGGCAGTTGGCGCGGCGTTTGCGGCTGGATGCCCTGACACGCACCATTCCGATCCTGATGCTGACGGAAGATGCTTTTCCCGGCGGTGAGCGAGAGGGGCTGGAAAGTGGGGCAGATGCCTATATTTCCAAATCCGCTCATCCTGACCTGCTTGTGTTGCGGATGCGGGCTTTGCTTCGGGAAGGACCGGAGCTTCTTCAGGTGGATGAAGCCTCTCGCTTCCGCCGGGCAAGAATTGTCATCGTCAATTCTCCCCGTGAAGAGGAGGACGACGAAGACATTACCGAAGATGCACCCGAGACAACGTTGGGTGAGCTGCTCTGGCGTGATGGGCATACGGTCACGTCCATCGAGCGTTCAGACGATCTGATTGATGGTGGATGGTTGCGCGGCGCAGATGGTCCGGATTGTCTGGTTCTGGAACTGGGAAGCGGAGACGAAGACCTCAAGTTCTGCCGCCTTCTGGATGCACGGCGTCAGGCTGTTCTGGAAGCTGGTGGAATTCCGTTCCGAACGCTTGGCATTGTGGAGGCCTCACGCTTCCGGAGGCAGTCTTCTGGTGAATTCTTCGAGGCCGGCATTGACGATCTGGTTCCCAGCGACATTGCCATAGAAGCCCTCGCCATGCGGATCAGGACGCTGGCGCAAAGACGCATGGCGCAGGATGAGTTCCGGCAGCAGGAAATTGAGCGCCAGCAGAATGCGCTTACTCTGGAAGCGGCAAGGGCGAAGGCCGAAATGGCTGAAGCTCTGGCGCAGGCCAATATGGAATTGGCGCGAACAAACGAACAGTTGATTCAGGCGCAGTCGAAACTCGTGCAGACTGCCAAGATGGCTTCTTTGGGTGAGTTGGTGGCGGGTATCGCTCATGAGATTAACAATCCGCTAGCCTTCACAATCGCCCATGCCGACACAGTGGAGCGGACGTTGAAACGCCTTCAGACGCTGGGGAGCCCGGAGGATGGGGCGCCGCTCATGCAGAAGGGGATTTCACGCCTGGAATCCATGAAGCTCGGGTTGCAGCGGATTCAGAATCTCGTTTTGAGTCTCCGGCGATTTTCCCGGCTGGATGAAAGCTCATTCCAGACAGTCGATGTTCCCAGTGCACTCGAGACGGCATTGGCTTTGCTGGGACATAAGCTTGGCCCAGACATTAAAATTGAAAAGGATTTGCAGGCTCCGGCGCATTTGGTCTGTCAGCCTGCGTTTCTGAATCAGGTGGTTATGAACATTATTTCCAATGCGGCCGATGCATTGGCGGATATCTCGCCTGAGGGCGGCCCTGTGCAGGGGCGTATTGTGATCAAATCCCGTCTTGAAAACGGTCGGTATGACATGACGATAAGCGATGACGGTCCGGGTTTGCCGATGGAACTGAGAAACAGGGTGTTTGATCCGTTTTTCACAACCAAGCCGGTTGGAACAGGCACAGGGTTGGGGCTTGCGATCGCTTATAGTGTGATGGAAGCCCACGATGGCATTATCGAAATCACAGATGCCCATTTGTCGGGTGGCCGCGGAATAGGGGCGTGTTTCCGGCTCAGCCTTCCCGTCACAATGACGGAAGATGGGCCGGTGGCAACGGGACGTTCCGTATGAGTGTGTGGAGCATAAAAGGGCCATTACGTCCTCGTATTTTGCTGGTGGATGACGAGGAAGAAATCCTCGTTGCCCTGGAAGATCTGCTGGAAGACCAGTACGAAATTCTTGCAACGACGGACCCGCTGAGAGCTCTGGAGCTTTTGCGGGCGCATCCGGATGTTGTCACCATTATCTCCGATCAGCGGATGCCTGGACTGACGGGGGATCAGCTTTTGATGCGGGCGCGCGAGTTTTCGGATGCGCGCAGTATTCTGCTGACGGGCTATGCGGATCTGGATGCTGTGGTGTCTGCCCTGAACCTTGGACAAGTGCAGGCTTACGTGCACAAACCCTGGGATTCGGACGCGCTTCGATCTTTGGTTGGGGAAGTGACGCAGCATTGTATTGCCCAACGGGCGCTGCAGACGGAGCAGGCTCTTTTGCGCGGCCTGATGGATGCCCTTCCGATGGGTCTTGTTTTTTCGGATGCTCAGGGGCGCTGTATTCGCAGCAACGTACGCGATGAGGCTGCACAGGATCTGAACGACGAACTGATGCATTTCCCGGAAGTGCTGCGTGCTGATGTTCAGCAAATGCGCGATAATGTTCGTAGCACCGGGCAGGAAGAGCGGCTGGTTGCTGAAGTTCTGCCAGATCATGACGGAGGAACCGTTCAGCGATGGCACGAATTGAGCCGCCTTTCATTAGCTTGGCCCCAGGGCGTGCCGACGGAAGACCGCTGGCAGGTCAGCATGGACCGGGACGTTACGCAGCGAGTGCTGATGGAAAGCCGTCTGCGGCAGGCGGACAAGCTTCAGTCCCTGGGCACATTGGCCGGGGGAATTGCGCACGACTTCAACAATCTTCTCGCTGCCATCTCCGGGTCCCTGGAATTGCTGGAAGACATGGTGGACCTGGATGAGACATCCAGTGCTCTGGTGAAGAACGCTATGGAATCTGCGCAGCGTGGTGCTGTGCTGACACGGCGGTTGCTTCAGTTTGGGCGTCCACGTGAGGCACGTCTTGCGCCGGTGGCGTTGCAGGATCTTCTGCCGGGGCTTGAAGCGCTTCTGGTTCAAAGTCTCAAGCGCCGAAGTGGCGAAAGAAGTGTGGCCTGCAAGCTGTCGCTTGAGGATATGCCTGCTGACTTCCCCGCTGTCTGGTCAGATCAGGATCAGCTCGAAATGGCGCTTCTGAATCTCTGTGTGAATGCTCGGGATGCCATGACGCAGGGTGGGACAGTGTCGGTGTCGGCCCGTGTAGTGGGGCAGAAATTCAAAACGCTGCCTCCGGAATGCTGTCTGGATCGTGCGGTGGCCATTGATGTGGTTGATGAGGGTGAGGGGATGTCACCCGAAGTGATGAAGCGGATTTTTGATCCATTCTTCACCACCAAAGATGTTGGGCGTGGAACAGGGCTGGGCCTTTCCAGTGTGTATGGCTTCCTGAGCCGGAGTTACGGCGAGATCGTTGTGGACAGCACGCCTGGCAAGGGAACGTGCATGACATTGCTGCTTCCTGTCGTCCGAAGCGATGTCGTGGCAGATCTGGTGGCGGACGATGAGAAACCTCATTCCCTGAAGGTATTGGTCGTCGATGATGAGGCGCCGGTTCGTATGGTGACGGAGGGTTTTCTTCGCCATGACGGGCATAATGTAGCCGCGGCGTCGTCTCTGGCGGAAGCTCTGACCCTGACAGACGAACATGGTCCATTCGATCTGGCTGTGATTGATATGCGTATGCCAGATCATGATGGCCCAACCTGCGCAGCCATTCTGATGGACAAAATGCCTGAGCTGAAAGTGCTGTTTATCAGTGGGCACACAGATGCGCAGTCTGAAAATGCGCCGTTGCCCAAGCCCTTTACACAAAAAGGGCTTCAGGATGCGATCCGGCGGCTGATGCAGGGGGCAATATAACCTGACGGGAGAGATCCTCTTGTCAGGCGCTATATCCGCACCATCTTTTTGAGTGATGTCTTACCAAATCACTCCCCACGATCCGGTCGGCTGGCATGGCACGACCATTCTTTGTGTCCGTCGCGATGGCCGGGTGGCCATGGCGGGGGACGGTCAGGTCTCCCTCGGGCAGACCGTTATCAAGGGTAATGCTCGCAAAGTTCGGCGAATTGGACCTCATAGCAATATCCTTGCGGGTTTCGCCGGTGCCACGGCTGACGCCTTTACCCTGCTGGAGCGCCTTGAAGCGAAACTGGAGCGGTATCCAGGGCAGCTTGAGCGGGCCTGCGTCGAACTGGCGAAAGACTGGCGCACGGATCGCTATCTGCGGCGTCTGGAAGCCATGATGCTGGTGGCTGACGCAGACCGCTCTTTCACCCTGACCGGAAATGGCGATGTGCTGGAGCCAGAGGATGGCATTGTGGCCATTGGCTCCGGCGGAAATTACGCACTGTCTGCAGCGCGGGCATTGATGACGGTGGACGGTCTGAGTGCCGAGGAAATCGCACGTCGGTCTATGAAAATTGCCGGTGATATCTGCGTTTACACGAACTATTCCGTGACGCTGGAAACACTAGGCGGGGAGGCCTCCTGAGATGTCTGTTCCAAATTTTGCCCCCCACGAAATCGTATCCGAGCTTGATCGCTTTATTGTTGGTCAGTCCGACGCAAAACGTGCAGTTGCCATCGCGATGCGTAATCGCTGGCGCCGGTCCCAGCTTCCTGACGGTTTGAAGGATGAGGTTGTTCCCAAGAACATTCTCATGATCGGCCCCACGGGTTGCGGCAAGACAGAGATCGCCCGTCGACTGGCCAAGCTGGCGCAGTCTCCGTTCCTGAAAGTGGAAGCGACCAAGTTTACGGAAGTTGGCTACGTTGGGCGGGACGTGGACAGTATTGTCCGGGACCTCGTTGAGGTGTCTCTGACCATGCTGCGGGATGGACGCCGCAAAGACGTGCAGGAGAAAGCTGAAGCCGCGGCTGAAACCCGGCTTGTTGATGCGCTGGTTGGCGAAGGCGCGACAGCCGACACCAAGGTAAAGTTTCGCCAGATGCTGCGAGAGGGTGCTTTGGAAGACAAGGAAATTGAAATCCAGATTGCGCCTGATCCACAGCGCGGTAAGGAAAGTGGCGATATTCCAGGGCTCCAGCCAGGGCAGGTCATTAGTTTCAATGATATGATGAAGGGGTTCATGAACCGGATGCCTTCACGCAAGAAACTGAAGGTTTCGGTGGCCCGCGAGCAGTTAATCCGTGAAGAAGCTGACAAACTTCTGGATGACGAAGCCCTGACGCGCGAGGCGATTGAGCACACCCAGAACCATGGCATCGTGTTCCTGGATGAAATCGACAAGGTCTGCGCGACATCTGAACATGGAACGCGCAGCGGAGATGTCTCTCGTGAAGGCGTGCAGCGTGACCTTCTTCCGCTGATTGAGGGGACGACCGTCAGCACGAAGTATGGATCGGTGAAGACGGACCATATCCTGTTTATCGCGTCCGGAGCCTTTCACATTGCCAAGCCTTCAGATCTTCTACCGGAATTGCAGGGGCGTCTGCCTATTCGTGTGGAGTTGGCTGGCCTGAGCAGGGACGATCTGAAGCGTATTCTGCTGGAGCCTGAGCATTCGCTTCTGAAGCAGTATGTGAGTCTGCTGGGTACGGAAGGTGTGACGCTGGAATTCGGTGATGATGCCGTGGATGCTTTGGCGGAACTCGCGGCTGATATTAACGAGCGCGTTGAAAACATTGGGGCCCGCCGCCTGGCAACTGTTCTGGAAAAGCTGCTGGAGGACGTCTCATTTTCTGCATCTGACCGGAAAGGCGAGACCGTGAGGGTGACGGCAGAGGATGTTCGTGACAGGGTGGCGCCGCTTGCCCGCAAGGGTGATTTGAGCCGCTTTATCCTGTGACGGAGACGTTTTTTGTGAGTGATGCCTTTCTTGCCCCTCAGGAAGAGACGGCGACCGCTGCCATCGAGGAAATTGAAGCCGAACTGGCGATGTTCGACGACTGGATGGAGCGGTATCAGTATATTATTGAAATGGGCCGTAAACTCCCCGCTTTCCCTTCGGACTGGCAGGACGATGTCCATCGTGTACCCGGGTGTCAAAGCCAGGTCTGGCTCGAAGCGGAAGACCGTGATGGTAAGCTCTTCTTTGCTGGCGCTTCAGATGCGGCCATTGTTCAGGGATTGGTAGCCCTTTTGCTGAGAGTGTACTCAGGGCGAAGCCGTGAAGAGATCCTTCAGACGAGCCCGGTCTTTTTGCATGATATGGGGCTGGTCAAAGCACTGTCCACGAACCGGGGGAATGGGGTTGAGGCAATGGCTCAAGCCATCCTCAAGCGTGCTGCTGCCTAACGATCTCAGTCTTTCAAAAAGCCCCTGTCAGCAGACGCTGACAGGGGCTTTTTTTGTTTGAGCTTAGTGAGCAGGCTGAGCAACTTGTGGGGCTGTTACATCACACTTGGTGAACTTGCCTTTGGCATCCCGGCAGGCCTTCGGCTTCTTTGGGGCTTCACACTTGGTGAATTTGCCTTTGGCGTCCCGGCAGGGCTGAGACTTGGCATGTGCGAACTGGCCGCCGAAAGCGACGGTAGCGAAGGCAAGAAGAGCAAATTTGCGAAGGGTCATGCATAGCCTCTGTGCAGTTTTTGCCCTGAACCGACAGGGCTTTCGACGCTGATTATGGAATGGACTGGCCTGCAGACACAAGGTTTCAGCGGAACCCGTCATTTCGGTCTTTCGCGTCTGATTCCCAGTTTATGTTGCCATGATAGGGGGCGGAGATGGGTTGCCCGTCTTTTATAGCCGGAAGGTATCTGGCCAGCGTGAAATAGGCGAGCGATGCCCGTCGTAAAATTTCGGGCCCCGGGCTGGCGGTACAGTCATGCGCGATGCCTGCGGTATCAACCTGACAGGTGACGGCTACTCTTCCTGTAATATTCCTGTCGTTCGCAAAGTCTGGATAGTAGGGGCGTGGACTGTGCTCATGATCCATGACGGGGAGAGTTGCTGTTCCACGAGCCTCGAAGGGAATGGTCTTTTCCCACCGGCCTTCAATGGGTTTGCTGTCCTGGTATGCCGGAAGAAACTTGGACGAATAGGCATAGACTTCCGCTGCAAGTGCGAAATCAGGTGCGCTCGCTGAAGTTTCGCAGCTTTGGGGCTGACCGTCCTTTGTGATGACGCAGACAATATGCGCCGATCCCGAATGCCGCAGTTCAAGTTCAGCCGGCGGATAGACGAGACGCCCGTGATGGCTCGGATCCAGAACCGCCGTTACGGAAGCAATATCATCACTGTGGGCTGCAGACGGAGCGACGGCGATGAGGCCAAAGATGGCGAGAGCCATTCCAGATCGAGGAAAATGCATGATGCCCTTACTTTATGGAATATATTTCATAACGTAACGAGAGCTTAGAAAGCTTTTGCCGGGACTTGAAGACAAAAAAAGGGGCACCCGAAGGTACCCCTTTTTCTCGATAACCAATGGCTTACTCAATGATCACTTCTGATCAGCGAGGCTGTAAGCAATAAGGTCGTCGCCCATGACGGTCGGGAAGGAGTTGTGGCCACCAGCATAGGTGACAACGAACTGCTTTCCATTGACCGCATAAGTCATTGGCGTGGCTTGTGCGCCAGCTGGGAGGCGATCCTGCCACAGGGTCTTACCTGTCGTCAGGTCGTAGGCGCGGATGTAGTAGTCCATCGTGCCTGTCAGGAAGCCAACATTGCCAGCCGTAGAGAGCGGACCGCCGAGGCTCGGGACGCCGATCTTGATCGGAGGCAGCGGGATGGGCAGGGAACTGCCGTGCATGGAGTCACGGAGCGTACCGTTACGATGCTGCCAGACCACCTTGTTGGTGCGCAGATCGATACCGGCCACATAACCCCAAGGCGGCGTACGGCAAGGCATCTTGATGCCAAGCGGCAGCAGGACCGGGTCCATGAACGGATGCAGATCAACAGCATATGGGATGCCGTAGTTCGGCTGCAGACCGGTTTCGCCACCGGAGCCCTTTGCGTTCGGTTCCGGCCATAGCGGGTTACCCGGACCACGGGGTACCAGACGGGAAACGAACGGCAGGGAGATCGGGTTGGCAAAAGCCACCTGACGCTGCGGATCGACAGCCAGACCACCCCATTCGAACATACCGAGGTCACCCGGGAAGATCAGAGATCCCTGAAGCGACGGCGGCGTGAACGGGCCTTCATAGCGAAGCGAGTGGAAGTAGATGCTGCAGAACATCTGGTCGAAGATTGTGCCACCCCAGATATCGGAATCGGAGAGGGCTGCCTTCGGACGCAGGCTCAGCTGAGACATCGGCTGCGTTGGGCTGGTGTGATCGCCCGGTGCGGCGCCACCAGGAACCGGTGTTTCCGGAGCCGGGACGACTTCCTTGCCCGTACGACGGTCAAGAACGAAAATGTCGCCAGTCTTCGTCGGAACGTAGATGGACGGAACAATCGTGCCGTCTTTCGACGTGATGTCTACGAGGCTCGGCTGGGACGGTGCGTCCATGTCCCACAGGTCATGGTGAACGGTCTGGTAATACCAGGCCAGCTTACCCGTCTCTGCGTTCAGCGCGACGATACCCGGAGCAAAGCGCTCGGATTCCTTGGTGCGGTAACCGCCCCACTGATCCGGCGTACCTACGCCCATTGGGATGTAAACGAGGTTCAGGTTCTTGTCGTAGGACGACACGATCCAGGAGTTTGGAGAGTTCGGATGGAAGACCGGATGATCCGGATCTGGCATCTGGTTCGGGTCAGGATTGGATGCGTCAAACACCCAGACGCGCTTGCCGGTATAAACGTCAAATGCCTGGGTTGCGCCCGATGCCTGCTTGATGGAGCCGTTATCGGTGATGGCGCTGTTGGCAATGATCAGCTTGTCGGTGATGACCGGCGGAGACGTCGGTTCATACATGCCCGGCGTGGTGTAAGGCTGGTTCGGCAGGCGCAGATCCAGTTCACCGTCGTTTCCGAAGCCAGAGCACTTTTGCCCGGTTTCAGCATCGACTTCGACAAGGCGACCGTCATTGACGGGCAGCACGATACGCTTGGCGCAATCGGTTGGAGCCGGATTGCCGTCGCTGTCCGTGGCATCCGCCGGTGTCTGGTGGAAGCTCACGCCACGGCACGTCAGATGCTGGAAGCCTGGGTTGATCTGCAGGTGCGGATCGAACGTCCATTTGACGTGCCCCGTTGCGGCATCAACAGCCCATAGCTTCTGGTGCAGCGAGCACAGATACAGCGTGTTGTCGAATTCAATCGGCGTGACTTCGTTGGTTGCTTCGCCCGGATCATTCGGTCCCATCAGATCCTTGGTGTGGATGTGCCATGCCACCTTGAGGTTCTGAACGTTGGACGAGTTGATCTGCTTCAGCGGAGACCAGCGATCGCCAGCCTGCGTGCGGCCATAGGCGTGCCACTCGCTGTCTGGAACGTTATCTGCGTCAACCGGTGCTGCGTTGGTCAGCTCTGTTGGCAGATTGCCGCTGATGTCGTGCGGGTCTGTAAAAAGACCGGCAGCAAGCACCAGTACGGCGAGACCGACGGAGCCTGCCAAGGGAAGGACAGATGCGCGTGTGCCGCCGATCTGGCGGGACACGAACGGGATCAGCAGCCAGATGCCAAGAATGATCACGATGTCGGAGCGGGGAACCAGTGCCCAGAGGTCGAGACCGACCACGGAGAGTTCCCATACGACCGTCGCGAACACTACAGCGGCAAAGAGCCAGAGTGCGGCCGGGTTACGGCGCCATGCGAGGAAGGCAGTCGCAAGAAGTGCGATGCCGAGGAGGAGATAATACAGGGGGCCGCCGAGGGAAACGGCCCATACGCCGCCCACGGTAAGGATCGCGCCGCAAAGCGCGAAGACCGCGGCCGTGATCAGGACCCAGAGCCCTGGCCGGGATGATGTGCTCATGATGTTCCTAGAGCTGTTATTTGGTGCAGCACTTGACCTTCGGACAAACACATAGAAGCGCGTTAAGAATCAAGATGTCAGATGGTTCATGTTGCTCACGTCACTGTGAGCGAGATCACAGTGACGTGACTTGAACAAAGGGGCGTCTTTTGCTTGCGCGTTAAAGAAAATAAAGTTCTTGGCGGAATCAGTCCGATGGGATAAGGCAGCCGCTCCGTGTACGCGTCCGGGCCATAAGTGGCATGCCCGGCCGTGCAGAGTCCCGCTCCGGTGGGACCAATCGTTTACGGCGAGGGAGACCGAAATGCCCAAGATGAAGACGAAGTCGTCGGTCAAGAAGCGGTTCAAGATCACCGCGACCGGCAAGGTAATGTGCGGCCCAGGCAACAAGCGCCACGGCCTTATCAACCGCCCGCAGAAGATGAAGCGCACCAACCGTGGTCCTCAGACCATGACGGATATGGACGCAAAGACCATCAAGCAGTGGGCGCCCTACGGGCTCTAAGGGAGATTAAGGTACATGGCACGTGTTAAGCGGGGCGTAACGACGCACGCCCGTCACAAGAAAGTTCTCGATCTCGCCAAGGGTTACCGCGGCCGTTCGTCTACGAACTACCGTATTGCTCTCGAGCGCGTTGAGAAGGCGCTGCGCTATGCGTATCGCGACCGTCGCAACAAGAAGCGTGATTTCCGCGCTCTGTGGATCCAGCGTATCAACGCTGCTGTCCGTGAGCACGGTCTGACGTACAGCAAGTTCATCAATGGCCTGGACAAGGCTGGCATCGAGATTGACCGTAAGGTCCTTGCTGCCATTGCTTTCGACGACGCAGCTGCTTTCGCAGAAATCGTCAAGAAGGCACAGGCTGCTCTCGCAGCCTGAGCTATTCAGACCTGATCCCCACTCGTGGGGGCTGGTGACTGGCGGGCCGTCCTGTTATCAGGGCGGCCCGTTTTGTATTTGTACTGTAAGCGATGGGCGGTATGGCTGACGATCTCGACACGCTGAAGAATGAAACTCTTGCTGCGCTGGGCGCTGCTCAGGACCGCGCGCAATGGGATGCCGTTCGCGTTGGAACACTGGGGAAGTCCGGTGCCCTGACCGGGCTCCTGAAGCAGCTTGGCAAACTTGATCCCGAAGAGCGCAAACTGCGCGGACAGGCCTTGAACCGCCTGCGGGATGAATTGACCAAGGTGATCGAAGATCGCGGTCGGGAAATCGAAGAAGAAGCGCTGCAGGAACGCCTGAAAGCCGAACGGGTAGATATCACGATGCCTGCCCCTTCTGTGGTGACAGGCGCCATTCATCCAATCAGCCGTACCATTGAAGAAATGACAGCTATCTTTGGCGCCATGGGTTTTTCCGTCGCGGAAGGGCCTGATGTTGAAAGCCAGTGGCACAATTTCTCGGCTCTCAATACGCCGGACCATCATCCGGCCCGGACTGAGCACGATACTTTCTATCTGCCGCCCAAGTCAGGCACTAACGAGCCGCGCGTTCTTCGGACCCAGACGTCTGGCGTGCAGATCCGGACGATGCTGGGGCAGAAGCCGCCCATCCGCATTATTGCTCCTGGCCGCACCTATCGTGCCGATCATGACGCGACCCATTCCCCGATGTTCCATCAGTGCGAAGGGCTGGTCATTGACCGCAATATTACTCTTGGGCACCTCAAAGGCTGCCTGATCGAGTTCCTGCGCGTCTATTTCGACAAGCCTAATTTGCCTGTGCGTTTCCGTGCATCGTATTTCCCGTTTACCGAGCCCTCCATGGAAGTGGATATCGGCTGGTCAAAAGCCACGGGCGAGATTGGCGGTGGGTCCGACTGGCTGGAAGTTCTCGGGTCCGGCATGGTGCATCCGCGCGTTCTGGCAAATTGCGGCCTCGATCCGGCCGAGTGGCAGGGCTTTGCGTTCGGTATGGGCGTCGAGCGTCTGGCCATGCTTAAGAATGGTATTCCGGATCTTCGGTCCTTCTATGAGAGCGACCTACGCTGGCTGCGCCACTATGGCTTTTCTGCTTTTTCTCCCGCAACGCTGACGGAGGGCGTGTGACATGAAGTTCTCTCTCTCCTGGCTGCGTGAACATCTTGATTTTACAGCATCTTGCGAAGAGATCTGTGCCCGTCTGAACGGCATCGGTCTTGAAGTTGAGAGCGTTGAAAACCCCGCCGAGAAGCTGGCAGGTTTTAGAACGGCCAAAATTCTGGAAGCACATCGCCATCCGGATGCAGATCGTCTTCAGCTTTGCCGCGTCGCTGCTGGTGCGGGTTATGAAGATTTGCAGGTCGTGTGCGGTGCACCGAATGCACGTGCTGGCCTCCATGTGATTTTTGCGCCTCCGGGGACGTATGTTCCGGGGCTGGATATTACCATCAAGAAGGGCAAAATCCGCGGCGAGGAAAGCGGCGGTATGCTGTGTTCCCTGCGTGAGCTGGGCCTTGGTGAAGAGAGCAACGGTATTGCCGAACTGCCGGAAACGGCTCCGATCGGCGAGGCATATGCGACTTATGCCGAGCTTGATGATCCGGTCATTGAAATCGCGATTACGCCGAACCGTGGCGATGCTCTGAGCATTCGAGGCATTGCGCGTGATCTTGCGGCAGCTGGCATCGGTCATCTCAAGCCATGGCTGACGGAAGCTGTTGAGGGTGATTTCGAGCCCGCCGTCAGCTGGAAGATCGCGCATCCGGATTGCTCCTATGCCGTGGGCCGCGTCATTCGTGGTGTGAAGAATGGTCCTAGCCCAGACTGGCTACAGCGCCGCCTGAAGGCTGTGGGGCTTAAGCCGATCTCCAAACTGGTTGACGTCACGAACTACTTCACGTTTGATCTGGGCCGTCCGCTTCATGTTTTTGATGTTGCGAAACTTTCTGGAAATACGCTGACCGTCACGCATGCCGCACGGGAGACCTTCACGGCTCTGGATGGCAACGAATACGTCCTTGGCACGGACGATATGGTGATCGTGGATGATGCCGGTGTGCAGTCGCTTGCAGGTATCATGGGTGGTCAGCAGAGCGGTGTGGATGAGAATACGACGGACGTGTTTGTTGAATCCGCGTTGTTCGATGCTGTTCGTATTGCGCTGACGGGCCGCCGTCTGGCGATCCACACAGATGCGCGTCAGCGTTTTGAGCGTGGTGTTGATCCGGCACTGGTGCGAACTGGGCTCGAAGCAGCCACCATTATGATCCGTGACCTTTGCGGTGGCGAGCCAAGCGAAATTACGGAAGCTGGCGACCTGCCCAACTGGAAACGCACGGCTACGCTGCGTTTTGAGCGCCTGGAAACGCTGGGTGGTATTAATATCCCTGCGGATGATGCTGTGCGTTCTCTGGAGCATCTGGGCTTCGAGGTTGTTGAGCGGAAAGACGATCACGCGACCTTCGCAGTTCCGTCCTGGCGGAATGACGTTGCATCCGGTCAGGTTCTGGCTCAGGCCGTGACACTTGATGAGGACGTCGCGGCAAAGGCAGCAGCGAATGTTCCGCGCATGGAAGCGGAATGTGACCTCATAGAGGAAGTGCTGCGTCTTTATGGGCTGGATGCTGTGCCGGCTGTGCCACTCCCTCAGTTGGCCATGGTCGAGGCTCCGGCAGTCACGCCTCTTCAGGCGCGTGCAGCGCTGATGCGTCGTATCTGTGCAGCACGTGGGATGATGGAAACGGTTGGTTTCTCCTTCGTCGCTCATGAAGACGCGGTTCTGTTCGGCGACGTGCCTGAAACGCAACGTCTGCTGAACCCTATCGCTATGGATCTTGATCAGTTGCGCCCGACGCCGCTCGTCAATCTGGCGCGTGCACTCGGCCGTAATCTGGCGCGTGGTCTGGGGCTTTCTGGTGAAGGCGCATTGTTTGAAATCGGTCCATGTTTTGATTTCGAAGGTCAGCATCTCCGTGTTGCCGGCTTGCGAGGCGGATTGACGGCTCGTGAACCCGGTCAGGCTGCGCAGGAAGCAACGCTCTGGGACGCCAAGGCGGATCTGACGGCCGCGCTGACGGCGCTTGGTGTTCCGGAAGCTTCTTTGTCTGTCACGGCAGATGCTCCGGGCTTTTATCATCCGGGTCGGTCAGGTCAGGTACGGCAGGGTCCTAAGCTGGTTCTGGGTAGCTTTGGTGAACTGCATCCTCGCACGGCACGCGCGCTTGGTCTGACGGGGACTGTTGTGGCTTTCGAGCTGTATCTGGATCGTATCCCGCAGCCTAAGGCTAAAAAGAAGACGCCTCCTGCGCTCTCAGCGCTGCAGCCAGTGCGTCGTGACTTCGCGTTCCTTGCTGGGCCGGATGTTGAAGCACAGGCTGTTCTCAAGGCCGTTCGTATGGCCGACCGGAACCTGATTCAGGATGTTCGCCTCTTCGACGTCTTTGAAGGTGGTAGCCTGCCGGAAGGGCATCGTTCTCTCGGTGTTGAGGTTGTCCTGCAGCCGCAGACCGAAAGTCTGACGGATGTCGGCCTTGAAGCGCTTTCCAAATCGGTGGAAGCTGCGGTTCTCAAGGCAACAGGAGCTACGTTGCGCCGATGAACTCTCTTCCAGAATCCGAACTGGCGCATCAGCCGGGCAATAGGGCCTTCCAGCCGGGGGCTCCCACGCCCCAGCATGGGCGCGTCATTTGGATTCTGGCAGGGGAAGCCAGCGGAGACGTGATTGGTGCACGTCTCATGCTGGCGCTTCATGCGCAGGACCCGACGCTGGTGTTTGCCGGAGTCGGGGGGGGGCGCATGGAAGCCCTCGGGCTTCATAGCCTGTTCCCGATGAGTGATCTGGCTGTCATGGGGCTTGTGGAAGTCTTGCCGAGGGTCAGGCATTTGCGGCAGCGGCTTCTGGAAGCTGTTCAGGATATCGAGCTTCGTAAGCCTGATCTGGTTGTCACAATAGACAGCCCAGGTTTCGCACTTCGACTGCTTCAGAAAATTGAAAATTCCGGCTTCAAGCGGGTCCATTACGTTGCACCACAGGTCTGGGCCTGGCGCGAAAATCGCGTCAAGGAATTCCCCGGGCTCTGGGATCGGTTACTCTGCCTTTTACCGTTTGAGCCGGAATGGTTTGCGCAGAGAGGGCTGGAAGCGCGGTTTGTCGGGCATCCGGTGTTGCAGTCGGGTGTGAGGCAGGGAAACGCTGCACGCTTTCGGACGCGGCATAATATTCCTGAAACGGCACCCGTCCTGATTTTGATGCCAGGAAGCCGGCGCTCTGAAGTTCCGAAGCTGTTGCCAGTTTTTCGCAAGATGCTGGACATTCTGCGCAAGAAGCATCCGGACATCTGCCCGGTGATACCGGTTGCTCCGGTCATTGCGCCGACCGTGCGCAACCTTATTCGCAAATGGCCCGTGCAGCCGCATATCGTGACCGATATTCATGATAAGCACGACGCGTTTGCAGCGGCTCAGTGCGCTCTGACAAAGTCGGGGACGTCCACGCTTGAGCTTGCCATGGGCAATGTGCCGATGGTGGTGACGTATCGGGTAAATCCGCTAACGGCGATGATGGCGCGTCGGATGATCAAGGTGCCATACGTCGCCATGGTCAATCTGCTGGCAGGACGTGAAGTCGTGCCTGAAATGTTGCAGGAGAACTGCACGCCTGAAAAGCTGGCAGATATGGTTTCAAAGCTGCTTGATGATCCGGCAGCGGCAAAGAAGCAGCAGATGGCATTTGAAGAGGTGCTGGAAAAGCTCTCTCCCGCTGTGGGTACGCCTGCGGATGCAGCTGCTGCGGAAATCATGGATCTTCTGGACGAGCCGGTGTCCCGCTCGTCCAAGAAGAAAAAAATCAGCGAATAAAGCCGACCAAGCGTTCTGCTTCCTGCACGATCGGCTCGGAAATTTCTCGGGCTCGGTCGGCGCCTGCGCGCAGGACAGAGATGATGTGGTCTTCGTTCTGCATCAGGCGGGCTGTCTCGGTGGCAACTGGCCCAAGTTTTTCCACGAGCAGGTCGGCCAGAGCGTTTTTGAACGGGCCAAAGCCCTGTCCACCGAAACGCGCCAGAACGTCAGACATCGTTTCGTCTGACATGGCCGCGTAAATAGCTACCAGATTGCGGGCTTCCGCACGGTCTCCCAGCCCCTCAACGTCGCTTGGCAGCGCGTCGGAATCTGTCTTGGCGCGGCGAATCTTCAGAGCGATTTCGTCCGGGGTATCTGTCAGGACAATGCGGCTCTGCTCGGAGGGGTCCGACTTGGACATTTTCTTCGTGCCGTCGCGCAGGCTCATCACGCGGGCTGCCGCTGGAGGAATAAAGGCCTCGATCTGCGGAAAGAACTCCGTACCCATATCATGGTTGAACTTCTGGGCGATGTCATTGGCCAGCTCAATATGCTGCTTCTGATCGTCACCGACGGGGACGCGGGTAGCGTGAAATGCCAAGATGTCTGCAGCCATGAGGTTCGGATAGACATAGAGGCCCGCTGAGTGGTTCTCGCGGTTCTTGCCTGCCTTGTCTTTGAACTGTGTCATCCGGTTCAACCAGCCGAGGCGGGAAACACAATTGAAAATCCATCCCAGTCGCGCATGGGCGCTGACGGCAGACTGGTTGTAGAGGCGTGTCGGTTCGATACCGGTTGCCAGAAGGCAGGCTGCTGAGCCCAGCGTCTGACGACGCAGGTCTTCCGGATTCCAGGGCATCGTGATCGAGTGCATGTCCACGAGGCAGAAGACACAATCATGGTCTGCCTGCATGGCCGCCCAGTTGCGGAGTGCACCCAGGTAGTTACCCAGATGAGGAATGCCAGTTGGCTGAATGCCGGAAAATACACGCTGCATGATGGATCTGTCTTCAGCTTTGGGGAAAGGTCATGCTCTCAGGGAAGCGGCTGCTTCTGCTCCAGGAGCTGTCGTTCTTGGTAACTCGCTGCGGGGTCACCCTGCTGTGCACGTGCACTGGCGACCTCGGCTGGCGTGATGGTGGGGGAAGGCTTGATATTGCCGCGTGCAATCAGCCAGTTCAGAGTATCAGCAATCTGCTGGTCAGTGAGGCGATCACGATATGCGGGCATGGAATAGTTATAGCGATAGCCCTGAGTGGTGAAACTACCACGGAGGCCATTCAGAAGAACATTCGCGAGATAGTGGCGACCCTCAGGTGTTTGGGCGATGAAATCTACTCGGCCAACGAGGGGTGGTGTTTCCCCGGGCATTCCACTTCCGCCATGGTGGCAAATACCGCAGTTGGGCCCATAGACGGCTTGACCAGCCGGCTTCTTCCCGCAGCAGGCAAGCGCGAGACATCCAAGAAAAGCGATCCGTTTCATGGAAGAGGGGACTGCTGTTCCAGTTTCTGGCGTTCAAGCAGAACTTCCTGAGGTGACAGCGGATGTTTGCGCTCTTCAGCGATCTCAGCAGCCGTGAATGTTGGGCCCCCTGTGGCCATTTCTTTTCCTCCAACAAATGTCAGGATCCGTGCAATTTCATCATCTGAAAGGCGATGGAATGATGGCATGGAACTGTTGTAAGGAGCGCCACCCGCTGTAATTGGTCCGTCAAGACCATTCAGCAGCACGTGGATAATGTAGCGATGGCCTTCCGGAGTCAGGGCAATATGCCCAACCCGCCCGAAGATTGGAGCAACGGCTCGCACCTGCCCATGGCCACCATGATGGCAGATACTGCACTCGTTCGAATATTCTCGAGGGGCCTGTTCACGATTTTCCCACGCATGGCCAACCACAAAGACAATTGCCATGAAAATGGCAATAAACAGGGGAAGCCGGATTGCTGGGTCTAATCTGATCACAGAAGGTTTGTCGCATTTTCATGGTGCGTTCAGCAAGGGTGGCTCTTGGCAAAACCGTCCCGATAGGGCTCATGGGCGCATCAGAAGAAGAAAGCATGAGCGGCAAGGGACGTCTGGTACTGTATGTGGGGCCAATGTTTGCGGGAAAATCCTCGCATCTGATCAAGGCTGCGTCTGCGCATGAACGCGTTCTGGCACTGAAGCCGGGATTCGATACGCGTGACGGTGCCGAGCTGGTCAGTCGGGATGGCTCACATTTTGCAGCGCGCTCCGTGCGGCGCTGGCCGCCTCATTCCGAAGACTATTCACACATTGTTCTGGATGAAGTGCAGTTCATGGTCTCACCTCATTACGAGGGAGATATCGTTGCAGAGTTACAGTCTGCCCGATTGCGCGGAGCAACGGTCACTGTTGGCGGCCTGGATAGTGATTACCGCCAGGAGCCGTTTGAAATTGTATCGAGACTCATGCAGTTCGCCGATGAAATCATTCATCTGGAAGCTCGGTGCCATATCTGCAATCAGCCAGCCCAGTGGACTGCCAAGACACATGAGACTGGGCATCTTCTCGAAACGGGAGATCAGGAGCTTTATGAGGCCCGGTGCGATGAGCACTGGTGCCTGCCAGAGGTGCCTTGAGGCCTCTCTGGCAGAGCTGAAGTGAAGCAGCAGGACTTACTGCTGTCCGTTATTGACGCCCAGAAGCTGGAGCTTGAAGATGAGTGGGCTGTTGGGCGGAATGATGCCCATGGAGCGCTTCCCGTAGCCTAGCTTGGCTGGAAGATAGAGCATCCATTCATCGCCAACATGCATCATCGGCAGAGCTTCGAGCCAGCCATCAACCAAGCCATCCAGCGGCATTTCCATGTAGGCACCGCTGCCATGCTGGTCAGAGCTGTCAAAAATTCCGCCGTCTGGCAGGCGTCCTTCATAGATCACCATGATGGTGGAGCCACGATGTGGGCTTTCACCATCTTTGGGGCCTGACTTCAAAACCTTGTAGCTCAGGCCATCCGGGAGGGTTTTGACACCCGGCTCCGCCTGGACCTTCGCCATGAACTGTTCGGGCGTCAGTTCTGGCGCGTCTTCCTTGTGTCCGGCGCATCCTGCAAGGAGTGCGCCGCAAAGGGTCAAGGCTGATGTAAGGCGAAACAGGCTGGTCATGGTCCCCCGCTACTGGTTTGTACTTAGAGTGCGCCGCCGCGGCGGCCAATCTGACCACCCAGACGCAGGCGCAGGGCGTTGAGCTTGATAAAGCCCTGTGCGTCCTGCTGGTTATACGCGCCCTCGTCATCTTCAAATGTCACGACGCGGGTATCATACAGGCTGTTCGGGCTTTCGCGTCCGACGCAAACGACATTGCCCTTATAGAGTTTCATGCGAACACGGCCGTTGACGGAATGCTGGCTGGCATCAATCAGAGCCTGAAGCATCCGGCGCTCGGGGGAGAACCAGAAACCGTTATAGATCAGCTCCGCATAGCGCGGCATGATGCTGTCCTTGAGGTGGGCAGCTTCACGATCCAGCGTGATGCTCTCGATGGAACGATGAGCGGCCAGCAGGATCGTGCCACCTGGCGTTTCGTAGATGCCGCGGGACTTCATGCCCACAAAGCGGTTCTCCACGATGTCCAGACGGCCGATGCCGTTGTCGCGGCCTAGTTCGTTCAGGCGTGTCAGCAGTGTTGCCGGGGTCATCGCAACGCCGTTGATGGCAACCGGGTCACCATTCACGAAGTCGATGCTGATTTCCGTAGCCTTGTCTGGCGCGGCTTCCGGGGAAATCGTGCGCTGGAAGACGATTTCGTCAGGCGCGACAGCCGGATCTTCGAGCAGCTTGCCTTCGGACGAGGAGTGCAGAAGGTTGGCGTCAACGGAGAACGGGGCTTCGCCACGCTTGTCCTTCGTGACAGGGATCTGGTTTTCTTCTGCAAACTCAAGCAGCTTCGTCCGGGATGTTAGTTCCCATTCGCGCCATGGGGAAATGACTTTCACGTCCGGCTTCAGGGCATAGTAGCCAAGTTCGAAACGGACCTGATCGTTGCCCTTGCCGGTTGCACCGTGGGCAACGGCATCTGCACCAACAGCTTCGGCGATTTCGATCTGGCGCTTGGCGATCAGCGGACGGGCGATGGACGTACCGAGGAGGTACTGGCCTTCATAAACCGTGTTCGCACGGAACATCGGGAAGACGTAATCCTTCACGAAGGTCTCGCGCAGATCCTCGACGAAGATTTCCTTCACGCCGAACATCTCGGCCTTCTTGCGGGCCGGCTCCAGCTCTTCGCCCTGACCAAGGTCAGCCGTAAAGGTCACGACCTCGCAGTTATAGGTCTTCTGGAGCCATCGAAGGATGACCGAAGTGTCCAGCCCGCCGGAATAGGCGAGAACGACTTTCTTGACGTCCTGATGGGCGCTCATAACTGCGTGGTCCTTAATGGTGTTCGTTCGGAAGGCGTTTCTAGCATCCCGCGTCCGTGAGGGAAACCGGGCGTCAGACGGTTTTGCGCTGACGCTCGCTTTCGGTTTTGAGCTGTCCGCAGGCTGCAAGAATGTCCTGGCCACGCGGTGTACGGATCGGGGCTGCAAATCCTGCATCCATCACGATCTTTGCAAACTTTGCGAGCTGCTCTTTTGTGGAAGGACGGAACTCTGATCCCGGCCACGGATTGAAAGGAATAAGGTTCACTTTCGCCGGCAGGTCCTTGATCAGGCGGACCAGCTCCCTTGCATCGGCTTCGCTATCATTCACGCCGCGCAGCATGATGTATTCGAAGGTGATGCGACGGGAATTGGACGCTGCAGGATAACGCTTGCAGGCCGCCATCAGTTCCTCGATCGGATACTTGCGGTTCAGAGGGACGATCTGATCGCGCAGTTCGTTCGTGACCGCATGCAGGGAAATGGCAAGGCCTACGCCCAGTTCTTCACCACAGCGATCCATCATCGGCACGACGCCTGACGTAGACAGCGTGATGCGGCGCCGGGAGAGAGCAATGCCTTCTCCATCCATGACGATGCGCATGGCTTTGGCGACGTTATCGTAGTTGTAGAGTGGTTCGCCCATTCCCATCAGAACGATGGTGGAGAGAAAGCGTGGCATGTCCGCGCTTGGGCTTGGCCACTCCTTGTAGCTGTCTCGTGCAGCCATGAACTGGCCGACAATTTCTGCTGGGCCGAGGTTGCGAACGAGCTTCTGCGTCCCTGTGTGGCAGAACGTGCAGGAGAGCGTACATCCGACCTGCGACGAAATGCAGACAGCGCCACGGTCTTCCTTACGATCAGGAATATAAACTGTTTCAGCTTCCTGACCGTCGCGAAAGCGGAAAAGAAATTTCCGCGTTGCATCCACCGACGTCTGTTCCGTCGTTGTCGTCGGGCGGCCGACGATGAAGTGGTCTGCAAGTTTCGCCTGAAGGGGTTTGGCGATTGTGCTCATCTTCGAGAAGTCGGTGGCACCCTGATGGTAGATCCAGTGCCAGATCTGTTTTGCGCGGAAAGGCTTTTCGCCAATTTCCGTCATCAGGGTTGCCAGCTCTTCGCGTGACATTCCGACCAGATCACGCCGTCCGTCTTCCAATCGTGCCTCAGGTGGGGCGAACAGGGCGGACTTTGCGCGAATGCGTTCGCGCTCCGCCTCATTCAGATCATCTGAAGCGATGGAATTGATACGGGGGAGGGTGTCGGGATGTTTCAAAGCGGTCATGGCGGCGGAGCCATAGCACGGGGAGGGCGCAGATTTCCAAGGGAAAGTGAGGTGATGCAAGAAAGATTAGACTCTTTGTACCATTCGGTACAAAATATGGTTTCTTCTTTGGTTCTGAAAGGTACGACATGCAAACGCGTTCGCCTGTGCCCCCATTCACGCGGGACACCGCTCTTCAGAAAGTTCGAGCGGCTGAAGATGCCTGGAACCGTCAAGATCCGGAGACAGTTGCGCTGGCCTATACGGCCGACAGTCGTTGGCGAAACCGGGATCAGTTTGTTCACGGGCGGTCTGAAATTAAGGCATTCCTGACGAGAAAATGGGAGAAGGAGCGTGAGTATCGGCTGATTAAGGAGCTTTGGGCATTTCACGAGAACCGGATCGCCGTCCGCTTTGTTTATGAGTGGCGAGATGGGCAGGGCCAATGGTGGCGATCGCACGGGAATGAAAACTGGGGTTTTGACGAGGCAGGCCTCATGGCAGAGCGGCATGCCAGCATCAATGATGTGCCAATCAAGGACGCTCAACGCCTGTTCCACTGGGAAGGCAAGGTTCGACCTGAGGGACATCCTGGACTGAGTGATTTGGGGCTATGACGGGATCAGGCGGCCGTAGCCGTACTGCTATCTTGCAAAATATCGCTGAGGTATTTCGTCAGTATGGGTACGAGGGGGCGTCTCTCAGTCGCTTCACAGCTGCGACGGGGCTGGGAAAAGGCAGCCTCTATAATTTCTTTCCGGAAGGGAAGAAGCAGATGGCTGCTGAAGTCCTGGAGCATATCCAGCGGTGGTTCGATGCTGAAATTTTTAGCCCTCTGGAAACGGAACAAGACCCCAAGGTCGGCCTGACAGCAATGTTCGAAGGTACCGAGCAGTACTTTAGGTCAGGCCAAAGAATTTGTCTGATGGGGTTGCTGGCCCTGAGCGTAGACACATCGTTTGCTATGCAGATTAGAAACTATTTTCTGCGATGGCAGGAAAGTCTGTCTCAGGCGTTCCAGAGGCAGGGGCGCTCGAAAAGCGACGCTGTTGATCTGTCTGAGGAAATCGTCAGTGGCATTCAGGGGGCATTGGTTTTGGCCCATGCTCGAGGCGACGCAGATGTTTTCAAACGTCGTCTTGAGGCGTTCAAGCTGCGTCTGGATCTTCCAGCGGGCCATTACGACGAGCGGCAATGAGAAACTCCCGATTGCCTTCGGGGCCAGTAATGGGGCTGGCTTCAACGCCCAGAACTTCCCATCCTGGAATGGCCGAGAGCCAGTCATGGATTTCGGCACAGACGCGTTCGTGAACGGCGGGGTCCCGTACCACGCCTTTTGCGCCGACTTCGTTTCGCCCGGCTTCAAATTGCGGCTTGATCAGAGCGATTGCCCAGGCATCCGGAGTTGTTAGCTTAAGCGCGGCGGCCAGCACGGTCTTAAGGCTGATAAAGCTGGCGTCGCAAACGACGATGCCTGCGCGTTCAGGAATCTGTTCCGCTGTGAGCGCGCGTGCGTTCGTCTTTTCCATGACGACGACGCGTTCATCAGAGCGGATTTTCCAAGCCAGCTGACCGTGCCCAACATCAACGGCATAAACTTTCGTCGCGCCGTGCGTGAGAAGGACATCCGTAAATCCGCCCGTTGAGGCACCGACATCAATGGCAATACGGCCTTTGGGGTCCAGCCCGAAATGCTCGATGCCGTGAATGAGTTTTAGGCCGCCGCGAGATACCCAGGGATGATCCTGCCCTTTGAGGGAAAGGGGGGCATCCTCTGGAAGCTGGTCTCCAGCCTTGGCGATGCGCCGATCCCCCGTATAGGCAAGACCTGCCATAATGAGGGACTGGGCACGAGTTCGGCTGTCAACCAGTCCCCGATCAACGAGGAGCTGGTCTGCGCGGCGTTTGGCCATGACTCAGGCAGACTGCTGGACGACTTCGACGCCCAGTGCAGCTGCTGCCGTGCGAACGATATGCGGAGCTGTCAGGCCAGCTTCGTCATATTGAACGTCAGGGGCATTATGATCGATGTACCTGTCCGGGAGAGCTAGTGGACGGAATTTCACCGTATCCAGCAGACCGGTTTCTGCAAGGTGCTGCACAACCAAGCTGCTGAAGCCGCCAATCGCACCTTCTTCAAGGGTGATGAGAACTTCATGCTGGCTGACCAGATCATCAACGAGCTTCGTATCGATCGGCTTGGCGAAGCGGGCGTCTGCTACCGTGACCGGTACGCCCTGAGCGGCCAGCTGGTCCGCTGCGCGCAAAGATTCGTGCAGACGTGTACCTAGCGACAGGATGGCAACACCTGCGCGGGCGCCAGGTGCCTGACGCGCTTCGCGAACGATGCGGCCCTTGCCGATTTCCTGCACTTCGCCCTTTTCCGGAAGGTCGAGGCCGATGCCGCTGCCACGGGGGTAACGGAAAGCAATCGGGCCAGCGTCGTATTCGCAAGCCGTTGCCGTAGCGTGCAGCAGCTCGATTTCGTCCGACGGTGCCATCACGACCATGTTTGGCAGGCAGCACAGATAGTTCAGGTCGAAAGACCCGGCATGCGTCGCGCCATCAGCACCTACCAGACCAGCGCGGTCGATGGCGAAGCGGACAGGAAGGTTCTGAAGCGCCACGTCGTGCACGACCTGATCATAGGCGCGCTGAAGGAACGTGGAGTAAATGGCGCAGAACGGACGCAGACCTTCGGACGCAATGCCTGCCGCAAAGGTGACGGCGTGCTGTTCGGCAATACCGACGTCAAAGAAGCGGTCCGGATAGGCTTTGGCGAAAGCTGTAAGACCTGTGCCGGAAGGCATAGCTGCCGTGATGGTAACGAGCTTATCGTCTGTCTTTGCGCGACGCAGAAGTTCACGGCTGAAAATCGACGTGTAGCTCGGCGGTCCAGCCGGAGCCTTCTTCTGCTCGCCTGTCACGACATTGAATTTGCTGACAGCGTGATATTTGTCGCCAGCAGCTTCGGCAGGCTTATAGCCGCGGCCTTTTTCCGTGATGATGTGGAGCAGGATCGGGCCTTGATCGTCCGCATCACGCAGGTTGCGCAGGATGGGGACGAGCTGGTTCATGTCATGGCCGTCAACCGGGCCGACATAGTAGAAACCCAGCTCTTCAAACAGCGTGCCACCTGTGATCATGCCACGGGCATATTCTTCAGCGCGCTTGGCCGTCCGCTCGATCTTGCCGGGCAGGCGCTTGGCAACCTTGCCAGCCAAGTCACGCAGACCGAAGAACTGGCGCGAAGACATCAGGCGGGACAGGTAGTTCGACATCGAACCCACCGGTGGTGCGATCGACATTTCATTGTCGTTCAGCACCACGATCAGGCGGTTCGCGCCCGGACCTGCAACAGCGGCGTTGTTCATGGCTTCGTAGGCCATGCCAGCGGAGATGGAGCCGTCACCAATGACCGCAATCACGTTGCGCTCATGGTAGCTCGGATCTTCTTCCGCGCGCAGGTGATGGGCCACAGCCATGCCAAGACCGGCAGAAATGGATGTGGACGAATGAGCGGCACCGAACGGGTCGTATTCGCTTTCTGCCCGGCGGGTGAAGCCCGAGAGGCCTTCCGGCTGACGCAGGGTGCGGATCCGATCACGACGGCCTGTCAGGATCTTGTGCGGGTAAGCCTGATGGCCAACATCCCAGATGATACGGTCATCCGGCGTGTTGAATACGGCGTGTAGCGCAACGGTCAGTTCGACGACGCCAAGAGAGGCGCCAAGGTGACCGCCGGTTGTGGAAACGGCGTCAACCGTTTCGGAGCGCAGTTCGTCGGCAAGCTGCTTGAGCTGATCGACGGAAAGATTCCGCATATCTGACGGCAGGGTCACGCGGTCCAGAACTGGATAGCGGCCGTATGTAGGAATCGTGGAAGACGGGTTGCTCATGAAATCAGTTCCTGCGCTCGACGACGTAGTCTGCAAGAGCCCTGAGGGCCGCGGCCTGTGCGCCGAAAGATGAAAGGGCCTCCCGGGCCTGATCGCTCAGGCGGCGGGCCTCGGCGCGGGCTCCGTCAATGCCAAGCAGGGAGACATAAGTGGATTTGCCGCTGGCTTCGTCCTTGCCAGCGGTTTTGCCGAGTTCCTCGGCGCTTGCGGTCGTGTCCAGAACATCGTCTGCAACCTGAAAGGCTGTTCCAAGATTCTGGCCGTAGGCGACGATGGCGTCCCGGCGATCATCCGTCACACCTGCCAGAATCGCTCCTGATTCGGCAGCATAGCGGATCAGGGCACCCGTTTTCAGGGCATGCAGGCGACGGACTTCATCCAGAGGGAGGGCACGGCCTTCCCCCCGGATATCGATGACCTGGCCACCAACCATTCCCGCTGCGCCTGAGGCACGAGCCAGGGCGAGTGCGAGGTTGGAGCGGATGGTGGCGTCGGAAGACGTTTCATCCTCAAGAAGGATCTCGAAAGCCCGTGTTTGAAGAGCGTCGCCAGCAAGAATGGCAATGGCTTCGTCAAACTGACGGTGCGTGGAGGGACGCCCACGGCGGAGATCATCGTCATCCATGGACGGAAGATCATCATGCACAAGAGAATATGCGTGAAGCAGTTCGACTGACGCCGCAACGCGCAGCGCAGCCTTGCGGTCTGCACCAAATAGAGACGCAACTTCTACGGCCAGAAAGCCACGAAGACGCTTTCCGCCACCGAGGGCAGCATAGCGCATGGCTTCAAGAAGAATGGATTCGTCACCCGGCACCATCGGGAGCAGGGCGTCGATTGTTGCTTCGATGTCCGTGCAGGCGTGGGCGAGAGCCTCCTTGAGGGAGGTGGACGTGGTGGCACTCATCGGCCGGTCTCTCCGGTATCGGCAAGAGGCTCCGTGCCTGTGCTGCCGTCATCGTTCTGGACAATGGCGCGCACACGCATCTCGGCCTCTCCCAGCTTTGCATCGCAGTGCTTGCGTAGGGCGGCACCGCGTTCATAGGCAGAAATGGCGTCTTCAAGCTTCATCTGTCCGCCTTCAAGGCCACGGACGATCCGCTCCAGCTCGGAGAGGGCATCTTCGAAAGACATGGCATCAATGGGTTCGGGCATGGAAAGCCTCAAGACACGCTTTGGGAAACAAGGTAGCGAGGGATTACAGCCAGATGACAGGTTTTGCCAGCCCTGTGCTTGGGAACGGGGGAGTTTCCTCAGGAGGGTTGCGTTTCTGCACGCCTGCGGATGACAAATGAAAGAACGCCAGCGCTCTCCGTGAAGGCCACCATCGCATGGCCTGTTTCGCGGCAATAAGACTGGAAATCCGCCACTGAAGCGCGATCCGTTGCCAGAATACGAAGGCGTGTTCCAGGCGCCATGTCACGCAGGGCGCGGTTCGCCTTGAGAACGGGCATGGGGCAGGCAAGACCGCGCAGGTCCAGCAGGGTCTCCGTCGGAGGTATCGTCATGACGTCTGTTATGCCCTGCGCCGTGCCGTGGGCCAAGTAACGGATTTCCCATTGCCGGAATAGCACGGTTTTTCTATAACTATGGCTTAATGCCACAAAGCGTCCTTCGGGGCGCTTTTTTTGTTTTTGAGGAACACATGGACAAACAGATCTCTGAAAGGCCGCCGTCTTCCGAGGGAAATGAGCATCGGGCTTACACGATCCGTATTTTGGAAGACCGTGTTCTTCGACTGGAAACAGTCGCTGGGGGGTTGTCAGATCGGTACGAACAACTGCGTACGGAGATGCGGCAGGAAATCAGTTCTCTGCGGGATCAGATGAAATCCCTGGAGACCAAGGTCGATAATGGTAACAGGATTGTGAATGGAAAGCTGGACCGTCTGATCGGTGGCCGGGCTGTTCTGACGGCGATAGTGACGCTGGCAACATCCATCCTCGGAACTGGGATGGTGCATTTCGCTCTGTCTCTCAGCACGCATTGAGGGGACGAGTCATGGAAGGTCTTGATGTCGGACAACTCAAGCATCTGGTGGTGGAGCCAGCCCTTGCAGCGCTCGGACTGGGCGGGACAGCAGCCGTTAATCTTCTGACGGGCACGGCACTGGCTGAGAGCAGAGGAGCCTACGTAAAGCAGATTGGGGGAGGGCCAGCGCTGGGGCTATGGCAAATGGAACCTGCAACCCACGACGATTGCTGGGCTAATTTTCTGCGTTTCCCGGTTGGGCAGCCATATGCTGGCATTCTGGAAAACATGCTGGCTCATGATCTGCCACGCAGTGCCCAGATGGTCAGTAATTTACGATATGCCTGTGCGATGGCGCGAATCCGGTTTTACCGTGTTCGGGAAGCACTGCCTGCGCCGCAGGATCCGTTTGCCTTAAGCCGGTATCACAAGGTGCATTACAACACCCCGCTCGGCGCGGCAGACCCTGTGGCCAATGTCGATTATTTCAGGAGAGCTGTTCAGGCTTAAAGCGAGAGCGATGCCGGGGACCTGTATGCATCACGCTCCCGACATCGCAGGTTTACCTTAGATCGGTATATTATGACCGAATAGTGGCGTAGCTGAATATGCCAATTATTTAATCTGATTTTTATGGGTATTTAACGAAGCGCGAAAAGCCTGTTTTGAGGATTGCCCTGGAATGTCGCGGGACCAGTGTGGGACAGGCGCAGTCCCCGATGAAGCCAGACGCTTCCGCCGATTTTGAGCCATCGACGACAAAATGCGAAGTCTTCGGAGAGATATGTTCTCGTCTCCGGGTCAATCATGCAGTCAAACAGGGCAAAAGGCTGCTGTGGGACCGAATGATCGGTGAGATGGCCACTTTGTTGAGCATCGATGCGCTCGTATTCGGTCTCAGGATAGGCGCTCATCATCTGGCTAATGGTGGCGCGCGTCAGCAGCATGAAGCCGGTTCCGATGTAAGAAACGGAAGTAATTTCGGCTGGCGGTGAAGTGTCATACAGCGCAGAGCAGTCGCCAACATAACGCAGGCTGGCGCTCTCCGGGGGTTCGCCTTTGCTCATGAACCGTTGGGTATTATGGTCCCAGTAGTGAGATTTGAGCGGGTAGGCTCCGCCGATAACTTGCTTGTCGGCGTTTAGAAGCGCTTGAATATCTGCAAACGAAAAACCAATGTCACTGTCTGCAAATAACAGGTGTGTAGCGTCTGTTTGGGTTATGAACTGGTGAAGAAGCGTATTGCGTGCCCGTGTAATCAAGGCGTCGCTTCCTAGTGTCGAGAGCGTCAGGCGAATATTGTGAGAAGGCGCTTCACTCATGCAGCTGATAATGGACTGCATGTATGCTTGGGTAACTGTTCCCCCAAAGCAGGGTGTCGCAATGAAGATGTGTGGAGCTGCGTTCATGGGGAGATAGTGTTCCATCTCCCCTTAAGAAAGGCTTAAAACTGAGCGGTCAAAGTTTGTTAGCCGCCCATGTGGCTTTGCAGAACCATATAGAAAAGAAACGCAGCATCGAGGCCGAGCACAATTGGCGTAAGGCGTTTGAAGTCCCGCAATGCGAGGGCCAATCCCGTATAAAGCAGCAAGCCGCAGGACAGGCTGAGCATGAAGTTTCCGGTGATCCCGGCGATGAGCAGCATCGTGAGGGGCGGAATAGCATCGGACGGGTTGGAGGCCACGCGGTGGAGGCTGCCAAGCATATTGAGGCCGACCAGAACTAGAACAGGCGCCGTCGCGATGGCCGGGATAGCTGTAATCAGTGGCCAGAAAATGGAGGAAGCTGCGAAAAGCAGGGCGACGATCAGGGCGCTCAGGCCAGTTCGGCCCCCAGCTTCGACACCTGCGAGGCTTTCGACATAGGCTGAAACCGTACAGGTCCCAAGGCTGGCCCCAATGATGCTGGCTGCGCCGTCAGATGCAAAAGCACGATGATCCAGCGCCGGTTTCTCGGGCGTTCCGTCCAGACCTGCACGATGGGCAACACTCATCATCGTTGCTGTCGCATCAAAAAAATCACTGATGAGGAAGTAGAGCGTGATGGGAACCAGAAGGCCGAGATGGGAGAAAAAACCTGCAAAATCAAAAGGGAGAAACAGATTGGTGGGATAATGCGGCCAGTCTACCATATGCGTGGGCAGGGTCGTGATTGCGCCCTTATCAGTATGAATGAACAGGCCTGCCACGGTCAGTGTCAGAATCGCCAGAAGAAGCCCGGCGGGTACTCTCAGAACCACGAGAACGGCACAGAGAAGTACGCCAGCTAGGCTGAGAATAACGGACGGATCACTCAGAGAACCGAACGTCAGTCCCTGAGCCGTAGGGACGGCAATGCCACTGGTGGTGAGGCCGATGCGTGCGATGAAAGCACCCAGCGCGACTTGAATGCCCAGGACAATTGAAGGCGGAAACCCGCGGATAATGCGCTGGCGTATCTGACTGAGAGAAAGTGCTGTGAAGCACAGACCGCTGAAAAGTACGACTGTAAAGGCGGTCCGTGGGCTCACATGGGCCTGCTGAACGACAACCTGCGCGAACAGAACGTTGCTGCTCATGGCCGGAGCTAGAGCGATTGGCAGTCTCGCCCACAAAGCCATGAGCAATGTGCCAGCGACTGCTCCTGCAATTGTGGTCATGACCATGTCGTGGCGATCCAGTCCCGCCGCCGACAGAATGGCTGGATTGACAGCGACGATATAGGCCATGGCCCCGAAAACCGTCAGGCCAGCGATGATCTCACGCGGAACGGTAGAGCCGCGGGCGGAAATATGAAACCAGCGGTCGAGTGTGGACAGCAACGATCAGGCACTCCGGCGGGAATGAAAATTTTGCTCAGCTATAGTGAAAAAAGTTCATTCCGCCATGGGGCCTTGGTGATTTTTCATTTCGGGTTCGTTTTTTGAGCCCATGCTTTTTTAACCTGAGCGGGTGTCAGGCGCTTCGCAGGCTTGCCAGAAGATGCCGCCTTTGACGGATGTGGCACACTGCTTGCTCCACCTCCTGTCGTCCCGCCTGGCGCAATGCCGGCAGCCGGGTTCGTGTTGGCTTCCCGTACGGCACGTTCACAGGCTGAGCCTTCCCCAACACCCAGTTGAATCGTTGGGATGAGTGCAGCAGGCGGGAAGAGAACACCAAGGCCTACGGACGCTGCAACACGCCCTACCAGTTCTGCGCCGGGCAGAATATTGGGGCCGCTGAGGGGGCCAAAAATATGCACTGCGCCTGGAAGAGAGAGGATCTGCGGGTGAATTGAGCGGGTGGTGACAGCATAGTCGAGAGTATCGTTGTGGAAATTGACTGTTCCCGTTCCGGTCGTGCGGGTGGTTTCTGTCTGGAGCAGTAGAGACTTGGTTTTCAGAATGCCGCTGTCCAGCGGCATATCAGCGACCAGACATTCAAGTCTCGATCGGTTTGGAATTCCAAGAGCGGACAAAACTGCTGATCCCAGCTTTAGCCCCAGCAGATCTGGAAGAAGGGCCGTAACGTCTCCGCCCCGATCCAGCACAAGTGTGGTTCCGCCATCTCCGTTCGCGACCAGCGATGCGACAGAATTTCCTGTTGATGTCAGCGTGACATGGCCACCGATCGTTCCTTCACCTTTGAAGGTGTCTGTTGCTTTCATGATCTGAGAGAGGGGGAGGCGAGAAACATCAAGACGAAACTTGGTCCGGAACTGCTCATTCTTCGTTGGTTCCAGGGTCGCAGCGGCGCTGATTTTCCCGGATCCTGTCGCAAAAGTCAGATGTTTCAGATCAATAGCGCCGTCTTTGACCTCGAACTCCGTATCGATGTTGTCCAGCGGCAGGTCTTTGTTGCGGATATGATCACCGTGATATGTCACATGTGCATTCACAGCATTCAGCTTGGGAACATTGATTTTCTGATCGGGCAGCACGCTTTTGCTTGGAGGAGCGGTTTTCTTTGCCTCGCCTGTTTTTGCTCCGATGAACCCACCGAGATCCGCCAGATCGACTGAGCGCGAGTGTAAGGCAGCCTCTACGAAAGGTGGTTTCAGGTGGGGATTGACGTTGATGTCTCCACCAATGTCAGACGATCCCATCTTCCCTTCAAATTTCTGGAAACGAATGGCATTTTCGGAATATCCGAGGTTGCCCGTGATGCTGTAGGCCGGAGTGTGCGGCACAGGAACACCCGTCAGTCCATAAAGCAAAGACATATCTGGGCCCGCGAAGTGAAGGGCGAGCTTTGTTCCCTTGAAGTGCAGCGGATCGTCGACTGTTCCCTTGAGGGCTACGTAGGTTGGGCCGTTAGCGATACGACCATCAATGGGGTACGGCTCAGCAGGCTTGGTGAGCGAGAGAAGAGCTCCACCAACAATGTGCCCGTTGATTGGTGCCTGAGCGTAGCGCCCCTTGAGATCAACGACGACGTTTCCTTTTTGATTGGCCTGAGCCGGTGTTGTGTGAACAAGCACGTGCATATCGGTTTTCAACTGAGCAAGTGCCAGATGAATGTCCGCATTCTGGATGTCGATTTCGCCGAGATCCGGTAGCGTTGTTGTGCTTGAGGATGAGGCCGATTGGTTATCTTTGGATGTGTCGCCGAACGTATAATTATTACGGCCGTTCATCAGGGAAATGATGTCGCCTCTCGGCGTATCCATGCGGATTACCGGGATAAAAAGGCCACGTCCGGTCAAATAGCGCCAGACATCCACTTTCACTGTCAGGGATTTGGCAGACGCAAAGTCGGCCTTTTCTTTTTCAAAGCCTTCGGGTTGGGAAATTTTCAGGTCGTCGACCGTGACGCTGGTGCGCAGGCCAGGTGAAACGTGAAGATGAGCAATGCTGACCGGGCGATGCAGTGCCGCAGAGGCTTTGCGATTGATGAGCGGGACGAACCAGTCCCATTGCCAGACAAGCACCAGAACGATGATGGCAATGGCGAGAGCGCCCAAAAAGCCACCTGCAACTTTTAGAACAGGATGCTTGCGACGAACCTTTTGGGACGAGGCATCACTCATCATTGAAACTCCACATCACGAAAAATCTGGCCGAAGAAGAAATATGACTGCATTGGTATGAATACGATTTGCAGCCGACCCAGTTGCGCCTGAAGACACGAAGAGCGTGGAAAATGAGTGAAACCGTGAACGATATCAGAGCCGAGCATGATCCCCTGACAGCCTTGCGTCAGGTCAGTCGCACTGTGCATGAACGGGTCGATCAGGCGTATTCACGTTTCAATCTGTCAGATCCAACGTCTTATGGTGCGTTTCTGCAGGCCCATGCGAAGGTGTTACCTATTGTGGAGCAGTGGCTTGCCACGCAGCATGATTTACCAGCATGGAGCGGTCGCACTGATCTTTTGCAACGCGACCTACAGACTCTTGGCCACTCACTGCCACCAGCGCTGGATTGGCATCCCCCAACGGGAGCGGGAGGTGCTCTGGGTGCTCTCTATGTGCTGGAAGGATCTCGCCTTGGCGGCAAGATGCTGTCAGCGCAGGTGGGGGCAGGGCTACCCCGGGAATATTTGTCGGCAGCGCATGAAAAAGGTGGCTGGCCCGCCTTCCTTCAGATGCTGCGTGAGCGACTTTTCACCGGGGATGCGACTTATCGGGCTGCGGTCATGGATGGTGTGACGGCAACGTTTGATCTGTTTCGGAAGGCAGCTGTTACGGACTGACGGGCCGGACACTCAACGGAACGAGCCCTGGGAATGTGACGGCCAACTGTTCTGCCTCTGTGGGAGAGAGCATGGCAATTGCACACCCCAGTGCAGTTGCATCAGGGGCAGGAAGTCTTTCAATGCCCCGAAGCAGCGCTTCTAGTGTGTGTCCGCCCTGACTCAGCACCATCAACGCCGTGAGGCGTGCGTAGAGCTCGGACGTGGCTTCTTGAGGGAACAGCGTGGGATCAGGGATTTCAAAATCGACACTCTGCCCCGTGATTGCAGAAGCCATACTCTGGTCTTCTGGGCGGAAACGTAAGGGAACGGCTGCGAGAAGCGATGGAGAGCCTGTGATGTTCAGGCATGGTGCCTGGCAGGGGCGCTCAGGAAAAAGAAATGCAGGGTATGGCGAGACTGAACTGATCTCGACAGCAAGGATCATCCGGACATGCCGGGTAGGGTCCAGATCAGTCGCTGGAAGAGCAACAAGTTGCTCTGTGTGCAGGTCCAGCACGAAAGGCTGTGTCTCACTGAACGCGTAAAATTGAAAATCAGGAAACGTGCTGTCATCTTCCGCAGAAAGCGCGGAGGCACTGAGACCAAGCTTTTCCAATGTATTTTCGTCATGGTGGACTACGGTCTGGCGAAGGCGCCAGTAAAGATCGGTCAAACCTGACTGAACAAGCGCAGCGGCAATTCGGCGCGTTTCCGGTAGCCAACGCTGCGGTCCTGTTTCTAATGCATCATTGCGATCAAAATGTTTCCAGGCCTCTTCTGGCGTTTCACTTGAACCGCGTTGGAAAAAGCTCTGGCGATCGCCTGCTGCGTAATGAAGAACGCGTGCATGAGACCAGTCAGGATGGGAATTGATACGCCCGAAAGGGTCAGGCAAAGCGCTTTCGAACCGGTCAGCCGGTAAAAGGGTTCGCGTGACCCTGTGGTCAGCAGTCTCAAGAAGTGCGTGATGCGTGAAGGCTTGGCTTGGTGCAAAGGGCGAGGGTGTTTCATGGCCATTGGAACCAAACAGACACCAGTTTACCGGAATGGGCTGCCCATTTGCCAAACCCAGAAACTCTTCAAGAGACGAGGCCTGCTCAAGATGCAGATATTCGTCTGCGGCAAGGATCATCATCCAATCGAATTCGGCGCGCCCATGCTCAAAAACAGTTTTTTGAAAGGCTGTCTGGCGCTCCAGACGATCGGGGATGGTCTTGTCCGATCGTTGAAGACGAATGTCGTAAAAAGAAGCGGCATTGGAAAGAAGAGTCCAGGTGCCGTCAGTTGAATGATCGTCGCAGACGATCAGTGTTGAGAACCCAATCGTGGCATGGTGACTGAGCCACCAGCCGATGTTGTCGGCCTCGTTATGGACGAACAGGACAGCGGCTGTTTTGGGCATAAGGCTGGGTTAATCCATTTTGAGGGCTGCGAGGAAGGCACTCTGCGGAATTTCGACCTTACCAAACTGTCTCATCCGTTTCTTGCCTTCTTTCTGCTTGTCCAGAAGTTTGCGCTTACGGGAGATGTCACCACCATAGCATTTCGCCGTCACGTCCTTGGAGAGCGCGCCAATGGTTTCACGGGCGATGACCTTGGAGCCGATAGCGGCCTGAATGGCGATCTTGAAGAGCTGCTTGGGGATCAGATCCTTGAGCTTGCCACAGATTGCACGACCGCGTGTCTCAGCTACGGTGCGGTGGGCAACAAAGGACAGCGCATCCACTGGCTCATGATTGACCAGAATGGAAATGCGTACCAGGTCGCTCTCTTCGTATCCATCAACCTGATAGTCGAAGGACGCATATCCGCGGGTCAGGGATTTCAGACGATCATAGAAGTCAAACACAACTTCATTGAGCGGCAGACGATAGACGGCCATCGCACGGTTGCCGACATACGTGAGATCGACCTGAATACCGCGACGTTCTGAGCAGAGTGTCAGCACGGAACCCAGATATTCATCCTGAACCATGATCGTAGCCTTGATCCAAGGCTCTTCAATGGTTTCGATTTGGGCAGGATCCGGCATGTCTGCAGGGTTATGCAGTTCTTCCTTCGTGCCGTTCGTCAGTGTCATGCGATAGACGACAGACGGCGCGGTGGCGATCAGATCCAGATTGAATTCGCGGGAGAGGCGTTCCTGGATGATCTCCAGATGAAGCAGTCCGAGGAATCCGCAGCGGAAGCCGAAGCCAAGAGCGGCAGAGCTTTCCGCTTCGAAGTGGAAAGATGCATCGTTCAGTCGCAGCTTACCAAGGCTGTCACGCAGCTTCTCGAAATCGTCGGCATCGATTGGGAAGAGGCCGCACCACACCACAGGGATGGAAGGCTTGAAGCCTGCAAGCGCCTTTTCGGCCGGCTTGCGATCCAGGGTAATTGTGTCACCGACCGCGACGTCCGCAACGGTTTTGATGGCTGCATTAATGAAGCCCATCTCACCTGGGCCAAGCTCATCAACGTTGGTCATCTTGGGCAGGAACACACCAACCTGATCAACGTGATAGGTCGATCCGGCCTGCATCATACGAATGCGGTCGCCACGCTTGACGGTGCCATTCATGACGCGGATCAGAATGATGACGCCGAGGTAAGCATCGTACCAGCTATCCACCAGAAGAGCCTGAAGCGGTGCTGAACGGTCACCCTTCGGCGCAGGCAGACGCGTTACAAGTGCTTCAAGGACGCCTTCGATGTTGATGCCGGTCTTGGCGCTGATTTCCACAGCGTCGTCTGCCGGGATGCCAATGACCTCTTCGATCTGCGTGCGAACACGCTCCGGCTCGGCTGCCGGAAGGTCGATCTTGTTCAGAACCGGTACGATTTCGTGGTTCGCGTCGATCGCCTGATAGACGTTTGCCAGCGTCTGGGCTTCCACGCCTTGGGACGCATCCACAACCAGCAGTGACCCTTCACAGGCGGCAAGCGAGCGACTGACTTCATATGCAAAGTCAACGTGGCCCGGCGTGTCCATGAGGTTCAGCGTGTAGATGTTCCCATCTTTGGCCGGGTACGTCAGGCGAACCGTTTGTGCCTTGATGGTAATGCCGCGCTCCTGCTCCAGCTCCATCGAATCGAGGACCTGAGCTTTCATCTCACGAGCCGTGAGAGCGCCACAGGCCTGGATCAGGCGGTCTGCAAGCGTCGATTTACCGTGGTCGATATGCGCAATGATCGAGAAATTGCGAATGAGGGAGAGCGGGGTTTCGGTCATGGCAGGTTACATACGGGATTATCGCAGGAATGTCAGCAGACCTGCGGAAAAGCCTGCCTTCGTGAAAAGGCAGGCAAGGGGAATCAGCGATCCGTCAGACGGAACTCGATCCTGCGGTTGCGGGCGTATGCCGCTGGGGTGCTGGCCGCGTCAAGCGGTTGGAAGTCTGCAAACCCTGTTGCTGCCAGATGATGCGGGTCCACACCCTCGGCAATCAGAAGTTTCACAACAGTGATGGCCCGTTCAGAGGACAGTTCCCAGTTGCTCGGAAAAGCGCTGTGAATAGGCTGTCTGTCTGCATGGCCGTCAATGCGCAGAATCCATGGGATATCTGCGGGAATGGTTGAAGACACCTGTTTGAACGTCTTTGCCAGAGTAGTGATTTCTTTTTTGCCCTCACTGGTCAGATCAGCGCTGCCCTGAGGGAAAAGAATTTCTGACTGAAAGACAAATCGGTCTCCTACGACATTCACGCCTTTCTGGTTCTTCAGGATATCACGCAGGCGGCCAAAGAATTCTGAGCGATACCGTTTGAGCTGGTTCACTTTGTCGGCCAAGGCGACGTTCAGCTTGTTTCCAAGATCCTGAATCTGCGTGTCCTTGGCTTGCTCGTTCTTTTTCTCGATATCGAGGGCATTACTGATGGCCTGAAGCTGGCGTGTCAGCTCTTCGATCTGAGCCTGTAGGTCCGAGATTTTGCTGTTCTGCTGCTGGCTTGCGCTGTCAGCAGAGGCAAGGGCCTGATCTTTGGACTGAAGCTGGCCATTCAGAAGGGCCATCTGTCCGGCCAAAGCCTTGAGCTGGTCTTCATTCTTCTGCTTGTCATTGGCCAGGCTGGCGACCGTCGCATTCAGGGATTTGTTCTTGTCTTCCGTCATGGAGAGCATGTGTGACAGCTCAGCCAACTGCTTCTGCAAAGCGTCGAGTGTGTGCTCGCGTCGCATCAGGGCGACGGACAAAAACTGTTGTCCAACCACAAAGACCAGAAGAACGAACGTGACGACCATCAGCAGTGTGGACAGAGCGTCCACATAGCCGGGCCAGGCATCCAGGGCGTTGTTGGGTCCGCGTCTGCGCCGGGCCATGGTCAGTCCTGCCTGCTGGAAGTGCCGTTTGTGGTGCCAGAGGCCGCAGCGATGGTCCGCGCGAGAACGCGCAGGTCATTGCGAATTTCACCGACGGTTTGGGCGCGACCCTGATGCAGTTCTTCAACGAGACGGGAAAGATGGCTCTCAATCCGAAGAAGCGGCGTGCCTTGCGAGCCCGGTTGGCCCTCTTCACCCATCTGGCGAAGGAGTGGAACGAGGGCTGCATTCGTCTCAGCCGTCCGGGTCATAATCTGCTGATTGGCTTTCAGGAGTTCAGTCATGCCGCGCAGACGTTCCTGTAGGCTATCCAGTAACTGAACCTCCCGCACGCGGGCTTCTTCACTGCGGGAAACGGCATTCTGAAGCGTTTCAAGATTTTCCGCTGTCTGTTCGAGAAGTGCCTGCACATAGGCTGGGATCGGAGCCCCGTCGCTCTCAATGCTTGTGCCGCCGCTGACGCGGGTAACGCCCGCAAGCCATTCTTCCAGCTCATTGAAGAAGCGGCTTTGTGCCTGACCAGCTGTCAGATCCAGGAAGCCAAGAACCAGCGCTCCTGCCAAGCCGAACATGGAGCCCGAGAATGCGGTCGACATGCCAGCCAATGGACCGGCAAGACCCGTCTTGAGTTGGTTGAACATGGCGTCCAGATCGCCGTTACCCGCTGACATTCCACCGATAACAGAGGCAATGGAACTCACGGTCAGAAGCAGACCGTAGAACGTGCCGAGAAGTCCCAGGAAAATCAGCAACTGCGTCATATAACGCGAAATTTCGCGGCTCTCATCCAATCGGGACGAGAGACTGTCCAGCATGGCCTGCGTGGTCTGGGTCGAGAGGGTCAGACGGTCCGTGCGACTGCGTGCGGCCAGCATGCTCGCCATTGGGGCGAGCAGTTTGGGCGGGTTTGGAGCTGCAAGCCCTGCGCGGGGCTGGCGGAGCATTTCCACCCAGCGAACTTCCGGCATGAGCCGCTGGACAACGCGCAGGTTCCAGATAATTCCCAAAATCAGAACGCCCAGAATGACGGCATCCAGCTTCGGGTTGGCATTGAAGGCGTTCAGGAGCGTCTTGGCCATAGACGCTGCGAGAAGCGCAACGGCGGCGAGAAAGACGCCCATACGCAGAAGGAAGGTGGTGGGACGGGTCACGGCGGGTCTTTCCTGGCTTATGGCGTGCCGTTTGCCGGGGTTGCGGAATCGGAGGGCGGCGGATTTTGCTCAGTGACGATATCGAGACGGTCAGCCGGATTGACATCGCCCTTGTCCGGACGTCCCATGGCGCGGGGATACAGACGCGTGGTTGCAACGCCAGCATTGATGAAAATGGAGCGTACAGCCAGTGCTCGTGCAAGGGAAATGCGCCTTGGCATTGAAATGTCATCACCTGGCACAGTGGCATAGGCTGTCAGGATGATACGTTTTTCAGGCTGATCCTTGAGCGAGGCGCCATAGGCCGTAAGGGCTTTGAGGCTCTCATCGGTGAGATCTGAACTCGACGGCGCGAAAATCACGCGCAGTCCACCCTCTGGCAGAGCTGTCGTGCTGCTCTTCGCATCAGCAACGGCCTTGATATCAACCGGTGGAGCGGGCGCATGCGTCTGAATGGGGACGAAAGGCGGAGGCAGCACAACAGGTGGTGGCGGTGTAGCGGGGACGGCAGGGACCGTCGTTTTGCCTGTACCTGTAGGTGCAGAGGCGCTGTGCGGAGCCGTACTCCGCGATGGAGAAGGCGTCGCTGCGGCTCGATGCGTGGTTTGGGAAGGGACTGCAGGTTTTGCAACGGCAGTCGGTTTGCCACTGGGAAGATCATCCAGATTGCTGGTGACCTGGGCATGCGCCCCAGAAGGCTGAAGGCAGGCCAGAAGGGCCGCCACTGAGAGGGAGGTTAGGATCGGCCTGTACATAGGGGACCGATCCTAACCGAGCGTTCCATCCTCCCGCAATGGGGCAGGAGAGACTTCTGCTTACTCCCGGTTCAAAGCCTCATGCACGATACCGCGCAGAGTGCCATGAAGCTGGGCATTTCCGGCAACAACATTGACGTCGTCGTCGAGGTCATGAAGCTCCTGTCCGTCCGGATCAGTGGCGTGGCCACCAGCTTCCCGAACGATCAGCAGGCCCGCTGCGCAGTCCCATGGCTTGATGCCGAATTCCCAGTAACCTTCGTAACGGCCAGCTGCGACCCATGCGAGATCAAGGGCAGCGGCGCCGAAGCGGCGGATGCCTGCAACCTGCGGCATGAGAGCACCCAGAACGCGTGCGAAGGGCAGGCGTTTGCTGCTGGGGACCTTTGCGAACGGAATACCTGTGGCGAACACGGCTTCCTGCATGTTCCGTCGTGCGGAAACGCGCAGGCGGCGCTCGTTCAGGAATGCGCCGATGCCTTTCTCAGCCCAGAACATTTCGTTGGCAGCAGGATTGTAAACCAGCCCGGAGACCAGTTCGACCGTACCATCCGGCAGGCGACGCTGAAGGCCAATGGAAATGGCCCAGTGCGGAATGCCGTGCAGGAAGTTCGTCGTGCCGTCCAGCGGATCGACAATCCAGCGCCACGTCCAGTTATCCCCGCCCGAGGGGCCTGATTCTTCCATGAGGAAGGCATAGCCTGGACGTGCGCGGGCGAGTTCTTCGCGGATGATGGTTTCTGCACGCAGGTCGGCCTGGGACACGAAGTCTCCCGGACCCTTGATGCTGACCTGAAGCTGCTCGACCTCTGCAAAATCGCGGAGCAGGCGGCGTGCGGCCTTCTGCGCTGCGTTCTGCATGACGGCCATGTGCGGGGAAAGACGCATGATCAGTCCTTGGCGCGCTCGACGTAGGACGCATCATCCGTACGGACAACGATGCGCTCGCCAGCTTCAATGAAAGGAGGAACCATGGTCTTAACGCCATTGGCGAGCATGGCTGGCTTGTAGGACGATGAGGCCGTCTGGCCTTTCACGACCGGGTCCGCTTCGGTGATTTCGAGCGTGACATGCGGCGGCAGGGTCACGCCAACGGCGTCGCCTTCCACAAGCTTGACGCTCAGTTCCATGTTGTCCTGCAGGAACGGAAGCTGGTCACCCAGGATATCGGTTGGCAGGATAACCTGCTCGAATGTTTCCGGGTCCATCAGAACGATGTTTTCACCGTCCATGTAGGAATAGGTGAAGTCCTTGTCTTCCGTGATCAGGCGCTCAACGGTGTCTGCGGTGCGCCAGCGCTCGTTCGTTTTGTTGCCCGTCTTCAGGTCACGCATTTCAACCTGAATAAACGCGCCACCCTTACCCGGGGTGATGATCTGCTGCTTGAGAACCGTCCAGCGACGGCCATCGTGCTCGATGACCTGACCGGCGCGGATAAGGTTGGCTTGTTGCTTCATGTGTTGTCCTGACCCTGCAATAGTGGGTTTCTTATCACGTCTTGTGGGCTTCTAGCGCCGTGAAGGGGATTTCGGCAAGGCGCAAGGCGGCCGGAGTGGGCCGAATAACTCAGGAAAGTGTGAAGGATGTCGCTCTTGGAGGAAAAGTGAGAGGGGTTCATGCTCGCAATGGCCCTGTCGTGCAGGCGGGGACGGATAACTCAGGGGCTTGCTCTCATGTACGACATGAAAAATCTTTCCCGTATTTCCCATCTCGAAGCGAACGCCAGCAAGGGGATGGACGCTTTCTGGCAGTTTGATCGCGCTGCATTTGAAGACGGAACTGTCAGCGCACTGACCAAGCAGCTCGCTGCGGTTGCTGTCGCGCTGACCACGCAGTGCCCGTATTGCATCGAACTTCATGCCAAGGCTGCGCGTGAGGCAGGGGCAACAGACGCTCAGCTTTCAGAGATTGCTCTGGTGGCAGCGGCTATCCGTGCGGGTGGCGCCGTCACGCATGCGACGCATCTGTTTCCGAAGACGGAAGGGTAAAGCAGGGGCTCGGGGCTGCGTACCAGTTCTTTGGGTAAGCAGCTCCAAAGTTCGTCATTGGGCAATGCTCTATCGTGTTGAGCAAGCTTGTCCGCAGTTTAGGTGGTTAGAGTTGAAGGCTGAATCAGGCCAGCATTCCGATGACCTGAGCGATAGGCCTTAACCTTCAAAATCCGCAATTTCTCCTTGAGGTGTACGGACTTTGCCCTTTTCGCCAGGCAACAGGTAATCCGGCCCCAGTGGGACTTTCCCTTTGCCGTGGGGAATGTCGAGAACATATGTCGGCCATGCCAGGCCTGTGACGCGTCCACGAAGGCGGCCCAGCAAAGCACGACCTTCTTCAACGGGAACCTGAAAGTGACTGGTTCCCGGTGCGGCGTCGAGGTGATGCAGGTAATAGGGCTTGATGCGTGCCGTCACGAGCGCGCGCAAAAGCGCCTCTAGAGAGGCTTCCGTATCGTTCACCCCCCTTAAAAGAACAGACTGGGACAGAACCGGAATGGCGCGCGAAAGAATGGCGCGAACTGCCTTGCGGGCCTCGTCTGTCATTTCCCGCGCGTGATTGATGTGCGCAACGAGCCACATGGCGCGATCTGTTTCCATGGCATCCAACAGGTCCGGTGTAATGCGGGCCGGGTCTGCTACGGGAACACGGGAATGAATACGGATGGTCTCGATATGCGGAATCGCCGAGAGGGACTGAACGATATGTTTCAGTCGGCGTGGCGCGAGCATTAGAGGGTCACCGCCCGTCAGGATGATTTCGCGGATGGCGGGATGCGCCCGAACCCAGTCAAGCGCAGTTTCAAGCTCTTTATCCGTCAGAAGGCCACCATCGGGGCCAACATGCTCCCGTCGGAAACAGAAACGGCAGTAAAGTGGACAGATCAACAGGGGCTTCAGAAGCGCGCGGTCTTCGTAACGATGTACGATCCCTTTGACGGGGGACAGCGCATCATCCCCAATCGGATCAACGGTTTCATAGGGCTGCGTGGTCAGTTCCCGGATGTCAGGGATGACCTGCTTTCCGATAGGGTCGTCTGAGGTTTCAATCAGTGCCTGAAACGCAGGTGGAATAGCTGTCGCAAAGTGGCTGCTGACAGCATCAAGGGTCGCTCTGTCGGCTTCCGGAGCTAGACCTGCCTGAATGAGATCAGATGGTGTGCGCAGCACATGCCGCTTGTTCGTTGTCTTGACCATATCGTGCATGTGGTGGCTCTAACGCTGGCTGGCTGTGTGTTGCAACAGGAACTCTTCCCTTATGACCCATTCCTCATCCGATCATGACCGGATTGCTGAACGCCTGCCGTTGCTCAGGCGCCGGGCTGCGATGGTGCAGGCTACGCGAAAATTTTTCGATGATCGTGGTTATCTGGATGTCGAAACGCCTTACGCGGTTCCGGTTCCGGGGGAAGAAGTGCATCTTCGCTGCTTCCGGACAGAACTAGAGCAGCCTGATGGAGGCCGTGAAGCACGGTTCCTGCATACCAGTCCCGAATTTGCGATGAAACGAATTGTAGCGGCCACGGGGCTACCGATCTTCCAGCTCGCCCGGGTCTGGCGCAATGGAGAAAGTAGCTCCACGCATGTTCCGGAATTCACGATGCTGGAATGGTATGCGCCTGAAGCTGATCTTGCCGGCCTGATGGATGAGACGGAGTCTTACGTCAGGGCTCTTTTGCCGGAACAGGTCTATAGGGACGGAAGACTAATTCCCCTGTCTGTACCGTTCGAACGTCTGACAATGCAGGATGCTTTTGCACGATATGTAGGTGCAGACCTTCTGGCGACAGCCGGGAATGCAGAAGCTCTGGCGACACAGGCGGGCGCGGTGCTCAGAAACGGTGAGACCTGGGAAGATCTCTTTTTTCGGCTGCTTTTGGAGCGTATTGAGCCGGTGATTGGGCGTGAAAGACCCACTTTCCTGACGCACTGGCCTGCAGAGCAGGCGGCTCTTGCCCGCAAAGATCCGTCGGACGCGAGGGCAGCCTTGCGGTTTGAACTGTATATTGGTGGGATCGAGCTGGCGAACGCGTTCGAAGAATTGACGGATCCTGTAGAGCAGCGCGAACGTTTCGCTACAGATCGGCAACGAAGACTCGACATTTCGCCCGATCAGGACTGGCCGCTTGATGAAGCTTTTTTGACGGCATTGCCAGATATGCCATCATGTTCTGGTATTGCGCTGGGGTTTGACCGCCTCGTCATGCTTGCGACGGGGGCGCCTGCAATCCGTGACATTTTGTGGTTGGCATAGCCGTTTTGAAACTTGCAGGACTTTTAATCCGTTTCTATCTCCAAACGGGCTAGAACGTCTCACGAAGAAACATATCTGTGCTGGTCACACAGCCGGGGACAAAGAAAATGAAAAAGGCAAAGCTGCTTTCCGTCGTCGCTCTTCTGGCTCTTTCCGCCTGTGAGGTTCCTACCCTGCAGCAGCGCAAGGTTCTCGATTCGATGGTCGGGAAGTCTGAAGTGGACGTCATTCGCCAGTTTGGCGTCCCGACGAAAGACTACCAGGCAGAAGGTCACTCGTTCCTCGCCTATATCGACAACCAGACCCAGTATTCCGGTGGCGGCGGCTGGGGTTGGGGCGGCTGGGGCGGCGGCTATGGTGGCTGGGGCGGCGGTTGGGGCGGTGGCTGGGGTGGACCCGGCTATGGTGGCTACGGCGGCGGCTGGGGTGGCGGTTTCCCCGCGACCTATTACAACACAAGCTGTCAGACGACGTTTGAACTGGTAAGCGGTCACGTCGTGGGATGGACCATGCGCGGGGACGGGTGCTGAACCCGGTTTCCTCGTCTATGGTTCTGCGTCCTGTTTATTAAGACGGTGTGACCAGACATGCATGTGCGATTCGGTTTTTCCTCTGCCCCCGGCGCTTGGACCCGGTTCTCGGGTCTTCGTTCGGGCGCAGTGGCCCTGCTGGGGTTAGCTCTGGCAGGATGTCATGGGACGGACTGGTCGCATAATTATCAGGACAGTTTCGAGACAAAGGCAAAGACGTCCATGTCTTACATGCCTGACACTGTCGCCGATGCGTTCGAAAAGCCCAAGAATAACGAGCCGAGCACGCCGGTCGCTTATCACCGGCCTGCATCCCCGTCGTATGATGATCGTCCACTGGACGAAAATATCGCTGCGTCCGTGGAACTGGCCGACTATACGGCTGCGATCCGGCATGTTGGTCTGGTGCCCTGGATCACGGGACCGGGCCCTTATACTGTTTTCGCCATTCCAAATGAGGCTATGGAAAAGCTTTCGGCCCGCTGGCCTGGCGGGCTGATGGCCCCTGCGATGAAGGGTCAGTTGACCCATATTCTGGGCTATACGATCGCATCAGGAAAATGGGACGAAAAAGCCATTCGCAAGGCCATCGCCAGAAACCATGGTCAGGGTATCGGTCTTAAGACGCTGTATGGGGATATCATCAGCGTGCATATTGACGCGCGGACAGGCGAAATTTTCCTGAATAATCCCGCCGGGCAGGTGGCTCATCTGTGGAGCCATTCGCTGCCGCAGTCCAATGGTGTTCTGTATTTCATGCGGGACGCGCTGCTTCCTGTTTCTCACTGAATCAAAGAAAAGCGCGCCACTTTTTTAGGTGCTGAGTGCGCTTATCAGCTGGATGACAATGTCCTGATCACTGCCATCCAGCTTTAGAGGGATGGCAAGGAAGTCAGCAGCAGAATCTCTGGCGGTCAGTGCAGCTTCGGCCGATACAATGTTTTCGGCCACGGCAGGAAGTTCCATTACGGACGTCCACCACTTAATCATGTCTGCATGTTCTGAAGGGAAGGCGATGTAGTCCGCGCCGCTTTCTCCGGCCTGCATCGCTTCGTCCCGGCTTTGGCAGAAGCATCCAATCTGAATATTTTCTCCTGCTATTTTGCGCAGGGCAGGCAGATTGTCTGGTGACGGCGCGTGGATACCATCAGCCACCTTTAAAAGATCTGGCGAGATAGAAACCGTTACATCCGCCACATCCAGCATCAGAGCGACGTCATTCTCGTGAAGCAGACTCACGAATTTGGAAAGCTGCTTTTTCTCGAGGTTGTGGGCTGTTGGAAAACGCAGTGCAGTGACCTCGGGGCGTGCGAGTAGCCCCGGCAATGCATCAAGCATTGCGGCTGTTTCGAATGTAGCGGGCAGAACGGGATAAAGATCGCAAGGTATCATGTGCAGAGTTTCGCAGATTCACGCGCGGCGGGCTAGCGTCGCCGTGGAGTAGGGGAAGGGCGGCCCGCAAGGACTCTCGTTTCATGGAGTTTGTCTGACTTCAAAGCTCTCATTTGCTGCTGAGACGCTTGGCAAACAACCCATCCAATCCCCGCCAGGAGTGCCATGCGCGCCAAAGCTGCGGAGGCGCCACAATCCAGAATGGAAAAAGCTTTCTGCTCCTGCACCACATCCAGCCACCAGGGAATTCCGAAGCTGTTTCCTGCGCCGTCAGGGGAGAGTGCCAGAAAGGGCTGAGAGTGCTGTGCTCTAAGTCTGGTCATTTCAGGGTAAGAAGAAATACTGAAAACTGGCAGCATCAGAGAAGGTGCAGCGCTTGACCTGATGAAGGGTTCGGGTCTTTCCTGAGCAGGTAGTCTAGGATGAGATGTGTCGGTCATAGTATTCGGCATAGTGATGGCATGAACGGAAAGAGCGCGTTTTGAGCGAGCAGACAGGATCTCTGCAGGACGATAGGACTATTGATCGTCTTGAGGAAGCGGTGGGACGAATTGCCACTGCGATGGAGCAGCAGGCCCGAATGCGGGAAGAGCGTGAGCGCGAGGCGCGTTCAGCTCCCGACCTGCCAGAGATTGCCGCAAACATCGATGCTTTATGTGTGCGTATCCGCGGAATTCTTGAACGAAAGGGAGAATGAGCCATGGGGCAGGTTTCCATTCGTCTGAACGGGTATGTTTACAGTGTTGGCTGCCAGGATGGAGAAGAACACCATCTTTATTCCATGGCACGCCAGGTTGAGAGCTGGCTTCAGCGGGCGAGGACCCTTGGTGGGGCCGCCAGCGAGTCCAAGACACTTATGATGGCTGCGCTCTTGATGGCAGACGAAATTTTCGAGCTGAAGCGCCGCCCGATTCCGGATGATATGCTGGCGACTGTTGAAGAAGCCAAAGCGGCCTTGCGTATCGCGGAATCCCGCCAGGCGAGGCTCGCACATTTGACGCAGCAGGTTGAGGGTTTGGCTGAGACACTCGAAAAGGAAGGGTAATCGACGGGTTCCCGTTGAATATCTTTCCGCAGTGTCTAATATGTAGTTCGGAGCTGCCTGGTGCGTCAGGCAAATCAACCCCCGGGCCGATAAGCATTCCTACGGGAACTGGCTCTGTCGTGGCCCTGGTCACGTTAACCGGTGCCCACCTGCACTTGCAGGTCTAGGAGGGCTGAAAAGACCAACGGCTTTGGCGGCTCCACAGATTTCTTCCATCGATCAGCAAAAAAAAGAACTCCGCGACCTCATGGCTGAGAAGCGCAGAAATGCGCCAGCGCATGCAGAAGCGGACCTTCTGGAACGGATTTTCAAAACCGTTCAGACTTATGATGCTCCGAGCGTAGCGGCAGTTTGGCCTCTGCCGGGAGAAATTGATCTTCGACCTTTGTGTTCCCGGCTGGCTCGTGATGGGCAACGCGTTGCGTTGCCTGAGACGACGCCAAAGGGAACGCCTCTCGTTTTTCGGGAGTGGAGCGAAAAGACGCCCATGCTGGCAGGTCGCTTTGGGACATCTCATCCTGATGGCCCCATCCTTGTTCCTGATCTTGTTCTTGTTCCTTTCCTGGCGTTTGACCGGAACGGTTTTCGCTTGGGCTATGGGGGCGGTTATTATGACCGCACCCTGGCGCAGCTGAATGTGCCCGCAATTGGCTTCGGTTTTGCCTTTCAGGAAATGAAAAGCATTCCCGTTGGGCCGTACGATATTCCCCTCTCTGTTGTCGTCACTGAAAAAGAGACGATTCAGACGAGGCCTTATAATTTGGAAGGCTGACTGTTGAGACTGCTGTTTCTGGGCGACGTTGTAGGTCGGAGTGGACGTGAAGCAATAACCGACAACTTGCCGGAGTGGCGTAAAAAGCTCTCTTTGGATCTGGTTGTCGTGAATGCGGAGAACGCTTCACATGGTTATGGCCTTTCCCCTGATATCGCGAGAAGCCTGTTCTCTGCCGGTGTAGATGTCATCACATTGGGCAACCACGCCTGGGACAGGCGCGATATGGTGAGCCACATCAGTCAGATGCCTAATATCGTGCGCCCCATTAACTATCCCGCAGGGACGCCGGGGCAGGGGAGCTACATTATAGATCTGGAGCGTGGTCGCCGCGCTCTGGTGGTTAATGTCATGGGTCGAATTTTCATGGACCCGCTGGATGATCCCTTTCGGGTCGTTGGTGAACTGCTGTCCCGTCATCGGCTTGGCGTGACCGTGAATGCAATTGTCGTAGACATTCACGCGGAAGCGACCAGTGAGAAGATGGGCTTTGGTCAGTTCTTCGACGGGCGGGTGTCGCTGGTTGTTGGAACACATACGCATGTGCCGACGGCAGACCATCGTATTCTTCCCAAAGGCACGGCCTATCAGACGGATGCCGGCATGTGTGGTGACTATGACAGTGTCATTGGCATGGGGAAGGAGGCGTCCCTTCATCGACTGATCCGTAAAATCCCAGGGGAGCGCCCTCAGCCAGCAGAAGGCGAGGCGACAGTTTGCGGTCTGATGGTCGAGACAAACGACGCCACAGGTCTGGCTGTCCGCGTCGCTCCTTTAAGGATGGGAGGGCATCTGGCGCCGAACTGGCCGGATTTCTGACGCGGGACAAAGATTTCAGAAGAAAAATGCAGAAAATGAAAGTTTTTTCTGGGGGCTAAAAGGGTGGAAAGTGTGGATTTCTCGCATTTTCCCCAATTTACAGTCATTTTTCTTGTGGATAAGTGTAGTATGATGATTGTTTGACAGTGATGGGTGTGGGCCGTATAAGCCCGTTCACCGACGCGGCGGGGCCTTCTTCGAGGGTCTGGCCGGGACGGTTTGAGATGATGATCTTTGAAAATTGAATATGGAATTGGAAGGGATATGTTGGCGGCGTTTTGGTGC
>NZ_JASGXC010000005.1:0-79298 GCF_032913585.1 Gluconobacter sp. GP1
CCACATTCACGGATAACGGCGCAAACTCACTCGGTGGCTCGTCCTCCCAGACCACTCCTGTATATCAGTTATATGTTTCTGACGGATCTGTGGTCACAGGAAATCAGACGTCCGGCATCTGGCATGGGAGCTGTATGACGATAGTTTCTCCTACAGATACGGTGTCTCAAAGCACAATATCCAATAACAACTGCTGGCAATCTGGTGCGATCAGTATTTCTGGCAGCTGGAATGGTAGTAATAATGTTTACAATACGTATGTAGGTTCTTCCACAACGGTCAACCTCAGTAATATTTCAAATGAGGCATTGACTTCGGTTACGCCGCCTAAGGGCGTCTTTTATATCAATGGTCTAGCTGTCGTAAAAACGACATTACAGGCTAGCTCTCTTGTCCTCGGAACGTCGGTTCCGGCAACAGCAGATGCCCCTGCATCCTACACCAATCTTGCATATTTCAACTCTGATCCGGCGACCCATAATATCCTGATCGGCGATGCAACAGCCGCTAACACATACGGCGGCCAGTTGCTTATGCAGGCTTATACAAAATCGACGCTTCTATCGAAGGTGAAGGGGGCGGAGGGCGGCATGGCTCTGTGTTCAGACTGTGCCGGGGGGAACGCGCAGCCAGTAATCTATTCTGGGGGGCAATGGGTTCCTGTCCTCCTGGGTACGCCTTTGGCGCCATAGTCGCAGCTGGCAACCCTGCTCTGCGAGCATCTTAAATTTTCATCGCTCTTATCAAAAGCCGTCCCAGAGGGGCGGTTTTTCCATATGTGGAGACACAGTTGTGGATCTTGCTTCATTGCTGAGGTTTGTTCCTCCAGCTTATCTCTTTTGCGTCGGTTTGATCTTGGTGGGCATATCAATCCTCTTGAATGTCTGCGGATATCTTCGCTCCAGAATTGCACCGCCGGATCCCGGTTCGAGGTGGACACGCCTTTACCAGATCATGAGTATTCTGGCGTTTGAGCAGAAATACGCATCTGCCATTTATAAGATCGGCATGACGGCCGTTCTGACGACACGGGCTGAAGCGCCGCTTCTAAAAAAGGCTGGCGCGGACAGTGGTGTGCAGATCCTCGACAGCAAGGGAAAGCCCAAAGCGCCGACCTGAATGAACCCTTCTGCCGGTCCTGGCTCGATTATCCTCATTCCTCAGATCTCCGAAGGAGGCAGCACCCCAGCTGTCAGACCGTCGGATGCAATGCCGCCCATTGAGGCGGCTTTTTTTATGGAAGAAGCACCAATGGCTTTTAGTTCTGTTACCGCCCTTGAAGGTCTTGTGAACCAGTCTCTGGGCAAGGCTGACACACCCTCGGTCCAGCAGGGCATCAGCGTCGGCGGTCTCGTACTTCAGGGGGTTCTGGCGGCCTCTATGTCGAAGCTGGCCGAGCATATCGATATCACGGCTTTCGATGCTGCTCTGACTAAAACGCTGGCAGGTGCCACGGAACTGGAGCGTGTCATCGCTGCCGGTCCGGCCGTTCAGCCGGCGATGGAAGCGCCTGCCCAGTGAGTACCGCCAATCTGGTGATTCTGGGCGTCATGCTCCTTGTGGGCGTGGCGTCGTCCCTCGGGCTCTATAAAGCCGGGGGTAAATCGCAGAAAGCCGATACGGCCGACCAGGACGTGAAAGATGCGCAAGGCGCTCTCGATCGGGCTTCAGCCATGGCTGAGGCTGAAGCGGATAAACCAGCAACTGAGAGCGATATCTTGGCGAGATTAAACAGAGGCAACGCATGAAGTGGATTGTTCTCGGGCTCGCCCTGACAGGTTGTACCTCTGTCCGCTATGTGCCCTGTCCCACCATTGTTTCTTATTCAAACGCGGACCAAAAAGAATTGGCCAGGGAGATTCAAGGAAACACACAAATACAGGTAGTCCGCTGGATAGGAGATTACATCGGCCTGCGTGATCAGGTCCGAGCGTGTAATGGTTGATAAGGGGGGGAAAGCGGATCGGCTATTGGGCAGAATAATTAGTCGACCGGACGGTTCATATTGAACAATCTTCGCGACGTCCTCCTGCCCAATTGTAGCCGGATGATGCTCGCAGACAGGCGCCATAAAACTGATCTTCGACTTATTCATTCAAAATCAGCTTATGGACGTTAGACTTTTTTGGAGAGATATTTCTACGAGATACCTTTCGTGCCTACTACGATGCATACATTCGTTGCTAGATTGCGCCTGAATAGATTTCCTCCAACCGAGCCAACAGCGGCTCGAAAGCTGAGAAAGACGATGCTGGAAGACTTTTCACATGCGTGGCGAATGCCGTCTTTTGGTCGTCTTTGAAATATGGAATCTGTGCGCCGAGCGGCATTTGCTTAGCATCGAGCATGCCAGCTGGTATGTCCGTGTCTTTAAAAAGGAGTTCGATCGATAGGGCCGAATTACCTTTGAGGCTTCGACTGGCATAATCCGCCCTGTAGGATGGAACCGGTAAGAGCATCGCCCATCCCAAACCTTCAGTATGTCGCTTGATCAAACCAGCCGATTCCGTTGTAGAAACGAGCGGCCTGGCGTTTTGGCGCCAAACCCCATTCCACTGATTGAACGCGCCATCAAAATCGAATAATCCAACGATCATTCTCGATCCCAATCGGTTGAACAGTTCCTGATCGTTCAACGTTATGGAAATATTGCGATCTCCAAGCGCCGCTCTGGTTTCGAAGAAGCGTGGCTTCCCCGATCTTAGCTTGTCCCAGGCAGTATTCAAAATTTCGCCGTCAGTTTCTCCCTCCGTCAGAATCAGCAAGGGCTGTACAGCCGTTTGAAGGAATGCCTCGATGTTGAAAGCGCGAACGGCTTCAGATCCGGAGGACGATGGGTAAAGAGGCGCGGCCATCTCAGTGACCCTGCCTGTAACCGGATCCTTCTCTAAAATGATCGGCTTTGCGCCCGCTGCCCCATGAACAATAAATGGCGAGTGAGTGGAGAAAATTATCTGAGGATGTCTGCCTTGAGCGTCGCTTAAAAGCGCCACATAGAAATCAACAATCCTAGCTTGCCACTCAGGATGCAAACTCAATTCGGGTTCGTCTACTAGTACGATTCCCTCACTAACTGCCTGAAGGTTCTGCAGGAGGAAGCCCGCTCGAAAAACGATCTGCTTCTCACCGGTACTCAGCGTATTGAGCGTGCTAGTCCTACCGAATTCTATAAATTCAACGCGTATTTCTCCGTTGCTGCGCTCGATCTTCTGAAAGCGTTTGTATGGAAACATCGCGTTGAACGCCTTCTCAAAACGTCCGAAGCGGACGTTCGTGACGGAGGGAGGCGGAGCCACACCTGGGTTTCTCTCTACCCATGCGCTCAAATCCTCCGCGTCAGCAGCACGAATATCAACAAGAAGCTGGCCAATCCGTTGGGCGAGATCTTGGCCACTTCTTTGCGATGTAGCATTTGGTTCGTCGAGCGTTAGCGTTGTTACGCTCCTCAAAGTTTGAACACGAAAATCGAGCGCAGCCTCGCTGAGGAAGCTTTTGAATACTCCTTTCCACGGAGAATGCTGAGAATCGATCAGAGATCTTACGGGACCGGAGGGAGTGACCCAATCGAGATTGGTATAAGGCCAAGGGTTGGGTATGCTATTGTCGAAGTTTAGGCTGGCGCTGACTACCGGTGAGGCGGGCGAGATTGCGCCATTTGTAGGCCCGACAAACCGCGCGAGATCCGTCGGCTCAATTTCCAGCGTCAAGCTGACCCGTCCGATCTGAGCATTTCCATCGCTCTCGAAAGTCTTTTGGATTGCATCCAAAATCGCAGTTTTGCCTATGCCGTTGCCGCCAGCAAGCACGATAAGTGGGTAGCTAGATCCTGCTGGATCCGTGAACGATACGACAACATCACCGATCCCCGGATGGCCGATGATTTCTACCTGTTTGATACGCAAGCGATTCTCCCATGTGACGTCATGAACGTAACATTGAGTCAAACAGGTATCTTCTAATTTCAAGGCTGCTGACCGAAATGAGAGCCGCAGAAACGTGCTTCCACGCCCACATATCGTAGACGATCAGAACGCACGCGGCACAGAACCTGATTAGAATGCCTGTTATGAGGCAAGATATCACTCACGTCAGGAGGCATCCCGCTCTCAACCCGAATGGGTTACGGAGAGAGCAACGTCTCATGTCCACGATTAGCAAAACAAATCGACGCGCTAAATGACCGACATGAGAAGGAACCGGACATTATAAACCTACCAACTTCGCACATTTACAATTTCACTGAGACGGGTTGTGTAGCGAGCAGAAAGCAATGATGTCCTGGGACGCCAAGTCTGACCCAGTCCCGTGGAAGACGGGCGGATGATGCCCGCCCCAAATCGCGCATTGATCGCATCCATCGCAGCCATAGCAGCGGATGAGACTTTCGGCTCTCGTATTGAAAAAAGCTGAGATTGCTGACCGGCCGGTCTAAGGTCAGTCAGGATCACGCCTGCTTTGAAATAGCGATAGGTTGGAAGCCAAACAGCTTCTGCAAGCTCCGTGGCATGTCGGATCAGATCCCGAGTGTCAGACGTAGGCTCAATCGCCGCACCGACATGCTTAGCGTACCAAGGGTCGCCATTATGAGGATTGGTTTGGATTAGAACAGATAGGTGAGCGGACTCCAGATGTTCGGCGCGAAGCTTTTCTGCCGCTCTGGCCGCGTAATGAGCAACGGATTCACGGATCTCGGACCATTCTGTCAGCATGCGGCCAAAGGTCCGTGTCGAGGCAATACTTTTCCGACTGGACGAAACATCCGAAAGCGCAAGGCACGACTGTCCACGCAGTTCCGCCTGGACGCGAGCCCCTACGACAGTCAGCAGATTCCGGATTGATTTTGGGTCCAGTGACACAAAGTCTGACACTGTCTCGACGCCTATCGACTGCAGTTTCTTTACGGTTTGCCTTCCAATCCCCCAGACCTCTTCAATGCTGGTGACAGCGTACCATTCCGCCCGGATATGCGGATCTGTTAGGTCACATAGCCCTTCCAAGCGCGCGTGATCCTTGGCCAAACCATTCGCCAGCTTGGCGATCGTCTTTGTTGGTCCCCACCCGACGCAGGTGGGAATTTTTGCCTCTTGCCAGACAGCTTCCCTGATATCCTTACAGCGCTGATACAAGTCACCTGGCAGGCTTGTCAGATCGAGGAACATTTCATCGATCGAATAGGGCTCTACAGCAGGAACGCGCGCCTGAAGAACCTCGTACATCCGGCGGGACATGTCGGCATAAAGGGCATAATTGGACGAGTACCAGACGACCGGTCGAGCTTCAGGGCGTTTGCGGGCGAAGTGCCAGGGATCGCCCATCTTGATCCCAAGGATTTTAGCTTCGCGTGTTCTGGCTATGGCGCAGCCGTCATTATTACTAAGAACCACGACTGGCTTGCGCTTCAGGCGCGGCTCGAAAGCACGCTGGCACGAGCAATAGAATGAATTGCCATCAATAAGACCAAAGACACGCATCAGACGTGTGTGCGAACCAAGCCGGTCGCTACAGCCCAGATTGAGACGTCGGTGTCATCATCGACCTGGACAGGTTTAGTAGCTCCTGATGGGCGAAGCCACCATCCATCGGGACGCTGTGTCAGCTCGCAAACGCGCAACTCATCTCCGACGCTGGCGATTACGACGACACCCGCCCGTGGGGCTAGGGCAGAATCGACCACAAGAATATCGCCATGCTTGATTCCTCTTCCGACCAGGGCATCACCTTCGACGCGGACGGGATAGCGGCTTGGCTGACGCAGATCCAAAACGGCCGTCATCAGGTCGATGGTGCCCTCGATATTGTCAGCTGCGGGTGATGCAAAACCCGTGGTGCGGTCGCCTTGATACGCCATGTTCTCCTCCTGCTCATCGAGAACAGAAAGAGAACAAAAAGGGCCACGTCAAATGAATTCTGAAATGAAATTTTGTTTGCTAGGAATTTCAGCAAGTTACGCGGAACGCCTTAGACTGAGAGGATCATTGTTTTACAATTTCCCTCTAAGTCATTGATTTTATATGGTGACATTAGAGCTGTATTAAAACGCAAGACTATGATTTTATTAGAGAAATCTATTCCTCTCGCGGACACCACACAAAGCCCCTCTTTCTCCACTCCCGAGTAATATTTTACATTTTCCCTACGCTTTACAGTCACGATAATTTTCGTATTTTCCAATAAATTTTTTATTTAATAATTTTTGCATACCCCCCCTATTCAGAGGAATTTACACACTAAAAATCTCTGAAACAGTGATAAAATATCGCCAAACTTTTAGTCACTATTAGGTTTTTACTTTCCATTCGCATCGAATCACTTCGGAAAGCCATTAAGATGGGGCCGGTTAGAAATTGTCCGCATTCCTTCACCTCTAATGATTTTGAAGACGCCAGTTTTTTCAGTACGCCGCTTGTCCACTCACCTTGGAAATTTCCGCGGCCTAAGGCCAAATTTACCACACGGTGCCACTAACCTCAGATGACCGGTTAGTATCGGCACCGTATCTCAAACACACCCACTTTGACGCAAATGCTTGTGTGAAGGGACCGACCCTCCACATGTAATGACCCAAAAAGTGCGAGTACGTTACAAACATGTGTTTGGCCTACTATGACGATCAAACGTGACATCAGCCTGCATTATAAAATAGCGATTGAGGCATGAGGAGAGCCTGTGACATGAAACTCGTGAGGACAGTTTTCATCGCCGTCTTATTACTGCCTTACACGAGGCATGCAGTGGCCGATCCCGTGAGTGCCGTGCCAAGCTGGCGATCTTATACTCCAGCTGGAAATCCGGAAGATCCTGTCAGGTCTGATGCCGTCAACGGGCGGATGCGAAATCCCAGCATTCAGGGCGGTTCAGCCTCAGGTCTTGACGTCACCACTTCCGTGGCACGAGCGATCGGAGCTCCGACAGCGCATACACTTGCCGATCATCTGGGACGCATTCTCAGCCCTCTGGATTTCGGCGCCAAATGTAACGCCGCCATTGATGATCATGTCGCGCTCTCGACCGCTTTTGCCTATGTTATGGCCACCGGCAATTCACTGACGTTCCCGGCGGGTCGGCTTTGCGTCAATAACGCACCAATCCGCATTTCAACCGGATCAGGCAATATTGTTGATATTAATTTCAACAGCGGAGGCGTTGTGACGACGACCGGATCAGATTTTCTGGTCTTCGATGGATCAAATGTTCCCAAGATGTCCGGCTTCAACATTCATGATGGCGTATTTTTTGATACGGCCGGAAAAGCAAAATTCGTGACCGTCCAGAACGCGAAAGAATTTTTTGGATATTTCCAGTCCAGCATTCACGGCATGTCGGTTCCTAACAAAGACCCACGTTACCCAAATGCTTCTGTTGTGTCTGCGGGAGCAGGGTCCTTATTCTACGGACAGAATGTCGGCCATTTCAGTATCTATAGAAACTACGGCTCGTTTTCTCGGGCTTTCACCGAGTTCACGGGCGTGGCGAAAGCAGTAGGAACAACTGGCGCAGACCAGTACTCATCTGACTCTGATGTCTACGATAACAGCGTTCAAGGCGTTTATACGCAGGGGTCGGTCGCCGTGCGTATTCACGATCATGTCCAAGGCATCTTCGTTTCTCGAAACAGGTTCCTGACATTCGGGTACGGGGTGTACATGGCTCCAGCAGATCATACTGGATCCGAAGGTATGGAGATTGTAGATAACGGCCTGAATGTGAAATATGGCGGTATCTGGATTCAGGGCGGCTTAAATATCGTCTCACGAAATAACCTGCAGGCCGCAGCTAACCGGTCTTTTATCGGCTACTCAATCGGTAGCGCGACGGCTTCGAGCGTATATTCCGTGATTACGGACAATGGTGCGAATTCTCTGGGTGGACAACCAACCCAGACAACACCTGTCTACCAATTATACGTGTCAGACGGTTCAATTGTGACTGGAAATCAGACGTCTGGCATCTGGCATGGCACCTGCATGATTATCACCACCCCGGCAGATACAGTATCCCAGACTACAATATCTAATAATAACTGCTGGCAATCTGGTGCGATCAGTATTTTTGGTGGCTGGAACGGCAATAACAATATTTACAATGCTTCTGTGGGTTCTCCGACAACAGTGAACCTCAGCAGTACTACAAATGAAGCGATGACGTCGGTAACGCCTCCCAATGGCGCATTTTATATCAATGGCTTAGCCACGGTAAAAACAACACTGCAAGCCAAATCCCTTGTTCTGGGAAGCTCAGTGCCCGCAACAAAAACTGCACCCGCATCCTATGCCCGTCTCGCATATGTCAACGCAGATCCTATCACCCATAATATCTCAATTGGGGATGCAACAGCCGCCACTACATATGGCGGCCTGTTGTTCATGCAGCCTTATACAAAATCAATACTTCTTTCGAAGGTGAAAGGCGTGGAGGGCGGCATGGCCCTATGTTCAGACTGTGCCGGGGGCAGTGCACAGCCAGTGATCTATTCCCAGGGGAAATGGGTTCCCATCCTCCTTGGTGCGCCCTTGGCACCTTAGCGGCTACGGGAAATAACGCTCCAGACTTCCGCCCCTGGCCTCGGCTATGCTTTGGAAGCGCCCCCTAGCGACGGGGAGATACCACATTCTTCAAGGATTATGGCTCAATGCTCAGCAATTTCTTGCAAGTGGTACGCCCCAAACCGCCATTTTTTAAAAATAAATTCAGATAAGAATCCATCACCAAAGAAAAACAACCGCACCTTTGTAGAGAAATATTTTCAGAAAATGAGATAAATACATTTATAGTAAAAAATTTATTCCCATAACGGAAAACATATACTTACAGAGTAATAGCCTTCTCCGAGGAGTTTTCCCTGACGGGAATATTATGAGGAACACCTAACAACGCGTGCAACAGATACACGACAAAGGCAGCGGTCAGAAGCACCGCTAATAAGCGTCCAAAAATACGAAATGCCACAACAATTAGAGCGCATAACAGACAAAGAAGAAGAACCGTCTGAAACTGCCCATGTATCCCGATGCTACTCAATACGGCACGCGCAGCGACTTCCACAAAAGCTACGGCCGCGACAATAAAGCCCAGCAGCATCAGAATGAAACTGAGCAAGGTGTCAAAGATGGATTGCATGGTTCGCCCAGAGTGAGAATTGAAGCAAAAGCATTCTACAAAGACATCACCCGCTCTTTTTGGTCAATCGCTTCCAGCGGCAGGGATGGACGGATGATAACGATGTCATTACGAAAGAGAATAGCGACACCTGGAACTTCTGCCTTTCTATGAGCATCTCATGACTTCTTCGCCCAACCTGCTGCTCACGATCATCCAGGCTATTTTGCCCATTCTGGTCACACTGGGCTTCGGCTATTTCGCCGCATACCGTAAAGATTTCGATGCCCAGCAGGCAGGCGTTCTGACGCGACTGGTCATGCTTTATGCCCTTCCGCTCGAACTCTTCGTCTCCATTCTGAGCACGCCGAAAGCTCAGGTTCTATCTGCTGGCCCGGTAGCGGCGCTCATACTTTTGGCAATGGTGGGCGGATATGCTGCCGTTTTCAGCGTGTTCCGTTTTGCACTGAAGCGCCGACTGAGCGAAGCCGCCATCATTGCCATGACAATCACCGGTCCCTCGGTCCCGTTTATTGGTATCCCAGTTTTAGGGCAGATTTTCGGGGCTGCCAGCGGTGTGCCGATTTCAATCGCCGCCCTAGCGATGAACCTGATCCAGCTGCCCATAACCCTTATTCTGATGGGACACGATCACGGAAACAGACAGGCCCGCGATACTACGACGGAAAGACGCAACGAACTTCGTGAACTGGTAGGGCATCTTCTTCATTCGTGCCGTGAGCCCGTGGTCTGGGTGCCCCTGTTAGCTCTTGTACTGGTCAGTGCTGGCGCTTTCCTGCCCGTATTCCTAAAGGGATCTTTTCTTCTGCTCGGCCATACGACGGGAGGAGCAGCTCTGTTCGCATCAGGCGTCGTCCTTTTTACGCGGCAGGTTCGTTTTAGTCCTCTGGTGGGCACGATTGTGGGGATCCGCAACATTGTCATTCCGGGAATAATCTATGCTCTGGCTCGAGCGTGGCACCTTCCCCCGCAGGCCCTTCAGGAAAGTGTGTTGACGATGGCAATCCCAAGTGCCTCCATCAACGTTATTCTGGCAATGCGGTATCACGTTCTGGAACGCGAAATCGCTTCCGTCCTGTTTTTCGGAACACTGACTTCCATTGCAACAATGGCATTTTTCATATGGCTAACCGGCGCTTAAATAGCTTCCTCTTTGTCTGCACTGGCAATATCTGCCGCTCTCCACTCGCTGAACTTGCCATGCGTCGAGAGGCTGAAAGGCGAGAACTTGAACTCGATATTGATTCAGCTGCTATTGGACATTGGCACCTCGGATATCCACCAGATCCAAGAGCCTGCAAGGTAGCAAGCCAACACGGGCTGGACGCTTCCGCACTTAGATCACGCCTCATCTGCGAAGATGATTTTTACCGTTTTGACCACATCATTGCGCTCGATCACTCACATCTGACCCACCTGCAAAATATGCAGCCCTCGGACAGTAGAGCGCGCCTCTCCCTTATGCTCGACCATATTCCTGGCCGAGAGGGTGAAGACGTCGATGATCCTTATTATGGCCCAGAAAGCGGCTTTACGATCACCTGGAACGACGTTGAACACGCCTGCCGTGCCCTTGCGGACAAAGAGCTCGACACTCTTCCCTCCCGTCACTGATCAACAGGAGAACCGACTTGTCTATCAAACCTGACCTGCTCATGATCGACCCCTTTCCAGCCGGGATCGTCGCGCGACTTGCAGAGCATTTTAACCTGCACACATACAGTGACCTCGATCAGCTCAAGTCAATCGCAGATAAAGTCCGGGGGGTGGCCACTGGCGGCGGTTCAGGACTTCCGCGCCCCCTCATGGACGCGCTTCCTGCGTTAGAAGTCATCGCCGTCAACGGCGTCGGGACAGATCAGATCGACCTTGACGAAGCACGCCGCCGCAAAATTGGTGTTGCAACAACGCTCGGCACCCTTACCGATGATGTTGCAGACATGGCCATTGTCCTGACGCTATCAGTCATGCGTGACACGGTCTTGAATGACCGCTTGGTTCGTTCCGGCGAGTGGGCAAAAAATTCGCTGCCCCTGTCCCGCAGCGTGACTGGAAAGCGGATGGGCATCGCAGGTTTTGGCCAGATAGGGCAAGCGATTGCCCACCGTGCAGCAGCATTCGGTATGGAACTGGCCTATTTCAATTCCAAGCCACGTCCTGAAAGCGCCGTACGCTTCGAAAGTGATCTTAAGAAACTGGCTGAGTGGAGCGATATTCTCGTTCTGGCAGTCTCGGGAGGCCCTCGATCAGCCAATATGGTTGATGCGGAAATTCTTGAAGCTCTCGGGCCAGACGGCGTCCTCATCAACATTGCTCGCGGATCGGTTGTAGATGAGGCAGCTTTGCTGTCAGCTTTGCAAGAAAAGCGGATTGCAGGCGCGGGATTGGATGTGTTCCAGAATGAACCAAACATCAATCCTGAGTTCTTCAAGCTTGATAATACGGTCCTGCAAGCTCATCAGGCATCGGCAACCGTAGAAACGCGGACCATTATGGGCAACCTGATGGTCGACAATCTCATCGCGCACTTTGACGGTAAGCCGTTACTGACACCCATCCTGTAAAACAGCTACTCCAGAAACTGTTCAGCGATAATACGCTCGGACAAGCCGTGATCTGGATCGAAGAGGACCGTGGCATGCAGCTTGCGGTCCTCTTTGACAATCACCTCAGCCACATCACGGATTTCCTTGAAATCTGCGACTGCCGCCGTGGGTCGCTTGTCTGTGTCCATCAATGTCAGTCTGACTACGGCCGTTGATGGCAGGAGAGCGCCCCGCCAGCGCCTGGGACGAAAAGCAGAAATTGGCGTCAACGGTAAGATGTTCGCACTCAGGGGCACGATGGGGCCATGCGCGGAAAGATTGTACGCCGTCGATCCCGCAGGGGTCGCAACAATGACCCCGTCACAAATCAACTCTTCCAGCCTTGTCCTGCCATCAACCTCAATACGAATACGGGATGTCTGGCGTGTCTGGCGAAAGAGGAACACGTCATTAAACGCCCGCGCTTCAGACACCTCTCCATTAACTGTCCTCGCTGTCATATGCAGCGGATGCAGCAAGGAAGGCTGCGCATTTAACAGGCGTTCCGGTAGATCATCTTCATTGGGCGTGTTCATAAGGAACCCGATGGTTCCGTAATTCATACCGTACACGGCCAACTCAAGGCCAAGAACACGATGAAGCGTTTCGAGCATGAAGCCGTCGCCCCCCAGACTGACAGCCACATCAGCGCTTTCGAGCGGAACGTTCCCATAGCGAGCGACCAGAACTTCGAGTGCATCCTGGGCGGCGTCTGTTGACGCCGCTACAAAAGCAATTTTCATACCGGTCAGATCAGCTGCCTATTTGCCTGAATAGGCATACGTTCACGCACCTGACGCACCTGATCGACATCAAGATCGGCAGTTCCCCAAGCGGCTTCGCCCCCCAGTTTCAGAACAACCTCGCCCCATGGATTCACAATCATGGAGTGACCATATGTCTGACGCTCGTTTCCAGCAGCATCCGTATGCCAACCGGCTGTCCCACAGGCAATGACCCAAGCCTGCGTTTCTATCGCACGTGCCCGGATCAGGATTTCCCAATGAGCCTCCCCTGTCTGCTGTGTAAACGCAGCAGGCAAGATGATCATCGCCACATCTGCGGCCCGCAATGCAAGAAACAGCTCAGCAAAACGCAAATCGTAACAAATGGCGAGACCCGTCGGGACCCCTGAAATATCTACAACCTCTACGCTGTCACCTGGCACATAGTTATCACTCTCCCGATAACCATCCCCATTCGGCGTGACCACATCAAAAAGGTGAATTTTCCTGTAGCGTCCGCATTCATTGCCGTGAGGGTCAAAAATCAGCGATGTATTCGCCAACTTGTCTTTCCCCTCACCCGAGACGGTTTCTCCGATTGAGCCACCATGCACCCAAATGCCATGCTCTTTCGCCATTGCGCGCAAAGCCTCATACAACGGGCCGCCAGACTCTCCTGGAGCAGGGAGTTGCTCAGCGCTGGCATGCTTGGTCTCAGCCGTCCCGCCCAGGCAACTCCACACCTCTGGCAAAACCACCAAAACAGGATTTTCGGCTTTTACTGCATCCGCCACGAGATGCTGAGCCTGAGCAATATTTGCATCCCGGTCAGCCGAAGGAGCCATCTGGATCAGTGCAACACGCATGGTCGGTACATTCCCTTTAGCAATGACCAAAGACCATAAGCGATCATAAAGTCCGAGGTAAGCCCGAACACTTTAGACTCAGATGGCAGCTTGCAACACACGAGAGCCATGCACTCTCTTGGGCTCTTACTGAATCACCCCAACGGTCCGTATCTTTGCGCGAGTAGAAATTTCTGTTTGCGATAGAACCATGGTCACTGGGCGAATGCGTTCCACAATCATTCGTATAGGACGACGCATCCCCCCGGCGACAAGAATAACCGGGTTTTCACCCTGCCCCAAAGCTACATCCAGAGCCTGCCTCAGCTTGCCTACCAGTTCGTTCAGGCGAGATGGCGGGAGCGCCAACTGGCGATCATCTGCAGGACCAATCATGTTCTCTGACAACACGACTTCCCAATCGGGGCTTAGTGTCAAAACAGGAATATAGCCCTTTGGTCCGGTAACAGCGAAGCTTATCTGACGCGCCAAACGGGTCCGAACATGTGAGGTCAACGCCAGTACAGATTTGAGACCTTGCCCACAGCCTTCCTGAAGCGCCTCTAAAATACCCGACAGATCACGAATTGAAATCTGCTCCGCAAGAAGACTTTGTAGAACTCTCTGAACAACACTCACTGACACTTGAGACGGAATAAGATCGACAATCAGTTTCTGCTGATCTCTTGGCATGTCATCCAGAAGTTTCTGTGTCTCGGAGTAAGACAGGAGGTCGGCCATGTTTTCCCGAACCAACTCCGTTAAGTGCGTAATAATAACACTTGCTGGATCAACGACTGTGTATCCCTTGATGATCGCATTCTCTCGTTCACTTTGATCGATCCACAATGCTGGAAGATTAAATGCCGGCTCTCGCGTTTCCTCACCCTGCAAGTCTGGCAAACCTCCTTTTGGATTCATCGCCAAAATTCGACTAATCCGTACTTCACCATGTCCAATTTCGATTTCTTTAATTTTTACAGCATACGCGTCGGAAGAAAGCTGAAGATTGTCCTGAATACGGACGGGAGGCAGAATAAATCCCATTTCTCCAGCAATTGTTCTTCTGAGAACCTTGATTTGCTCAGTCAACCGCGCACCATCACCGCTCGCAATTGAGAGCAAATTAAAGCCCAACTCTAAACGTAGCAAATCTACACGGAGGCTTTCGGTAATGGGGGGCTCACCAGACTGCGTGTTTTCAGGAAGGCTGACAGCATCCTCTTCAGCATTCTGATCCTTAACAGGTGAGCGATGTCGCAACCACGCTCCTCCTCCTGCAAGAGCTGCCAAACCAAGAAAGGGAAGCGTCGGCAAACCAGGCATTAATGACAGGACAGCCGCAGAGCCAGCTGCCAAAGCAAGCGGTTTGGGGTTGCCGCCAAGTTGCCGCACCAAAGCTACGTCCGCCGCACCTTCAGTCCCTCCCTTGGTCACCACAATACCCGAGGCCGTAGAGACAAGCAGAGCAGGAATTTGCGAAACCAGGCCATCGCCGATCGTCAAAGTCGTAAAAGCAGATGCAGCATCCGCCACAGACATCCCATGACGCCCGATGCCGATGGCTAACCCTCCGACGATATTGATGGCCGTAATGATCAAACTCGCGATTGCATCTCCACGGACGAACTTGGCCGCACCATCCATCGCTCCATAGAACCCACTTTCTTCCTGGAGTTCTTTACGGCGCTGCCGCGCAATTTTGTCACTGATGGCGCCAGAAGACAGTTCAGCATCAATCGCCATCTGCTTTCCAGGCATGGCATCCAGCGAAAAGCGTGCTGCCACTTCGGCTATACGCCCTGACCCCTTTGTGATCACCATAAAATTCACAACCAGAAGGATTGCAAACAGGATCGCGCCGATTACGACGTCACCTCCCATCAGAAAACCTCCGAAGGCAGCTACGACATGGCCAGCTGCATACATCCCCTCATAACCGTGACTAAGAATAAGTCTGGTGGTCGCAACCTCCAACGACAGACGGAGCAATGTTGTGAGGAGCAGCAATGTCGGGAAAGAGGTGAAATCGAGTGGTCGCGTTAAAAACAAAGCGACCATCAGGACAAGTACGGATGCCGTGACTGAGAGGGCCAACCCGACATCCAGAATGAATGTCGGTAACGGCAAGACGAGAACTGAAAGCAATCCGGCAACAGCCAGTGCCAATCCGACATCCGTTCCGGGCAGCCAACGCTGCCCTCCTTGCAACCAGGCCGGCAAGGGCATTTTCTGAAAATAACCAGAGAGAGAGGTCTTTTTCACAAAGGAAGAAAGAACCCCTTCTGATGTGTTCATAATAGTAGTCTTACCTGATTAAATTTTTATCTTGAGAGAAAATATAACCAAAAGGTTAAATATTAGGGAATTTTTCAGTTTTTAACTTTTCCAGATTTAATAATTTCCGTCATGGTTACACCAAGTCTATTCTCATCAACCATCACGACTTCACCACGAGCTATCAGACGATTATTTACGAGAATGTCGATCGAATCACCGACTTTTCGATCAAGCTCCACAACAGCCCCACGCCCCAAGCGTAATAGCTGGCTCACCTGCATATTTGCACGTCCCAGAACGGCACTGACCGTTACAGGAATATCATAGATCGCTTCGAGATCATGAGCGAAGCGAGGCGGCTCTACAGACTGCGCCGATACTGCTTCGACGTCATCAAGATCGAAATTATTCTGTGTATCAGTCATTTCAATTATTCCGCGCTCACTGCAGGTAAAACTTTATCCAGAGAAAATATTTTCAAAATTTCCTGCACCAAGGTTCCCGCCTCTCGGCAAGCCTTTCCCGTCGCCCAAAAAATTCGAAAATCTCCCCAAGCCAAAGTGTCATCTGCACGACAATCAATCACTTCCACTCCTTCTCGCTCACACAACGTTAATAAATGCTGAATTTCCTGAGATTTAGCTTCTATTCTGATGCGCGCAGCCTCTCTGAGGGTTGGCATGATTTTATCAATCAATACATCCCGTTCTCTGGGGCCATAATTTTCCAAAAGGGATGGAAAAATTTTTGCTAGATGAGAAAAAATGGCGATCGAGGAATTTTCGGCTTCTTGCTGTGCAGATTGATCCATCTGATCAGAAATTTTTTTTATAATATTTAAAGAATTATTCTCAATACAGTTCTTCCACTCAGATTTTTCTTTTTCATAAAAATTTCTTTCGAGTGCAGACACTCGTTCTTTTTCCTGCCTACAGGCAAAATCTAAATCTTCGGCAGTGTAGAGTTCAGGTGTAGTTATTTCCCCAGAAGACAGATTTGAGACTGGTTCCGGTTCGACTGGAGACAAAACCGGGACGTCAAAATCTTCAGCGTAAAGAACTTTGGAGACCTGATCGCGGCGGTCGAAATCAGGAATACTCATACGAGCATCTCATTCGCGGCCTGTTCTTGATCCAGAAGTTCAATTTCCCCACGATCAAGGAGAGCTTTGGCGACAAGCAGAATATCACTCTGTGCCGCATCGACGTCCTTAACGCGCACAGGGCCTAATGCTTCAACTTCATCTATAAGAATACGCCCTGCACGCTCAGACATTGCCGCAAGAAATGCACTTCGCAGTTTCTCGCTTGCACCCTTAAGAGCAATCGGCAAGCTTTCGCGTGCAATCTGATTAAGCAACACCATAAGGCCCTCTACAGGAACCTGAGCCAATTCCTCGAAAGTAAACATGAGGCTTTTAATTCGCTCCGCATCATCATGACTGCGCTCATCCAGGGCCGTCATAAAGCGTGCTTCAAGTCTTCGATCAAAATTATTAAAGATGTCTGCGAGAACTTCGTGGCTGTCTCTATGCGAACCACGAGGAAGGTTAGAGACAAACTCGGATCTTAATGTCTGCTCCACGCTGTGCAAAACACCCTTTTGCACATTTTCCATTTTCAGCATCCGCGTCATAACATCCAGCGAAAATTCTTCAGGCAGCAAAGCGAGAACTTTCGCCGAATGCGCCGCCTTGATCCGGCTAAGAATAACTGCAACCGTTTGCGGGTATTCATTTTTTAAATAGTTAGCGAGCACTGCCTCTGAGACGTTTCCAAGTTTATCCCACATAGTTCGCCCGGCAGGACCACGAATTTCTTCCATGATAGCTGCTGCTCGCCCGGCGGGGAGCGTATTTTTGAGCAATCGTTCTGTTGTTTCGATATCGCCAATCAAAACTTCTGAAGACCCGAGGCTCCGGCTGAATTCGTGACAGACGCTTTCGACAGTTTCTGCAGAGACCATTCCAAGCTGAGACATCGCGGCAGAAATTTCTCGAATTTCTTCTTCGTGCATCTGCTCAAACAGGCGCGCACAATTATCTTCTCCTAATGCCATCATCAGAATGGCGGACTTCTGCGCACCCGTGACAGATTTTTCCAGTCCAATCATTGTTAGTGCCCCTCCTGTCTCGGCATCAGCCAACTGCGCATCAGTGCAATACTTTCCGTAGGATGCGTTTCCACGAGGTCTACCACCCGCTGAACAGAGGACGCTCGAATACGGCCGGAAACGCCATTCACGGCCACCGTCTCTTCGTCACTCTCTGTTAGAGGCACTGTGGCATCATATGGAGCAGCCAAAAGAGCTGTCGGGTTCCCCGCCTCAGTCGCCAGTGTGCCCCCCGACTCAGGCAGAGGAGTTCCGCCACTTCTTGCTTCAGATAGAAGCTGCCCGGCCGAAAGCCCGCCCCCAGGGGGACGCAACAAGGGGCGCACGACAAAGAAAAGCACCATCGATAGGCACAGAGCAAAAATACCGAAACGCGCAGCTTCCATTTCATTTGAGCGGCTCAAAATTCCCTTCAGAAACGTCTGTTGGGGCGCGGGCATTGTCGCTTCGATATCCGAAAACTGCATAGACATTACGGTAACAACATCGCCACGAGCCTGATCGAACCCAATGGCAGTCTTGGTCAGAGCCGTTAGCCTTTCCAGCTCCTGAGTATTTCGTGGCTGCCAGACATGTTGACCTTTCACGTCCGTCTGCATGGCTCCATCAACCATGACAGCAACACTGATACGAGAAATGCGTGGCTGATCCTGCACCAGGGTCCGAATCTTTTTACCAATCTCGTAATTATCCGTTTGTTCCTGCCTGCTGCTTTGACTTCCGTTCTGCGGCTGACCAGCATTAGCATTCGGCAGATTGTTTCCGACCGTCGTATTCGCTGTTCCTTGTGTGTTTATACTTTTATCATTCTTGGTTTGCTGAGAGCGAAGAACCTGCTGGTCAGGGTCGTAACTTTCCTGAGTTTCCCGCACATGATCATTATTCATCGCCACGGTCGCTTCCACCCGCACACGCCCTATGCCGACAGAAGCTCCCAACATGTCCTCAACTTCACGGGAGATGCGTTGTTCCAGCGCCTGCCGTTGCATTTCTGCCGTTTGATTACCATCGACGCTTCCCGCGCCCTGGCGCAGCAGGACATGCCCGCGATTGTCTACGAGTGAGATATTCTGCGCCTCCAAACCCGGTACCGCCGCAGAAACCAGGTTAACGACCGCCGCAATACTTTCCTCATCCAAACGGCGGCCGCCTTCCATTGAAAGAAGCACACTTGCCTGGGCGCCCTGCTCATTCGTAGAGAAAAGCTCTCTGTGCCGCAGAACAAGATGAACACGAGCATTGCGAACACCGTGGATCAACCGGATGGATCGCTCCAATTCACCTTCCAGCGCACGCGTCTCGTTGATCGTTTGCTCAAACTGCGTGGCTGTAAAACTGTTTCCCTTATCGAAAATCTCGTATCCGACCGAACCGCCGGACGGCAGGCCACTTTTCGCAAGAAGAAGGCGTGCTTTTGCCACCTCGTCATCAGGGACCATGATCGTCGCCCCCTGATCCTGCAGGCGATACGCAATATGGGCCTTAGCAAGCTGATCTACGATTTCACCAGCTTCTCTGGGGTCCAGATCTCGATAGAGCAGTCCGGTCGTGGAATTTGCCCCGTGCATAACCAGAACTCCGAGCAGCACAAGCAGCGCCGCCCCCACTCCCCCCAGAGCAGCCAGCCGTGGAAGGCCGAGCTGCTTCAGATTTGCGAGAAGAGCCTTCACTTAATCGCCCACCATACGGTCATCTGCGTACAAGCTTTTTCAGGAGATGCCTCAAGCCCTGCCCACATGCGCGTTCACCCTGTCCTGCTGCAATCACTGACAGACATTGTGGACAGAAAAGGTTAACGGGCGCTTAAAACGATAGAATTTTCCCCCCTGACTGTTCAGGCTCCTGAAAATCCGTCTAGATCACTCAGCGGAACAGTCGCACTTCCCATCTGCACGTTAACGCCGCTCGATGTCCGTGTCAGACCTGTAACGGTACCGGAAACTGTTGTCGGGAAAGATGCCGTGTCTCCACTCGCCCCGGCCCCTTCAACAGCTACGAAATACTGACCATCAGACATTTGTTGTCCGCTGTTATCATTGCCGTCCCAAGACCAGGAATTTGTCCCCGCAGTGGCCGTCATCGTGTCGGTTTTGACAACCTGACCGCTGGCATCGGTCACGGCAATGGCTACAGGCCCAGCCTGCTCCGCTGTAAATGTCATACTGGCCTTACCGCTTTGTAAGGGCAGCGAAGCGGTCGTGGCTGTCGTTGTTTTACCGACTAGCGCAATACCAGACGTGATTTGAGTGTCCTGCGTGGCAGAAATCAGGCTGGTAAGATTAGTATTGGTCTCAACCTGTTGCTGCACACCCGCAAACTGCGCCAACTCACTGGTGAAGCTGTCCGTGCTGGTTGGATTACTGGGGTCTTGATGCTGAAGTTGAGTAGTCAAAAGTGTTAAAAACTGATTGAAATTCCCTGCCATGGAAGACAGTGCAGCGCTGCCCACACTACTTGCTGTGGATGTTGATGCACTCGACGTCTGAGATGACGCACTCGACTTGGCCGCCGAGACAGCCTGGTTCAGAAGCGATGATGACGTGACAGAAGAGACCATTAAAAAACGTCCTTTAAGCGGTCAGATCAACAACACCGCGCAAAAATTTTCGAGGAGATACAGAGGCGTTCTCACTGAGATTTTCAGACGAAGTCTCAGAGGAACCACAAGCCGTGAAGGGCCGTTGCTGACCCTCATCCCGGCCAGAATTTGTCGGATAGTCTTGCGAGAAAGATCCCAGCAAACCAAAACTGACCTCTGTGGATATCACAGGCTGATCTGCGGAGGCCGACACGAGGTTCTGGTTCAGCGACGACAATAAGCTTTCTTTATTTGTAGAAAGACTACGCAGCGCCTCCGAATTTTCAGCCAGAATATGGATGTGGCGTTCACCCCCTTTGTCCTCAGCAACGGACATCCGGATCTTGCCGTCATGTTTCAGGAAAATGTCGATCTGGGTATTGAGACGCTGATCCGTTGCCTGATGAGTAATGACAGGGCCATTCAGGGATGACGGGCCGGCTTCGTCCCGCGTGGTGCTTGAAACGCTCGTATGCTCGGAACCGGAATTCTGTAATTCCGAGGACGGAAGCTCCAAGCGTGATCCGGAGGCCTCAGTATTCGCCCCCTGCAAGACGTGAATATTTTCTGCCGACGTGGGAGACGCCACTGTTTCAGAGACTGTCCTGTCTTCCTTGACCTCAAGTGGGTCTATCGTGGATTTCGACGCGCCATCAAAAGAGGCAACACCAAGAGACAAATCAGACATCAAACTCTGGCCGTTGTCGTCCTCTAGATCCGACGCACATTGTGCGAATTGTTCTGCGTGTTGCCCCGGATCAGGTTCTTCTGTCGTCACATGCTCGTCTACGACGTCGTTTTGCAGCACCGATGAAGACATTTCGGGAGCTTCCATGAAGGATGCATCCGTCGAAACTTTACGAGCGGATAACTCTGATCCGCGTCGAGCAATGTTAACCGGGTTCGGTATTTTCGAAGATTTTTCGGGAAGTGAATTCGAACGGACAGGCTGTGCGGAGACCTTCGTCGCTGCGCTCAAAGGTTTTAAACTTCGAGAGACCTCGCGGTTCTCTGTTGAAACAGGCTGATCCTTGCCAACCTCAGACCCTCTGTTTGTCTGAACGTTCTTTTCACTCTGCACCCGCGGCGTATTTTTACGAGAGAGAACGGCACAATCAGAAGACGGAAACCTCTCATGAACGTAGCTTTTCAGAAAATCCTGAAATCGTTCTTTTGAAGCAAGTGGCGCACCAACAGGAAACGTGCTGACACCAGTCGTCATTCCCTGCTTTGCTGCGGGCAAAATCTGCGACAATGACAAGCCCTCCAGCTCCCGGGGAAACAACCCGTAAGGAGAGTGGCATGGCAGACGTAAATAAAAGGTTTATACGCGGCCCTTTCAAAGAGGCCGCGCACAAAACTCAGTTCTGAATGTGATCGTATCCAGGAGAACCCGGAAATGGCCCTCGCGTAACTGCGGCTGGCGCCGGGCAAACTGGCGGAACGCCATCAAGTGCAAAAGCCTGCACTGTGTGGGTCGATGCTGCCACGAGCCCTCTCACCGCAAGAGGCTGTGCCAGACGCACACCTGCCAGAAGCTCTTCTGGAAGAATGACAGTCGTCCCATCACGCAGCATCACACCTGTAGGCGTAATACGGGAAACAATCCCTTTCGTGACGGGCAGCGGTGACATGTCATACAGACATGGCGCGGCCTCGGCGACCATCGGGGCGGAGAAAGCCAGAAGCAGGCTTGCGAGAGCGAAAGGTTTCAATGCCGGAAATGCCTCATGCCAGTGAAGACCATGGCGATTCCAGCTGCATCTGCAGCGTCGATCACCTCCTGATCGCGGATTGAGCCACCAGGCTGGATCACAGCCACAGCACCAGCAGCAACAACACTCTCAAGGCCATCTGCGAACGGGAAGAACGCATCCGATGCGGCCACAGATCCCTTGGTCAACGGGGCAGTCTCACCCGCAACATTTGCAGCATCTTCGCTTTTGCGAGCAGCAATGCGCGCGCTATCCACACGAGACATCTGCCCCGCCCCAATCCCGACAGTCGCATTGTTGCGAACATAAATGACTGCGTTGGATTTCACGTGCTTGGCCACTCGGAACGCGAACAGGAGATCTTTCATCTCCTTTTCCGTGGGCGCGCGTTTAGTGACGACCTTTAGATCGCTCTCAAGGACGCGGCCTGCATCCCGGCTTTGCGCCAGAAAACCACCGGCGACAGAGCGAAAAGCCAGCCCTTCAGCTTCCGGATCAGGCATTCCGCCAGTGAGCAACAGGCGCAGGTTCTTCTTGCGAGAAAGAATTTCAATAGCCTGTGCGTCCGCATCCGGGGCAACAATCACTTCCGTGAAAATCGCACTGATACGTTGAGCAGTTTCTGCATCCAGCGTTCTGTTTACGGCTACGATGCCACCAAATGCCGAAACCGGATCACAACGCAGCGCCGCGATCCATGCCTGTTCCAGCGTTTCAGCAGATGCCACACCGCATGGATTAGCGTGCTTGACGATCACAACAGTCGGCGCATCAAACTCGGCAACAGCCTCGAACGCTGCGTCTGTGTCATTCAGATTGTTGTAGCTCAGCGCCTTGCCCTGCACCTGACGAGCCGTGGCAATGCCCGCCCGTGTGCTGCCATCCCGATAGAAAGCAGCTTTCTGATGCGGATTTTCACCGTAACGCAGAAGCTCGTCGCGGGACCCACTGAGCGTCAGAACAGGAGGCAACAATTCGCCCGCACGCTCTGCGAACCAACGGGAGATCATACCGTCATAAGACGCCGTATGGGCATACGCAGCACCGGCATAATCACGACGCTCGCTCAAATACGTTCCACCCGCGTCCAGAGACTGAACGAAATCACCGTATTGCTGAGGAGACGTCAGGATCGTGACATGATCGAAGTTCTTGGCCGCAGCACGGATCATGGCCGGGCCGCCAATATCGATATTCTCGATACAGTCTTCATCGCCCGCGCCGGATGCAACCGTAGCTGCGAAAGGATACAGGTTAACGCAGACCAGATCGATTGGCACGATGCCGTGCTCTTCCATCTGGCTCAGATGAGCCGGAAGGTCACGACGTGCAAGAATGCCGCCATGAACCTGCGGAACCAGCGTCTTGACACGACCGTCAAGAATTTCGGGGAAGCCCGTATGTTCTGAAACATCTTTGACAGTCAGACCCGCCTCACGCAGCGCCCTTGCCGAGCCCCCCGTCGAAAGCAGTTCTGCACCGTGGGCGGCAAGCGCGCGCCCCAGTTCAATCAGTCCCGTCTTGTCAGAAACGGAGAGAAGGGCGCGACGGACGGGGAGTCGGGTCTCAGTCATGATGGAAATGCAATATCCTTCAAAACATGTCCGTGCAACCGCTGGTGATGCACGACGTAAGGAGCGTGACCACCAAATGGATCACGTCCCGCGAACCCTGCCCACCCTAATAGAAAAAGAGTAGGCAGAAGAAGCATGATCTCGCCCAGGCCGCCTGTGCGGACATAGGGCCAGAAAGACAGTCTGGACCGGCTAAGGGGTGCCAGAAGCTGGCAGCCACCGGTTGGCAGGTCAGCCGCAATGTGGGTGGCAACGCCCAGTAGAAGAGCGCCAATCGGGCCTCGCAGCGCACCTTCCCCCATAAAAGCCCCAACCAGAGCGGCGATCAAAAGCAACACAACGCCGGAATGCGTCATCCCACGATGACCAAACGTCCGCGCCAGAAAACGGGACAGAAATTTAACCCGGGCCCCAAGCATGGAGCGCTCCGTATCAATGTCCGGAAGCAGGCTACCCAGCAACCCTGTACAGACCGAAAAAGGCTCGGGTGACAGGACATGCCAGCGCATCGCACACAAAACAGCAAATCCGCCAATCAGGAGGTGAGAACGTCCAGTCACGGGTTCTTATGATCCGATTCGGACGTTATCGGAAAGGGCCGTAACCCCTTTTCCTGCAAAGATATTCATAAATTCCATCCCCTCTTCTTCTGGGGATGTTCTTTATCCGTTCTCAAGCAGAGAAACAGGCCCTCAATGAAAAAAAGAAAGGCGATCCGGATCACTTCCAGACCGCCTTCCTGTTTTCAGTGGAGCGAATAATTTACAAGGGATCTTAGCTCTGGCGCAAAAGAGCAGCAGCCGTTGCGCGCTGCGTCACCGTCTTTGCGTCGAACTCACCTGCCGTAATCCACGATCCGCCGACACAGGATACAGAAGGAAGTGCCAGCCAGTCCGGAGCGCTCCCTTCAGTGATGCCGCCCGTCGGGCAGAAGCGGACATTGCCAAATACACTGGCCAAGCTCTTCAGCGCCGGAATGCCACCATTGGTCACAGCCGGGAAGAACTTGAAGCGTGTCAGGCCCAGATCCAGACCGCGCATGATGTCACCAGCATTTGCGACGCCCGGAAGGAAAGGCATGTCATGGTCGCGGGCAGCGTCAGCCAGCGGTGCGGTTAAGCCAGGGCTCACGATAAAGCGGGAGCCAGCCTTCACTGCACGCTCCAGATCCGTCGGGTTCAACACAGTGCCGGCACCAACAAACGCGCCCTCAACCTTGGACATTTCCTCGATCACTTCGAGCGCACAAGGCGTCCGCAGCGTTACTTCCAGAGTGGTCAGGCCACCAGCGACCAGCGCTTCAGCCAAGGGACGAGCCTGTGCAACATCATTGACCACCAGCACCGGAATAACCGGGCAGCGGGTCATGACAGCATCAAGTTTGGCAGTATCAGTCATGAAATTTGGTCCTTAGTGAATGGCGTCGCCAACGGCTTCGATTACCTGATCCATTTGGGCCAGCATGGCCGATGCGCCGGTTTCGGCCGGATCATGCACCGAACGCATGAGGGCGAACAACTCACGTCCGGTTCCGAGAGCAGGCGGTGGCGGCGCAACAGGTTCGCGTGCCTCCCATTCTGCCGGATCGACGAGAACCTCAATCTGCCCGGTTACGGCACAAACCCGGATCATGTCACCATCCCGAACGCGGGCAATCGGGCCCCCGACCTGAGCTTCCGGGCCGACGTGAATGGCAGCAGGCACCTTACCACTCGCACCTGACATCCGTCCGTCTGTCAGGAGAGCCACCTTGTAGCCCCGATCCTGCAACACGCCGAGCGTTGGCGTCAGTTTATGCAGTTCCGGCATTCCGTTGGCTTCCGGCCCCTGGAACCGCACAACAACAACGACATCCCGCTCAAGCTCACCATTCTGGAACGCCGTAGCGACATCATGCTGATCATGGAAAACGCGCGCCGGGGCTTCAATAGTCAGGAATTCTTCAGCAATGGCACTGCTTTTATAGATGCCACGACCGACATTGCCCTGCATGAGCTTGATACCACCATCAGCCTTGAACGGCTCCTTGACGTCACGGAGAATGTCACGGTCCAGCGATGGCTTGGCATGCGTGTAAACGACTTCGTCATCCTGCAGGCTGGCACGGCAGGCATAATCCGCAAATCCGCCGCGTGAGACCGTCATGATGTCCGTGTGCAGAAGGCCGGCACGGGAAAGCTCAGCAATCAGTGTCGGCATACCACCCACATGATTGAAGGCGTTCACGTCCTCAGAGCCACTGGGGTAAACGCGCGTCATCAGCGGAACTGCGGCTGAGAGGCGGCTCAGATCTTCCCAGTCAATGATGATACCAGCAGCTCGGGCAATGGCAGGCAAATGGATGGTGTGGTTGGTCGAACCGCCGGTTGCCAGCAATCCGACTGCCGCATTCACAATGGCCTTTTCATCAACACACTGTGCCAGTGATCGGACATCTTCGCCATTCAGGCTGATTTCCGCCAGACGATGGACGCTTGCGCGCGTCATGGCCTGCCGAAGCGGCGTGTTCGGATTGATGAAGGCAGAATCCGGCATCATGAGACCCATGATCTCAACCATCATTTGGTTCGTATTGGCCGTGCCGTAGAAGGTGCATGTGCCGGCGCTATGGTAGGAGGCATTTTCCGCTTCCATCAGACGGTCCTGCCCGACCTTGCCCTGCACATAGAGCTGACGGATCCGCTGCTTTTCCTTGTTAGGAAGGCCTGACGGCATAGGGCCGGCCGGGATCAGCATTGTCGGCAGATGCCCGAAGCGCAGAGCCCCCATCAGCAGGCCCGGGACAATCTTGTCACAGATCCCCAGAAGCGCGACACCTTCGAACATGCCGTGGCTCAGGCCGACAGCCGTGGACATGGCAATAACGTCACGGGAGAACAGGGAAAGCTCCATTCCCTCCTGTCCCTGCGTCACGCCATCACACATTGCTGGCGCGCCACCGGCGATCTGAGCAGTTGCACCAACTTCGCGGGCGAACAGCTTCATCTGGTCCGGGTAACGTCCATACGGCTGATGCGCCGACAGCATGTCGTTGTAAGTCGTCACAATCCCGAGGTTCGTGCTGGCCGGACGCATGAGCTCCGGCTTGTCAGACGCAGCCGCTGCAATGGCGTGAGCGAGGTTTCCGCAGGCCAGGCGTGGACGGGAGACGCCTTTGGCCCGGTTTCGCTCCATCAGAGCAAGATAACGGCGACGGGAGACTTTCGAACGCTCGATGATCCGGGCGGTCACGCTCTCGACGACGGAATTCAAAGACATTGGAACACTCGCTGCTCGACTGACACACGCGCTGCCAGACGGAAAAAACGCTCTTTCCGCTGAAAGACACAGCCTCGTGAAGGGGCTACTTTCATACGGAACCGAACCTGGAACAGCAACACCTCACAATGCCTTTCCGAGAAAATTTATTATTTTTATTTCTCAGAATGGCTTTTTATCTTTTCATTTAAACCGTTTTTTTTCGAAAAAATGAAAATAAAGTACAAACTCAGACTTACCCAGTATTTTCAATATTATGTATTTTCATATACGTCGATGCGATGATGAGCAAATACTCAAAATGAATTCCTATCGCAGGAAATCAGAACGAAATTGATCCGGATTAATGATGAAATATAAATCAACTTTCATTTGATAGATTCTGAATTATGTTTTTATGTTTCTCGATATTGATTTTATATTCATTAGGACCTCATCATGCGAATTCTACTTCCCATCCTTGCATCAGCAGCCTTGACACTCTCTACTATGCCAGCGCATGCCGGATCTCTTCATAAGGACTGGGAATCTTTCAAAGCTCATCGGGCATTTCATCACCTGTCTGCTGACGGGCAACGCGCCGTTACGGACATTCTCAAAGCACGTCAGATCCTGAGTGCCGGACAGACAGATGCGGCCATTCCAGCTCTCTATGACGCCCAGAAGCGACTGACAGCCGCAACAACGGCCAGTCAGAAGTTCCAGGCTGCAGAAAACGATCTGCATGCAGCCCCACAGCACCCACTTCCCTCAACGCATCATGCGATCTCCGGCCAGGTTGACTGGCTACCCGTGGGTGGTGAGTTCATTGCCAGCGAGACGCTTGCCCCAGAGCAGAAAGCAGCCGTCGCATCCGCCAATGCACAGCTGAAAAACGGTGATACGGATTCAGCTGCCCAGACAATGAAGGTCGTGGGCCAGAACGCGGACTTCATTCTCGCCCTAGCCCCGATTGCCCCATTCCAGGGCGCAATCAATCGGGCAACTGTCTTCACAGAAGGTCGCCATCCGCAGCAAGCTGTAGAGGCTCTGGATGAAGCTCTGGATTCCATTGTGTTTGTGTCCGAAGACTTCGTTACGACACTAGCCCCCGCAAACGCGACCAAGAAGTAAGCTCTCGCGCCCATCTAACGCGCAGAACCAGAAACAAAAAAAGGCGGCCTGCATATTCTGCAGGCCGCCTTTTTTTGAATACGGACACTAAAGACCGAACACTTCAGTTCCAGAGAGAGATTGCCAATGGCAGCAGAATCTCGCTTTCCATCCGCGTCAGAAACGGCGCGACTTTTGGCGGCCAGCTTCCGGTAGCCACAGCAGCGGCCCTCTTTTCCGACCGTGCATTCAGGTCTGCATAAGGCCACAGATGCGCAATGCGCGGCGTGCCCTCAAGAGAGACGAGTGTGCACGTCAGCGAGGAGACCGTTTCTCTCTCCGGCACAGCAGCAAGGAAACGCTCCTCAACGTCAGGCATGCCATCCGCCTTGGCCTCATAGCAGCGCCATTCATAGACACTTCCATAAGAGCCGGGATTGGCGATAGGCGTGATGGCGCGCCAGGATGTCACTTCCACCCGAACCAGGTTCTCATGAGGCAGGCTAGACAAGACGTCTGGACGGCCACTCAAAAGCGCCTCGTAGGTCTGCGCTGCCCTGAGAAGGGTAATGCGGTTCAGGCGACCTATTTCGGTCACCCATGCCCCTACCCCCTCAAGACCTGAGAGAGCAGAGACCACCTGCGGGATATGCCCAGGCTGAACGTCCAGAAAGATGGTCTCTACATAACTCATCACATCATCTCCGCTTCAGGACTTGGTCTGGGCGGCGACAAAGTTTTCCAGCCAGTGAATTGTGTAGTCACCTTTCTGGAAAGTCGGATCCGCCAGAATTTTCCGATGAAGCGGGATAACCGTTTCCACTCCATCCACCACACATTCATCCAAAGCACGCTGCATGCGGGCAATGGCTTCCTGGCGCGTCGGCGCATGAACGATAAGCTTGGCGATCATGCTGTCGTAGTAAGGCGGGATGCGATAGCCAGCGTAAATGGCGCTGTCCATTCGCACACCAAGACCGCCTGGGGCATGGAAAACATTGACCGTGCCAGGGCTCGGCGCAAAGGTTTCGGGGTTTTCGGCGTTGATACGGCACTCGATCGCATGGCCGGACATCTTGATGTCCTTTTGCGTATAACCGAGTTGCTCACCAGCAGCGATCCGGATCTGCTCACGCACCAGATCGACACTGCACACCATTTCTGTCACCGGATGTTCCACCTGAAGGCGGGTATTCATCTCGATGAAGCAGAATTGGCCATCCTGATATAGGAACTCAAGCGTGCCGGCATTGCGATAGCCCATGCGAGCCAGAGCCTCGGTCGAAGTACGACCGATTTCTTCACGTTCGGCATCCGTCAGAGCTGGGGAACCGGCTTCTTCAAGCAGCTTCTGGTGACGACGCTGAAGGGAGCAGTCACGCTCGCCGAAATGCACTACGTTGCCATGCGCATCGCCAAGGATCTGAAGCTCGATATGACGCGGGCGATCGAGATACTTCTCGAGATAGACCTCGTCATTCCCGAAGGCGGCACGGGCTTCTGCACGAGCTACCGACCAGGCTTCCTCGATATCGTCCGCAGTCTGCGCAACCTTCATGCCGCGACCACCGCCGCCGGCAGCGGCCTTGATCAGGACCGGATAACCGACCTTCTCGGCGACTTCACGGGCGGCCTGAATATCGACCAGCGCCCCATCGGAGCCTGGCACCAGCGGCACGCCAAGCGCGCGCATGGTCGTCTTGGCCGTGATCTTGTCGCCCATCGTGCGGATATGCTCCGCCGTCGGGCCAATGAACGCCAGACCATGCTCTTCAACAGTCTCGGCGAACTCGGCATTTTCTGACAGAAAGCCATAACCCGGATGAATGGCATCCGCGCCCGTAATCATGGCGGCTGACAGAATGGCAGCGACGTTCAGATAAGAATCGCGTGCACTCGGCGGACCAATGCAGACGGCTTCATCGGCAAGACGCACATGCATTGCATCGGCGTCAGCCGTCGAATGCACGGCCACGGTTTTGATGCCCATCTCACGGCAGGCGCGCTGGATACGCAGCGCGATCTCGCCTCGATTGGCAATAAGGACTTTAGAAATCATTACTCGATGATCGCCAGAGCTTCGCCAAATTCAACAGGCTGACCGGACTCGACAAAGAACTTTGTCAGGGTGCCAGAGCGAGGAGCCTTGATCTGGTTAAAGGTTTTCATGGCTTCGATCAGCATGATCGTCTGACCGGCAGAAACGGTCTGACCTTCCTGAGCGAATGCCGGGGAAGCCGGATCCGGCGCCAGATAGGCGACACCCACCATCGGGCTGGGAACCGCACCAGGATGCTTGGCAGGATCAGCCGGAGGTGCCGCAACAGGAGCAGCGGCTGGTGCTGCGGCGGGAGCAGCAGCAACGGCTGGTGCAGCAGCCTGAACCACGTTGACGTTGCGCGCCACGCGAATGCGGCTATCAGCTTCGGAGATCTCGATTTCGGTCAGGCCGGTCTGCGTCAGAATATCGGCCAATGCCCGAATGGCATCCTTGTCCACGAGCATGCGGCTCATCCTTCGTCTTCGATCATGTCGGTTATTGCCTGAAGCGCATGCGCGTATCCCCTGACGCCGAGGCCGCAGATCACACCGATGGCGGCCTGCGAGACGTAGGTATGATGGCGGAATGGCTCCCGGCGATGAATATTGGAAATATGAACCTCAACTATCGGCAACTCAACCGCAAGAAGCGCGTCGAGCAGGGCAATCGAGGTATGCCCATAAGCAGCAGGATTGATCACGATTCCATCAGCGCGGCCGCGACACTCCTGCACCCAGGACACAAGTTCTCCCTCACCGTTGGTCTGGCGGAAATCGATCGCGACATCGAGGCGTTCAGCAGCCTGAATACACACCTGCTCGACATCGTCGAGCGTAGCGTGACCGTAGATTCCAGGCTGGCGCAGACCCAGCATATTGAGATTCGGACCGTTCAGAACGGCAATGAGAGGACGTTTCATCTGGCCGCGCGATAGCACTTTCGGAGCCGTCATGAAAGCGTCATCGCCCTAATCCTGCCGTCTTCGCAGGCTTCAAAAGGGGGACAGGCCCATGGTTTTGTGCTAGGAAGCACGGCTCAAGCCCGTTTTCGTCCACTGGAGAAGATACCAGTCTAGTGAAATTTGCCCCGCCTGCCATTCGCTCATCCCGTCGACTGTCTCCCCTGCGCAGCATGACATTTGCACTCGCGCTTGCCGGAATTGCAGGTGGAACGACTGCTCATGCAGCAGACGATTCTTCTGGTGATGCAGCGGGGACGGTCCGGACCAGCTGGGCAGCCTCTGTTCGATCCGCGCTGGCAAACCGGGCCCACAAGGCCGCGTCCTGGACCCAGCATGGCATGGCGAGCTGGTATGGGCGTCATTTCCACGGACGCCGCACCAGTAGCGGGACGATCTTCAACACAAATGATCTGACCGCCGCACACCCTTCCCTGCCGATTGGCACAAAACTGCTGGTGACGTCTGAAGATACGGGCCGTTCTGTTGTCGTCACAGTGAATGATCGCGGGCCGTTCAATAGCCGCATCATCGATCTTTCACATGCGGCAGCAGCGAAGATCGGGATGCTGAACAGCGGAACCGCTCACGTCACCATTGCCCGGATGGCTGACAAGCCTGCGTCAGATGCCGCGAGCGAAGTCGCTGAAGCCGAGTCCAAGGATACGAGCGAACAAGCCATCAAGGCCGCCGGCAACCAATCTGACAGCACAAAGCAGCCCACCCACCGTTAAAACGACGGACGGGCTGAGTTACCCCGGTGGTTACCGGGGTGTACTTTCGGCCGTAACGGCTTCAGCAATCAAAGGGTCTGTCTGTGGCAGACCAGCAATCCGGGGCTGCGCACCTTTAATGCGCTCTTCCAGCCCCGCATTCAGCTCTGCTCCGAAGAGCACAACATACGCACTGACAAAGAACCACATCATAATTGCCGCAACTGCCCCCAAGGGTCCATAGGTTGCGCCGTAGCTCGCAAAGTGCGCGACGTACCACGAAAACCCGAGCGACATGAGAACCCACAGGACGGTCGCCAGCGCTGATCCGGGAAATATCCACCGCCACTTTGCTGGCTCCCGACTGGGGGCAAAGCGATAAAGCATCGTGACTGCCACGAACACGAACAGCAGCATCAGGATCGGTGCAAGCGTGTGCACGACAAGCGGCGCACCGTAAGACACCAGAAGATCAAACGGCGGCGGCGGCTTTCTGAAACCCAGATACCGCGGAAGGTAATCAACCAGCGCAGGCGCAGCCACCATCAGCGCCAATGTCAGCGCAGCCCCAACAACAGCCATCAGGGTGGTGGCCAGAGCAGTCGCCTGAAACCTCAGGAAGCCGCGTGTTTCGGTGGCATTATACGCCATATTCAACGCGGACAGGATGGATTTCGTACTGGCTGAAGCGGACCATAAGGCGACGGAAACAGAAAAAATCAGCCCGATGGTCAGAGACGTATGCGGCTGGGAAACCAGCTCGTGGATCCGATTGCCAATCAGCGAATAAGCTGTTGGGGGCAGCAGATGACGCAGCACTTCAAGCTGCGGCTCAACGGTCTGCAGATCAAATGCCAGACCATAAAGCGAGATCAGGCTCGATATGGCCGGAAAGAGAGAGAGCGTGGCGTAAAACGCGCAGCCCGCAGCAGAAAGGGACGTCTGGGACGATCCTACTTCCGAGAAAACCTGGCGCAGGACGATCTTCCACCCCGCTCTGGGCATACTCAGAGGGGAGTTCGCTCCCGTACCCGGGGCATCAGGACCAAGTTCACGCGCCTTGCGAATATCTTCTTCACTGGGTTCAGGCGCCAGTTCATGGACACGTTGGATGTCCTGGTGGATTTTTTTCCGGTCAGGCTCCGAAGGTGCGTCTGGCGCTGGACCGGAAGCTGACGCAGAATCGGGAAATAAGCTCACTCAGGGGGTCCTCGGCAGTTCCTGTTATGGGCAACAGGCGAGATTAAGTCGTTCCGTTCTCAGGATCGACAGAACCTAGCATACGCAGAAATCGCCTTCTGCGTTCCGAATTTGCCCCGATTTCAATCCCCTCAATATTTCCAAAACACAAATAATGCAAAATTAGCTCTTGCAACGGCGGGGCTTTGGTTTCATACGCCCCGTCACGCAGCAACGCACGTGCCACTGGCCCTCTCGAGGTTACGCAACGACGTCAAGCGTTCTGGCCTTCCGGGTCCCGCTTCTTTTGGGTCCCCGCTATTCGCTGGTCCGTTCGACCGTTTCGCAACACACTCGCAGGGTGTAACTGTTCCCTGACGAGTCCGGTTCTGGGAAAGAGTGTCATGACTCCCAAAATCACCCGTTTTCTTGCCGAGCAGCAGCCGGCAACCCCTTGCCTCGTCGTTGATCTCGATGTTGTGGAAAGCAACTATCGTGCCCTTCACGACGCCCTACCAGCTGGCAAGATCTATTACGCCATCAAGGCCAATCCGGCACCGTCCATCCTGAAGCGCCTTGTCGCTCTGGGATCGTCTTTCGATGCAGCATCGCTCGAAGAAATCCGGATGTGCCTGAAGGCTGGCGCCACACCTGATCGCATCTCTTATGGCAATACGCTCAAGAAGGTTGGTGCGATCCGTGAAGCCCGGGACATGGGCATTGATCTCTTTGTGCTCGACAGCATGGAAGAGCTCGAAAAGATTGCAGAGAACGCACCGGGAGCGCGCGTCTTCTGCCGCCTGGCTGTTGAGAACGAAGGCGCTGACTGGCCGCTGTCGCGCAAGTTCGGCACAACAATTGCCCACGCCCGCGATCTGATGATCCGTGCGCGCGATCTGGGCCTGCATCCCTATGGCCTCTCGTTCCATGTCGGAAGCCAGCAGACGGGTATCGCCGCTTACCAGCACGCCATTGCAACGGCCGCACGCCTCTATCATGAGCTGCGCGCCGAAGGCCTTGACCTTCAGATGATCAATCTGGGCGGCGGCTTCCCAACCCATTATCGGGAAGACATTCCGTCTGTGCAGGAATTTGGCGCTGCCATTCAGGCCGCTCTCCGTGAGCACTTTCCTGATGGGCAGCCAGAGGTTCTGCTGGAGCCGGGTCGATATATGGTTGGCCAGGCTGGTGTAGTGTCGAGCGAGGTCATTCTTGTGAGCCGTCGTGGCGGTGCAGAAACAGACCCACGCTGGGTCTATCTGGACATCGGACGCTTCGGTGGCCTCGCGGAGACGGAAGGTGAAGCCATTCGCTACACATTCCGCACGTCTCGCGACGACACAGACAGCTCACGTTCCCCCTGCGTCGTGGCAGGACCAAGCTGCGATGGTGTCGATATTCTCTATGAGAAGAACCGCATCCCGCTGCCGAACAGCCTGAAGTCTGGAGATCGTATCGAAATCCTGGCGACTGGCGCTTATGTTTCGACCTACTGCTCCGTCGGGTTCAATGGTTTTCCGCCCCTGACCGAGCACTATATCTAAGACGCTTCTGATTGGGGGTGGCACAGGCCATCCCCGAAAAAAGCCTTGTCTGCTTCCTCAGGCCTTGTGTCCTAATGTGTCACCCCCATCTCCAAGGGGGTAGCAAAAGGACAGCACCATGAAACTCAGCGCACGTAATCAGCTCAAAGGCCAGATTACACAGATCGTAAAAGGCGCAACGACGTCTCACATCACGATCGACGTCAACGGCACGATTATTACAAGTGCCATCACCAATGAAGCTGTTGAGGAACTGTCACTGACAGTGGGCAAGGAAGCCTATGCAGTTATCAAGGCTTCCAGCGTCATGGTTGGCGTGGACTGAGTCCACACACCCATTCGGTCCAGACTTCACTCATGATTGCAGGGCAGTCTGGTGAGGTCTGACCGCTTTTAAATCCAAGCCCCGCAGGCTGTGGTGTTTCATCTCTTGTAGATTTCAGCGGAATTCAGTGCAGAGTGCGTCCCGCCCAGGCCTGAGGGATATCCCGTGGCCAAAGAACCCGCATTTCAGCCGGATGAATCTTTTTCCATCGTGCCAGAGATGACAAAGCTCCGGCCCCCGCTGTCTTGCGCTCATGCCGCGGAAGCCAGTGACCGATCCCAGCCATACAGTCTGAAATCAGGGCGAGAGCCGTGACGATGTAGCCCTGCATCAGTCGCTCGGGGAAAAGGTCGGCAAGAAGGTGGAAGACTTCCTTCTGGCCATCATTCTGCACCGTCTGAATCCCCTGGAGAAAGCGCTCCTCCATCGCACTTAGCCCCTGAGAGCCTGGCGGATTGATATCCAGCACAGGCTGCCCGGCTTCTCTAAGATGCTGGGCTGCATCCTCGAACGCGCGCTCCGCGGCATCAAGAACAGGACGGAAAGATGCCGGAAACATGCCATCCGTCGTGCGGGTTTCATGGCAGTACGGCAGGCGGTATCGGCTGACCAGACACCGGATACTCCAGAGTGCCAGTCTTTCGCAGCAGCACAGGTCAGACAGGAAAAGCGGTGTCCGTGTCATGATCAATCTCCGAATCAGCAGAACCAGAGACACTCTAATTGAGAATGATTTGCAATATCAAACTAAAAATGCGTGACCGCACGCTTGTTGCACGAAAAAAAATGCTCGCTGCCCTCTCCTGGAAAGAGGACAGCAACACTCTGATTTTTCAGAAAGAAGAGAATGCCCGGCCATAGTCAGACGCACTCGCCGGGCAATAGATCAGTGCTTGTGACCGCAAGACCCATGATCGTGGTGGTGATGATGGTCGTGCCCGTGATCGTCATCGCTTATCCGGGGAGCGACCTGACAGTGATGGCAGGCCACCCATTCGGCGTCACCATCCAGATAATGCTCTTTCTTCCAGACGGGCACCCGGTGCTTGATCTCGTCGATGATATAACGACAGGCTCGGAATGCAGCATCGCGATGAGGCGCGGACACGCCGATCCAGACGGCAACATCCCCAACCCGTAGTGTTCCCGTCCGGTGCATGGCCACAGCATGGCTGATTTCAAATCGAGCCAATGCTTCTTCAATAATCCGCGCACCCTCTTTTTCAGCGAGAGCAGCGTAGGATTCATATTCCAGGCCATCCACTGGACGGCCCTCGTTGCTATTGCGAACCCAGCCTTCAAAAGTGCAGAAGCCACCTGCTTCAGCCAGATGTAAGCCCTCTCGCAGCATGTTCAGATCGACTGGCGCATCAGCCATCAGAAAATGGGTCATCCGCCGGTCACCGGCGGAATGAACACAACGTGGTCCCCGCTCTTCAGAGGCTGCGTCCAAGGTGCGAAATCTCCATTCAAAGCAACCCGCAGGCGATCAGCCTCGAACGGAAAGCCATATTTCTCTTTCAGCTGCTCATAAAGCGGGCCGACCGTTCCGAAATGCGTTTCCACAGTTTCGGTTTTCTGCCCTGCGAGTTCACGCATCTGAGCAAAATATTCCACATCAAGGCGGATCATCTGTCCTCCCAATCGCCGTGAGACGCTTGCACGTTCTTCCGGAGTATTGATGTTATCCAGAGCACCGACTGTCCGCGGGGAAAGCAGTAACGTCTGGCTATTGATAAGAAGCTTACGAGGACACTTCCGCCCTCCTTCGACCTGAAGCGCCAGAGCGTCCAGCGCTCTCGGCTCCCAGATCGCACAGAGAGGTTCTGGCAGTCCGTCATGTTCGCTGCGGTAAGCCACTGCCACATGCCGATCATCACGGGCAGTAATCAGAGTTTCAAGCGTAACCTGATCCAGAAGTGGCAGATCACACGCCAGAACCAGCCAGGCGGCCTCCGGGAATGCCTGATGTGCAGACAGAAGACCTGCGGCTGGACCGTCTACCGTGACAGCGTCAACAATCTGAGGAAACCGTGCCCGTAGCGGATCCTCTTTCTGTGCCGGACGCACAGAGACAAAACAGCGTTCTACAAGCGTAGAAAGCGCGTCATACGCCACGTGTAACTGGGGCGCTCCGTGATAGGTCAGCTCAGCCTTGTCCTGCCCCATCCGCGCACTAACGCCACCCGCCAGAACCAGACCGTAAAGCGGCCTCATGCTTCAATCCGCTGGAAGTCACGCTTTCCACCGGCCTTCCCCATAAGCTTCACTTCGCGAATGACCATGTCATGAGACAGGGCCTTACACATGTCATAGATCGTCAGAGCAGCGACTGAGGCACCCGTGAGGGCTTCCATTTCCACGCCTGTCTTGCCCTGGCAGGACACGCGGCAGTCAATGACGGCTTCATCACCCTCCATGGTGATTTCCACACGACATCCGTTCAGGGATAGAGGATGACACAGCGGGATCAGCTGGGACGTCGCTTTCACACCCATGACACCCGCAATCTGAGCAACAGTCAAAACCGCACCCTTCTTGGTCATGAACCCGGCATCACTCAGCGTCTGCGCAACGTCCCGGGGAAAAAGAACACGAGCCTGAGCATGAGCCGTGCGGTCTGTCACGGTCTTGCCGCTGACATCCACCATGCGCGGATCTTCACCACGTTCATCAACATGCGTGAGCGTTTTCATCCGTCCTGATCTCCCGATCTAACCACCGATATAATTCATTTCTATCCGACGTTTCGTCGAAGATGCCTCACCGGCGGTTCGTTCTTCACTGTACCTGTCGGTACGCATCCGCCACACCGAAGCCAGACGCTCGCGTAAAGCCTCCTCATCTGCCCCGCTGCGAAGAAGTGACCGCAGGTCTGTCCCTTCCGAAGCGAAAAGGCACGTATAAATCTGCCCTTCCGAAGACAGTCGCGCCCGTGAACAATCCCCACAGAACGGCGCTGTCACGGAAGAAATGAACCCAATCTCACCCGCACCATCCTGATACCGATACCGACGCGCAACCTCACCCTGATACTGCGCGCCCAGTGGCTCAAGCGGCCAGTGAGCGTTCAACCGCTCGACCAGCTCACGAGACGGAACAACTTCACCCAGCTCCCAGTGGTTCCGTGTGCCGACGTCCATGTATTCAATGAAACGGACGATAACACCCGTATGACGGAAGCGGGCAGCCAAAGCTTCGACCCCGTCATCATTCACCCCACGCTGCACAACGGTGTTCAGCTTAACCCCACCGGGGAACGACAATGCCTGCGCGTGCTCGATAGCCTCCAGAACTGGTTCGAGTTGTGCCCGGCCCCCACTCATTCGTGCAAAAACAGCGGGATCGAGACTGTCCAAACTTACCGTAATGCGCCCTAGACCAGCATCCTTCAAAGACTGTGCATGTCGGCCTAGTAAAACACCATTGGTCGTCAGTGCCACATCTTCGACGCCTGGAATTGCCACCAGCCTGCGCACCAAAGAGACAAGATCAGGCCTCAGAAGAGGCTCACCCCCTGTGAGACGCAATTTGGTGACGCCCAGCGAGACCGCCGCCCGTGCGACCCGGACAATTTCGTCAAAGCTCAGACGTTCCTTGGGCTCCAGAAAGCGAAAATGTTCATGATACGTCGCTTCCGGCATGCAGTAGGGGCATCGGAAGTTGCACCGGTCCATCACCGAAATCCGCAAATCATGCAGCGGGCGATTGAAGCGGTCCCGGACAGGATCGGGAGGCGTGCTACCAGCCATGGAACACAGCATGGGACCCGGCTGGGGCAGCGACATCGCCAGGCGCCAACTCCACGAACCCATCCGTTGCCGCAAGAAAGCTGAAATCGCCAGATGTGGGCATCGGATAAGGGCTTGCCCATGCCTGCCCCGAGGCATCGTGCAGGACACGAACGGGCAGATAGCGGGTCAATGTCGACACACGTGCAGCATCAGCATCGAGCTTAACGGAGTAGGTTTCTGGCCGACTGACGCCCTGCCCTGCCAGAAGCATGGGAATAACGTAACGTGTGGCACAACAGGTGGCCGACACGGGATTTCCCGGCAGACCAAAAACGCGCTGCCCCTCAGGACCAACCCCAAACCAGAGCGGCTTGCCGGGACGTTGCGCAACCTTATGAAAAACCCGCTCCACACCAAGTTTCGTCAGCGCCTTGGGGACGTGATCAAACTGCCCCATTGAAACGCCGCCGCTCAGGATCAGCACCTCATGCCGGGCAAGCTGCTTTTCCAGTGCCAGCATGGTCTCGGCCAGATCATCGGGGACCACCGAACGTTCAAGGCGGGTAAAGCCTCTCGAAGCCAAAGCTCCCGTCAAAGCGTATTCATTTGAACGCCTGATTTCCCAACTCTGAACAGTCGTCCCGACATCGACCAGTTCATCACCCGTGGCCACAATGCCGATTGAAGGCACTTTAGAGACTTCAACGGAGGGATATCCATTACCAGCCAGGACCGCCAATGCAGGCCCATTCAGACGCAGACCGGGATTCAGGAGTTCATGCCCCGCCTCACAGTCTGATCCTTTCAGATGAACGAACTGGCCTTTCTGGGGCTCATATCCGGCTTCAAAATGCACATGCTTGCCATCACGGATCAATCGCTCAACGGGAACAACGGTGTCAGCCCCTTCCGGCAAAACGGCTCCCGTCATGACATCAAGGCAGGTCGCTCCATCTGGAAGAGGCCGCGCGGGTATCCCTGCGCGCTGGACACCATGGCAGCCCAGAACTGCGCCAGCGCCATAACGGTAAGCCACGCCATCCATCATGACCCGGTCATAAGGAGGCTGATCACGTTCGGCATGGACACTCTGTTGCAGGATGCGGCCAGAAGCCTCGGCCAGTAGAACATGTTCCGTTCCAAAATGACCTGCATATCCGAGGACAAGATCCACGGCCTGCGCGACGCTCAGGAGTTCAACCAATTTCCGCTCCACTGATGATCCGTGTCCGGAGTTCATCTTTGCCGATATAGACCTGATGCCGCCCCGATCAACTCCCCGGCATGACAGGCTATGTCACAAACGCATTTGGGATTAGTCTCATGGCCCCATAAAGGAAAGGATATTTCATGATTGGGCCGGACGGGCTTGTTCCTCTTCCCCAGTGGCCAGACTATGGCCTGACAGACGATCTCCTCCCGTATCTGGAGATCTGGCTGGCACAGGGAAAAGAGGTAGCCCTTGCTACGCTGGTGTCAATCACCGGATCGTCTCCCCGCCCACTTGGCAGTGAAATGGCCATTTCCAGTGCGGGAGACGTACAGGGCTATGTGTCTGGCGGATGCGTGGAAGCAGCGGTTGCAGCAGAAGCCCTGCAATGCCTGAAAGACCGCCAGCCCAGATCTCTGGATTATGGCGCAGGCAGTCCGGTTCTGGATATTCAATTAACCTGTGGTGGCAGGATCGGCATTTTCGTTCGGCCCATCGCAAACCTTGCCGCTTATGTCGCTGCGCTCCGTCAGGCGAGAGAAGCCCGTCAGGCCATCATCGTACAAACGGACCTCGAAACCGGCGAGATGCATGTTTCGCCGTCAGTTGTGCAAACGCGGGGTAATTTGTTTGTACGACGACATACGCCACCGATTCGACTGATTGTCGCGGGAGGAGATCCGGTGACACTGGCTCTTCTGAAGCTGGCCCCCCAGTTTGGGGTTGAGCCTTTCCTGCTGCGCCCACTGGGTCCTGCGCTTCCGCCGGAAGGATTGGCGCCGGAGTGCTACGATCGTCGCTATCTGGACGAGGCTTTGCATGATTTGCGCCTGGATGCCTGGAGCGCAGTTTACGCTCTGACTCACGATGCTCACACTGACCTGGCCATTGCCTCGAAAGCTCTGAAATCTGACGCCTTCTGCGTTGGAATTCTGGGCAGCCGGCGCAAAATCTCCAACCGGCTCGCTGCGTTACACGCAGCCGGCATCACTGAAGAAGATCTGGAGAAACTTCACCTGCCCGCAGGGATGGACATCAACGCACGCAATCCGATGCAGATTGCTCTGTCAATTTTGTCCCAGATCACAGCGAACCGCCCAGCATAATGCCCCATGACGCAGTTCTTCTTGCCGCAGGCGGCAGCACGAGACTGAAGCGTCCCAAGCAGTTGCTCACCCGTCAGGGCACACCGCTTGTCCGGTACGTTGCAGAACTTCTCCTGAGCACATCTCCGGACCGATTGGTCATCATTACCGGAGGCTCCGCCGAAGCCGTCGCCTTAGCCCTTCAAGGGCTCCCTGTGGACATATGCTACAACCCGCTCTGGAACACCGGCCTGGCGAGTTCCATTCAATGCGCAGCACGAGTTTTGAGGGGACGGGACAGGTCAATTCTCATCGCGGGAACAGACCAGCCGAGGCTATCTCTGCCACACCTGCTCCGGCTGAGGGACACCCTCCCTGCCAATGCGAATGTCGTCACACAGTACAAAAAAGGCGCGATGGGAATTCCGGTTCGCGTCTCTGCCGCCACATTAGCCAAGGCCCCCGAAGTCAGTGGGGACAAAGGATTTCGAAACCTGTGGGCAGACCTGCCACCAAAAAAAATCGAGGCCCCCGAATTGCTCGAAGACCTCGATACTCCTGATCAAATGGCCGAAGCCGTCAAGGGAGGGTGGATTGATCCGCCTGCCTGACGTCTCAGATCAGCTTCGTGCGTATACGTCCTCAATGCGAACGATATCATCTTCCCCGAGATAAGGACCGGACTGAACTTCAATCAGGGTCAAGGGGATCTTGCCCGGATTTTCCAACCGGTGAACACAGCCTAACGGGAGATAGATGCTTTCGTTTTCACGAACCATCACCAAGTCTTCGTCACGTGTTACCAGGGCGGTTCCACCAACAACGACCCAGTGCTCCGCACGATGGAAATGCTTCTGCAAGGAGAGCTTCGCCCCTGGCTCGACTACGATACGCTTGACCTGGAAACGATCGGCCTGAATGAGGCTTTCGTAGAAGCCCCACGGACGATAGCACCGGTTGTGCGCAACAGCTTCCTTACGGCCTGCCTGCGCCAGCCGGTTTACCATGTGCTTCACATCCTGAGCACGATCACGATGCGAGACCATCACCGCATCAGGTGTCACCACCACGATCAGATCATCCACACCCGCAACTGTGGCGATGATCCCATCTGAACGGACGTAACAGTTGCGCGCATCATCAAGGAAAACATCGCCGAAGGTCGCATTTCCCTCTGCATCCTTGGGCGTCAGATCCCACAGAGCATCCCAGCTGCCAATATCCGACCACCCGAAATTACCCGGCACAACGGCTGCAAGCTTGGTGCGCTCGGCAATAGCGTAATCAACGGAAATATCCGGTGCAGCAGAGAAGCTTTCTTCTTCCAGCCGCTCGAAATCCATATCGGTATGGCGATTGCGTACCGACTGCCCAACGGTTTCGTAAATCCGGGGTTCGAACTTTTCGGTCTCCTTCAGGAATACGCCAGCCTTGGCAAAGAACATTCCCGAATTCCAGAGACACTTCTCGGACCGGAAAAGTTCTTCGGCTTTGGCAGCCTGCGGCTTTTCAATGAAACGGGAGACTTCATAGACGCCCTGTACACCGGCCAGTTCAGAACCGGCCTCAATGTATCCGTAACCCGTTTCCGGTCGCGTCGGCTTCATTCCAAACGTAACGATCCGGCCAGCCTCTGCAGCCTTCAAAGCATCTTTCAGGGAGTGCTGAAGAGCAGTCTCATCGGTGATGGCTGCATCAGCTGCCATAATCCAGAGGATGGCGTCTGGATCCTGCTCTGCAACCATGAAGGCCGCAGCAGCAATGGCAGGAGCGGAGTTTCGGCCAACCGGCTCAAGAACGATTTTGGCCTTGTGAATCCCCGCGTCGCGCAGTTGCTCAGCAACGATGAAGCGATGCTCTGAATTGCAGATGACAACCGGATCGGCAAAGCCCGCAGCTCGCCCTCGAAGAGCAGTTTCCTGGATGAGCGTCTTATCACTCAGAAGAGGCCAGAACTGCTTTGGATAGCTTTTGCGTGAAACCGGCCACAGGCGGCTTCCGGACCCACCAGAGAGGATGACTGGGACGACGTTCTGAACCATGGAGCAGATATTCTTCCACCAGTTAATAAAGTAGCCACGCACGTCCGCAGCCATAGTTGCGAACGATTTTACAGGGGCTAACGAGCATTGCCAATCGCGTCACGCATAAAGAACCTTTGAGACGCCCAAAAGTACATACGGACACATCGCGACAAAAATGAGATGCTCAGGTCAAAAATTGAGACAATTGCAGATACTCACAAGACTACCGCAAAAACGAAACCGCATCTTATTCTGACGATCACTAATCTTTTATAAGAGAAACATACGTTTCTGCAGAAACATCTCGCTACTCAACGCTTCTGAATGTCTCAGAAAATACTCAGCCAGCCCCTCATAAAGGCTCTAGCCCGCTACCCGCCACTCAAGCCACTTCGGCAGGCGGACGAGAAGACGGATGATGTTTTTGCCAATGCCCTTCAAGGGCCAGCCGTTCGTAATGAAGCTTCTGGCGCACCCAATGCAGCATGCCGGAAAGTGTTACGATAACGATGCCCACAAACGTCCAGTTATCCAACGGCTGATGAAAAAGCAGATAACTGAATGCGACTGCCCAGAGCATCTGACTGTACTGGGGCAATGCAACCCGATTAGCGGGCGCCAGAGCTGTTGCCATCATCATGAAGAGCTGACCAAGAGCGGCCAGGAAACCGTATCCGAACAAAAGCGCCCAGTTTCCAGCACCATGTGGCCACGTGGCGTGTGCCAGCATCAAAAGACCATCGCCGATCAGCGGGCCAAACAGGCTTGAGCCAAACAAGGACAGTCGAGCGCTCTGGTTGCCTGCCAGTCTGTAGGCAATCACACTGGCAGCATTCGCCATGGCTGCAATCACCGCACAGAGGTGCCCCAGATGAAACGCCCGCACACCCGGTCGTAGAACGATCAGGACCCCGAGAAATCCCACACCGACTGAAAGCCAGGTCCACCCGGAGACCTTTTCTTTCAGAATTCCGACGGAAATCAGGGTCACGAAAAATGGCATCAGAAACATGAGCGACAATGCCTCTGGCATCGGCAGCAGCATAAAAGCCATGACACTGGAAGCCGTGGACACAAATGTCGCAAACGCACGCAACAGCCACATGGACGGGCGATCCGTCGCGAAAATATCGGAATAGGATTCCTGTGGCTTTCGGATGAACGGCAGAATCAGAAAACCGAAAATACCGCCTGAAAAAGCAACTTCAAACGGATCCAGCTGCCCAGCAAGGCCTTTGGAACAGGCATCGCTAATGGAAAAAAGGGCAAAAGCCGCGAAAGACAACATCATGCCTGATGAGAGGAACTTCAGATTCACCCGATGAGTCTCCACGCATTCCGGACCGTCATAATGGCCCGGAGACTATGGAGACCTCATCTGCCGCGCAGTCAATGTGACAAAACATTAAAACTAAACTGTATGATCCTGATGAGCGGGCGGCACTGCCAAAAGATTCTGCAGCCCTATCTCCAACGGCATCGGGTTCACGCCCAGGCGCTCCCTCATCGGAGCAATATCGAAATTCTTGTCTTCCAAAAGGCGTCGGATTTCTTCCGGCGCAATTGTGGGCAGCTTAGGAACGTGCCGCATGATGTGAGCAGCAGCGATCAGAAACCACGCAGGAAGCGAGATGATTGGCCGACCACCGAGCCCTGAAAAGTAGAGAATCATCCGAACAAACGTTCGGTAGGGAACAGCATTGGGGCCAGCGATGACAAAAACCTCTGGCCCGCTGACTTTCCCACCCAGAATAAGATCAATGGCCGCAACAACGCAGCGCGTGACGTCCTGCTGATGAATGGGCTGAACCAGCGAGCGCCCACCACCAGGAAGTGGAACAATCGGCAGACGCTCCAAAAGCCGCGCAAGCCGCTGCACATTATCCTCTCCCTGAGCACCATAAATCATCGTCGGGTGCAGAAGAATGGAAGGGCGGCCATCTGCCTTGAGGGCAGCTTCGCCTGCCAGCACCCCACGACCATGATCATCCAGCCACCGCGTAAACTTGCGAGTGCTGCCAAGAGCAACAACAGGCGCACGGGTTGCAAGCAGAATGGCTGGAAGATGACGGGCATGAGCTGTATTCACGACAACGTCCGCCTGCTCCAACGCAATTGGAAGAGCAACCGGATCTGTCAGATCGGCCTGCCTTACGGCTGTGCACATCTCTGTAAGATCAGGAGCCAGTTTTCCTCGGCTCCGCACAATAGCGATGACACTGCGCCCTTGAGCAATCAGCTGACGACAGAGCGCCGAGCCTGAACGACCACTGGCGCCAATAACGCAGATCGTAGACGTGCTGGCGCTTTGGCTCACTGGACAGTCACCTTGAGATTATCCGGCGACATCAACGTCATGGCTGCCGTAGGCGACGACGCTATTGCTGCTAATGCCGTGAGCGTCAAAGGCGGCTTTGGCGTCAGAGTAATCGATAACGTGCGGTCATTGGGGTTGGCGAAGTAATCCGGCAGAGCCGCCAGGGCAGGATATGGCGACAGCCCCATTTCCATTCCCTGCGCGAGAACCGTTCTTGCCTGGTCCTGCGCTGCACCGTCCAGAGGGCGTCCTGCATTCAGGGACGGAAGAGACTGCACCAGACGATCGCCATGCAAGGTGAGAGTCACCTGCGCCAGCTGAATGGCATCATGCGGATTTTTGGCTGTTCCAACCTTGAGCTGCTGATCCGAAGGACCGAGCAAATTCATGCCGAAATGAGCTTCGGTGAAGTTTGGAATGTTCAAGACACCCTGCACATGCAGTTCGCCCGTCTGCGCAATCCGCTCTTGCGTATATTTCAAGGTTGAAGAATGCCCATCAATATGGACCGGCACCTTGCCGCTTGAAGAGTGTGTGTGAAAACCCTCTCCTTCGAAAACCGTCGTGTCTTTGCCGCTTTTACGCGTTCCTGTACCAATCAGCGTATCCATGCTGAACGTTCTGTCTGCCGAAATGATCTGCGTGCCGCTCAGCTTCATGCTTTCAAGAGGTGGCAGCGCATAGGCAGCGGCCTCGTTCCCCGCCTGCTCGTAGGCAATCCGGGTGGCAAGTTCAGGCTGGCGAAGCTGGAAATTTTTCAGAGACATCTGCACTGACATGGCGCGAGGCGTTCCGTCAGGCTGAAGCGTCGTACGGGACGCAATGGCAAGGCCGTTCTGGATCGCGATCGTTGTCGTGCGTCCCGGGCCGTAACCAGCAATCTGGATCGAATCTGACGTCAGACTGTTGAAATGCATGCTGTTCGGCTGAAGAACCTGCGAAAGATTCTGCACCGACAGATGATCTATATATCCACGCTCCAGATTCAGATGCCCCAGATCAAGCGACTCCAAACCGCTTTTCCCTGCGGGAGCCGGCGGCGTCACCAGATGATTCAGAGTGACGGAATGAGCCCGGATGACCGCAGTAGGCGTCTGGAGGGACGGATCCACCATATCCATGTGGGACAGCGTCAGGCCACCATCAGGTGTCGGGATTGGATGACCCAGACGTAAAGTATGTGCCCGGAACGTCATGTTGCCATTCTGAAGAATGACATCCGTCAGCAACGCTCCACGGGCGAGAATGGCCGGGCGCGCGGCGGAATAGCTCAGGGTTGCTCCCACAGGAAGGGAGGCACGGAACCGGGAAATCCCCCGATCAAGCGCAACAGAGGCTGCGTGATGGATACCAATCGCGCTCATTCCAGCGATGACTGCGAGCAGGCTCGTTGTGAGCCAAGGGCGTTTCACGTTGTTTTTCCTGTTTTTCATCGACACTGGGGACAGGAAGATGCGGTCCCTGAATTGAGGGCAGGATACCATTCCGGGCGTCCGGGGCAAATCAGGCCCAAAAAAATTGCGGTATTATAATACCTCATAGCTCAAAATGGCTGGAAACCGGGCCGAATCAGCCATCATGATTCCAAAAGATGACTTGACGGAAAGCCGCGAGCCCGCAATAAGGCCGCACCTGATCCGCTTTCCAGGCAGCAGCATTCTCAGCAGAGGATGTTTCTGTTTTTGAAAGCGCCATCCACGGCGCGGCCCTGTCGCGCCCCAAGCTGGAATGTCACTAATGAAGACCACACGTTCGCTGAAGCCGGCGGAGGTGACGAAGAACTGGGTGCTGATCGACGCCGAAGGGCTCGTTCTCGGCCGTCTCGCCACCATCATCGCTACTCGTCTCCGCGGCAAGCACAAGCCGCAGTTCACCCCGCACGTCGACTGCGGTGACAACATTGTTGTCATCAACGCAGAAAAGATCGCTCTGACGGGTAACAAGTTCGGCCAGAAGCTCTTCCATTACCACACGGGTCATCCGGGTGGCATCAAGGAGCGCACCATCACGCAGCGTCTCACGGGCAAGAACCCGGGTCACGTTGTCGAGAAGGCTGTTGAGCGCATGATCACGCGCGGTCCGCTGCAGCGTGCTCAGATGAAGCACCTTTATGTTTACGCTGGTTCCGAGCACCCGCATGACGGCCAGAAGCCTGTCAAGCTGGACGTGGCTGCCCTGAACCGCAAGAACACAATCTCACACGAGTCGTAAGGCCTGACCATGTCCGAGACCCAAGAGCGCACCGGCACGCTGCAGGACCTTGCGAGCGTTGCTCCTGCAGTAGCCACCAACGCCGCCCCGGTTCACGAAGTAAAGCGTGACGCCCAGGGCCGTTCCTATGCTACCGGCCGTCGTAAGGACGCCGTAGCCCGTGTGTGGATCAAGCCTGGCAAGGGTGACATCATCGTCAATGGCCGTCCGGTCACGACGTATTTTGCCCGTCCGGTTCTGCGCATGCTTCTGACGCAGCCGTTCCTGATCGCTGACCGTTACAACCAGTTCGACGTGTATTGCACAGTCGCTGGTGGTGGTCTGTCCGGCCAGGCTGGTGCAGTTCGTCACGGTATCTCCCGTGCACTGACGCACTACGAGCCGAGCCTGCGTGGCATCCTGAAGGCTGCTGGCTTCCTGACGCGTGACAGCCGTATTGTCGAGCGTAAGAAGTACGGCCGTGCGAAGGCACGTCGTTCCTTCCAGTTCTCGAAGCGCTGATCCGTCAGCTTTTCGAAGCTTTGGAGAAACCCCGGTCACGATGTGGCCGGGGTTTTTTCATGCCTGACGCGCAAACTTTAATTTCTATCAGAAAGTGAATTTGGAAATAATATTTCCCTATCGCCTCTCCCCAACTCCTGTGGCAGAGTGCCCCGCACGTTTATCAGAGTAGCTTGCGGAAGTTCTTTTCATGACGACCTTCACTATTGAAAAAACCGAAACCCCGATGGACCCGGCTCATCGCGCGCAGCTTCTTGTCAGCCCGGCTTTCGGTCGTGTTTTCACTGATCATATGGCGACCATTCGCTATACGAGCGAAAAAGGCTGGCACGACGCCAAAATTACAGCGCGCCGCCCCCTGAGCATTGATCCGGCGTCCACAGTCCTGCACTACGGACAGGAAATTTTCGAGGGCATGAAAGCCTATCGGGAAGCCGATGGTCATATCGCGACGTTCCGTCCGCAAGCCAACGCAGCCCGTTTCGCAGCCTCAGCCCGCCGGATGGGCATGGCTGAACTGCCCGAAGACCTCTTCATTCAAGCCGTGGATGAACTTGTCCGCATTGACCAGGACTGGGTTCCGGCTGGGGAAGGACAAAGCCTCTATCTTCGCCCCTTCATGATCTCCAATGAGGTGTTCCTCGGCGTAAAGCCTGCAAGCGAATACCTGTTCATTGTCATCGCCTGCCCGGTAGGCGCCTATTTCAGTGCAGGCTGCGTCTCTGTCTGGGTTTCCGAGTTTTACACCCGAGCAGCGATTGGCGGCACGGGCGAAGCGAAGTGCGGCGGCAACTATGCCGGCAGCCTTGTCGCTCAGGCCGAAGCCAAGGAGAAAGGCTGCGATCAGGTTCTGTTCCTCGATGCCCGTGAACGCCGCTATGTTGAAGAAATGGGCGGCATGAACGTGATGTTCGTGCGCAACGACGGCAAGATCGTCACGCCTCCCCTCGGAGGCACCATTCTACGCGGCATTACCCGTGACAGCCTGATCAGACTGGCTGCTGACAACGGCATCGAAGTCATCGAAGAACCCGTTGAAATCGACGAGATCTTCACAGGAGCCGTATCCGGGAAATACACCGAAGCCTTCGCCTGCGGCACTGCTGCCGTGCTTTCACCCGTTGGCAAGCTGGTTCGTCCTTCCGGAGAAGCCGTATTTGGCTACGGCGAGACGCCGGGTCCGGTAGCAACCAAACTGAAGAAAATTTTGACCGATCTTCAGGGTGGCCGCACCAATGACGCCCATGGCTGGGTGCATCGCATCGTCTGACGACAAAAAAACTCCTGTCAGTTCAATACTGACAGGAGTTTTTACAGCTTTGATAACCACAGATCAGGCTTTCAGCTTCTGATCGGCACCGCATGCGGATTGCGCAGTCACACATCCGAAAGAACGCACGCAAACCCGTAATGGGCTTTAGTCAGGCAATATTTTTTAAGAGAGATTGCTGGGGCGAATGACGGGGATCGAACCCGCGACAACCGGTACCACAAACCGGCGCTCTACCGACTGAGCTACATCCGCCACACAGCGATGCGTTCTTTAGAGAAAGGTTCAGCTGGCGTCTAGCCCTTTCTCAAAGTTTTCTTCAATTTTCTGCTTAGATAACAGGGACACCACCAGTTACAGCGATATTGGCACCCGAAACGTAACTTGCCTCATCACTGGCCAGAAAGACATAGGCCCCGGCGAGCTCCGCAGGTTGCCCCGGTCTTTTCATCGGACCATCTGCTCCGAAATTGCGAACGTGTTCTCCGCCCATGGTTGCGGGAATTAGCGGCGTCCAGATTGGCCCGGGAGCAACCGTATTTGAACGTATTCCCTGTTCCGCCAGCAACTCTGCCAGACCACCACTGAAGTTCAATATGGCGCTTTTGGTTGCCGAATAGGCCAACAGCTTTGGCTTTGGCCGATCCGCATTGACGGAGACGGTGTGAATCAGGGAGCCGCCTTCAGGCATATGAGGAACAACCAGCCGCGATAGACGGAACACCGCGCCTGAATTCGTATCAAACGTCAGATCCCATTCGTCTTCGCTGACATCTTCCAGAGATTCACGTTCGATCTGAAAGGCAGCATTATTGACGAGCACATCCACCTTGCCGAACTCGGCCACCGTCTTGTCGACGATTTCCTTGCAGACGAAGCGCTCTTTAATGTCTCCCGGCAAGAGCAGCGCTTTTCTGCCAGCCTTCTCGACCCACGCAGCAGTCTCACGGGCGTCGTCCATTTCTTCGGGCAGGAACGACAACGCCACGTCTGCGCCTTCCCGCGCAAAGGCAATGGCGACAGCACGGCCGATCCCGGAATCCCCTCCGGTAATGATTGCCGTTTTCCCCCTCAGGCGCCCATTCCCCACATAGGTCTGCTCGCCATGATCAGGCTTGGGTGTCATTTCCGATGTCTGGCCAGGAATATGCTTCTGCAATGGCGTGTCGAACGGGGGCTTCGGATATCGGCTCATGTCGAACTCCTTAAGTTGTCGCCATGCCAACGCCGTTAATGCCGTGAATGTTCAATCATCTTTCGACGTGAACATCTTCAATCCCGCTTCAAGGCACGTTACACTGGCTGCATCATTGCCGCGCCGGGCCCGAATACGTCGCACCCTGTAGCTCTTCACTCTCAAGGATTGTCATGACACCCGCTCTCTACCGCCGCCAGTGGGGACAAAACCCGCTGCGTGAGGTTCTGGCTGGCATGGTCGGCACGTTTGCCCTCATTCCCGAAGTCATTGCCTTCTCTTACATCGCCGGGGTTTCGCCTGCGGTCTCGCTGTTCGCGTCTTTTGTCATTTCGGTCTCAATCGCAATTTTTGGTGGCCGACCTGGAATGATCTCAGGAGCTGCTGGATCTGTTGCTCTTGTTGCGGCGCCACTCGTACATGCCCACGGCGTGCAGGCCATGCTGCTCGCCACCCTGATTGCCGGCGCTCTACAGATCGTCTTCGGCCTTCTGCGCCTTCAGGCCGTTATGCGGTTTGTTTCTGCGGAAGTTCGCACAGGCTTCGTCAATGCCCTGGCCATCATGATCTTTTCCGCACAGGTGCCACAGCTATTGGGTGTTGGCTGGGAAACTTACGCCCTGATCGCTCTGGGTCTCGTCATCATCTACCTGCTTCCCAAGATTTCTGACGCCATCCCATCCCCATTGATCTGCATTGTCCTGCTGACGGTCATCACAATGGTCCATCCAATGCCTGTTCACACGGTGTCAGATCTGGGTGAACTCCCAACTGGTCTCCCTCACCTCACTATTCCCCACATCAACCTGGACTGGGCGACCCTGTCAGCCGTTATTCCCTATGCCGTCGCCATGGCTGCCGTGGGTTTGCTGGAATCCATGATGACAGCATCAGTCGTCGATGACCTGACGGACACGCACGGCAATCAACGTATGGAGTGCACTGGTCTTGGCATCTCCAACATCCTCGTTGGAGCATTCGGTGGCATTGCCGGGTGCGGCATGATCGGCCAGACAGTCGGCAATCTGCGTTACGGCGGCCGTGGACGTCTCTCCACCTTCACGGCAGGCGCTTTTCTGCTCGCCCTGATGGTCCTTCTTCATCGCTGGGTGGGACAGGTTCCGATGGCCGCCTTGGTCGCCATCATGATTATGGTTTCGATCAGCACATTCTCCTGGGGCAGCCTGCGAGACGTTACACGTCAGCCCAAGCTTTCAAGCCTGACAATGCTTGTGACCGTTATTGTGGTGGTGCTGACGCATGATCTGGCTGCCGGCGTTCTGGCCGGGGTGCTGCTATCAGGTGTGTTCTTTGCCTGGCGCGCTGCCAGCCTTCTGACCGTAACGAGCCACCGCGAGGGATCAACAGAGACCTACACGATTTCCGGACAGGTCTTTTTTGCATCCGCAGACGGCCTTTCGGCTGAAATTGACTATCTGACGAACGCTGACCTCGTCGTACTCGATTTAACGCATGCAAGGTTCTGGGATGTCACGTCCGTTCAGGCACTGGAAAAGGTTCTGGACAAGCTTCGAAGTCATGGACGTACAGTTGAAGTCACAGGTCTGAAGCATGAGCAGCATGGCATAATTGCATCCCAGTCAGACAATACGCTTCTGGCGATGTGAGACGCCTCTAAGGAAATATCGCGTCCGGGCAGGAAGCAGGATACAAAGGCCTCCTCATGATCGTGAGAAGGAAAGCTGCCCGGATGCGCAGATTTATTATTGCCAGCCTCATATGCTCCATCGTGGCATCTGGGGCTTCAGCTTCCGCGCAGCCCGCGCCTCAGAACAGCGACGCTGCGGCCCAGATCCCTGCCGCGGCACAGGCTCTGATCAATCGCTACAAGATGCAGCCAGTTCCTGTAGAAGGCGGCTGGTTTTCCCAGCTTCAGCGCACCACAGAGACTATTGCTGGCTCGGCTTTGCCTGCCCGTTATGATGGCGTCACGCACCCTTTGTCCACGGCAATCCTCTTTGTAGAAACACGGCGTGACTTCTCCGCACTTCATAGCCTGAAGACAGCCGAGATCTGGCATTTCTATGCTGGAGACCCCGTTCATCTTTTACTGCTTCACCCTAATGGACAGGGCGAGAGCATTACGCTGGATAAAGATCATCCCGCGTATGTCGTGCCGGAAGGTGTTTGGCAGGGTTCAGCCCCCGCTGGGCCATCAGGCTGGTCATTTGTCGGCACGACCATGGCGCCAGGCTTTATTCCAGAAGATTTTCAGTTAGGTGAACGCAACGCCCTTAGCGAGCGTTACCCTGCCTTCCGCAAGCAGATCTCTGCCCTCACCCGTGTGAAAGACAAGGTCCAATGAAGATCAGCCTTGGTATTCTGTCGCTTCTGTTTGCACCTGGCTTGGCTGCCGCACAGGTTGTTCACCCCGACCATGTTCCAGCTATTTATCCTGCGCCCGGAAGCACGCTACAGGAATTCATCGGTATCGGCGCTGCGCTTCCCTCCCATCATCAGAGCATCGCACTCTTCACCCTGACTGCCGGAACGGCCTACCCTGAGAGCTACAATCGACACTCGGAAGAAATCTTCCTGATTCATGAGGGAGAGGGCACGGTCTGGCTCGGAGATCAGGCTAATCCCGTCAAAGCCGGGGACGTCATTCGCGTCAGCCCACATCTGAAGCATAAAATCGCGGCTGCCCCCCACTCATCTCTGAGTTTTTACGCGATTTCGGCTCCGCCTTTCTCCGCAGACGACTACGTTCAGACGCCTCCTCGCTAGCGGATTTCATCTCAGAAGCAATTTCCTTCAGGAAATTTAATATCTCTGAAATTTTATCAATATTAAAAGAATTACATCACTGTTCTTGTGAAGCAGAAGACACAGTCTGCTTTCACCCCGCGGTTCTGTTTTCCATACAATCTTTAATGTTGCGGTAATCGAGTCTTCATACTCCGGTTTGATGAAAACTGTATTAAGGCCCTATGCAGCTGCCAGCCTCTTCGTCCGATGCACAGCCTTTACCGCGCAAGCATACCCGCGATCATCGTGTCGATGCACTGCGAGGCGCAGCTCTGCTGATGATGCTGGCTGACCATGTGCCTGATAATCTCATCAACAGAATTACCATTCGCAATTTCGGCTTTGCCGACGCAGCTGAAATCTTCGTCATGCTGGCAGGATATGCCTCCTATCTGGCATATGGTCGGTTGATCGACCGCGACGGGTGGACCAGCGGTATCCGCCGCATCCTGTCACGCTGCGCTAAGCTCTATATCTATCAGACAGCCATGACACTGGTGTTCGTCTGGACCGTCCGGCACTGGCGCCATTACGAGCCCGTACCTGAATATATTCTTGAGCCTCAGCTGGCCCACGGATACGGCTGGCTATGGCGCATCCTGACATTCGATGCGCTCCCGAGCTACCTGAACATCCTACCGCTTTATATCGTTCTTCTGGCTCTTTTCCCGCTGATCTACGCTGCCCTCAAGAAAAGCGTCTGGCTGCTGCTTGGCGTCAGTGCGGCCATCTGGGCGATTGCCAATATCGATCCGCGCATCACGGTTCCAAACTGGCTGGACCCGAATGGCTGGTACATGAATCCGTTCGGTTGGCAGTTTCTATATATTCTGGGTGTGCTCGGTGCGGTTTGGGCATCAAAGCATAATGGCGATCTGCCAGCCCGAACATGGGCCAAAGTGCTGTGTGGAAGCTACCTGATTGGCGCCTTTATCCTCTGCTTTCCGTATGAATACTGGCACCTGAGCGGGCTGCGCCTGTTTCCGGCCCCACCCAATAATGGGAAATCGACCCTCGCCGTCTGGCGATTGTTCGACATTATGTCGATCTTTTATCTCGTGCAGTCTTCACGTGTTCTACGTCGTTTTTCAGCAGATCGTCTGGGTCAGATTCTGGCTTTGCTTGGCAGAAATTCACTGGAAGTGTTCTCGTTCGGCACAGTGCTGGATTTGCTAGGGCGCCTGATCCTCGGTAGTTTTGGAACAGGCTTGGGCCTTCAAATCATTATTAATGTCCTGGGGCTTATTCTGACCTTCGCGCTGGCAATCCCGCTGGACCGCTCCCGCCAGAGGGCGAAAGCGGCCCGTGCACGCATGGCCCCTCAGGCCGTAGCAGCACGTCCGGGATAGCTGATTTCAAAGCGCTCACAGTCCATGGGGAAGAGACGGACCTGCACATCCATCCCGCCCTCATGATCAAACCGCTCGACCACTTCGCCATGCTGGTAAAGCCAGGCCAGTGCTGCACCGTCCTGCAGGGACAGACTGACTTTCACATCCTGCATGGACTGCGTCAGGTACTGGTCCAGTGTCTCGAACAGATCCGGGATGCCATCGCCTGTGATGGCCGAAATCACCACAGCGTTGTCACGCTTCGGCACGGCTTCGACACCACCGATCAGGTCTGCTTTGTTCAGAACCTCGATGGTTCGTTCCGGCCATTGGGCATCCAGCATGCCGTCCCGCACCATGCCGTCCAGAACATTCAGCACGTCAGCACGCTGAGCGGCACTATCCGGATGAGCCACATCACGAACATGCAAAATGACATCTGCCTGCGAGACTTCTTCCAAGGTTGCCCGGAAGGCAGCAATCAGTTCTGTCGGCAGATCGCTGATGAATCCCACCGTGTCAGACAGGATAACGTTCCGTCCTGAAGGCAAACGCAGCGCGCGCATCGTAGGGTCCAGCGTCGCGAAGAGCTGGTTTTCAGCATGGACTGCCGCGCCTGTCAGCGCGTTGAAGAGCGTGGACTTACCCGCATTGGTGTATCCCACAAGGGCAACAATCGGGAATGGAACCCGCTTGCGGGCGTCCCGATGCAGACCACGTGTGCGCCGAACCTGCTCCAGCTCTTTTTTGATCCGGCCGATCCGGTCCGCGAGCATTCGCTTATCTGCTTCGATCTGCGTTTCGCCCGGTCCACCAAGGAAGCCGAAGCCACCGCGCTGACGCTCAAGATGGGTCCACAGACGTACAAGACGGGAGCGCTGATATTCGAGATGGGCCAGTTCGACCTGCAACACACCCTCTCGGGTGGCGGCACGGGCGCCGAAAATATCAAGGATCAGACCCGTCCGGTCCATAACCTTGCACCCCAGCGCCTTTTCCAGATTGCGCTGCTGCCCCGGAGACAGGCGGGCATCGATAATGACGACATCGACCTGATCCAGCTTCACGGCTTCGGCAAGCTGTTCAACCTGCCCGCTACCCAGCAGCGTTGCCGGGCGACGCGCCCGAAGCAGAATTGCCGCCTGCCGAACGATCACCAGTCCGATGGAGGCAGCAAGACCCACCGCCTCTTCCAGACGGGCATCTGCAGCCCGGATATCTTCCTGCTGTCCCGATTTTTCCCACGGGAGAATGACAGCAGCACGCGTGGCAGGCTTCTTGGTATCAAATCCGCTCAAAGTTCATTGTCCGCAAACCGCGGGAGGGCTCCCACGGGCATGATTGTACTGATGGCATGCTTGTAAATGAGTTGAACATGCCCATCCCGGCGCAGCAGCAGCGTGTGGCTGTCAAACTGAGCTACGACCCCCTGAAGCTTCACGCCATTGACGAGAAACACCGTGACCGGTGCCTCGATCTGATGGAGATGCTGGAGGAAAACTTCCTGCACAGCGTCTCTTCCGGCGGAAGTGGATGAAGTTTCTGACGTCACGATAATTTTGACTCGCCGGCCCTGAGGAAAAAAGGAATTGGGATCACTGCCCGTTTATCCCCCGACTGCCGGTGACGTCGAGCGATCTTCCTGTGTGGTAACACCAAGCTGCTTCAGCTTGCGATGCAATGCACTGCGTTCCATGCAGACGAAATTGGCCGTCCGGCTGATATTGCCGCCAAACCGCATGAGCTGAACCTGTAGATACTGCGTTTCAAACAGGTCTCGGGCCTCTCGAAGCGGCAGACTCATAACGTCTGCCCCGGAGTTCAGGCGCGTCATGGACGGCGCACCCTGGCTGATACTGGATGGCAGCATATCAGCCCGGATCGGGTCACTCCCCGAGCCCGGCATCATGATGAGCAGACGCTCCATCAGGTTCCGCAGTTCACGCACATTGCCGGGCCACTCATAAGCCTGCAACGCCGCAAGCGCATCCACGGAAAGTTCGCGGATCGGCAATCCCGAAGACTGCGCGCAACGCTCCAGAAAGTGCTTGGCCAATCCCGGAATATCTTCACGGCGCTCCCGGAGTGAAGGGATGCGCAGAGGGACCACGGCCAACCGGTAATACAAATCTTCCCGGAAGCGATGCGCCATGATTTCAGACTGAAGATCACGGTTTGTCGTGGCAATAACCCGTACATCGACCTTGAGGCGTGTGTTGCCTCCAATCCGCTCAAACGTCTGGTCCTGCAAAGCACGAACGATCTTGCCCTGCGTCTCCAGCGGCATATCCGCCACCTCATCGAGCAGCAACGTTCCGCGATGAGCACGCTCCAGAACGCCACGGCGTGCGGGCTGGCCGTCCGTACCATCCAGACCGAACAGCTCTTCTTCAAAACGGTTCGGCGCGAGCGTGGCACAGTTCAGCGCGATGAACGGACCTTCCGCACGACGGGAGCGCGCATGAATCATCCGCGCGGCCACTTCCTTGCCTGAACCGGCTGGGCCGGTAATCAGCACCCGGGAATTGGTCGGGGCCACGCGTTCGATCTGGGCACGAACAGCCGAAACAGCAGCCCCTTCCCCCGATAGCGTCGTCTCAGGCCCGGCCCGCAGTCGCAGCTCCGCATTTTCGCGCTGCAAGCGGGCAGCTTCCAAAGCACGCTGAACCACCAGAAGCAGACGATCGGACTGGAACGGCTTCTCAATGAAGTCGTAGGCACCATGCTTAAGACTGGCGACAGCCGTCTCAATAGTGCCGTGACCCGAAATCATCAGCGTAGGCAGACCTGGCTCTTCAGCCTGCATGACCTTGAGCAGTTCAATCCCATCCAGCTTGGAACCCTGCAACCAGATGTCCAAAATGGCCAAGGACGGCCTGTGTGCCCTGAAAAGCTCCAAAGCCTGATCGGAGTTCGCGGCCGTGCGGGTCGCATATCCTTCGTCGTTCAGGATACCTTCGATCAGGAACCGGATATCCGGCTCGTCATCGACGATCAGAATCTCATGTTCCATCTGTCACCCTCATGATCCGGTCTTCCTTCTCTCCTGCACCACCCAGCTCCGCCAGAGGCAGAGACAGTGTGACGAGTGTCCCGCGCCGTCCGGATGACGGATCGGGGTCCCGATCAGTGAGCTGAAGCATCCCGGCATGGTCCTCCATGATCTTTTTGACAATCGCAAGGCCAAGACCTGTGCCCTTCGCCTTGTGTGTCACATAAGGCTCGGTCAACCGGTGGCGTTCCCCAGTCGGCAGACCAATCCCGTCATCTTCTATCCCTAGCAGGACATGCCCGTCCCGAATGTGCAAGCCCACCACAATGTGTCCAATTGGCTGCATCAGGGCATCAGACGCATTTTCCCGCAATTTTCCGCGGTCTGTCATGGTTATGGCATCTGCCGCATTCTGCAGAAGGTTTGTCAGTGCCTGCCCTATGAGTCGCCGATCACACCGAACGATAGGCCCTGAGGGCGGCAGATCACGTGTTTCGAACACAATGTCGGGATGAGCGTTTCTTTGCAGCACCAGCGCTTCCCGGCAGATCCGGGAAAAGTCCTCGTTCTGCATCACGGGTTGTGGCATCCGTGCAAAAGCCGAGAACTCATCCACCATCCGGCCGATATCCCCGACCTGCCGGACAATTGTGTCGACAAGCTGCGTATATGTGTCTGGATCGCTCTGAATTTCTTTCAGGAAGCGACGTTTCAGCCGCTCTGCTGCAAGCTGGATTGGCGTCAAAGGGTTCTTGATTTCATGCGCCACGCGTCGGGCCACGTCGGCCCAGGCCGCTTTACGCTGCGCTGACTGAAGCGCCGTGATGTCATCGAAGGTTACGACGTATCCAGCGACATCCGTGCCGCGGAGCTCAGCCACGATCCGCACCAAGAGTGTTCGTCCGGCACCCGCACCGCCACCGTCACCAGGCCCTCCCGGGCGCTGTGCGCCATCCGTATCCACCTGGATTTCATCAGTATGGACGCGTTCCGGCGCCTGCCTTGCCTTGTCCAGCAGAGCTGAAAATTCCGGGACACTGACAGAGAGCCTCATGCCGATCGCAGGTTGCAAATCCCGCTGGAGCACGACGGAAGCAGCCCTATTCGGCAGTTCGATCACCTGTCCCCGGTCCAGACCTATGACACCAGCCGACACACCTGCCAGAACAGTTTCCGTAAATCGCCGGCGCTCATTGATCTGATCGTAAGCCTGCATCAGTTCTGACCGCTGACTTTCAAGCTGGTCGGTCATACGGTTGAAGGCGCGGGAGAGCCCCACAACCTCATCGTCCTTTTCACGGCTCGTCTTTGCTGGCACCGGAACACGCACACCCAGATCACCTTGGGAAATGCGCGTCGCTGCAAGAATGAGAAGGCCTAGCGGGTTCGCAATACGGTTGGCCAACGCAAGCCCCGTCAACATGCCAACAGCCAAAACCAGCAGCCCCATCAGGCCGAAGATCACCACGACAGTGACCTGCGTTTTGCCCCGATTGGCAATCATGTGCTGGTAGTCCTGCACGAGCTCGTTTGTACGCCGCATATGCTCGAGGACATCAGGATCGACGGGTCGGGTAATGACCAGCATGAGCCCCGAATTCCCGCCCAGCGAGACAATGGCGCGCACCATGCGCTGATCAGGGCGGTTGAGGATAGCGACGTCTCCCCCGCGTGCCATCTCCACCACAGACTTGGGCGGTAAAGGCGGCAGGGTATTCATGTCCGTCTTGCCGAGAAGACCACCGACACCCAGGACCTTGTCCGTGAGCGGATCGAAGACCTCCGCATCGGTCAAACCGCGCTCGTAAACCTCATCGTCCAGCAGTTCCTGCAAACGGGATGGATTGTGGAACAGGTCTGTCCCGTGTGTGAACAGCTCATCGTTCTGAATAAGGATCAGCGTATTTGCGAGGGCAAATGCTTCTGTACGGATATTGTCGTTATGCTCCCGCAGATACCCCGCTGCTACAGAGCGGGCCTCCGTCAGGGCATTACTGACTCGATTGGAAAACCAGATCTCCACGCCGTAATGGAAGAATAGCGCTGCAACAGCTCCCACGACGATGGTCGGTGCAACAGCGACAATTCCAAACAGGGTAATGAGGCGCGCATGAAGCCTTGCACCGGCTAACCCAAGCCGCCGTTCTGCCATCATGCGCCCGATCTGCACCACCCCTGCTGCCGTGATCAGCATGAGCATGATGAAGTCGAGCAGGAAGATGATGGCCTGCACCTGCGGGCGATGCGCCAGTGACATGCCACCCGCGAGAACGACAAAAGTCGCGAACGCCAGAATCAATGCCATGACGGTTAGAAGAACCACCCCGTTGGCGCTTGTCAGTCGTCTCAGCACACGCCCCGGAGAAAAAGAACTCACTCGTCACTTCCCTTTGGAACCGTAATATCCAGTTCCCTGATTTTCTTGCGCAACGTGTTGCGGTTCAGGCCAAGCATGGCGGCCGCGCGAAGCTGGTTCCCGCCTGTTCTCCGCAGGACCATGGTGATAAGCGGTCGCTCGACTTCGCCCACCACACTGGCATGCAGATCGCCCGCGTCGTTTTCCAGCCCGGTCTCGAAATACTCAGTTAACGGCCGCTCAAGCGCTCGCGCCAGCCCCCGTGGACGCTCGTTTCCTGTCCCCGGCAGGCGGCACACCGCACTGATGCGCTCAGGTCCGAGGCGCTGCGACGGCTCGAATGCGGCCAACCAGCGATGCAGACCGCTTTGAAAATTACCCTGCCGCAGCAGAAGGGTCAGGTCGTGCCTGCTGGCGGCAATCACACGCAGATCTGTCTCGGGACGTTCAATCTCCGAGACAAACCGGACCTGTAACGCCGGGCACAGGCAGTCAATCTCATCGACAAGCAGAGTCCCGCCCTGCGCCTGCTCGAACCAGCCGCTTTCGCGCCCTCCGAACAGAGCATCTTCGCGCAGCGCACAGGGGGTAGCTGTCAGGGCAGCGACCACAAAAGGCTGCTGCGCCCGCGCACTATGCGTATGCAGTCGACGCGCAACGTCCTGACGATCAAGCCGGGATGCCCCATACAGAAACATCGGACGGCATGCTTCATCCGCCAGCAAGGGCTCAGCCTGCATCACCATCCCTGACTAAACCTTTGCCGGTCAGGCTGCTTCACTGCATCCATCACGCGGCATGCTGCCTGCTGGTCCGTTCTCACGGTCCCGGACAACGCCTGCTTCGATGTTCCGGTCATAGAACTCTTCCAGCATGGAGATTGCTTCCGGCGCGTTATCCACACGATTAATGGCGGAACGGAATGTTGCAGAGCCGGGCAGACCGCCGGAGTACCAGGACACATGCTTGCGCGCCAGACGCAGACCGGGGCGCTCCCCGAAATGATCCAGCATCATCCTGTAGTGACGCAGGGTAATGGACTTTTCCGTTGCCAGATCCGGGTCCGGAACGTCCTGCCCGGTTTTCAGGGACTGAGCCACCTGCGCCGTGAACCATGGACGACCATAGCACCCTCGGCCGATCATCACGCCATCCGCGCCAGACTGATGAAGTGCCTCGCGGGCATTACGGATCGTATTGATATCGCCATTCACGATCACCGGCAGACCCACGGCGTCTTTTACGGTCCTTACGAAACGCCAGTCTGCGGTTCCGTTATAGAACATCTGACGGGTGCGACCATGAACCGTCACGAGCCGGATTCCGCTCTCTTCCGCAATTTTCGCAAGCCGTGGTGCGTTGAGGGAGCCGTGATCCCAGCCCATCCGCATCTTGAGCGTCACGGGAACATTGACGGCCCGTGCCGTAGCCTCAAGAATCTTTCCAGCCTGCACTTCGTCCCGCATCAGAGCGGAACCCGCCATCTGGCCAATCGCGACCTTCTTCACAGGGCAACCGAAATTGATGTCGATGAGGTTTGCACCGCCATCGACAGCAATCTTCGCAGCCTGCGCCATCGCATCCGGATCACACCCGGCGAGCTGAACCGCATTCGGGCCATTCCCGGCCGAACGCGCCATGCGCATGGTGTTCTCATTTTCCCGGATCATCGCCCAGGATGCGATCATTTCGGACACGACCAGCCCCGCGCCAAGATCGCGCGCAAGCTGACGGAACGGCAGGTCCGTCACTCCTGAAAGCGGAGCAAGGATCACCGGGTCTTTAATCACCACGCCCTGGCCAAGATCAATTGGCGCGAGAACGCGGTTCGGGGGAACGGAAGAGGAGGAAGCTGTCATGACACTGTTAATTTACCGATGCACTCTCTCAAGCGCAAACGCTCCTTTGCCACGAAACCGTTAACGCCCCTGAAACGCTATCGCCCTGCATCCCTTCCATACTCTGCACAGCGACGCAGGAGGTTTTCATGCCCCACATCACCGCGAGCGACGGAACACGCATTCATTACGAAGAACAGGGGCATGGACGCCCCCTCGTCCTGATCCATGGATGGACGTTTTCGGGGCGATTTTTCCATCGCAACGTCGAAGCCCTGTCCGAGCATGCACGTGTCATCACCATAGATCTGCGCGGACACGGACGCTCGGACAAACCCAAACACGGTTACCGCATCGCAAGACTAGCCGCAGACCTGCGAGACCTGATTGGTGCATTGAACCTCAAGGATGCGACCGTTCTGGGCTGGTCCATCGGGTGCCCCGTGATCTGGTCCTATCTGGAACTGTTCGGACAGGATCGGCTCAGAAGCGCCATTTTCGTTCAACAGACACCGAAACAGTATTACTCTCCGGAATGGAAGCTGGGTCACGCAACCTGCTACGATCAGGCCGGTCTGGCTTATCTTCAGCAGCAGGTTTTTCTGGATGCTGAAAACTTTGACCGTGGCAATCTGGCAGACTGCCTGAGCCAGGACATTCCAGAAGACGAGAAAGCTTTCCTGCTTCGGGAAATGGCCGCCAGCCCGGACTATGCCCGCGCCGCCATGATGGCCGATCACACCACACAGGACTGGCGGGACGTTCTGCCCCATCTCAACCTGCGATCCCTTATGATGGTCGCGGAGAAGGACAAAATCCTGCCGGCAGGGGGGCCAGCCTGGGTGGCCGATCATATGCCGAACTGTGAAGCCGTTTTCTTCAAGGATAGCGCGCATATGGTCTTCATCGACGAAACCGAAAAATTCAATCGGACTGTTATCGAATTCCTGAAAGGCTGATTCTGATGTCCCTGCCCTTTCTGTTCGGCATGAACGAATTTACTACCCAGCCTTGGTCCTTCGAAGAAGACGTCGCACGCTACAAAGCAACAGGCGTCCAGGCCATCGAGATTTGCGAAGCGAAGCTGGACCCTGCACGCATTCATGAACAGATGACCCTTGCTGCAAACAGCGGCATGACCATCAGCGCCATTCAGCCTTCGGTCCGTACCTTCTTCGACAGCAGGATGGCCCCCGAACCAGCCGACCCGGCCCAGCGTGCAACTCGCCTCAGGAAAAGCATTGAGACTCTTGCGCACTATGCGCCCGGCGCCGTTTTCGTCACCAACACAGGTGCTCCACCCAATGGGAACATGCATCGTGTCATGGATGAGACTGCACGTTATCTGCGAGACTTGTGCCCGCTGGCGGCTGATCTGGGCGTTTCCCTGTCGCTGGAACCGCTAAATCCCACATCCGTCAATGTTGAGAGCGCAATCTGGACGATCGAGCAGGCCCTGGAGATCATTGATGGTGTTGGCCACCCAGCGATGGGCCTCTGTCTGGATTACTGGAACATCTGGCAGCAAGACGACGTCTGTGGCGCCATTCGGAAAGCTGGCAAGAAAATCAATGTTCTTCAGGTGAGCGACTGGCGGACGCCATATTCTGCCACGGATCGGCTGATTCCCGGCGATGGCATTATCCCCCTGCACGACATGCTTCACGCTACCTGGGAGGCGGGCTTTCGAGGAGCCTGCACCGTCGAAATTTTCTCGTCAGAGGTTCCGGACAGTCTCTATGACGGAGATCTCGAGGCTCTTATCAGTCAGTCACGCAAGGGATTGGAGAATGCCTGGAACAAGGCCTGATATCAGCCAGTCGGACCAATTTCCAGTCGATGCCGGGTCATACCGGCATCCGTGATCACAAAACGACCGTCTTCGCGCAGGCGAACGAACCCCATGCGCTCCAGGCGCTCAAGGCAGGGCTGATCACGCAGACCTGTCGGCCGCCCTGCATCGCCGCAAAGCAGAAGTCGGTGCAGGGTCGAGCGGCAACATGTTTCTAGATAGGGTTCTTCCCACATTGTTTCGCGTCTATCGCGTCCCCATGCTTCCGCCAACCCCTCTCCCATCACGTTCTGCCCCACCACGTGCACGCGGCTCAGGATTGCGGTAAGGGAAAGACTCATGATTGATCTTGGAAAACTGGCCACGCCCCTCCTGCATCGCTTCGATCCGGAGACGGCGCACGAGCTTGCCATAAACTCCATGGCCCTTGGGCTGGGAGGGTCTGCTCCGAAAGACGTACCGGCACTTGCCACCCGCGCTTTCGGACTCCGCTTTCCGAACCCAATTGGTCTGGCTGCGGGTTTCGACAAAAATGCGCGCGCCGTTCGCCCCTTGGCCAAACTCGGATTCGGCCATGTGGAAGCGGGCACCGTCACACCACGACCGCAGCCCGGAAATCCTCAACCGCGCCTGTTCCGCCTGCCGGAAGACGGCGCAATCATCAATCGCATGGGATTCAACGGCTGCGGAATTGACAGGTTCTGCCGCAATCTCGCACGTTTGCATCGCCCAATGCCTAATGGCCGCACACGCGGTGCGACAGTGCCTCTGGGCGCGAACATCGGCATTAACAAGATCGGCGCAGAGCCTCTGCGGGATTATCCGGAACTCGTCTCCCGTGTCAGTCCCTATGTGGACTACGTGACGATGAACCTGTCCTCACCCAACACGCCCGGCCTGCGGGATCTTCAGTCCGCCCAGATGCTGACGGACCTGCTGAGCGCCATCAACACGCGCAACCCGGATCGTCTGCCTCTGCTGGTCAAGCTGGCCCCGGACATGGACGACAGCTCCTACGAGCCCATTCTTGAGGCTGCCATTGCGGGCGGGGCACAAGGACTAATCCTGACCAACACGACAATCGCCCGACCAGCAAGTTTAACGAGCCCCTTGGCAGCCGAAACTGGTGGGTTGTCTGGTAGACCTCTGGCGTCCCGATCGCGCGAAGTTCTCAAGGTTGTCTCAAACCTGAACAAGGGCCGCATCGCGCTCATTTCCTGCGGTGGTATCGAAACAGGAGAAGACGTGCTGGACCGTATTCGCATGGGGGCAGACATGGTCCAGATCTACACGTCTTTCGTGCTCCAGGGGCCCGCTCTTCTCAGCCGCCTTAAGACGGAACTTCTGGATGCCATGCGTCGGGATGGATTCGAAACCATTGCAGACGCACACGGGGCCGCTCTTTCCGTCTGAAGCCTGCGTCTCGTTTCAAAATTAGAGCCATCAATACCAGCGCCTTCGCCCAGTCCGGCAGAGGCGCTTTCTTTTGCTCGCCAGCCGGAAAAGACACCGATCGTCGCCTTTGCAAGGCTTTCCTGAACCTTGTGGCTCTTCAGATCGTTAAAACCCAACATCAAAACCAGGAGTGAAAGCCCCACATGCAAGAGCCCCACCTCACAGGGCCGGAAACCCGCCGGCGAACCCGCTTTACGTGCAGAAGCGCTTTCCTTGCCCTGACGCTCTTGTGTGGCGTACCGATCACAGGCCATGCCGCCCCCGCTGCGGCCCCGCAGGCAGCAGCACCAACAACAACCCAGAAAGCCGTTGTGGACAAGAACGGCGGTCTGGGCTGGACGGCCGTATCGGATACGATCAACCGCCAGCTTGAAGACAGTTCAGCAACGCTGAAACAGATCCTCAATGTTCTTAACCGGACAGACGCCAATCTTGGCAGTACCGAGTTGGACAATCTTTCTGCGCGTGCTCAGCGTGTTCAGCAGAATACGCAGGACGCACTGACGCAGATCCAGAACTACGACGACATCACGGACTCCTATCTTCAAATTCTTGGGCCAAAGGCCGCAGAGAACGAAGACCCGTCTGTCACGGAACAGCGTGCGCGACTGCAGCAGAACTCCCAGGGCGTGAAGTCTGCCCTGATGCGGTCCAAGCTTTACAATCTTCAGGCCAAGCAGCTCAATTCCGCCATCGCCACGCGCCGGACCCGTCTGCAAAATGCTGCTCTGTCTGAACGGACAGTCTCTCCGCTGGCGCCCAAATTCTGGCATGCCCTCCTGACAGAACGCCCGGAAAACAAGTCGTCGCTCCATGAAGACGGCGTACTGTCAGCATGGATGATGCTCCTGATCGGAACGGCGGGAACATTGTTCCTGATCGGGATTGCGTCTCCTGTTATTCTGCGCCTGTTAAAGCGTGCGGGGGCGAAATTCCGCTCATCTGCAGAAACCGGCGTGAAGGATGCACTCGCAAGCAGCATCATCGCCATCACGCTTAATGGTATTCTGTGTGCCCTTCTGGGAGGAATTACCTGGCTGATCTGGAGCGCTGCCGTACTCGACGCAGATGGCGGCCCCATCGCCGCCGTTCTGGGCGAGAGCCTTCCCATCTGTGGCTTTATCATCGGAGCCGGACTTCCGGTTTTTGGACGAAAAGGTGTTCTGGAGGGCAACCCTAACGAACGCCGTGCCCTCCGTGGTGTGGACTGGATGCTGGCACTCAGCATTCTTATCCTGAACCTTCTTCGCTCTTTCCGCGCTCAGGATGTCTTCGGCCCCACGCTTCAGACCGTCCTGGAAATGGCGTTCTCTCTGGCGATTGGCATCTGTGCAATCGACACCTTCCGCCGGTTGGGCAAGCAGGACGATACACGCCAGTTCGCACCCACCGCGCTGGGACTGTCTTCCCTGATTTTCGGCATCTCGCTCATCGCCGTGCTGCTGGGATATGTCTCCTTTGCATTCTCCCTGAACGGCTGGCTCCTGTCATTGGGAACGGGTCTGGCCGTCGTTGTTCTTCTGGGTCTGTGCTGGCGTAGCCTTCTGGATCATCTTTTTGATCCAGAAGGCCGCTTTAGTGCACGTCTACACCCGCTCGGCCTGTCTTCGCGTCGCCTCACGCAGATCGGTGTTCTGCTTTCCGGCATCGGGAACATTCTGCTGCTGCTGCTGCTCTTCTCGATCGCCCAGACCGACGGAAGCTTCAGCATGGGCGATATCGGCAGCCGCCTGCGCCTGCTGTTCGTCGGCAATACCATCCATGGCGTAAAGATCTCGCTTGATACTGTCGTTCTCTGCGTCGTGCTGGTAAGCGTCGCTTACTACATCATTCGCCAGACAAAACACTGGATACGAGATCGTTTCCTGCCCACCACGCAGCTTGATATCGGTGCACGGACATCCATCCTGAGCATTTTCACATACTGCTCGTGGATTTTGGTTGGCCTTGGCATTCTGTCCATTGCTGGACTGTCTGTTCAGAACCTCACCTGGGTTGTGAGTGCGCTGTCGGTAGGTATCGGTTTCGGCCTTCAGTCCATTGTACAGAACTTCGTCTCCGGCATGATCCTAATGGCAGAACGACCAGTCCGGGTCGGGGATATGGTGGAAATTGCGGGCGCCAAAGGTGACGTCAAGCGCATCAGCATCCGGGCTACGGATATTGGCCTTGGCGACGGTTCAACGCTGATTGTTCCGAACTCGCAGTTCATCACGTCCAGCGTCAAGAACTGTACCCTGTCCGGCTCAACAAGCGCTCTGACACTGAACTTCAAGGTGCCAACCACGACCGATCTGGAAAAAGCCAAATCCCTGCTCATTGAGGTGGCGGCCCAGCGCTCTGAAATTCTGTCCAATCCCGCTCCTGTGGTGCGGATCAGTGCGCTCGCAAGCTTTAGCCTCACCATGAGCCTGACCGTTCGGATCCTGTCTGCCCGAGATGCATCCGCCATACAGGATGCAATCCTTTTCGATGTTTTCCGCCGCTTCAATGCGGAAAATGTCACGCTCACAACTGCCTGATATTTCCGAACGCCCCGTGGAAAACCTCGCTTTTCCACGGGGCGTCTTTTAAGGTGATGAGTGTCTGAACCGCAGGGACACAGACCATGCCCCCATCACATATTTCCGAACAGAACAGCTCTGGGCAGCTTTTCCATCTGCCCATTCGGGCACGTATGCTCGCCGTCAACGAAGCTGCTACTTATCTGGGATTGTCACTGCGCCGTTTGAGACTGCTTTCCATGCTCGGAACAGGCCCAGAGCGCGGTCATATGCCGAATGGGAAGCCCGCGTATCGGCGGGAAGACCTCGAGAACTATCTTGTTCACCTCTACGGCAAAGCTGATATTTCCAGCACTGAGATGGCTCGCCGCAGAGCAGAATACGCCAATCAGCGTAATTCCAGCCTTGAGCGCTTGCAGACAGATCCAAACGCTACTCTTCCCCCACCGGACCCCTTCATGATGATGGCCACGAATGGAGAAGTATGCCAGCATATGGTGTTCTTCATCCTGAAGGTCATGGCCATTTTTGGCTTTATCCTTCTGTGTATTTCACCCACACCGCTCTTACGTACCCACTTCAACTGAGTCGAAATTAGCCCCGTATGAAAGTTGCCGTTGTTGCCATCGTCCGCGATGAGGTCTCTGATATCCTCTGGTGGCTCGGCTGGTATGTCAGTCTTGGCGTAGATACCATCATCGTCTTTGATGACGGCTCAAAAGACGGTACCGATCGCATTGTTGCAGATGCGGCCTGTGTGCACGATATCCGCCTTTATCGCATCGAGAGTGCCGGCGGTTCTCATACGGAGAGACAGCGAAAAATCCATGCAGAAGCTCTTGAACATCTTAGAGACGAATTCGACTGGGTCGGCTTTCTGGGTGTTGGCGAATACGCGTTGCTCCCAACCCACAACACTCTCCATCAATTCCTAGATGAGATGGGTGGCGATGTTGGCGCAATCGGAGTCAATTGGCGCGATTACGGTTACTCAGGCCATATTACGAAGCCCGACGTGGCCACCTTCCACACTGGCGCGCACCATAAATCTGAAAGCAGCATAAACGGTCCCGCTAAGTCTTTTGTCCGCCCCAGATGCTGGAGCGGAGAATGGTCTAATGTGGATTATTTTGATGTTGCACCATATCGTTACGTCAATGCCGTAACTCAGGATACAGTGTCCTCAGATACGTCAGACATTACGAAAGATCGTTCACAGAGCGACAATAACGTTCGACCTGATCCACATGGCATCGTGGAAGCCAATCGCGGTGACATATACGGTCCGAGCACCCGAGATAAAACTAACGCGATGCAAGATTGGGTACGCAGCGTCATACGACAAAGATACGCGCGTGTTCTTGATGCTCTACCCAGTTCAGACCAACTGACACCTCTTCCGCCGTCGGTACCGACACTGCATGTATTTTCAGTCTGGTCCCATGAAGGAAATTGTATCTGCGTCAGAGACACGAAACTGGAAATAGCGGACAAATCGCCGATAGACCGTCCGCTTCTTGCAATCAGGATCGGCGAAGCTACTTCCAGAGTTTTTCTCACTACTATCGGAACAGATGGCAACCCGGCATCAATCAACCCTGATGGTAATCCACACCTGCTCGATTTTTTATCTTACGATACGGTTTCCACAGCCGAGCACCGGTCTGTGGCGTTACGCCAGACGGGCAACAATTTTTTCCTGAGCGTAACTTCTGAGAGTCTAGACGGGAGCGTTCCGTCAGACAGTCAGACTTTCAAAGACGCCGAGATCTTTCAGTTGCGGCCGTTTGAAAATACCGCTGTATCAGACGACATTTTGAACGGACCGACGCTGAGCTTCGCACGCGCCGCATTGTCTCAGCCTGTCTCTCTCGCAACCATCAGCGCTCTGGCCAAGAAAGATTTGCGCCTGACCGTTTCCGTCCTCCCCCTCCTGATGGACTTTCTAGAGGATGCAGAGCGCGAGATGCTGGAAGCCAAACTTACAGCGTGACAGCAAATTTTAGTCCGGGAAGCCTGACAGCACGACTTTCCCAATTCCTTTGCCACTCTCCAGAATTTCATGCGCAAGGCGTAGATTTTCCAGCGTAATAGGGCCCAGGGTCTGATGGAGAGTTGTGCGGAGCAATCCAGCGTCAACCAGCGATGCAATCTGCCCAAGAATACGCCCTTGCACAGCCATGTCCGGCGTATTGAAAGCTGGGCGCGCAAACATGTATTCCCAATGGACTGACAGTGATTTCCGCTTGAAAGGCATAATGTCAAATTCGCCCGGATCATCGATCATCGCCAGCGCACCCTGCGGGGCCAACGCGCGAACAATCGCATCCTTGTGCTGCCCGGTTGCCGTCAAACCGGCCACATATTGCACATGCGGAAGACCAATACGGGCGAGCTCCTGATCAAGCGGTCGACGGTGATCGATGACATGATGTGCACCCATGGATTTGCACCATTCCACGGTCTCAGGCCGGGATGCAGTTGCAATGACCTTCAGGCCGGTTAGGCGACGCGCGATCTGCGTGAGAATGGACCCGACGCCTCCCGCCCCGCCGACAATCAGAAGCGCATCCGGGCTTTCCATTTGCCCGGCCGTGAGACCCAGACGGTCAAATAGCAGCTCCCAGGCCGTTAAAGCAGTCAGAGGCAGAGCCGCAGCTTCAACATCCGTCAGGCTTTGCGGGGCACATGCAACAAGGCGCTCATCCACTGCCTGAAAGCGGGCATTACTGCCCTGCCTCAGATTACTGCCAGCGTAGAAGACACGATCACCCGCACGAAACCCGCGAACCTGACCACCCGTTGCCACAACCCGGCCTACGGCATCGTAACCCAGAACGCGCGCCTCTCCTTCTGGAGGAGCGACAGATCGGAGCTTTGTATCAACCGGGTTCACGGAAACAGCCGAAACCTCGACAACAACATCCCGCGGGCCCGGCTCAGGGGTCGGGATATTCAATTCCACGAGCGCATCTGTTTCTTCGATGCGGGTCGCACGGGTGTGTCCGAAGGCTTTCATACGGGCTCCGCAGGGTACTCAGGAATTACGATCCATCAGCATGCTTGTCACAGCTGACTTGAAGGGAAGAAGACGGTTGGCAACGGCCAGGCCCAACTTTCTGGCAGCCAGAAATGGCGTCTCGTCACGCGTATAAACTGTCGCGATCGCATTGGTTGCAGCAAACAGGGGCGCCGTCGCCATACGATGCATCCGGGCGAACTTTGAAAGCACGATGGGTGCCCCCGCATCTCCAGGTCCATCAGCGATGGCACGCGCGAGCGTTTCCTGGCCTTTAAGACCCAGATTGAAGCCATGCGCCGTAATAGGATGCATCCCCACGGCAGCATCCCCGATCAAGGCAAAACGCGGCGCATGAAAGCGATGAGCATAGACCGCTTTCAAGGGATAGGAGCACCGCGGGCTCTCCAGCTCCATGGGCCCCATACGTCCCTGCGTCCGCTCCGTGATCTCGGCGTTGAATGCGTCGGCGTCGAGCGTCTTCAGGCGCGCAATTTCATCGTTTTCCAAGGTTAGAACGAGCGAGGACGAAGCCCCTTCACGCCCGTCAGGAGCTATTGGCAAAAGGGCAATTGTCTGTCCCTCGTCAAACCACTGAAGCGCGGTATGAGCGTGGCTTTCTGGATGATGCATCCGACAGACCAGAATGCTCCGGCCAAAATCATGAACGATTGCACCAATGCCCGCATTGTCGCGCAATCGCGAGAAGCGTCCATCTGCTCCGACCAGAAGATCGGCAGTCAGTTCCGTACCATCTGTCAGTGTTACAGAAGCGGACTGCGCGTTATGTCGTGCCGTCTCAATCCCTTCCCCGGCGCGGATTTCGAGGCCCGGTGTCCGCTCTGCCACACGATACAGCGCCCGGCGGATCAGATGATTGGCAACAAGATATCCAAGTGCATCAGGGCCATCGGCTGGCGCATCAAACAAAAGCGGCGGGCTGCCAGCCGTGCCAGTTTCAATGCGGGCCGTGTGCATGGGGCAGATGGACGTTGCTGGAATCTCAGCCCAGGCTCCTGCATCTTTCAGCCAGTTCGCGGCGTGATGCGTCAGAGCAATTTCTCGCCCGTCAAAAGGCGGATCAGCCAGAACAGATACTGGCGAGCGCTCAATGACACAGACCCTGCGGCCATCCCGGGCAAGAGAAATGCCACAAGCCAGACCAACCGGGCCGCCACCCGCAACAATCACATCATACCGCATTCTGTTCAGCCTGCGTCTGCATCGAATGTAATGGGCTCGCCTTTCCAGACTGCCATATAATTTTCGATGTCCGGGCGCTTACGCCCCTCGACCGGCTTTTCCGGCGTTCCGACGAACAGAAAGCCCGCAAGACGATGCGGATCTTTTAATCCCAGCGATTCGAGAAGCGCACGGTCTTCGCAGAAAGGTCCCGTAACCCAAACCCCGCCAAAGCCTTCGGCATGCAACGCGTTAAGAACATTCATCGCACCGGCAGCCACGGACATTTCCTGCTCGATGACCGGGATCTTGCCATCAGGAACAATATGCATCCCCAGCGCAATAACCATGGGCATGTTGGAGAAACGATCCCGTCGCTTTTCCTTCTTGGCAGATGGAGCATCAGGCTCCTGCCGTTCCATGGCTTCCAGCACCACCTGGGCAAAGGCCTCCCGATGCTTTCCTTTGATGACCGTGTAGCGCCACGGTCGCATCCGGCCATGATCCGGCGCTCGTAAACCTGCAGACAGGATATTGCGAAGCTGCTCGCCCTTGGGGGTCGGCTCAACGAGGTTATCGGTCGAGGCGCGGGAGAGAAGGAAGTCGAGGGAGGAGTGATGATGTGCCATGGTTCAGATATGGCGCGATCAGCCTCATCCGCCAAGGGGGCGACAGAGTCTCGCCCAAACTCTTGAAGACAGGTGACAGTCTTCCCATTCTGCGGCACTCTAGGACCCTTCTTTTTCATCCTTTATCTCAGGGACAGCGTGGAAATAACCCTCCCGCTGGTGTAGCAGAACCACCATGACCGAACCCCGTCACGCCCGTCTGCACCGCGCGACAAGCGAAACCGATATCACCCTTGCCCTGTCTCTTGATGGGCAGGGACGCTCAACCGTGGACAGTGGCATCGGCTTTTTCGACCATATGCTGACGGCACTCGCCAAACATGGCGGCTTCGATCTGGAATTGCTCGCCAAGGGTGATCTGCACATTGACGGGCACCATACGGTCGAAGATGTTGGCATCGTGTTTGGGCAGGCTTTCCGTCAGGCGATCGGGGACAAGCGCGGCATCGAGCGCTTCGGTCATGCACTGGTGCCGCTGGACGAAGCCCTGTGCGAAGCCGTGGTGGATATTTCCGGCCGCCCCTATCTGGCATGGAACGTGGTTTTCCCACGCGAGAAAATCGGCACGATGGATACCGAGCTTTTTGAAGAATTCTTCCGTGCTTTTGCGATGTCTGCGCACATCGCGCTGCACCTGACCTGCAAGGCAGGAACAAACGCTCACCATATTGCAGAAAGCGGCTTCAAGGCCGTGGCCCGGGCCCTACGCGTTGCCGTCTCGATGGACCCCCGTGCGGCGGGCGCCATTCCCTCCACCAAAGGCGTCCTGTGAAGCTTTTCACGCCCTGTACGGACCCCGCCTCATCGCGGCCGCTGGGTTTGCCTGTCATGGTGCAGAACGGTTTTTCCTGGCGTGTCATGTTTTTTGGATGGCTGGGCCTTCTCACTTATGGCGCCTGGATCTCCGGACTTCTTGCCGCGGCCGTGTCCATCTTGCTGCATGTCTTTATTGCTTCACGCTGGGACATTGCGATTATCGTAGGCATGCATGCGGTCCTTGCCACGTTCACAGCAGAAATCCGTCTGTGGGAAATGCGCCTCAATGGCCGCCAGATGGGCCTGCCAATCCCTGCTCCAAGCAAGGACATTGCGCTGATCCGCTGGGCGGACCGGCACACATCACCTGTTAGCCCCCCGGAGTTCCCATGCGCGTCGTCGTAATTGACTATAATGGTGGCAATCTTGCATCGGCCGCTCAGGCCGCCAAAAAGGCTGCGGCATTGCGTGGACTTGACGCAGACGTCACCATTACGCGCGATGCGGAAGCCATCCTGAATGCCGATCGCCTGATCCTGCCGGGTCAGGGCGCATTTGCCGATTGTGCCGCAGGCCTCGGGCCGGATCTTCGCAATACTCTTGAGACTGCAACGGCTAAAGGCACGCCTTTCCTTGGCATCTGTGTGGGCATGCAGCTCATGAGTGAATATGGCCTGGAGCATGGCCGTACCGAGGGCCTGGGCTGGATTTCAGGCAATATCCGTCGCATGGATGAAGCCGCCAGCGCAGGTCTGCGCCTGCCCCACATGGGCTGGAACACGCTTGATTTCAAACCGGGCGCACATTTGCTGACGCAAGGCCTGGAGCCCGAAATGCACGGCTATTTTGTTCATTCCTATGCCTTGCATGACGGGCATGAAGACGAACTGGTGGCGACCGCACAGTACGGAAATTCGGTCCCCGCCATTGTTGCGCGCGGTAACCGGTGCGGAACACAGTTTCACGTCGAAAAAAGCCAGACTGTTGGCCTGACCATCATGGGCAACTTTCTGAGGTGGACGTCATGACCGTTGTTTGCGAACGGGTCGTTTCATCCCTCTCGCCCGATGACATGGAAGCGCTCTGCGAGGCTGTAACGGCGGGCATTCTGGATGGCGGCGGTTTCGGCTGGCTCCAGCCGCCCGGAAATCAGGCTCTGGAGCGTTATTTTGAAGGCCTGCTTCTGGTGCAGGAACGCAGCCTGTATGTGCTGCGCGAAGACGGCATCATTTGCGGTGCGGGACAGCTTGTGCGTCCGCCTTCAAGCTATGAAGCCCATGCCGCCACAGTCAATCTGACAGGCTTCTTTGTTGCACCCTACGCCCGAGGGCGAGGACTGGGGCGCGCTTTGATTCAGGCTATGATCCAGGGCGCAAAAGCCATGGGTAGCAAAGTTATCAACTGCGACGTGCGTGAAACGCATGCTGCTGCCATCGGGCTGTTCCGGTCGCTCGGTTTTGAGCACTGGGGCACCCATCCCTATTATGCACGGATCGGAGGCCAGACGGTGCGCGGACTTTTCTTCTCCAAACTACTCGCCGGTGAACATGAAGCGGCCCGCTGGCAGTCCAGCATTGCTGCACCGGATGCCGGCGGCGCGCCTGTTTCCTCCGAGACCACCAAAAGCCATCAGGGTCTGATGCTCTACCCCGCCATCGACCTGAAAGACGGCGCCTGCGTCCGGCTTCGCCGTGGCGAAATGGAAGATGCCACTCACTATTCCGACGACCCTGCGGCACAGGCCAAGCTGTTTGAAGAAGCAGGCTGCCGCCATCTGCACGTCGTTGACCTCAATGGTGCTTTCGCTGGCAAATCGACGAATGTGCCAGCTATTGAATCCATCGTGAAAGCTACTGGTCTGCCAGTCCAGCTTGGTGGCGGCATCCGCGACATGGCAGCCATTGAGCGCTGGCTGGAAGCAGGCGTCTCTCGCATCATCCTCGGTTCCGTGGCGGTAAAAGACCCGGAACTGGTCCGACAGGCCGCACGCGCCTTTCCGGGCCAGATTGTTGCTGGGATTGACGCCCGTCAGGGCCGCGTTGCAACAGAAGGCTGGGCAGAAGTTTCGGAACTTGAAGCCAACGATCTGGCACTCCGTATGGAAGATGCAGGTGTTGCTGCCATCATCTTCACGGAAATCACCCGCGACGGGATGCTGGCCGGGCTTGATCTCGAACAGACGGCAGACATGGCGCGCCGCCTCTCCATTCCCGTCATTGCGAGCGGTGGCGTCGGCACCCTCGACCATCTTCGGGACCTACGCACTATTGCCCGCGACGTACCGGGCATTTCCGGCGCCATCGTCGGCCGGGCGCTGTATGATGGGCGTATTTCCCTCAAGGACGCCCTGGACGTACTCGGTTCATGCTGAAACTCCGCGTCATTCCCTGCCTTGACGTCAAGGACGGCCGCGTCGTCAAAGGTGTGAATTTCGTCTCCCTGCGTGATGCAGGTGACCCGGTAGAGCAAGCCAAGCTTTACGATGCTGCCGGTGCTGATGAGCTGACATTTTTGGACATCACGGCCAGCGTCGAAAACCGCGATACCATTCTGGATGTCGTCCGCCGCACGGCTGAAGCCATCTGCCTCCCCCTGACTGTCGGCGGAGGTGTTCGCACCTGTGAGGATATGCGCCGCCTGCTTCTGGCAGGTGCTGATAAATGTGCCGTGAATTCAGCCGCGATCACGCGTCCGGAACTGATCCGCGAAGCCTCGCAACGCTTTGGCAGCCAGTGCGTGGTCGTGGCGATTGATGCACGGTCGAATGCTCGGGGTGGCTGGGAAGTCTATGCGAAGGGCGGCCGCGAACCCACTGGTCTGGATGCGGTGGAATGGGCCAAAAAGATGCAGGATCTGGGCGCAGGAGAAATCCTGCTCACCAGTATGGACCGTGATGGCACGAAGTCCGGTTTCGATCTGGATCTGCTCAGAGCGGTCTGTGGTACCGTGACCATCCCTGTGGTTGCATCCGGCGGCGTTGGCGAATTGCATCATTTTGTTGAAGGCGCGCAGGTTGGCGCAAGCGGCCTGTTAGCCGCCAGCGTCTTCCATTTCGGACAGTTCCGCGTTGGGGACGTCAAACAGGCACTGAATGAGGCCGGCCTTCCGGTCAGACTTGGAGAATAAGGCAATGGCAAAAGCAGCAAAGCCGGAAGAGCGCAAAACGACACCGGCCAGAGAGCACGTGCTGGAGCGCCTGTTCGAGACCGTTCAGTCCCGTCGCGGCACAGACCCGACGCTGAGCCATTCAGCGCGTCTGATGGCCCGTGGTCGCAACAAGATCGCCCAGAAATTCGGTGAAGAAGCTGTTGAGTGTCTGATCGAAGCCGTCAATGGCAATCGCAAGGAACTCGTCGGTGAAAGTGCCGACGTTCTGTACCACCTGATCGTCATGTGGGTGGACGCGGGCGTTTCCCCGGAAGACGTCTGGGCAGAGCTGAAGCGTCGCGAAGGCACGAGCGGGATTGCCGAAAAAGCATCGCGCCCCAAGGAAAAGCTTGGTTAAGGGACAAAGCCATGACGTACGACCACAGTAATATCTTTGCGCGCATCCTCCGTAAGGAGATCCCGTCCCGCACGGTTTACGAAGACGACTACGCGCTGGCCTTCCACGACATCGCACCACAAGCACCTATCCATGTGCTGGTCATCCCCAAAGGGCCATATGTCTCCATTGCGGATTTCAGTGCGACAGCGTCAGCCGATGACATTACTGGCTTCTGGAGAGCGGTCGCAAAAGTGGCTGAAGCAGAGGGTCTGACGAAAGACGGTTTTCGCCTTATCAGCAACTCCGGCGCCAATTCAGGCCAAGAAGTTCCTCACTTCCACGTCCACCTTTTTGGCGGCGCGGCACTAGGCCCTTTGCTTTCACAAAAACTGTAAAATAATACTTGCAAACCCAGAGGGCCTCTTCTATTAACGCCCTCGCTCTGGTCCCATTCGTCTAGAGGCCTAGGACACTGCCCTCTCACGGCGGCAACAGGGGTTCGAATCCCCTATGGGACACCAATATTTCCAATGACTTAGCAGTCATATAGCGAAATGATTGATCGTTTTTGGGCCCACCTCGGGCCCACTGCCAAAAAAGACGATAAGCGCGTGGTCCCAATGGGCCCATGATAAGGCTATGCTGGGCCCAAGCGAGGCTCATCACTATGAAAGACCGAATCACTTCTGCTAAAATCGATCCTGCGACTGGCCGCCCTCTTCCCGCAGGCGTGGAGTATCGCGGTAAGGGCCAGTATCGGGCCCGCAAGCGTATTGCAGGCGGCGAAAGAATTCATCAGACCTTCTCCTCAGCCAAACTGGCCCGACGCTGGCTGGATACCACCTCCGCCAAACTGGAGCTTGGGCAGTTTCAAGATACGCGTCCGCTGGAACGCCAGACCGTCCATGAACTGGTCGACCGCTATGTGCGTGAGGAAATGCAGACACGGGACAATGATCGCAAGGGTCACATCCCAGCCATTCTTCAGGACGAGATCGCACGGTTGGCACTGGCCGACCTGACCTCGACGGCAGTTCGCGGCTTCCGGGATCGCCTGGCCGAGAAATATAGCGGCGCTACAGTCGTCAAACGCCTTAACCTACTCGCCGCGATCTGCCAGCATGCCATCGCAGAATGGGACGTTCCCTTCGCGAAGAATCCGGCCGCAGCAACGGCGGTCAAACGCCCTACCGGAGCGGACAAAAAGAGAAACCGGCGCCTCATTGACGACGAATACGATCGCCTGATGGGCATCATGGCCCAATCGCCCTGGCCGGATGATGTTGCATTTATCCAGTTTGCTATCGAACAGGGAACACGACGGGAAGAGGCCCTAACGCTCCGTTGGTGCGACGTCGATTTCAAGCGTCATGCCCTGTCATTCGCCAGAACGAAAACGATGCATCGCGCCGTCGAGCGAGGCCCAGAGGTTCGTCCACTGACACCGGGCGCAGCTCGCTTACTTCGTACACTTCAGGCACAACGCGCATCCATTCGACCGGACGATCTCATTTTCGATGTCGGAAGCAAAAACGCCTTCTCCGTCCGGTTCGGACGAATGACAAAGAAAGGTGGCCTTCACGACCTCACGTTTCATGATCTCCGGCACGAAGCGACAAGCCGTCTCGCAAGGATTTACACAAACCCTCTCGAACTCCGCCGCGTGACGGGCCACAAGGATATCAAATCCCTTGACCGATATTATCAGCCCCGCACGGAAGATCTGGCCGCAAAAGCATTAGCTTATGAGGAAAGCACCAAGTCGAAGACGTCATAAGTCCATGTGTTGGTCAGAAAGCATTCCAGTATAGACTGGCCAGCGTGAGGGTTATCAGGACAGTGATGAGTAACCACACCTCCGTTTTGGTCTCCGGAAGATAACTCTCGCCGCTATTGCGCCGCCTTTTTCTCCGTCCCATCAACTCAGTCTCGTAGAGTTTTCGCTCGATAAAATCATCAAGGTCCTCGATACGAAAACATCGCCTCCGGCCGATTTTGATAGACCGTATCCCGAGAGTGTCGACCTGATTGCGAAGGGTTCCTTCAGCAAGGCCAATATAGTCTGCAGCGGCTGGGTAGCGGAGCAATCCACGGCCCCCAGGGGTCACACCAGACTGTTTCCAGCTATGCGTCTTCCTATTTTTTTCGCCGACCATTGTTACCTCCCTAACTCGCAAGGATGCGCCGCATCAGAAATGCCGAAAGCATGGCTGAGCCAATAAACGGTTGCTGCGCCTACTCAATAGTGATACATATTTGATCATCTTAACGTAATAATCCAGAAATAAATTTCTGGGTGAGACAAAAACTACCGTTTCCGGAGACACCATGCGCAAATCGCCCCAGAGTTTTTCGGATCTTCCGCTGTTCAGTCGCGACTGCCGTGCAGCCCGGAACCTGCGGGGCTGGAGCCAGGACGATCTCGCGAAACGGGCAAAAGTCGGACGTGCGACGATCATGCGATTTGAGTCCGAATCTAGCATACCGACACGTCGCGTCCTGGAGGATCTACGCATCGCTTTCAAAGAAGCGGGGATCATTTTTGAGACCACAGAGAACGGCAAACGTAGCCTGATTGACACCGCGTCGTGGCTTGTTCTACTGGGAGATAACGTAGATCTTACCACTGTAGGCGACGAAATATCCGTCATGGCGAGAGCCGATGGCACACTCGTATGCGTCAATCAGACCCGCAATTCTGTCATCTCAATGGCGGCAACTCCTAAACATGGACAACACGCCCCCTCCTACGCAAAAAATGGAGACAAGGGCATCGTCTTCGAAGTCCACTCTCGGCCTGACCCTGAGTACGGCCAGGTTACCGAGATTGCCTATGCACCACAGTGAAAACGAAAGGGTGGCATGATCTGCATCCGTCATAATAGTGACTAATTATAAATCATTATATGAATCTTACAGGTTTTAGACCACAGCGATGCTCATGAGCGTCTTAAGCATGTCTGAGACAAAATTTGCCCTGCCCTGCTCAGCCCCCCCCCC
>NZ_JASGXC010000005.1:79361-144873 GCF_032913585.1 Gluconobacter sp. GP1
CCCATCACCTCATGCCAGTCGCGCTTGATGCCAGAGCAATGCCACAGACGTGTCTCAAGAGATCAGCAGAAACCCTGCTCTGGGAACTGGATACAGAATTCATACCCAAAAAAATCAGCATCGTATTAACTGTCCCTCAGAATGTCCGGTTGGGCAGTCGGTTGGCTTCCGGGGAAACGGAGCAACGACTAAACATTCGTACCCGATATCTGCTCGCTCCAGACGATGATTTGGGCCTTAGTCGATGGTGCATAATTCTTGCCTTAAGTCATGCACTAAGGCTTGATGACGTGTTCGCTCTTTATATCACTTTCAATCAACTCTCAGCCACGGCAAGGCGTATCGTTGCGCGTCAACACTCTCCCTTCCGGGATATCTCTCATGAATCAAGAAATTACGCTTTCTGTTGCAGATGTCCTTCTTGTTGAAGATGACGTGCATACTGCCAAGTATATAGAAAGATTCTTCAAAAATTCGCATGTCCACATTACAACGGCCACTGACGGTATCACTGGTCAAAATCTGGCTACATCCCATTTATGGGACTGTATTATTCTCGATCGTCGCCTTCCTGGAATAGATGGTCTGACAATTTTAAATAAAATCAGAGCCGCGAACATTCAGGTGCCCATTCTATTTCTAACAACGATGGATGGCATTCTTGATCGCGTAATTGGGCTCCGAAGTGGTGGAGACGACTATCTGGTCAAACCATTTGCGTTAACAGAACTCTCGGCACGAGTAGAAAGCCTTATCAGGAGATCAAAAAATCTCGCAAAAGAAACTCGCCTTTTATTCGCAGATGTCGAAATAAATCTCCTTACGCGCCAAGTATGTCGTGCCGGGAGCACATTGTATATTCAGCCCCAGGAACTCAAGCTTCTCGAATATTTCCTGAGGCATCCACAAGTCATATTTTCTCGTGAAATGCTTCTGCAAGCGGTTTGGAACATCGATTTTCCGATCCGCACCAATCTTGTCGAAACACATGTCAGTCGGCTGAGAGAGCGACTGGGCCGCGATGCGCCTCAGTTGATCCATACCGTGAAGAGGAAGGGCTATATCCTGAGGAACTCTGAAACATGAGAAAATACATCGTCACACCTTCTGAGGGCCCATCCCCTTTTCGCAGTTCGTCTTTTCGGATCGTTGCGTTGTTTGCAAGCTGCTTTGTCATCAGTGGCGTCACCATGATGATTCTCTCCGGCTATCACAGCCTGAACCTTCTTTCACACCAGATAAAGCAGACTGTTGCCAATGAGCGTGACGAAGCCCTTTCAGGTGCTGGTATCAAAGATGTAAGTCATCTTGAGCCTGTCATGAGCCAACTCGTACGGAATGAACCGGCGTTTTATTATCTTCTCCAAAATGCCCAGGAGCACGTTGTCGTCGCCAACATGTTCCACCTGAGACCCATCCCAGGCTGGCGAACATTATCCTGGACCCATCGCTCCCTGCCACCTGACCATCGTCCCGTTATTGGATACGGTTTGTCGTTACAAGACGGCGGGTACCTGTTCGTTGGTATCGACGCCGAGCCGGCACAGACCCTTCGTCGGGATTTATGGTTCATGTGGGGGTGGAGTACCATCGGCTTTATCTTCATCGGTGTAGCCGGGGGTTTTATTCTGAGTTGGCTTGTTTTGGGCAAGATTGAAGCCATCAGCCAGACCGCTCGTGACATTATGTCTGGCGACATGTCACGTCGGTTGCCCTTGAATGCGACAGATGATGAGTTTGATCATCTTGCAGTCAGCTTGAATGCTATGCTCGAAAGAAACGAGGCCCTCGTAACCAGTATACGCCAGGTCACTGATGACATCGCTCACGACATGCGACGCCCACTTGCACATCTAGGCCAGCATCTTGAGGATCTGTCTGAAGTTTCACTGCCTCCGGCTGGAACAGAAGCGCTGAGCCAAGCCAGAGACAGTCTGGACGAAGCTTTGGAAATTTTTTCTTCTTTGCTGAAGCTCGCTCAGATCGAGGCCGATGATCGCGCACCCGATAGTCAGACTCTCGATGTTCAAGACCTTCTGGTCACGATTTCAGACCTCTACCGACCTATTCTGGAAGATCGGAACCAAGGCCTCGACTTGAGTATGCCCTCTCTCACCATGCATCTTGATGGAAACAGGGTACTTCTGACGCAAATGCTCGCCAACCTTCTTGAAAACGCCACAAATCATTGCCCTGCGGGAAGCAGAATTACTCTGTCTGCTTCTGCACTGCCCACAACAGTGACCGTTGTGGTTTCTGATAATGGCCCTGGCATTCCCGCTCACGAGCGGGAGCGTGTCTTTGACAAAATGGTCAGGCTCGACAGGAGCCGCTCTGTCCCGGGAACCGGACTTGGCCTGAGCATGGTAAGGGCTATTGTTCGGCTTCATGGAGGGCAGATCCGCCTTCTGGATAACGAACCCGGCCTCCGATGTGAGATAGATTTTCCTAGGATTTCCGACGTTACATCTTGAAACTCAACTGGAATGTGACCGCTCGGCCAGCCGCAATTCTGGAATAATTGGTATAGACACGATCATAATATCGCTTGTTCGTCAGATTTTGCAGATTAGCCTGTAGATCCAGAGTTCTGGTAATCTGATAGTCAGCCACCATGTCCAGACGAACATACTCCGGCACCCATGTCTGATTGTTCACATTTGTATAACGCTTGCTCATATAGGTTAAGCCACCACCGGCCTTGAACTGGGGCAGTATTTTATAAGTACTCCAGAAAGACACGGAGTTCCCCGGTGTGTAAGGAAAGCGCTTTCCTACATTCGCATGTGTCGGGCCGCCGTCTATCACAGTACTATCCAGATATGTCCAGCCACCGAAGACCTCCCAACGAGGCGTGATATTACCGGCAAAGTTGATTTCAGCTCCCCGGACGCGCTGCGTTCCAGCATCAATCTGGTTTCCGTACCCGTCAGAAACTTGTGCATTGGTCATCTTTCCATCAAACAGTGAGCCTGTGATGGAGAAACGTCCGTCAAACAACTCAGCCTTGGCACCCACCTCAATGTTCTTGCCATTCTGCGGAGCAAGTTTGTTGTTGGCTGTCGACAAAGCGATCTGCCCATCCGCACCCGCATCCACACCAACCGGATTGGAAGCTGTCGCGTAAGAGAAATAGATGCTGATCGGCTTGATTGGCTTATAGACCGCGCCTGCCTGATAATTAATGAAGCTCTGATTATTACTCAGCCCAACATTTCCCTGCACGGCAGACGTCATAAAACGGTCGAACCGCACCCCACCGTTGATGAGCAAATGATCCTTCAACATGCTCATCGTATCGAAAGCGTAAGCTGATCCCGTCGTGACGTTAGTATTGAGCGGGGCAATACCAGGCTCACCCAGTGAATAGGAGCCGGTCCAGGGGTTATGGGCACTCCAACTCCCCAGGTTCGTCGCAGATACGCAATTGTAAGCGACAGAGCAGGAACCACCATTCCGTAAATTATGCCCTGTTGAGTCAGTTACATAATACTCATTGCGGGTCAGTCGCTCACGCGACACCTCGATACCGGTATTGATCGAATGATGAATGAACCCTGTATCGAATGTTCCGGACACCATCGCCTGTTCCTGGAAATTGTCCGTATGAAATTTTCCGGATTTTGCTTCCAGAAGAATATTCTGATTAGTGAGGGATGTACTCTGCCACTGAGGGTTGGTGGCTATGTAATCAAATTGGGTACTTGTCCACTGAAGCGTATTACGGAATACGAAATTACGCCACAAATCCCGTTCAAGAATGATCTGACCAAGATCTGTCGTACTACGCTCGAAATCCCGGTCCTGCAAACCTAATACCGTATGTCGCGGGATATTGAGTGGCTCATGTGTCGTCTTGCTATACGGAGCAGAATAATCAGGCATGTCGAAAGAATAAAGGTGATAGTATCCCAGTGTAAGCCGCGTTGGCGTCCCCAACCCAAAGGACATGGATGGTGCCACACCCCATTTATGTCCGCCAACAGGTTCACGACCCGCCGTATCCCCCTCATCTCCCATGGCGTTCAAACGAAACGCTGTTGAAGATCCAATCTGCCGGTTGATGTCGATCGTCCCTCTTTTGTAGGCAGCCGTTCCGAAGCCGATCTGGCCGGAGAGGCTGTTTCCAAGCTGGGCTTTTTTAGTCGTGATGTTAATTTGCCCTCCAAGACCACCACGACCGCCATAGACCGACCCTGGCCCTTTCAGAACTTCCATTTCTTCAACATCAAAAACTTCGCGCTGACTGACGCCACTGTCCCGCAATCCGTCAATGAACATGTTACTATAAGAACCAAAACCGCGAATCACCGGGTAGTTACCACCAGGAATGGCGTAGGCGTCTCCACCTCGGAAACTGACACCTGGAACGGTTCGCATGGCTTCTTCAAAAGAGGTCGCGTTCACCAGCTTCATCTGTTCCTGGGTCACAACAGAAACCGAGCGGGGCGTATCAAGCAGGGATGCAGTATACTTTCGGTTTGGGGACTTACCCGTCAACTGAGAATGGTTCTTTCCCCAGACTGTTAGCTTTTCCTGACCGTTAGACTGTGTGCTTCCACTATAGTTAAGCGCGTGCGCCCCGGGTTCTACGTTTTTTTTTGATGATTTGGACGAACCTGTTTTCGAGGAGACAGATTTAATCTCTGCCGAAGAGGCGGCGTATGCAGAGGTTTCAAGCATTGTACCTGCAAGACAGCCGAAAATAAATGAACATGAGCAAAGACGGACGACATTTCGACGGTGATACATTTTTCCAAGCCTAAATGAGAACGCTTCGCATTGGCTATATCCGTTTATCTCTCCGGGCAATCAACATTACGCAACATTGGGAATTGTTAATTATGCGACTAATTCGCAATAACATCTGATGCTGATATAGATCCTTAATCAGAACACGGAATGCCACTCATGCTTCGGATGCCTGTTCGCGGCCTCAGTGTGCCACGAGCATTTGCACCGCATGCAGCTTTCTTTGTTCAGGCGGTATCTTTTCGAGGCAAGCAATGCAAACGGTCATCAAGTACATCTGCACCTGGAGTTTGTTCGGAGTTTCTTTTCAGGCGATGTATGTTCCGGCGGTTCAAGCTGCAGAAACACCTGCAGTAGAAGAGACCGAACGGAAAATTCGTGGTCTCCCCCCTTCTCCACAAACGGACATAACACCAACTTCGGCAGAACAGATTACCGTTGTTGGGCGAGCGACGCCTCCACCCGAGACTACTGATCATCGGTATCAACCGACACCGGACGCCTCCACGCTCCGAACCACGACGTCCATTCTCAACATTCCACAGGTTGTGAATATCGTATCGGCCCAGGTTATTCACGATCAGGAGCCTCGAAACCTTGACGACGTCCTCGCTAATGTCAGTGGAATTACGCAGGGTAACACTCTGGCGGGTACCCAGGACACAATTATGAAACGGGGGTTTGGTGGCAACCGAGACGGTTCCATCATGCATAATGGAATGCCCCTGGTTCAGGGACGTGGCTTTAATGCTGCTGCCAACAGCGTCGAGGTTCTCAAAGGACCCTCTTCCCTTCTTTACGGAATTATGGACCCCGGCGGGGTAGTCAACATCATCAGTAAAAAGCCGAGACTTGTTCGCAAAACGGTACTTTCCGCGACAGGATCAACCTATGGACATGGTAAAAATGGCATCGAGGGCATGCTGGATACGACAGGTCCAATCGGAAAAAGCGGAATAGCTTATCGCCTTGTTGTCGATCAGATATCGGAAGACTACTGGCGTAATTTCGGTCTCCACCGGGAAACACTCGTCGCCCCTTCCCTCTCTTGGTACGGAAAAAATACACAAATTACTGCTTGGTATGAATTTCGTGACTTCCTGTATCCGTTTGATCGGGGAACGGCGCTCGATCCCAGGACGGGGCACCCTCTGAATATTCCTGCAACGAGGCGCCTTGACGAGCCGTTCAATAAAATGAAAGGGCAAAGTCACTTAGGGCAACTCTCGATTGACCATCATTTTGGCTCTGGCTGGGCGGCACATGTCAATTTCAGCTACAATCAGGAGAAATATGATGCCAATCAGTTGCGGGTTAATGGCATCAACGTCACCAAAGGGACTCTGACGCGCAGTAATGACGCAACACACGGGGCTTTAAGCTCTGACACCTATGGCACCCTGTACGTTGATGGTCCCGTCAATATAGGGCCTGTCCGCCAGACAGTTCAGATTGGTATGGACGGTGAATATCGTCTGATCTACCGAAAAGATCTGCTTCGGCAGGCAACAAAGCATACATTCAGTTATCTCAACCCCACATATGGTCTGGAATCTCCTTCGTCGACCATTTCCGCCAGCGACAGTGATCAGACAGATGATCTACATGATTATTCCGGCTTTCTAAGAGATACCATCCGCCTTGGGCAGAAATGGGTCATCGTAGGGGGTGTCCGTTATCTGAGCTATACTCAGATCGCAGGACGTGGCCGTCCTTTTAAAGCCAATACAGATATCAGTGGCGGAGCATTTTTACCGCTCGCCGGTATCGTCTATCGCATCGCGCCGCATTGGTCTCTTTACGGCAGTTACACACAGTCCCTGAAGCCTGCATCTACAATTGCCCCACTTTCCAGTGGTCTTGTTCTTGATTCAGGGTTCCAGCCAGAGAAAGCCAGGGCTTTTGAGGTTGGCGCCAAAGTTGTCATTCCGGGAAGACTAACCGGTAGTCTGGCGTTGTTTGATATTCACAAGAGAAATGTGCTTGTATCGCAGTTCAACGACACGACGAAGCTCACCGATTACAGAACTGCAGGCGCAGCCCGTTCCCGAGGGATCGAAATAGATCTTGCAGGTCAGGTAACGAAACGACTCAGTACCATCGCGAGTTACGCATATCTGGATGGCGCCACAACGCAGGACCCGGTGTATGCAGGCAAACAACTTTGGAATGCCGCGCGTAACACAGCCTCTCTCGGGCTTGTTTATGATTTCGGATCCCTGTTTTCTCATGACAAATTACGCGTTGGTGGAAATGCCCACTATGTCGGTCGCCGTCCTGGTGACTCAGCCAATAGTTTCTTTCTTCCCGGTTACGTAACGGGTGATCTTTTTGCGACTTATGATACCATGATTGACAGTCATGAATTATCACTACAATTCAATATCAAAAATATCTCGAATCTTGTGTATTATCCATCCGCGGTAAACACCTATTTTGTTTCAATGGGTGATGCCCGCAGGTTCTCCCTTCGCGCCTCGGTAGCGTTCTAATGCGTTACAGAATCAAATGGGCTTTCTTTCCGTGCGTCTTCCTGATGGGTATTTCAGGAAGCGCTCTCGCAACACCTGCAAGCCTCGCCCATCATCATATCCTCTTTCTTACAAAGATGGGGGGGCCGAATTTTTCCGTGGATCAGAAGATTTCCGATCATCTCATCCATGAAGGCTTTACCGTCACAATAAAAAATGAGGATACAGCCCCGTCTGAAGCCAGACAGGATGACCTTGTTATCATCTCGTCAACGGTGTCGGGCAAAAACATTGATCCACAATGGCGATCCGCCCGAGTCAATCTTCTGACATGGGAAAACGATATTCTCGATGATCTTGCCATGAGTGGAAAACGCCATGACGTTGATTTCGGAGAGGTTCCAAAGGAGCGCTATCTCTGGATCGTCAACGCACCACATCCCATGAGTGGCGGTCTCAAGGCCGGTATCGCAAACGTCTATCATCAACAGGCTGAGATGAGTTGGGGCAAGCCTGGTCTGGGCGCAACACTCATCGCGACCTTATATGGTCAGCCTGAGAAAGTTGCGATCTTCGGATATGAAGCTGGCGCGACAATGGACTATGAGACGCTCGCTCCTGCCAGACGCGTTATGTTGTTCATGGACAACAGCACTTTTACCAATCTATCTGAAGATGGTCTGACCCTGTTTGATGCTGCAATCAAATGGGCCTGCGCACCGTCGCGCTCATTCTGAAAACGATCATATTGCCCATGAAACATATGATCCGAAAATATCATCGCTGGTTGGGCCTTGCTCTCGCTTTGCCCTTAATTATAGAGGCGATCAGCGGCATCCTGCTTATCGTACTGCCGCTCCTACTTTCAGGCCGCCCTCAATATCCTGTCACTTCCAAACCGCTGAGTTCAGAAGCTCTCATTACGGCTGCCCGACATGCTGCTCCAGCATCCATGATTCCTCTGCGCTTTGATCCTGCACGATGGGACGGTGACGGCGCGATTGTCACTTTTGGGCCGCCTACAGAACGGCATCCAACATTCCAGGTCATGCTGAATCCGGAAAATGCAACTATCAACCGGATTCACGAGATTCCAAAATTCCTAAGATTTTTACACAATCTTCATGCCAACCTTCTCCTGCTACCGTATGGCGAAACGGCCACCAGCATGATGGGAGTAGGCCTCTTATTCTTTGCAATCAGTGGAGTGTTTCTCTGGTGGCCAAGACATGATCTCTGGAAATCCGGGAAATGGCGAAAAACTGTTTTGCCTTCGTTTCGTGCTCGCGGATATCGTCTGTGGCGTGAAATCCATATCAGCCTGGGCATTTGGACCACAATTATGTTGGTCTTCATGTCAATCAGCGGGACGCTTCTGGCTTTTCCTTTCTCCCGAAGTCTTCTTGGCGTGCCTTATCCGAGAGTCACCCTACATCAAGAACCAATACTTCTAGCCCCACCTCATGGAGAAGAAGAGTTCGACAGGACCATCACACTTGTTCAACGCGAATATCCTCAAGCCATTTTCAGACATGCCCAGCTTGGGAGCACGCAAAAACAGCAGCGTTTGCAGTTCAGTTTGCCAGCCTATGGACCAAACACATTGGCTACAATGCATCTGGATACGAAAACAGGAAAAATCATTCTCGTTCAGGACCCGGCCGATGAGAAATGGGGAGCTTGGATATTTCGCTGGCTTCATACACTGCATGAAGCACGTCTTGAAGGACCATTAATTTGGGCCCCGCTATGGAAATTTCTCGTTTTTTGTACAGGCCTTGCGCTGACCTATTTTTCAATCTCCGGGATTGTCATGTCGGTTCTCCGAACCAACCGCGCAGTTCCAACACGAGGTGCCGTCAGAAGCAGGCAGGCTAAATCGTCTACGGGTAAACACGAACGATGACGAACGTAATATCATCTCTGCAACGGCGGCGTTCGTCGCCAAGTATCACGGATATCCGCCCTGGGAAACAGGCGGACCAAAAAGTTGTTTTCTACCTAACGCAACGTTGCCGGATAAATGGACTAAAAATGACCGCAATAAGGCATTTGACGTTACACGGCTGTATAAACGCAGGACCAAATTCTACTGCACTTCGCATTTGGAAAACTATTATGGACATGCTTGCAGGGCATGCTCCCAGTCTGGGTTCCTTGCAGCGAAATTTAAATGTCTTTGTTGAAGGCAATATTTTGCAGCGTGAACTCGGGCCAGATCGGGTGAGACGCTACAAAATTCGTAAGCCTTAGAGGCTGTTTCATAAGATATTATAAACAAACCTTAAAATAGAAAACAACCTTTAACCCATTGATAACATGCATAGAAAAAAATTTCTTTAGAATTTTGCACAAATGTGCTCATGGACACTCAGGCAGATTAGGTATTTCCAGCCTGTTATGATGACCTCATGAACAGCCCTGACCAGGCCCTCTAGGCTCAGGACTCATGGCCAGAAGATGATGGTTGCAGCGAGGCAGATGGTGGAGAAGAAGACGGTGGGGCATCTGTCATAGCGTGTTGCGACCCGTCGCCAGTCCTTGAGGCGGCCGAACATGATTTCGATGCGGTTGCGTCTTCTGTATTTTCGCTTGTCGTATTTGACTGGTTTCCACGGGATCTTCTTCCCGGAATACAGGGCCTGATCCCTTTTCCCTCCAGGGCATCCCGGAACCAGTCAGCATCATAACCTCGATCCGCCAGCAACCACTGTGCCATGGGAAGGCTGTCCAGAAGAGCAGAGGCTCCGGTGTAATCACTGACCTGTCCTGCTGGCATGAAGAAACTCAGCGGTCGTCCGTTCTGATCGGTAATCGCATGCAGCTTGGTATTCATACCGCCTTTGGTGCGACCGATCAGGCGGCCCGGATCCCCTTTTTTAGCCGCAGGCTTGAAGCCGTGCGGTGCGCCTTGAGAAAGGTCGCGTCAATCATAATCGTCTGAGGCTCTGCCTTTCCGGCAGCCAGACCGTCCATCATCCGGGCGAAGACCCCATGGCGCCCCAGCACTTCCAGCGGTTGTACAGTGTCTTATGTGGACCGTATTCCCGGGGCGCATCACGCCAGCGCAAGCCATTACGGTTCACAAAAATGATCCCGCTCAGCACACGACGGTCATCAACGCGAGGTTTGCCGTGGCTCTTGGGAAAGAACGGCCGCAGACGGTCCATCTGTTCGTCCGTCAGCCAGTACAGGTCGCTCATCTTCAGTCTCCTCAATGAGCCTGAATCAGTTTCCTACGAGAAAATCAATGGGTCCTGAGCCTAATCAATTACCACAATGCATATGAATATTTTCATATTCCAATACTAATATTCAGACACATACAAGTCGGATTTTTAAGCGCTGCCCTTTACGTGCAGGGTAATAGAAGGTGAAACCGCTTAATGGGAAAGTCACCAAAGCTTATTCAGTCTATCGAGCGGTCTGCGGCCCTGCTCGAAATCATTGCGCAACAGGGCGGAGGCGCAAGGCTAAAAGACCTCGCGACAATTTCTGGTCTTGGGAAAACGACCGCCCACAATATTCTGCAAACCCTTGAATATCTGGGCTATGTCCACCGCCGTCCGGGAGACATGCGTTACCATTTAGGTGGCCGCATTCTGAATTTGGCCCGGATTGTAGGAGATGATCACCTTCTGCGAGATAGAATACGTCCCGTGCTTGAGATCATTGCGCAAGAAAGCCACGCAACTGTTTACCTCGGTGTCCCAAGTGGCGATGAAACGGCTTATCTCGACATTCTGGACTTGGAAGAGCCAAATATCGCTGCCTCTCGCCTGATGAGCAGGGAAAAACTCGAAGGATCAGCTGTGGGTCTCGTGTTCCTCGCATTTGTTCCAGGTTTAGGGCAACGCGTCCTGACCACGCGATCCAATGCGCTCAATGATGCGACACTGGCAGAAATCGAGAATGTCCGGATCAAAGGGTATGCGCTTGATCTGGAAGCCTATCATCCAGGCATCAACGCAGTTGCCATTCCCTTGAGAGAAAGCGGCGAAGTCCGGGCCAGTATAGCTGTTGCCGGCCCGGCGCAGAGCTTCCCACGCCATCGCTTAATCCGCCTGGCATGGATTATGATGAAGCATGTGGAACGCGCAAATATCCAATAATGCTGAACTCGTGCCGTTTGAAGAAAGACAGCGTTCCCTTATTCATCGGGGACTGACGCAGTAACTTTTTCTTCAGAAAGACAGGTTCTCTCCTCATGAAAATGTCCTTTGCACAGACCATGCTTCAGGCTGCGGTCCAGGAAGCCGAAAGGCTCAACCTAAAAGTCTGCATCTCCATCGTGGATATGGCAGCGTGGCCTATGGCTTTCTTACGCATGGACGGGACGCCACTTGGCTCGATTGATGTCAGTCAGAAAAAGGCAAAAACTGCCGTCCTGTTCCAGATGGACAGCGCCGACTTCGCCAAAATCGCGCATCCAGACGGACAGGCATATTCGCTTGAAAATACGAATGGCGGCCTGACAAGCTTTGGCGGCGGGATCGTCCTAAAGTCTGCTGACGGTACGGTGATTGGAGGCATCGGCGTATCTGGTGCCAGCTCTGAAGACGATATTGCTATTGCTCGTGTTGCGGCAAACGCCCTGACATCCTGAAGACCATCAACACTGGATCACTCCATGCCCTCAGAGACACTGCATCCTGAAGGAAGCGCGCCTCTGGTTGCGCCTCCTCATGGTAGAACTGCTGCACTCCTCCTCCTGACTTTCGGGACGTTCGTAGTCGGGACAGGCGAATTCGCCATTATGGGAATGCTGCCCGAGTTCGCATCATCTCTCGGCCTCACACCCGCCGATGCTGGTCATGCGATTACGGCCTATGCGCTCGGTGTCGTCGTTGGCGCCCCGCTTATCACTATCCTTGGAGCACGCCTCTCTCGCCGGGAACTGATGCTCGTTCTCCTGCTGCTGTTCTGTTTTGGAAACGCCCTGAGCGTCGCTATGCCCACTCCTGGTCTGATTGAAGTGGCGCGCTTCATCACAGGACTCCCCCATGGCGCATTATTCGGCATATCCGCGCTCGTCGCGGCCTCTATGGTCGAGCGCTCGCATAGAGGCTGGGCTGTTGGACGTGTGCTGTCCGGCATTGCGATATCAACCCTGATTGGCGCACCATTTTCCACATTTGCCGCCAATCATTTCGGCTGGCGCATTGCCTACCTCATTATTGGAAGTCTGGGCTTCGTCACATTCCTGGGTGTTTTGCGCTATATTCCAGCCGACGTACCGAACCGGAAAAACTCCCCTCTACGAGAAGTAAAAGCGCTCGGAAATACGCAGGTTCTGCTGACGCTTCTGACCGCGGCGATCGGCTTTGGAGGAATGTTTGCAATCTACACGTATCTGACGAGCGTCGTACAAAACGTCACGCATGTGCCCGAATGGGAGGTCATGCTTTACATGGTCATCTGGGGATGCGGCATGTTGGCCGGAACCAACGTTGGCGCATGGATTGTTGATCGAAACATCAATCTTGCCGTTATCCTGGCCCTGTCAGGCAGCATTTTCGTGATGCTTCTGTTCCCTTACGTCATGCACAATCCACTTGGCCTGATGGCAGATGTTTTCTTTATCCCAGCCTTTGTGAATGCTCTTGGTCCAGCCCTGCAAACGCGCCTTATGGACTTTGCAGAAGACGCGCAAACACTTGCAGCATCCCTTAACCATTCGGCTTTCAATATTGCCAACGCTCTGGGCGCCTCTCTTGGGAGTGTGCTTCTGGGGCGGCAGCTTGGTTATGGCTCACTGGGTATCGGAAGCGCACTGCTCTCGGCAGGCGGTCTGGCAGTGTATTTCATCGCGCTTGCAGCTTTGAAACGCAGCGGTCTTAGGGAGGTCCGTGGTTCCATAGATTAAGCCAGCGGATTTTTCAGCACTCTCTCAAATTAAACAAAACAATAGATGCGAGGTCACCATGGATCTGAACCTTAAAGGTAAAACCGCTCTGATTACTGGCTCAACGTCCGGGATCGGACTGGCCATTGCCAAGCGTTTCGTGGCGGAGGGCGTCCATGTCGTCATTTGCGGTCGAAGCCAGTCAAAGCTGGATGCAGCCACGGCAGAATTGAATGCACCAATGCAGGTGCGTGCCGTTCAGGCTGATGCCGGGACACAGGCCGGGGTTGCAGCTTTGGTCGAAGCCGTCCCCTCCGTTGATATCCTGATCAACAACCTTGGGATTTTTGAACCTAAAGCTTTTGCCGATATCGCGGACGAAGAATGGAGCCATATCTTCGAAGTCAATATCATGAGCGGCGTCCGGCTTTCCCGGCACTATTTCCCAAACATGATTGCGCAGAACTGGGGACGCATCATCTTTGTCTCCAGCGAATGCGGCGTCGTAACACCGGGAGACACCATCCACTATGCCATGACCAAGACAGCGCAGCTTGCTGTGTCACGTGGCCTGGCTGAAGAGACCAAGGGAACCGGCGTTACCGTCAATTGCGTTCTTCCGGGCCCAACAAAATCCGAAGGCAGTACGGCCTTCATCAAGGCAGCCGTTAAGAACAAGGACGCGTCAGAAGAAGAGCGGGAAGCAGAATTCTTCAAAACAATGCGCCCCCTTTCCCTTCTCCAGCGCCTCATCCATCCGGAGGAAATTGCAGCTCAGGTCGCGTTGCTTTCCAGCCCATTCGGCGCCGTGACCAATGGGGCTGCGATCAGGTGCGAAGGCGGCATTGTCCCGACGATCTTGTAATCGTCAAAACGGCAACTGATTACTTCAGCGACAATGTTTGCCGTTGATGGAGTTCCTGCATGCTTCGGCCGCAGGAACTCCATCTGGCCAAGATTATAGATCGCTAAAAAAGCCATATTTCCATACGACAAGCAGCCCCATGCTCATCGTAACCTTAGCGACAGAATGATGAACAGATTTGACGCCCCAGGTGAGCTCGCTCCAATGGCAGCGTCAGAGCAATGATCACATGCGGGATGTATCGAGAAATCACGTCTTGCGACCTGAAATTTGAAAAAACCTTTGTAAATTTTTGACGTTCTACGAAATCTGAAGATGTGTTCGTTCCAACAAGCTACCTCTTCAGAAATGTTTGGAACCAAATTGAGTGGTCTGACTAGTTTGGAAGCCTTCGTTAACCTGCTGAGCTGGTGCAAGAAGGACACATCCTTCAGTTTGAAGCTCAAACATTACTATGCGTGTCTTGAGAACATCGATATGATCGCATGGATCAACGCGTTCTGTTTTCCGAAAAAAGAGGGAATTCAGCACAGACAACAAAGGTTTTAGGGGAATTCTGCCGAGTGTCATTGAGGCTTTTCAGAAATGACTGGCTGGAACGGCTTACATATATGCCGTTGTCAGTTTTCATCCCGGTTTGGGTCGTCATATTTTCCCTTGTCTGTCTGGACTGTATGCCGATGGCGGTGGCTCCATTTGTAGCCCTGTTCCTTATGGGCCTCATCTTCTGGTCTTTTTTTGAATACCTGGGTCATCGTTTCCTTTTTCACCTCGATCTTTCCCACGAGATTGGCAAACGATTTATCTTCCTGATCCACGGCAATCATCATGACGAGCCCGGAGAGAAGCTCCGCAACATGATGCCCCTGTCCGTCAGCCTTCCCCTTGCAGGCTTGCTCTGGGCTTTGGCGCATTTTTTAGGGGGCCATAGCGGCACCACATTTTTCCTCGGCTTTCTCGCGGGCTATATTGTCTACGATCTTGTTCACTACGCCTGTCATCAGTATCGACCAAAGCGGGGCATTCTTCGCAAACTGCGTCGTCACCACCTCATTCATCATTACGCTGCACCAGAAAAAAATTTCGCGGTAAGCAACGATGTCTGGGATCGGATTTTCCACACCAAGACCGGGCGCTCTCCCTGATACCAATGCGGATTGGACTTGATACCCGCAATACGGGCCGTGCTGGTGGCACGGGCGTTGCAACATACGCGGCGACTTTAGGAGAAGCCTACAACGAGGCAGGCATTCGCCCGGCGTGGCTGCATGATGACATGGCCACAAACGCAAATGTTCATAACTTTCCCCAGAAAATCAAACGCCTCGTCCGTAGCACTTGGCCCAATAGTTGCGTCCAGCAGACAGGTGACGGCTATATTGGTCACGACCTTTATCGAACAGCCGAAATAAGGGACCGGACGCTTCATAGGCCGATTTCCATAAAAGCTGACGTGCCACCGGATCTGATGCACTGGACCTATCCGGTTCCCCTGCAGTGGCCAGGCATTCCCAATGTGGTGACGATCCACGACATTATTCCACTGCTCCACCCTGAGTTCAGCGACACTCCGGTCAAGCGCCTTCATAGACGTCTGAAATTCTGGTGTGACAATGCTGATGCCATTGTCACGGTTTCAGAAGCGGTCCGGCAGGATCTGATTCGTTTTTTCGGGCTACCTCCGGAAAAAATCAGCATGCTGTCTCAATCGGTTTCGTTTCCAACAGACCTCATGGCTGAAGCGCTGACTGTCGATGCTCCTTGTCCAAAAGACGGTTTTCTTTACTTCGGCACGATTGAACGTCGCAAAAATGTTGGACGACTGATCGAAGCCCATGGCCGCTCTGGAACAACTCGCCCTTTGACCCTGATCGGCGCTTTAGGATTTGGGGGAGCAGAAGAGCTTCATGCCCTCAAGCATCATCCAGTTCCTGAGCGCGTGCAGATCCTGCCCTGGTGCAGCCGCCCGGCATTAGTTCGCGCGATCAAAGAAGCACGATGCGTCGCTTTTCCGTCTCTGGCTGAAGGGTTTGGTTTGCCTATTCTGGAGGCCATGCTTCTAGGCACCCCTGTTTTGACCAGCCTGGGGCATGCAACAGAGGAAATTTCAGGAACGTCAGCACTTCTTGTAGACAGCACAAACGTAGAGGCATTGGCTGAAGGCATTAAAACGCTCGATCAAGACGATGCTGTATGGGCGGCTCTTTCATCTTCAGGCCGAAAACGTGCACAAGACTTTGCTATTGAACCCTATGCGCTACGCATGAAGAAATTCTACCAAACCCTGCTGGATGGGTGATCGTCCGCGATAGAAAACCAATCATCTAGCAGTTATTTTTAAATGGAATTTCGATAAATACTTTCAGATTACTGTATCAGTGAAAGTGCTTGCGCTACGCTCTCTTCCCAGGAAAGGGTGCAGAAGCTTTCTGTCTGTAACTTATGGTCTGTCCTGTCACACCCCGAAGTAGCGTAACGCATAATCGCGTCCAACCACGCCGGCCCGTCCAGAGGGTCGAGATAGCTTGCCGCACATCCTCCGACCTCTCGTAAAACTGGAATATCGGAACAGAGAGCTGGCACGCCCAGCGACAAAGCTTCCGCAAGCGGAAGCCCAAAACCTTCGACAAATGATGGGAACAGGAGCCCGGAGCTGCCTTTCAGAAGGGTTTGAACCATCGTGTCAGGCAATGACTGGCACTCAATGACGTGTCCCTTGAGGGCTGGTGCGCGATCTAGAAGATCAAGAATATTCTCGTTCTCCCAGCCACGCTTTCCTACGATTACCAGTACAGGTGCCGAGGATGGTGCCTGTTCAACAAGACGACGCCAAACATTGAGCAAGAGAAGATGGTTCTTACGGGGCTCAATGGTGCCCAGACATACAAAATAGGGTCGTCCTTTGAGCTGATCGCAAAGTGATGCATCCAGTTCCATCGTGCGTGTATGGAGGTGAGGAGCATCGACCCCGTGAAGAACTGCGTGGACTGGAATATCGACTGAGAGTTCCGTCAGATGTCGACAGACCGTTTCCTTCACGTAGTGCGACGGTACAATAATGGAATCGGCATAACGTGCGACTGTCTTGAGACGGATTTCATGCCGCGCAGGCTCTCTCGGGCGAGAATATTCCGGGTAGTCTATCGGAATAAGGTCATGAATCATTATCACGAAACGAGCCCCTGTCTGCCTGAGAAAGGCACCGACCACTTTAGGGCGTGTCAGATGATGATGTGAAACATTAAGGTATATTGTGCCAGAGGCCATTGTCGCAGGTCGATGCCAGAACAGGCCACGATTAATCGCACCGCATAGACGTGCAGCCGGCCGGCCAGAACCAGATTGTCCCCACTGAAGTTCCAGCGCCTGTATGAAGCGCCGTGCCGTGGCCTGGTCAATCATTCCCATCACACCAATTGGGTGCATGGCACAAAAGCGCGTTTGCTCTGATGCATGAGCCAACAGGTATCGCGCATAGGCCAGCTCGACCCGATCAATACCCGTTGGCACACTTGCTCCCGAACGGGAAAGAAGGCGCGAAATATCCAGAAGAAACGTAGGTATTGCCTGACTTTCCTTCACTCAGGAGCCCCTACTGCGTCTGCGACTTTTTCTGAAAGACGTAAGAGCGGACGACTCATTCCATGCCAGAATTCATGCCCTTCCTCAGTCGCCCGTGTCTGAAATAGTTGAGGCGAATGTCGTTCAAGTTTCGCCACGACACCCCGCACCAGCTTGGACATCGCTTCGTCTGAGAAAAAGCCACCGGCGACAAGACAGTATTCGACCAGAACGCGCCTGAATGCAGCGAAAAGCTCCATATCCGGCTTTTCTGGCGCCCTCCAGAATGCGTCGAGTGTTCCCTCGTATGTAATGCCGGGAATATTGTAGATGGCCTGCCCCAGCGTAATAACCGGAATACCTTCTGCCAGCGCCAATGTCCCAGTCGTACTATTGATTGTGATGACGCCTTCAGCTTGCTTGACCAGCAAGGCAATATCACCCCCCTCGATAAAGCCAATCCGCCCGAGCACTCCATGACGGCGTCCGGAGCACGCAATAATATGCCGCCAATCGCGCAGACCATTATCCAGGGGATGCTGCTTGATGATCAGCCGCATATTTGCCGGTGCGTGAGCCGCAAAGGAAGAAATGACGTATTCAATCGCCTCCTGCATGCCACCAAAGCCCGAATGGAGACGGACCTGAGCATCCGCATCCAACTGGAGAGGAAAGAGCATATAAGGCGCTTTACAGGCCTCAAGCCTGCTCAGAACTTTCTTCGTACGTTCGGCAACAGCCTTACGACGCGAAAACCGCTTCAGCCAGCCCATTCCCTCAACAAGGGGATGCCACGGACGATGGTTTGTCCAATGCGGGAAATACCATCTCAAAAGAAGGTCCGCAGTATTATAGGCAATACCTTCCGCTGCGCGCCTTTGAAAAGAGGATGGCACAGAGCTATGAGGGGGCTGGGGAGGAAGCAATTGTGCTTCCACGCGGTAATAGTCGGGATCCCGCGGCAAACGCGAGTGGCCGTTCACGCCCCCAAGTTCAAGCGTCACCCAGTCCGGCCTGAGATACCCTTCTTCAAAGACATGCATCGGAATTTGGAGCTCTTCACAGACCTTCGCCGCGGCCATGTGATGCAGGCGACAGTCTCCGAAAATAACGACATCCGTAATTTCGCGTTGCACAATGAAATTACGCAGAAAATCAGGCCAGTCTTCAAGGCTTCCCCGATAGTCCACACCACCGGGGAGGCGCCAGAAAAGCTTGTCTCCGCCATTGAAGTTAATTTTGGAGACTTTGTAGCCATCCGCCAGCAGGGCGTCTCCGACGCGCTCAAAAAACGGCCCCATTAATCCCTGTAGAAACAGGAAATTCCGCGTTTTCAGAGGTTTGAGATGTTTCTTGCCGAAGTGGCTATCGCCCGGTGCCTTCATTTCGGCCAGATCCTCATGCGTGTATATTGCATTTTCCTACGTAAACGACCTTGCAATCTTCGTAAACGCACAGTGAAAGATGTTGTCCATATTGTTGGGTCTGAAAGTCTCTCAACAAGAACTTCAGGCCCACAGGGTGTTCGGGTGACCGGATCCAAATAAAGCGGATAGAGAATGAGCGCCCCTGCTACAAGCTCTTCCGGCTGCAGATTTCGTCCCCTACGGCCGGTGCTCGGAGCCAGATCGCACGTCAGCCCCCATCCTGCGTAGAATGGATTTCCATAAGTCGTTACCGCACGCCTCCGTAACAACGCTTCGAAGCCTGCAAGCGACGTCATGGTGTGAACTTCGTCTACCTGAGCAATCAAAGAGACCATTGGGCCTCCTCGTGCGATCTCATCTGCATACTGCAGGGCGATATCATCTCTGACTGCACCGGGGCGATGACCGGCATCCACATCCGGGTGAGGACGAAAAACAATGTGCGCATCGGGCATCCGATCACGAACATTACGAAGCAAGGAGAGGTTGTCGCTGACGTCCCCACAGCCCAACCGAATGGACAGATCGTTACTGACCTGCCCCGGCACCAGAATAACCGTCTTCCCGGCAGGACGTGAAAGCAAGGAACCAACGTCAGCCGTACTCCCGTATTTGGAGACATTCCGCGCTACGAGTGTGTCAATCAAATGGCGAGCACGAGCCCGAAGGCTGTCATCGAAAGAAGTCTCCATCAGGATCTTTTCAAGATCACTGGGGCGAGAAGGATCAAAATAGATGCCCGACCGATCGAGCACGATAGAACAGGGGGGAAGAAGATCACTTCCGAGCCCGACGGAACGCAGAAAGCCATCTTCAACCTGGCAAATACCCACACCCTGAGCCTTTGCCTTATTTTTCAGTCCAGACGGGATACGGCTGGACCAGGCCGCAATTACTCCTTTGCGACGTTGCGCTTCGCTCAAAGCGCCATACATGGAATGCCGAAAAAAGATCCTCTTTCGGCTCACATTGAAAAACTCGCGAATACGCTCGCGTTTCCACCATGCCATGCCAACGCAGACCGCCACATCCCGCGTCCGCTCCCAGGCACGGCGGTCGTCAGAAACGATCCTTACCGCTTCGGTTAGATCGATTGACCTGCCATCGAACGGGCTACGCCAGGAAATAGCTTGTGTCAGCCATTCGAGAGCCATGGTTTTGGAAAATACGCCCTCGCCTTCTTCAGGAGACCATATTCTCACTAACCGACCATAAACTGCACCTAGAAGCGCTACGTCGTCCCGACCCGTTGTCCAGACTTCATCAACCTGTTCAAGCATGCTGTGCGGGTCCACCTGAGACACAACATGGCCGCCTGCGGCTCTGATCGCATCGGCATGATGCAAATGCAGGGAAATAACGACGACTTTCCGTGCATCTACCTGAGCCGTAACATGTTTCCACAAACTCCAGGCAAAAGCCGCGTCTGCTGGCAGCGACAGGAGAGTATTGCGCTCAGCGGAAAGCACTACTGACGGTAACCAGAAAGCTCCCCCAATCTTTGCACGCCGGATGTCATGCAGGATCGATGCAGCAGAATGACGTAGATTTTCGCCAGAGAATGAGGAGATACATCCCAGTTCAACATCCTTGCTCTCGGCCCTTGGCGGTCGCCTGAGCAAGACCGAGTCAATCGTAGAGCCTGTGCTTGATGGATGAAATCTCATAGACATGCTTTCTAACTGAAAGCCTGCTGCATCCGAAAGCCGATTTCGAATTCATGATTTATCTTTTTTCTGCGTCGTTTCTGTGAAGAACTTTCTGTTCTCCCTTTGCTGCACGGTCGTACTTTCGATCTTATTTGACAGATTCATTCGGCCAGACCGCAGTGGCTGGCGCGGATACACACTTCATACCCTATCTATCCTGACTTTTTACGGCGCAACACTTGCGTTGACAGGGGGCTTTTGGGTTGCCTGCGTTCTCACGGACGCATTGTTTCTAGCCCTTGTCATTGCTTCCAACATCAAGTTTCGAGTGTTGGGCGAACCCTTAGTTTTCTCTGACCTGGCGGTCGCTGCCTCATTCCTGCGTTATCCACGCTTTTATCTTGCTGCGATCCCGACCTTTCTGAAGATTATCTTAATACCTGCTGCATTGCTCATCTTCGGATGCGTCATCGCGTTTTCTTCTACTGCACTTACAGCTCATTTCGGCGGGTTGCTGATACTGCTGATCTCTATCCTGGGCCTCAGTGCTGGCTGGAAATTTTACTGGCGTTCCACTGTTATGTTGCGGCCTGATCTTGAAGCAGACATCGTGCGATGCGGATTACTTCCGGTATTGCTCATTTACACGCTCAGATGGCGAGCAACACCGTCACCGGCCCCTGCCCAGCCACTGCCCGCGCGGGAACCAGATACAGACCCGGCACCCTTTCTGGTCATCGTACAGTGTGAGTCCTTTGCAGATCCCAAAGATCTAGTTCCCAACCATCCACTTGCTCCCCTCAATAACTTTGAGCGACTGAAGAAAAATTCCAATTATTATGGGGCGCTCTCCGTCAGCGGTTTCGGCGCATACACAATGCGCACGGAATATGCTGTGCTCTGTGGGCGCAGTGAGGAGGAGCTTGGTTTTCGAGCCTTTGACCCTTTTCTTACAGCTCAGGATGAGCATACCTTTGGGTTACCAAATCGGCTTGCGGCCCTTTATGAAAAACGGCTTTTCGTCCATCCTCACGATCTCAGGTTCTACGGTCGAGATCGCCTAATGCCTGCGTTAGGCTTTACCACACTCGTCGGCCCAGATGATTTTGTACACGCTGAAACAGCCGGTCCCTACATCAGCGACAAAGCAATCGGTGACTATCTTCACGACCGCATAGTGTCGGCTGAAAAGCCGGAACTGATTTACGTCGTGACCATGGAAAATCATGGCCCATGGGACGCAGGCCGCCTGGATGCCCCAGATGCTCTAACGGCCTGGGAACGCCACGCTCGAAATGGTGACGCTTTATTGGGGAATCTGGACCGTACATTGCGTAACTGCGGGCGCCCCGCACATCTCATATTTTTCGGCGACCACCGCCCTTCAATTCCGGGATACGTTACGCCTTCAAAAATACGGTCAACGCCTTTTATTTCTCTTTCCTATAATACTCACGAAAGTGAGAAATTTTTCAAGAATCTCACAATACACCCCTCAGAATTACAAGATATGATTTTAAAAATTCTTGCAAAATAAAATTAATTATAAATATAGAATATACAACTTCCTAATACATTTAATTTTCATATCCATCTGGGTGTTTTTTCCGCCATTGCATGGCCGTATCAACAATACTGTCGAGATCACTAAACCTCGGCGTCCAGCCGGTTTCTTTTCGAAACGTATTAGAATTCGCTATAAGCATTGCAGGATCTCCTCCACGACGAGGAGCAGCCTCCCATAGGACTTTTTTCCCACTGACCCGCTCTACGCTCTGGATAATTTCCAAATTTGAATACCCACGCCCAGTGCCGATATTATAAGCCACGCTCCGGTTATCGAGCTGACACAACGCACGGATATGTGCGTCAGCAAGGTCGGTAACGTGAATATAATCGCGAATACAGGAACCGTCCCGAGTAGGGTAATCTATGCCAAAAAGCTTAAGCGCAGGACGCCGCCCCAATGCTACATCGATAGTCAATGGAATAAGATGTGTTTCGGGATTATGGTCTTCGCCGGCACGTCCCGCTGGATCAGCCCCAGCAGCATTGAAATATCGAAGTGTCGCACTTCTTAAGCCGTGAATAGCATCTGCCCAATGCAAAACGCGCTCAATGAAAAACTTGCTCTCACCGTAAGGCGATCCAGGCTGCACCGCAGCATTCTCTGGAATAGGCTCCAACCGCTCAGGTCCACCAAAGAGTGAAGCGGTCGAAGAAAAAATAAATTTCTTAACTTTATTGTCGATACAGGCCTGTATGAGATTTAACGAAGTCAGATAATTCTGACGTAAATAATGCAAGGGTTCACGCATGCTGTCTGCGACAACTGAAAGTGCCGCAAAATGCATCACGCCATCCCAAGGTCCTTGCGCAACGATTTTAGCTGTTGCGGAAAAATCCAGAAGATCGACCTGGTGAAAGCCGACACTGTCCGGCAGAGCCGCACGATGGCCAGTACTCAGGTTATCAAGAACGACAACATCGTGACCGCCATCGAGCAGAGCAAGAACGACGTGACTACCGACAAAACCGGCTCCGCCAACAATCAGGAAACGCATCCAGGCTACCCAGAAATTATGTAAATTACACGATACAAAAATATTCCCAGCTCACAAATACCAGAAATATTTTTTCGAGCATATAAAAACAAACTGCCACCACGCTCAAATAAAAAATAACTAAAAATACTATAAATCAGAAAATTTCTAATATAAATGGAAATAAGAAAACATATTACAAACAATAATAATTACGAACAAATAACATAGTTCATCGTCAAAATTTTTAACCTGAACCTACTCACCCACAATGCTCACCCGAAAACAATAATTTTTTCAAAAAATTCTTATTGCGAATAATTATCATTTGAATGATAGTCCCGCTTCCTTCATCAAGCCACCGCGTGAGTCCCGTGCCCAGCAATTCCCGAATTACCCCTGCTATTGCCGGTTTGTGCATTGTTTTCAGCCACGCTCACGCCGCTGACCAGACAACGACAACAACCCCATCAGACAACCATACGAACAGGAAATCGACATCCACTCCTGCCAAGATGGAGCATATCTCCGTACGGGCACGCAGAATGGCGACCGTGGCGACGTCTGCAACGAAATCGGATACGCCACTGATCGAGACGGCTCAGTCTGTCACGGTCATTACACGTAATGAGATGGACGTTCGGGGCGTTCTGAACCTCAATCAGGCCGTCCGCTATACAGCCGGCGTCACTGCGGACCAGCGCGGCGGTGCAGTTGGCACGCGTTACGATCTGTTTGCCCTCCGCGGCTTCTCCGTCCCAACGTTTCTGGATGGATTGAAACTTCAGGACAGCCCCACAGGGTACGCCGTGGCGCAGACCGATACATCACGTCTGGATCGGGTTGAAATTCTCAAAGGCCCCGCGTCTGCACTGTATGGCCAATCCAGTCCCGGCGGCCTGACGGCCCTCTCCAGCAAACTACCGACCGACCAGCGCTTCTACGGCGGGATCAATACAACGGGAGGCATGTTCGACCTTTATCGCGTCGATGCAGATGTCGGCGGGTATGCAACAGACAATGGGTTTGTTCGGTACCGTCTCTACGGCACCGTCAATGGGCAACATACACAGTTAACCCGCACAGGAAGCCGCCGCTTCTCCATCAGCCCTGCGGTGACCTTTGGCGGGAATGGGCCAACAACTCTCACACTGCTTGGGAATTACCAGTACGACCCTGAGAACGGGACTTATGGTGGCGTCCCATTGGTAGGCTCGCTCAAGCGGGCGTCATACGGCTATCTGCCCAGAAACTTCTATGACGGTGATTCATCCTTCGAAAAATACAATCGTCGCCAAGGGGCCATCACCTACATCTTCAATCATACATTCAATAATGACTGGAGCTTCACATCTCGCGGCCGTTACGACGATGTGAAGACCCAATACCGCAGCGTCTATGACATGGGGTATTATGTCAGCGACGATACGCTGGCCCGCTCAGCAATCGAGACATACGAGCACACCCATAACCTGGCGTTTGACAGCCAGTTCAAAGGCAAAGTCCGGACAGGCCCGCTGCAGCACACGCTGATGTTCGGTTTTGATTACATGCAGCAGAGCGCGACAGAAGTCGGATTTTACGGCGCAGCACCTGACCTGAACGTCTTTCATCCAAACTACAAAATGGCCATTGATCCGATGTCTCCATGGGTCAACTATCGGACGGACTCCCATCAGGTGGGCGCTTATGGGCAGGATGAGATCCGCTGGGACCGCCTGATCCTGACGGGCAGCATCCGCAACGACTGGTATCGCTCCCATCAGGTTGAATCCAACTACAATTCAGACAGCCGTCAGAGCCCCAGCCAGATTACCTGGCGCGCCTCCGGCCTCTATCATTTTGATTTCGGCCTTGCGCCGTACATCAGCTATTCGACATCTTTCCAACCACAGTCTGGCGCAGTGTCCAGCGATGGCGGAAAGACGATGCATCAGGCTGCCCCGTCTCTCGGAAAGCAGCTTGAGGGCGGCGTGAAATATCAGGTTCCAGGAACCAGCATCCTGCTGACAGCAACCGGTTTTCACATCGAGCAAACCAACGTTCTGGTTGCTGTCGGAAACACGGGTTACAGCACCGCCAGTGGTCTGGTTCATTCAGATGGTTTCGAGTTCGAAGCACATGCTGAGCCATATAAGAACCTGATGGTCACAGCATCCGTCAGCTTCCAGAAAGTCCATGACGATTCAACCGGCAAGCCCCTGATGCAGTCGGGCAAAGGGAATTCCTCGCTGTTTGTTTTCTACACGATGCCATCCGGCCCTCTGAAGGGCTTCGGCTTTGGTGGCGGTATGCGATATTCTGCCAAGACCTATGGTGGCGAAGCATCCTATGGCAGCGTCTGGATTCCGCAGTATGCACTCTTTGACGGTTCCATCCGCTACGATCTCAACAACCTGTCCCACAGACTGCATGGCTGGACAGTTGCTGCCAGTGTCCGCAACCTGTTTGATAAGAACTATGTGGCGAACTGCCTTGCTTACGCCTCTTACAATCAGGAATTCTGCTATTATGGCGAACGCCGCAACGCACAGGCGAGCGTTGGCTACACCTGGTAAGTCCGGTCCGGCGCGCCAGCATCTGACATTGCGTTTACTGGCAGCACTCCCCGGCGGATACGCATTGTCAGCGCTTGGAGGGATCTGCCTGAGCCTCTGGCTCCCCCTCTCCCGCGCAGATTGCGCTATGGCCGGCATCCTTGTCGGCCTGCTGGTCTGGCCAGCTACGTTCATGGCCTGCTTTGGCGTTGCCGATGGACGCAAAGCTTTTGGCGTCACGCTGCTTGCAACACTCCTCACTGGAGGACTGGCTCTTTTAGAGGGCTGGAGGCCGTGAAAAGCAATTTTCGCGCCTCCATGGCCTGGCTGCACACAGGCCTTGGGCTGATAACAGGATGGGTTCTTTTCGCAATTGCCCTGTCTGGAACGCTCAGTGTGTTCCGGCAGGAAATCAGCGTCTGGATGCGGCCGGAACTGAGCGCCACCAGTATCTCCCCCATTGAAGCAAGCGCTCACGCTGTAGAGTGGCTCACACAGAATGCCCCGACATCTCCGGCATGGTATCTGAATGCACCAACACAGCAGGAGCCATTCACGCTAGCGGTCTGGTCTGACCCCAAGGGCGTGTATTTGCAGAAAGCACTCAGCCCACAAACCGGCAGCCCTGACGGCATTCGACAAACCTTTGGCGGCGAGTTTTTCTACCGCTTCCATTTCGAGCTTCAACTCCCCTACCCGTTTGGGCGCCTGATCGCGGCCATCGCCGCGCTGGCCCTTGTCGTCGGCCTAGTTTCCGGCGTCATTATTCACCGCAGGGTCTTCGCGGATTTCTTCACATTCCGCCCTAGGAAGGGACAAAGAAGCTGGCTGGACGCACATAATCTTCTCGGCGTTCTAGCGCTACCATTTCATCTTATGATCTCCTTCACAGGCGCCGTTACGCTCGGAACCCTGCTTCTTCCGTGGAGCACCCAGGCCGTTTACAAACATGACCTGATGGCCACTTACACGGACCTGAATCCGGCCCTCGATGCCCGTCCGCCCAGCGGCCATCCGGGCCATCTTGCGCCCATCCTTCCCATTCTTCAGGATGCGGAAAAACGCATCGGTGAAGCCGGCATCGCACAGATCTATATCTTCAACCCGACCGATCAGGCGTCAGTCATCACCATCACATCAGGCAACACGAATACCGTCAGCACGACATCCCACACCCTGAATTTTGATGGCACGAACGGCCATCTTCTCAGCGAACATGTCGAAAAGCGGCCGCTCATTGGTGCTTACACATTCCTGTATGGTCTTCACGTCGCACGTTTTGCGCCAAGTGTGACGCGTTGGCTTTATTTTGTATGCGGACTGATGCTGACGGCCGTCATCGGAAGCGGAATGCGCCTCTGGACGATCAAACGCCTGAGAAGTAACCCTCATCTCGGACACGTACTGACAGAACGCCTGAATGTGGGGGTTCTGGCCGGGCTTTCTCTGGCGTTTGCATCCTATTTTCTTGCAAACCGCATCCTCCCCGCTGGCCTTCCGGGACGGGAAGATCATGAAATTCAGTGCGTTTTCATCATCTGGGCTCTCGCTCTGATTTTCGCCCTGTTCCGTAAATCAGAAGTAGCTTGGACCGAACTTCTGGCTGCTTGCGCTTTGGCATGTCTGGCCATTGCTGCCCTGGGGGCGCCATGGCGTGATAGTGTCAGCGCCGCGACAAGTGTAACGGCCGCACTTTTTGCCGGGTCGTTCGCCTATGCCGCCATCAATACCTATCGCAAGAAAAGACTTTCCCCATGATGGGGGCGACGCTGCTATGTGGGCAGATTTCCATTCTGTTGATGGCCGCGGGTTCTGCTCGTGGCAGCGGAATTTTCTTCAAAAAACACACTTCGGCGTCCTATCTGCTTGGCCTCAGACTGACAGGCTTTGCACTGCTGGGTTTAAGCCTGATGCTTCAGCTCCATGGATCGCAAACGCCCATCATTGATGTCATCACATGGCTTGGCCTGCTCAGCGTAGAAATGTTGCTGGCAGCCCTGCTCTGCACGACATTGAACGCCAAGAAAAATCCACCCCGCCGGAAATAGCTTTACCGACTACAGACATCTCGCAGCGACTGCCCCTGTTCTTTAGAGAAAAGAGCCAGTTTGGGCGTCCCGATCCTTTGGGAAAGATAGATGCCGGTGTGACCGGACACGAGATAGGCGATGAAACAACCAGTCGCGTAATAAATCACATCGGTCGCGCCGAAGAGCTCCACCGCCATGAATGTACAGGCGAGAGGTGTATTGGCCGCCCCGGCAAACACGGCCACGAACCCCACCCCTGCCAGAAGATCAACCGGCACACCCAGCAGAGGGGACAATGCGTTGCCCAAACCCGCCCCGATAAAGAAAAGGGGCGTCACTTCTCCGCCTTTGAAGCCGGTTGCCAATGCGACAAGAGTGAAGACCAATTTCCAGAGCCAGCTCCAGGGATAATATCCAGCCCCAAAGAAGTTCAGAATGCTCGCCCCGCCCTCTAAATGTGAGACAGTGCCGAGGCCAAGGTAATCTCGCGTTCCGAGTATCCAGACCAGCAGCAACGTCAGCACGCCACCAATCGCAGGCCGTATCCAAGCTGATGGGCAAAGGCGCTGGAAGACGCCTGCGAGGCGATGAACACCGTCCGCAAACGCCCGGCTTGCCAGACCGAAACACACGGCAGCAAAACCGACCTTCACCAGCAAAATGGCGTTGACGTGAAACATCGAACCGTCTGCCGCCGCTATCCCCCGAAAACCGACATGATAAACGGCATGATGGATACCCCATGCATGACACGTCCAGTCTGCGACAATCGAGGCCACCGCGACCGGCAACAGAGCCGCATAATCAAGCCGGCCGAGCGTCAGAACTTCCAGTCCAAAAACAGCCCCCGCAACAGGCGTTCCGAAAACGGCACCGAAACCTGCGGCAATCCCCGCCATGAGCAACAGGCGCATGTCCTGCACGTGCAGCCGGAACAGGCGCCCAATTGCGGCGGCGAAGCTTCCTCCGATCTGAACGGCCGTTCCTTCCCGACCAACAGATGCGCCGAAAAGATGACTGACAACCGTTCCAAACAAAACCAAAGGCGCCATGCGGAAAGGGACGCCGCCGCCCGGCTTATGAATTTCATCAATAATCAGGTTATTGCCTGCGGCTGATTTCCCGCCGAACCACTGATACAGCAGCGCAACGCCCACTCCGGCCAGCGGAAGGCCAAAGATCAGCCAAGGGGTCTCAAACCGTATGTACGTAGCCTGGTCCAACAACCAGAGAAACAAGGCACAAACAGATCCGACACTTCCGCCCAGCAGCAGAAGCAGAAAGCCCCATCGCAATGTCGTCACAGCCACGCGGGGGAAATTATGGAAAGCAGGCATCGGACGCAATTCTCCTGTCATGCTTCCGAAGAAGCGAGTTTGACAGGAATCATCAGCATCTCGCGGAGGAGAGCGGTTCGACCAGTATGGTCAGGCAGAATCCATTGCCGTTGTCGAAATGCTAGCGTTCAAAGCCAGCGCTGTCATCCTCGCAATATAAAAAAACGGCCCTCCCTGTTTCCAGGAAGAGCCGTCCTTCTCTCAAATGCGCATCGCCGCCAGATTAGAACCCGACAGAGATGTTCCCCGTCACGCTGAAGCGCGGATAAAGATAATAGGTCGGCGTTCCGCTGGCACTGATCGTACTGCCGTAAACACCCTTGGCTGCCTTGGCATTGGACACGAGGCTATAGGCGCCAGTCCGGACGAAATCGCCGCCCAGATTGCTGAAATTCAGCTGGAATTTCGGTGCCTTGAACCGGCCGTAGGAGTTGAAGCGATAACCCAGTGACAGATTATCCGTCAGATACCCTGGGATTTTCTCGTCGTTCATGAACGTCGAATACTGGGACGACACGTAGCTGACGCTGCCATTCGCAAAGAAATGGCCATCATCATACGTCAGGCCCGCACTCGCATGCACATGCGGAGACTGAACGGCCGTCTTGCCCTTGGTCGGCAGCAGATCACTGACCGTCTGACCATTCAGGGTGCCCGTCGTGAGGATATTGGAATCCATCGTGGCGTTCAGATATTCGACGGAAACATACGGGCTGAGATGGTGCCACGGATGTGCTGAGATCATGAAATCCACACCACGTGCGGTCTGGTTACCCGCGTTAATGGTGGAACTGATGGCCTGATTGTTGATGTAAACACTCGTGGACAACAGACGGTTGGTAATGGAGTAGTTGAACAGCTCCAGATCCGTCATGAAGTAATCGTTATCAAAGCGCCAGCCGAGTTCTTCCTTGATCGAATATTGCGGCTTCGGGTTATACGGATTACCGACATAGCCACCCGTCTGTGCATCATAAACCTGCCCCAGCGATCCCGGATCTGGCATGCGGAAGTCACCTTCGGCATTCACGTAGATCAGATTGTGCTGATCTATCCGATAGCTGATGCCAACCTGCGGCAGAGGCACAACCTGGTTCTGCTCGGTGCGCGGTGTTGACGATGCGCCATTGACCGTCCAGCGATTGATCATGGCAACCTTGATGCCGCCATTCAGCGTCAGGCGATCATGCAGGAACTTGGCCGTATTCTGGAAGAACAGCGAATGGATCTTCCACCCGGCATCCCCTTGATACGGCATATAGCGCGTTCCATTCACATACAGCCCCTTGGAGGTGTTGTACGGGAAGTACTGGCTGCCATTGGTCTGCAACACGGAATACATGTTGTTAACCTGATTATCCTGATAATCGAACCAGTATCCCAGTTCCATATGATCCCAGCTGACCGGATCATAGTTCAGCTTCGCCACCGCCCCGGCGTGCGGACGATAAACGCTGTAGTAGGAGGCGGACGGCACACTGCCAGAAATGGGCGTTCCGCCCTGACCAATGGTCGCGTTACGACCCGCCCCGCTGAAAAGGCTTCCGTTATAGGTATAGCCACCGTTGTAAACGTAATATGGCTTGAAATCGAAAGAGAATTTCGCCGGCAGATGAATGTGGACAGGCAGCGTTACGAAGACCTGATCCCACATATTGCCGTTCAGCATCCCGTATTTTGACGGGTTCGACGGATCATAGCTGGACGAGTAATTATACGTCCCGATCCCGTCTTTCTTGTCATAGAACTGCTTTGCCGTCGGCTTCAGCGGCTCCATCGTGAACTGGTGGTTCCATGAGACAAAAAGGTTAACGGAAGAGCCATCTTCAAAGTCCTTCGCGGCACCGAAATCGAGATGACGACGCTCGTTCGTTCCTGGTCCATTCCAGTTCCGGGCATGTGTATGGGAGAAGGACGCAAACGTGCGGATGCCGGAATTGCCGATGTCACCGCTCTCAACACGAAGGAACTCACGGGACATGTTGTTTGTGCCGTATGAGAAATCCATCAGGCCGCCGAATTTATGCGACGGCGTCATGGTCTGGGAGTCCATGATACCCGCGGCGGCGGATGTTACCGGCAGATCAATGGCAGACGATCCCGGCGTGACGGAGATCATGTTGACGTTTTCAGTATCAACGTTCTGATTCAGGTAATACGCTGTCGCGACAGGCACACCATTCAACAGAATGCCCATGTCTGAATCGGTCAGGCTTCGGCTGTTGATCTTGCCACCAAGAATACCCGAGCTATCGACAGTAGAAACCGTGACGCTGGGCAGGTTCTTGATCATGTCCAGCGCCGTACTGGCCGGGCTCTGCATCTCGATATACTGGCGCGTAACGGTCTGAACCGAGTGCGATGCCATTTCGTGGCGCATCATGCCACCGCCACCATTCAGTGCCTGACGGGACACACGGACAGAAATTGCTTCCGCGTCCTTGGCATCAACAGCCGTGCGATGATGAGCAGGTGCCACGTGAGGATGAACTGGCGCAGCATGCTTACCCCGAGCCTGCGAGACCGCAGCATAGGCTGCTGCATCACAAAATACTCCGGCCAGCACAGTGGCTGTCAGCAGTGTGAGACGTCTGGCACCAAAATTCATCTTCACGCGATCCTAAGATGTGTCATTTGCGGCAGAAAATATTCAGAACGCTGATCAAAACAAGTCAGACGAAGAACTTACTGATCCTATATTTTGAATTTTATTGTGGTTTTTTATCGTATGTGTCTTTTAAATCACACATATAAACAATATATATTTTGATATAATTTATTTATACAACAGTAAATTATCAAATATTCCAATATATACTTTAAAATATTACTGTACCTATAAATGGCATCAATCCGTTGCCTATAATAGAACACCTATCGGAGATGAATATTTCTTTTCGACATCTTTCCTGTATGGTGTCCTCATTATGAGAGCGGAACGACGGTAGAAATACATGAAACTTATCTCTTTTGTGCAACAAATCATGCCATACGCCCTTTCCATGGGCTGCCTGGCCTCACTCGCACTCACAACAACGCCGGCCAAAGCCAAAGAACAGCCTTGGGATATCCGCGCCGTCGTACTCACCACATACGAAATTGGTGAAGATACCGGAGACCGGGCAGGAGAATTCCAGCCCTGGATCGAAGGAGAGCATCTCACAGAGAAGGTTCCGTTCCCGCTCGGCATTCATCCAATCTACACGGATGCACAACATCATCTGTTGGTCGTCGTAACAGGAACACCGATTGCCCCGGCAACGACATCCGTCATGGCCCTCGCAACGGACCCGAGATTCGATCTTCGCCATGCTTACTGGATGGTGGATGGTATTTCCGGCTTTGACCCCACCGTCGCGTCCGTCGGTTCAGTTTCAATCGCGGACTATGTGGTTGGAGACATCACGCGTTACATCGACAAGCGGGAAGCACCGAAAGAATGGCCATACGGCTATTTCATGATCACCGCTCAGAAGCCCAATCAATACGCTCTGTCGGGCGGGGATGCGCCCGATGGCAGCATTCAGCACAATAATGCATTCCAGCTAAATCCGTCTCTGGTGCACTGGGCCTATGACCTGACCCAGACCGTCAAACTGTCTGATCCTCCGCAACTCGAAGCCCAGCGCAAGCTCTACAAACCAACCGACATCGCTGCCGGACGCCCAGCTGTCGTGACGGGTGGAGACTTCGGCTCAGATACCTTCTGGCACGGCAAGATCATGACCGGTTTTGCTCGGGACTGGGTACATCTTCTCACACAGGGCAAGAGCCATTTTGTGTCCAGTGACATGGAAGATTCTGGCATTCTCGAAGCCCTCACACGTCTTGGGCAGGCCGGTCGCGTGGACAGAAGTCGTGTTCTGGTTCTGCGCAGCGCCTCCAATTACACTGAGCAGCCTCAAGGCATGACAGCCGTCCAATCCATGAACAGCGGCTATGACGGAGAAAAAGTAGCCCTGGATAACGGTTACCGTGTGGGTTCCCGCATCATTCATGAACTGCTGCAACACTGGGACAAATTCGGCACCCAAACGCCCTGAAGAAGCTTCATCTTCTGTTGCTGGCACAATATTGCGAAGTCTTGCTGAAGGGTTCATACAGCATGTCAGACTCTCTTTTCCGTGAGAGAGCCTGACATGGAAGCGCCTATCCGCTTCAGCCGCCGACCGGACATGTTTATCGACTGATCGTGCCCCCTTCGACGGCTCCTGCAAGGTGCTTCGCGGCCAGACAGGGGATCACACATGAGCCGAGAAACCAGCGCCACTCTTTTCCTTGAAAAACAGGGCGTGCCTTTCAGTCTGCATGACTACGAATACAATCCGAATGGCGGCCTGATCGGTATGCAGGCGGCTGATGCCATCGGCGCTGATCCAGGCAGTGTGCTCAAAACCCTCGTTGTCGAAATCGACAAGAAACAGCCAGCCTGTGTCGTGGCTCCTGCTCATCAGAAGCTGAATTTGAAGAAGGTCGCAGCCTTATTCGGCGGCCGGAACGCAAGAATGATGAATCCGGAAAAGGCCCATGAACTGACAGGCTATCAATCCGGCGGGACAAGCCCCTTCGGCCAGGCCACATCTATTCCCGTTGTCCTGTCTCAGGACGCCATGGGACAGGAAGCCGTCTACATCAACGCTGGCTATCAAGGTTTCGTGGTGCGCATTTCCCCCGCGGACGCTCAGCGTATCACCGATGCCAAGGTGGCCGATGTTGCCGCAGACTGAGACGCTCTCTTCAGCGCAAACAAATGCCGCCATCACAAAATTTTCCCTATCGCGTCACTTGTCGGCTGAGCAGAAGGATCTTTTAAACGACGTCCTCTTGTTCTGCTCCGCGCATCTGTCAGATCAAAGCGCGCTCCTCATCATTGAAGGCGCTGCCGGCACAGGGAAGAGCGTTGTCCTCAATGCAATTTTCAATGCAATTCAGACACGCGCACGGTCAAAGAACCCAGATGATCCCATGACGGGCACACGCAACATGTTGCTGGTCAATCATCCGGAAATGCTGAAGCTTTACCGTAATGTCGCTGCGGAGACGCCAACTCTTCGCAAGGCCGATTTCGACAGACCTACGACGTTCATCAACCGCCTACACAAAACCAATCAGACGGCAGACATTGTTCTGGTCGATGAAGCCCATCTGCTTCTCACCCGGGCTGACCGATACAATCATTTCCAGCAACAAAACCATCTCGAAGAAATTCTGGCGTTGGCCCGCGTAGTCGTTGTGGTGTTTGACCCGTTACAGGTGCTGAAATTCAAGAGTCACTGGTCTGCGGATCTGCTTGATCGTTTCAAAACGGGTCGGGCAACCCAGACCCTGCACTTAACCACGCAATTTCGCGTCGAAGCGGGTCCAGAAGTCCGGCATTGGCTGGACCAACTTGCAGCGGGACACGTGGGAAAGCGCCCTAAAGACCCAGACTTTGATCTGCGCGTTTATGACGACTGCGCCCAGCTTTACGATGATCTGAAAGAGCGGAATAACGAAGTCGGCCTATGCCGTCTGCTCTCGACTTACGACTACCCTTATCGGCTGGATGGAGAAGACCACTTCATCGAGGAAGGACGCTTCCACCTGCGATGGGATCGCTCAAAGCCCGATGAAAAGCTTCCCTGGGCTGAACGCCCCGATACGATCGACGAAGTCGGCTCGGTCTACACAATTCAGGGCTTTGACCTGAACTACGCTGGCGTCATTCTAGGCCCTTCCCTGTCCTATGACGCTCAGACTGACAGTATCCGCGTCGATCCAGCCCGCTACGAAGACAGTGCTGCCTTTCAGGGACAGAGCGGAATTTTTGCTCCCCAGATGGCGAAGGAACGCATCATTCTAAATGCGCTGAATGTCCTGCTTACCCGCGGGATGAAAGGTCTTTACCTTTACGCGCATGACCCCGCGCTTCGAGAGCGACTACGGAACAGCTAGGACCAGCCTGCTACATGATGATTTTCAGCCCGGAACTTTAACGCTCAACTTAACTTGAATTGTTACCCGCACAGCGTTCTGATCCAGTGCGGCAAGGAGATTGGTTCATGACACTTCGCTATCCAGCCCTTCTTGCCGCACTCTTTGGCGCCCCATTAATTGCTTCCACTGCCCACGCTGCGGAAACAACAGACAAAGGTTTCACAGCGTCCGGAAACGTCGAAATCATCGGGCGCTTTACCGATGCGCAGCCCTCCGGCATTGCCACACTGCCAGATGGCCGGCTCGTCCTTGGCTTTCCCCGGAGCGTCAAAGACCATTCCGGGCCACGTCTCGCCACATATGCTGACGGCCACCTGACGCCGTTCCCAAATGCCGAAACACAACAGGATTTCGTGTCCCCTCTCGGCATGACCGTTGATGCGAAAGGGCACTTCTGGGTGCTCGATGAAGGAATACTGGCAGGCAAAGGAACGATCACAGGCGCGCAAAAGCTGTTTGAAATCGATCCTACGACCAACAAGGTTTTGAACGTTCTGACCCTGTCGGCGCCCACTCTTTTGCCAGACAGTCACGTCAATGACGTTCGGATTGACCTGACACATGGAAAGTCTGGAACCGCGTTTATTACCGACACGTCAACGGGCACCCATCCGGCGCTTATCGTCGTGGATCTTGCTTCCGGGCACCAGCGCCGCATTCTGGCCAATACGAAACCCGTCATGCCCGAGAACGGTTTTGTCGCCGTCATGGATGGCAGAGCAGCCCGATACAATCCAACCAAAGCTGAAATGCCCCAAGGGGGCGCCAATGGTATTGGCCTCAGCCCAGACCAGCAAACGCTCTATTGGCAACCGCAGACAAGCCGTCGCCTCTATGCGGCCCCCACGTCAGTTCTGTCGGACTGGAAAGCCACAGAAAAGCGCATCGAAGTCTCCGTCCTCGATAAAGGAGAAAGCGGGATGGGAGACGGCATGGCAACCGGACCTGACGGCTCTCTCTACATTACCGATGACGAACGCCACGCAATCCTGAAACATGCCCCTGATGGCACATTGTCAGTCGTGGCCCATGATCCGCGTATGATTGAACCAGATGGCCTGACCTACGGAAAAGACGGTCTGTACTGCACGATCGGACAATGGGCGCGGTTGCCAGACTTCCACAATGGAAAAGACATGCAGGAATTACCGTATATTGTCGTAAAAATCACTTTGCCTAAGTAACTCTTATTCCCGGGGCCGCATCCAAATGAAACACTGGGCTCTGCGGCACCGGCTTACTCGTTTTTCGGAAGCATAATGCGCTGGGACCGAGCTTATATTTGAGCAGTGAATGGAACAGCTATTCGCCTTTCCATCGCCACTTCCATCCGCCTTCCGTTTTAGCCGAGCAAATCCAAAGCAGTCCGACGACCGACATAAGATCCACGATAAGGGAAATAATAAAAACGGGCACGCTTTTGGCCCACATCATGATCATATTGCTCAGAAGGATCGTGCCAATAGACACAAGAATGGTCACACGTCCTTCCCATGTTATTGCGCGCCCTGCTCCATAACCATATTGCTTCGCCGCAAACCAAGGTCTTTCCATGACTGGCGCCCCCCTAAAAGAATATCCCGTGAAAAATTGAGGGTTCGCAGCGGCACACGTCAAGGCGAACGGCCTGTGTCACACAAATTTCGCAAGACCGCAGAAAATACTCGCAAACAATACCGGCAGAAGAAACCGGCCGATGCGGACTTTAAAGTCCGATATGCAGGTTCAAACCAGCGGCGCTTAAAAAACTCAATAATGCTACTCTGAATGTTGCTCTCAGCGACTAACCCGGCACTTGGATTTCATCGTCATGATGAAATGTGCAGTTGAGCGATTCAATGTGCGGTCTTTCGCACAGATCAACCCTTGACGCAGCTATACCGCCGACAGAGCCTACGCACAGCGAGAACTGAGTGAGGTCCCACACTGAAAAATAATTGATTTTCTTGGAAGAAAAGACCTGGTGGAGAGAGTTGGATTCGAACCAACGTAGGCGTACGCCAGCGGATTTACAGTCCGCCCCCTTTAGCCACTCGGGCACCTCTCCGGGTCGGCGGTTGGAATATGGCGGATGAACGGCTATGTCAATCGCCTATCGTCGATTATATGATTTTTTCATGTCCAGACGACCAAACTCCCGATCCGCCGCCCCGTCCCACTCTGGGGACAGAGGCCCTCAACGTTCCGGCAATGCCGAGCGCTCCTCCCGTTCAGGCAAACCTGCCTCCGGATACTGGATCTATGGCCATCATGCCGTAGAAGCCGCACTCAACAATCCTGACCGAACCATTCTCGAGTTTCTCGCAACCCGGGAAGCCGCATCATCGTTCAGCCAGTCCCTCCGCGCTCAACCCCAGATCGTTGACCGCGAACGACTGGATCGCCTGTGTGAGCGTGATGCCGTTCATCAGGGCGTCTGCCTGCGGGTCGAAGCTCTTGAACCGCCAACCATTCATGAAGCACTTGAACGGCCCGGCCCAATTCTTGTGCTGGATCAGGTGACAGATCCTCGGAACATCGGCGCCATCCTGCGCTCCGCTGCCGCGTTCGGCGCCTGTGCGCTGCTTGTTCAGGATCGCAATACCCCGCAGGAAAGCGGTGCCATGGCCAAGGCGGCATCAGGCGCTCTGGATCTTGTTCCCATTATCCGGGAAGTGAACCTGTCGCGCGCGCTCGCAACCCTCCAGTCGCAGGACGTCTGGGTTGTCGGACTGGACGCCGGCGGATCAAGGCTCGACGGAAGCAGCTTTGGTGCACGCCGTGTTGCTCTGGTTCTTGGTGCAGAAGGTGCAGGGCTACGCAGACTGACTCGGGAAACCTGTGACGAGATTTCCAGCGTTTATATGCCTGGGAACATGGAAAGCCTGAACGTGTCCAATGCAGCAGCTGTTGCTCTGTATGAACTGGCACGTCCTCAGAACTAACAGGACTATTCCGAAAATAACCTATAAAAATCAATCAGTAAGAGATCATCGACATCCTTACTGATTGATCGGGCCAAAGATAATATTTGTTACCAAATTGATAACGAATAATGTATTTTAACGAATTTGGCCACTTTCTAATCACGATCCTGTGAAAATGCCTCATTATCGTCAAATTTCATCACATTAAGGTTTGCATTAATAAATTTCTAACTGCTAGCTTACGCATGTATCGAAAGCGACGACTATTATGTCGGCAGCTAATGTTTGCTCATGGAAATCATGAAACAAGCAGGAGAAGAAACATGGCCAGCGCTCAAACTTATACAACTACGTCTGGGGTAACTTATACAGTTACAAATACTTCCATACTTCCACTTGTATATAGTTCATACGATGTTACCATTACAGCGCCAGACGGCACCGAATTACTGGATGCAACTAATATTAACCGCGGCGTAAACGTTTTTGGAGTTGTCCAGCTTCTCGCGTCGGGCGATGTCATTACTGGCTCATCAGATTCCAGTGTTCTCTTAAATCTTCTCAGTGTCGGAACATACGTCAGCGTACCGGGAGCAACGGGCGATTTCATTATTGGCGTGGGTGCCGCGACAGCAAATACTTATTACATTGGCGGCACAACATCCATATCCGGCTTGGCCAATCTCGTCACGGGATCAACCATTAACGTTGCTGGCGGTACCGCCACACTTACTGGAAGCAGCGGAAGCGCACTCGTTGGCGCTTTGAATGGCTCCACTGTCAATATTGAGTATGGCGGTACATTCAATACTGGGGCCGCACTGGCGAGTGCTTTGGAAGGATCGACCGTCTCATTTGGAACTGGCGGCGGAACGCTTATTTTAAACGGTGGCAAAACGGCTATTAGCCTGCTGGCCTCAGGATCGCTGGCAGCGACAACAATCCAGAACTACGACCCATCCAAAGACACAATTGAGCTTCAGAACACCGTAGCTGCCATAACAAAATATACAATATCCGGAGATTCAACAAAAACTATAACATTATATGGAAGCGATGGAACAGAAGTCGCTGAATATAGTGTTTCCTTAGCATCAGGCGTCACTCTTGCTAACGGCACATATAATTCCGTTAATTCCACCGAAAATAATCCACTTTCTGTTACCTACGATAGCGGAAATACTTATGTCGGTGTCTGCTTCCTTGCAGATTCCATGATTGCAACTCCATCTGGTGACAAGGCCGTCCAGGATATTGACGTTGGCGATGTCGTATTGGCCTATAACGGTCAATCACAAAAAACCGTTAAAGTTATCTGGGCGGGTCATACTCACGTTAATACGAAAGCCGATCTTCCAGACGATCAAGCAGGATATCCTGTCCGTATTCTGAAAGATGCCATTGCAGAAGGTGTTCCCTACAAGGATCTTCTCATAACGCCAGAGCACTGCCTGTTCTTTAACGGTAACTTTGTACCTGCCCGCATGCTGGTCAACGGACGATCCATTTTCTACGACCGCAGCATCACCAGCTACACCTATTTCCACATAGAGACAGAAGACCACTCAGTCATCATGGCTGATGGCATGCTGACTGAAAGTTATCTGGACACCGGAAATCGCCATCATTTCCGCCAGAATGGAAACGTGACTGTTATTTCAGGCCGGACAAAATCGGATCAACCCAAAAACTGGGTTAACGATGCAGCAGCCTCTCTAACGGTGGCACGCGGTTTCGTGCAGCCGCTCTTTGAGAGAATTCTACAGCGCGCAAAACAGCTTCGCATTCCAGGTCAAACACCACCTGTTGCCATGACGATGAATTCAGATTTTCATCTCGTTTCGGACACTGGCCTGCTCATTCATCAAACCCGCATCACGGGTGGGCGTGTTCTGTTCATGATCCCTTCTGCCGTCACATCGGTACGACTGGTTTCACGCTCCAGCCGCCCTTGCGATACCGTTGGTCCATTCGTTGACGATCGGCGACAACTCGGCGTTTGCGTTGGCGATGTCACCTTCTATGACTCCGGCAAATCAATTTGCCTCTCTGCCAAGGAGTCCGAAAGCGATCTTGCAGGTTGGTATCCTGTTGAAGAGGGCAACATTCGCTGGACGAATGGTAATGCTGTTCTTCCATTGGGAGAACGCTCAGCCAATAGCCTTGGGATGCTGGCTATCGAAGTCCTGGCAGGAGGACCGTATCTGCTGGAAGATCAGGACCAGCAGCACGCTGAATCGCTCTTCGCCTAAGACATCATCCATTTTCGCTAAGATAGCCGGGACGACACATCGTCCCGGCTTTTCAGGATTACTCAGCGAATGAGTAATCCGTATATCCATGCTCCCCGCGGCTGTACCACGTCGCCATATCATCGGCCTGAAGCGGCAGACCTTGTGCAAAGCGCGTCGGCAGGTCCGGGTTTGAAATAAATTTGCGTCCAAAGGCAATGGCATCGGCCCGCCCCTCACGGACAGCATCCTGAGCGCTTTCAAACGTGTAATCCTGGTTCAACACCAGTGGACGTCGGAACACCTTCCGAATTTGCGGAGAAACCGGCGGTTGATCCGTCCTGCCGAACGTTCCGTTCGGTCCAGGTTCACGCAGTTCAAGCCACGCCACACCCAGACGCTCCAGTTCGGCCGCCGCTGGCACGAAGACGGTTTCCGGTGCGGAATCAAGGCATCCCTGCGTGTCTCCGTTCGGAGAAAGCCTGACCCCCGTTCTCTCTCCACCAATGGTCGAGATGATCCGTTCCGTTACCTGGGAGAGAAGCCGGATTCTATTCTCAGGCGATCCGCCATACTCATCTGTCCGATGGTTGGTTCCATCTTTCAGGAATTCGTCAATCAGATAGCCATTGGCCGCGTGAAGCTGAATGCCATCAAAGCCGGCCTTGATCGCATTTTGAGATGCACGCTCATATTCCGCCAGAATACGAGGAATTTCGTCCAGTCGCAGCGCGCGCGCCTCTTCATAAGGCTGCTTGCCATCATAGGTGTGAGACTGACCGGGCGCCGTGGTGGGTGAAGGTGCGACCGGCTGCAGGCCGGTAACGGATGAATGTACCATCCTGCCCATATGCCAGAGCTGGCAGACAATCCGCCCACCCCTGTCATGGACAGCCTTCGTGATAGGCTTCCACGCCTCAACCTGCTCGTCTGACCAGATGCCCGGCGCGTAGGGCCAGCCCAGACCTTCGCGGGAGATGCCTGTTGCCTCTGTGATGATGAGGCCGGCTTCCGCTCTCTGCGCGTAATACTTTGCCATGATCGCTGTCGGAACAGCGTCCCGGCCCGCACGCGCTCTCGTGAGGGGAGACATGAAGATGCGGTTTTTTGCCGAAAATCCACCAAGTTCAATGGGATCAAAAAGATCGGGCATGAAAGGGTACTCCCTGATCGAAACTTCTATAGTTCGATAACGATCGAACTATAGAAGTGTTGCGTCAATTCTTCAAGGAAGGGATAAGACGCCGTATGCCGTGCCATGACTCGCCCGATCTGAAAAAGCTCGATCTGATTACGGTCCTCAGGGCTCTGGCTGATCCCGTGCGTCTGGACATTGTTCAGCGTCTATATGTTCTGGGCGAGGCAAATTGTGCCGCCCTGATCGGGGCGCGCCCAAAGTCCAGCATGTCCCATCATTTTCAGGTTTTGAGAGAAAGCGGTGTTCTGCACACCCGAATTGAAGGCGTGCAGCACCATAACTCCCTCCGCCTTCAGGAACTTGAAGAACGCTTTCCCGGGCTGATGCAATCAATCCTCGGCGGGGCAGACGCCACTCAGTTGCGGCGCCAGACTTCTTCCTGAACAAACACCGCGAACGTCAGCCACACGAAAAACGGGATCTGCAGCTTAGCGGCGGACGGATCAGCTTTTTTTGCCGTCCAGATCGACGCGCCTGACGTCACGACCAGACCAATGCAGATCGCCAATCCTGCATCCAGACGCCGCTTACGGAAAACTGCGAACGGAAAGCCTGCTACACCAGCAACACAGACAGCCCAGAGCCAAAGTGCTGCGGTCCGTGCGCAGGAACGTTCAGCTCGCAGAAGACGATACCCCGACCATGCCAGCAGGCCGTCCAGAAGGGTCCAGACCACGGCATACACAGGGGCTGGCGGCGAGAAATCTGGCTTGTTCAGATGGTGATACCAGCGCCGGGTTGAGCCATCTTCGGCCGGGCTGATCTCCCGGCCGAGATATTGCGCTCCGAAAACCGTTCCAGCAGCCAGAGCGGCGTCAATAATGCGTCCCATGATGTCTGTCCTGATATGATCTTGTCAGTAACAACGCATCAGGAACTGGAATGTTCAGGCGAGAGACCTTACGGGGCGCTTGGAGGCACTCCGAAATCGAGTTCTGCCATGACGCGACCTGCCTCAGGGCTCCACAAGAGAACTCGTTCAGCGCCCGGACGCCCTAATGTTACAGCCATCATGCCGTCCGGCCGTGCAGTTACCGCCGTAATATGTTCCCCCTCTCCCAAGGGCAACGCAAGGCGCGTCGAAGACCCGGATGGCGGCGCAGAAATACTGACATCATGATGCGGATGCATAACGCGATGGGCGATCACACCAATCATGACCGCCACCCCGGCGACGATCATAACTCCCATGATAATGACGGCGCCGAGCAACGCTTTCGGTGTACCTGACTCGCTGCCCGCTTGATCCTCGGCTAAACCCTGATTCATGTCAGATCCTGAAACCCCGTTCCGTCTTGTTGTTGATGCCAGCCTGGCCGGCCAACGCGTTGATCGCGCCCTTGCTGACGCCATCGGCACGATTTCCCGCTCCCGGGTCAAGACCCTGATCGAAGAGGGTCATCTGACCCGCAACGGCCAGATCGTCAATGAGCCCGCCGATACACTCCGTGACGGGATGGAGCTTGTGCTTTCGTTCCCTACCCCACTTCCGGCTCGTCCCCTGGCGGAAAATCTGCCCCTGACGATCTTATATGAAGACCGGGACCTGATCGTTCTGGATAAGCAGGCCGGTCTCGTAACCCATCCTGCGCCCGGCAACGAAACCGGCACTCTGGTCAATGCCCTTCTCGGACATTGCGGCGAAGGGTTTGAAGGCATTGGTGGCGAAAAACGCCCCGGAATCGTACATCGGCTCGATAAGGACACATCAGGCCTGATGGTCGTGGCCAAGAATGCCATGGCTCATAACGCCCTGTCGGAAGCGTTCGCTGCGCGCGACATCGATCGTGCTTACATGGCCCTTGCCTGGGGTCTACTGCCCTCATCCGGCGAATTTGACGGCGCCATCGGGCGGGACAAGAAAGATCGCAAGCGCATGGCGGTCGTTCAGTCAGGCGGAAAAACCGCTCTCACGCGCTTCAAGCTTCTGGAGCCGATCCATGCAAGCGTCTCATTGATCGAATGCAAACTGGCCACTGGGCGAACCCATCAGATTCGTGTTCATCTCTCACAGGCAGGACACCCTCTGCTCGGAGACCCCGTGTATCTGCGTCGTATTCCGGCCGCAGCCCGCGGTTTACCTCAGGATGCGAAAGAAGCGGCTCTTGATTTCCCACGCCAGGCTCTCCATGCCGCCCGACTCGGCTTCATTCATCCCAGGACAAAAAAGCCACTTTCTTTCGAAACTGCGCCTCCTGAAGACTTCCAGACCTTGAAAATGCGCCTGACAGGCTCAACCTCTGAAAGTTCTTGACCTTTTCGGTTCCACCTGTCATAAACACGCTTATCCGACGAGCTGACGCGCCGCCGGAACGGATCGTACCACCGTGCACTGCCCAATCTGGGGGTAAGCGGCTGGGGACGTGATAGTCCTTCCCAATGCGTCACCTGGGTGTGAGGAACTTTGCCTCTGCCAGTTCGTATGAGTCTACTCCTCATCGAGCCATGCACACCCCCGGGCGAAAGGAATCGAAGACCATGGCATCTCCAGTTGTCATCTCCGTGGGTCCTGAAAACAACCTGACCCGTTATCTCCAGGAAATCCGCAAATTCCCCCTTCTGACGCCGCAGGAAGAGCTCGATCTCTCCCGTGCATGGCGCAAGAATGAAGACACCAGCGCGGCACACCGCCTGGTGACGTCTCACCTTCGTCTCGTGGCCAAGATTGCCATGGGCTATCGCGGCTATGGCCTCCCGGTGAATGAACTCATCAGTGAGGGCAACATCGGTATGATGCAGGCTGTCCGCCGCTTCGACCCGGAGCGCGGGTTCCGCCTTGCAACCTACGCCATGTGGTGGATCCGTGCTGCCATGCAGGAGTATATCCTGCACAGCTGGTCACTGGTTAAAATCGGTACGACAGCTTCGCAGAAAAAGCTGTTCTTCAATCTCCGTCGCCTGAAAGGGCAGATGCAGGCCATTGATGATGGTGATCTGAAGCCAGAGCAGGTGAATTCCATTGCCACCACGCTCGGCGTTCCGGAACAGGACGTGGTGTCTATGAACCAGCGTCTCGCCGCCCCGGACCATAGCCTGAATGCGCCCCTGCGTATTGATGGCGAAGGCGAGTGGCAGGACTGGCTGGTGGACGACAACGAAAACCAGGAGCAGACCTACGCGGCGTCCGAAGAGTTCAGTGGTCGTAAAGCTCTTCTCGATCAGGCCATGATGACCCTGAATGAACGCGAACGTCACATTCTGGCCGAGCGTCGCCTCAAGGAAGAGCCATCTACGCTGGAAGATCTTTCTCACCACTACAACGTGTCACGTGAGCGGATCCGTCAGATTGAAGCACGCGCCATGGAGAAGCTTCAAAAAGCCATGTCGGCCGAAGTTGAGCTTCGTCGTCGGGAGAATGGCCTTCAGGCCTGAACAGACAAAATACTCTTCAGAAAAGCTGCCAGATATGTCTCTGGCAGCTTTTTTTGTTTCTATCGGCTCTCTGTGAGATTAATCAAAAATAGAAATAACTAATTTATTACAATAAAATACACAATTAACCTGTAATGGAATGAAGTCTTATAAAAATATAACCAGAAAATTTTCCTGTGATCAAAAATCGAAACGAATTTTTATTAAATGTAAGTTTATTGATTTTTATCATACTCTGCAGAACGCAGACATTCGGAAATCCTCTCATCTATTCCGACGAGGAATTTTATCTCTTCGGAGGCGGTAGAATTCTTCATGGAGATCTTCCCTACCTTCAGTTCTGGGACAGAAAACCGGTTGGAATATTTCTGCTTTACGCATTCTTTCACCTTTTCGGCCCTTACAGAATTTTCGCCTATCAGTTCGGCGCGGTGACTGCCGTCTGGGGTACGGCCTGGCTTCTGTTTCGCATGGGAAAAACCATCGCTTCCACGACAGCTGCTTTTCTTTCAGCCTTGCTCTATCCAGCCCTCCTCAATCTCTCACGGGGAGAAGGAGGTCAGACCCCGATTTTCTATAATTTCCTTGTAACAGCCGCCATCGCTCTTGTTTTGCATGATCTTCTGCAGCCCGATGGCAAAATTCGAAGAAAAACAGTCCTTTCCGCCGTATTTCTGTTCGGCCTCGCCATGCAGATAAAATACACTGTCATCTTTGAAGGGGCTTTCGTTGGAATTTACTATGTCGTCAGGCAGTATCTAGCCTCCCGTTCCATCCCCGATTCCTTGAAAGACACTGGTCTTCTGGCCTTTATCGGCCTTCTTCCTACATTTCTTGCTTTTTGCTTCTATGTCACGATCGGGCATCCAGGAGCATGGGTTTTCGCAAACCTGGATTCCATTTTCCTGCGTGGTCATTTTCCAGACGGAGAAGCGCACTACCTAGAAATTCGAATGCTGAAATCGGCCCTTCCTCTCCTGCCGGGGCTGATAGCCACGATACTGATCGCACGAGCGAAATCATGGCCTGCCCATTATGTCTTTCTCATACTCTGGGCCGGAGCCGCCTGCTTAGGGATCATCGCATTTGGGGGATGGTACCCTCATTACATTTTGCCACTTTATGCTCCGCTAGCTCTGGCCTGCGTATCGCTCTGGACCTGGAAAGCCGGTCGCGTATGGCTCATTGGTCTTCTTTGCATCGTCTCAATTGTCGGGCAGCTTAGTCTGCACAGACACCGCATAAACGACGGCGATCAGCGAAGTTTTCAGGCCATGTTGGATGTCTTCAAGCAAAAACCGGGTTGTGTTTTTGTTTATCAGGGGCCACCTGCCCTGTATGACACACCTTATTGGTGCTCTTTGACCAACCATCCTTTCCCGGGCCATTTCAACACAGCAGTTGAAGCCCATGCGACCGGGATGAATGTTCTTCAGGAACTCGATAGAGTTCTTGCCAGAAAACCTGAATATATCGTCACGGAAGATGCCTCTCCCTTACGGGAAAATATTGCGTCACGGCGTGAGGTCTTTAAGGCTATCAAAGCAGACTACACGCCAGTATATCGCTTCACAAGCGTAAGTAACTCACTCTACATCTACCGACATCGGTAACTTGTTACTGGGAGAGAGGCACGGCCAAAGCTAGGCCGCCCGCCATTGCGCCGCCGCCTTTACGATGCTGATCAGGATGATTTTCCGCAGCAGCATCGTTGATTTCACCAACTTTATTGGAAAAGAAATCGGGCTTCACATAGGCGTCAGGCTGCGCTGAATCCTGAGGGCCTTCAATATTCTCATCGGGGACTGGAGCTGCACCGAAGCCCGACGTCATTTGCTGAGCCACGACTTCTGCCCGGTGGTGGTCCAGACCGCGCATCAGGGCCGCCCCTTGCCGCGGATCAGCCGATACTTCCTGGGACAGCGAGGCGTTAAAAGGGTGCGTAAACGCTGAGAATGGCTTTTTTGCCGCCGGAACTGGCTGCACAGGCTCTGCAGCCAATGCACTACATGTCCCTACTGCCAGAGCAAACAGTGGAAAAGACTTCATCAGCATAGGCAGAAGGCGCATCAGGCGGATTCCAGCACGACAGGGAGCTGAAAGCAGTGTGGTGGGTCAAAGCCTCAAATTACAATTGAAAAAATTAGAAAGTTTCGTGACGTCACAAAACGTGATCCGCGCAGGTGTCTGAAACGAGTATTTTGTAAAGCTTACTTGACATTCTAGCCCAAAAAGTAAAGCCTGCTTTACATAAGGAGGGCTCAGACATGCTGTATGGTCGTCAATATCTCATCGAACTCGGTAGCGCGCTCGCGCTGTATCTTGTGCTGCTGTTCGGAGCCAATTATCTGCAACTGGCGCTCCACCCGGCTCCTTTAACAAGAATAATACTGGCACTCACACCCATGGTGGGAGCTGTGACAGCAGCATGGGTCATCATGCGTGCAATCTGGCGAATGGATGAATTACAACGTCGGATTCAGTTGGATGCTATTGCAATGTCATTTTTGGGAACCGCTCTACTGACCTTTGGCTGGGGCTTTGCCGAAAGTGCCGGATTACCAAAACTCAGAGCCTTTGCAGTCTGGCCGATCATGGGAACCCTCTGGTGGATCGGTGGTCTTGTCGCTCAAAGGCGCTATCGATGAACAACTGCCTCAAGGAACTTCGGGCAGAACGAAGCTGGAGCCAGGCCGATCTAGCAGCAGAGCTGGCGGTTTCAAGACAGACAGTCAATGCCATTGAAAAAGGGCGTTACGACCCGAGCCTGCCGTTGGCGTTCACAATCTCACAGCTTTTCGGCCGCAGTATTGAGGAAATTTTCTTCCCGTGAGCCGGCCATAAAAAAAGCGGGGAGTTTGCCCTCCCCGCTTTTTTAGAACTCAGTCCAGACCAAGCTGGTGTCCGGTTGTGCGAAGCACCTCGATGCCTGGAAGGATTTTTCCTTCCAGCCATTCCAGAAATGCACCACCCGCCGTGGAAACGTAGCTCATCTGGCCAGCAACCCCAGCGTGACGCAGCGCGGAAACGGTGTCTCCACCGCCTGCCACAGTGCGAAGCTTGCCTTCCTGCGTCAGGCGAGCAGCTTCCTGTGCAACCTCAACCGTGGCACGGTCAAACGGCTCGATCTCAAACGCCCCGAGTGGGCCGTTCCAGACAAGCGTTTTCAACGTAGCCAGACGCTCGTTGATCAGTGCAACAGTGCGCGGACCAGCATCAAGGATCATGGCGTCGGCAGGCACTTCGCCAATCAGGCAGGTTTCGGTTTCTGCACCGGCCTTGAACTCGCGAGCCACAACGGCATCCACTGGCAGAATGATTTCACAGCCCTTTTCCTGCGCCAGATGCGCAATCTTGCGAGCTGTTTCGTGCATGTCCGCTTCCTGAAGGGACTTGCCGACATTCATGCCTTCTGCCGCCAGGAACGTGTTGGCCATGGCACCCGTGATGAACAGTGTGTCCACCTTAGCGATGACATTGCCAATCAGATCCAGCTTCGTGGAGATCTTGGAACCGCCGATGATGGCACCAACCGGACGCTCCGGATTCTCCAGTGCAGCCGACAGAGCCGATAGCTCAGCCTGCATCAACCGCCCGGCGAAAGACGGAAGATCATGCGCCACACCTTCGGTAGACGCATGGGCGCGATGCGCTGCCGAGAAGGCATCATTGACGAAAATATCGCCATTCTGGGCAATCGCTTTGGCAAATTCCGGATCGTTAGCTTCTTCACCCGCATGGAAGCGCGTGTTTTCCAGAACCAGCACTTCCCCATCATTGAGAGCCGCAACAGCGGCTTCAACAGTCGGGCCTACGCATTCCGGAACGAAGCCAACAGGTTTGCCCAGAACTTCCCCAAGCTTTTCAGCAATCGGACGCAGGGACATGCCAGGAACGACCTTACCCTTCGGGCGGTCGAAATGGCTGAGGACCACAACGCGCGCGCCCTTACCGGCAAGCTCATTGATGGTCGGGGCAACGCGCTCGATGCGCGTGGCGTCAGTGATGACGCCGTCATGCATCGGCACGTTCAGATCAGCCCGGACGAGCACGCGCTTGCCGCGTGCCTCCAGGGTGTCGAGCGTGCGGAAAACCATGGGTCAGAGGCTCCCGAAAGCAGCAGCCGTGTCGGCCATGCGGTTGGAGAAACCCCACTCATTGTCATACCAGGCACAGATGCGAACGAGCTGGCCGCCATCGACCAGTGCCGTCTGTGTTGCATCGAACGTGGAAGACGCAGGGGAGTGGTTGAAATCCGTGCTGACCAGCGGCGCCGTGTTGTACTCCAGAACGCCCTTGAGCTTGCCTTCGGACGCAACGCGGATTGCTTCGTTCACGGCTTCAGCGGAAACAGGAACGGTCTTCGGCACGAAGTCGAGCGAGACAAGAGAGACGTTCGGCGTCGGAACGCGAATCGCCGTGCCGTCCAGCTTGCCCTTCAGGTGCGGCAGAACCAGGCCAACAGCCTTCGCAGCACCCGTGGACGTCGGGATCATGTTCAGAGCCGCAGCGCGGGCACGACGGGGGTCCTTGTGCAGGGTGTCCACCGTGCGCTGGTCACCGGTGTAGGAGTGAATCGTGACCATGTAGCCGCGCTCGATGCCGAACGCTTCGTCCAGAACGTAAGCGACAGGAGCAAGGCAGTTCGTGGTGCAGGATGCGTTGGAAATGACCTTCATGTCCGGCGTCAGAACGTCGTCGTTCACACCGAAAACGATGGTGGCATCCACATCCGTTGCAGGAGCGGAGACGATCACGCGCTTTGCGCCAGCTTCCAGCAGGGCAGCGGCCTTTTCACGCGTGGTGAAGAGACCCGTACATTCCATGGCAACATCGATGCCTTCGAATGGAACCTTGGACGGATCACGCTCGGCAGAAACGGTAATCGGACCGTAGGTACGGCCGTTTGCTTCAATGATGAGCGTATTGCCTTCAGCGCGGACCTTGCCCGGCAGGCGGCCATGAACGCTGTCATAGGCCAGAAGGTGTGCGTTTGCTTCGACCGAACCAAGATCGTTGATGGCTACGACCTCAACGTCCGTACGACCGCTCTCAATGATGCCGCGCAGAACGAGACGTCCGATACGTCCGAAACCGTTGATTGCGATTTTTACCGCCATGCCTGCCTACTCCGCTATTCTGACGAAAGGGCTTCTTCCATAGCACCGCCACAGCGAAGCAACAGGGGGTTGGCATAGTTTTTCATGAACTTGATGCGCTTAATCTTGCCGAAACCCTCCGTTCCTGCGACGGTCCCGCGCAATATGGCTGCATTTGTCCGACATTTTCGTTCGCCCCGAGGCATCATGGCTCCACGCGCTCTCTCTCTGGCAGGCTGCATCCTGCTGGCTACGCCCCTGCTTGCGGGCTGCAAACTGGTTGATCAGCGCACGTTCAACCCGCAGGCAGGCAAACCGCCTCAGCCGTATATCCCGCCACCGCCCCCGGCCCCGAAAGCGAAACCGCCATTCCTGCAAATCGAAGGTGGGACTCCGGAATCCGAATACGGCCCTGTCGTAGATCAGGCTGTTAAGTCAGCGTTGGCCCGCAAGGAAAATGTCCTCTTTATCGTCAGGCTTCTGGTCCCGCTTCAGTCTGATCCGGCTGCCCAAACCAAAGCCATGACAGAGGCGACACAAACAGATCTGGAGCCTGTTGCTCACAGGATCAGCGCGGCCGGTGCCCAGCCTATCCAGATCGAGATGCATGCTCTCACTGATCCATCGGTCCAGCGTCCGCTGATCCGTGTGGATGTTCGCTAAAACAAGACACCACGGAAACATCACTTTATGCCAAGTGCAGCCTGTGCCGTCCTGACCCATAACGCCGCTCCTCTTCTAAAGGAGTGGCTGCTGTGGCATCTGGCACTCGGTTTCGAGCGTATTCTCGTTCTCGATGCAGGGTCCACAGACGAGACGCAGGCTGTTGCACTCGCAGCAGAACATATTGGCCCGGTTGAACTCCATGAGTTCGTCAGCGGCGATGAGCTCTCGCCTGAAGAGCTCCGCAAGACTTTAACGGCCGAAGCGGCTCGTCTGGTGGGTCAGGACCAGGATTGGCTCCTGGTTTTGGACGTTGATGAATTTCTCGACCCGGAGACAACGCTGGAGAACCTGCTGGCGACAGCGGGAGACGCTGACGCCATCGCCATCAACTGGTGCATCTACGGAAAGCCCCTCAAGCCTGTTCCGGCCCCTTCTATCATTCAGGCATCACCCTATCGGAGTGCCGTCACTTTCCCTGACAACCGGATGGCCCGTCTGCTTGTCCGGACGAAAAAACTCCCAACTTCGATAGACGTCCTGTCTCCGGACCTCTCCTGTGAACGCATCGTCCATCCGGATGGCACGCCAGTCGAACGGATCGGCCCTGGTGTCGCCGTCTCATGGAAAGGCGCGCGCATTCTTCATTATGTCTGGGCAGGAGATCCAGATATGCCTCCTCATCTTGCAGATCATTATTTCTGCCGGGATGAAGAAGATCTATCCCCAAGACGACGACTGCCTGACGTCTCCATGATCCGGCACGATCTCATGGACACGCAGGCCTACCGGGGATTGGAAAGTCTTCTTCAAAGCCTGACGCAAGAGCCTTCCCTGGCACTCCCTGAACTGCCGGATGCAGGAAGCTCCATGCCGGACCATGGTCAGCATGAGCAGTTTTCTTTCCATCGTGTCCGGCCCTTAGCCGAAGAGCGGCTCCTTCTAACGCCTCAGAGTGCTCCTCTGCCAACGCGCACACGGGCTTGTTTCATTCAGGATGTGACAGGCGATTTTCTAGTCGTGGGAGCAGATGGATCTCCCCGCTTTTCCAGCGATCCGAATATAAAAACGACAGACAAACTGGTCGGCATTTATCAGGATAGCCGTCCTGAAATCCTGATGTTCTCGTCTCTCAATGGGCATCCTGTTCAACTGGGGAACCAGTCTCTTCTGCGGCCTGTTCTGACAATATGCTGGATTGAGGCCGACACATTCATTTTTGCGGATGATAGCGGGTTTGGTGACACCCTGTTCCAGTTCGTGCCGACCGAGGAGGCAATTTCTCTGGATCTGCCGGCCCTTCCAGCCCCCGACACAGCGGAAGGTCTGTCTTTCAAAGGATTCTGCGCGTGGTTTATTCGCCATCCTCACTGCGCATTGAGAGATGTGGCGCGCGTGATAGCTCTGCTCTCTGAAATGGGACGGAAAGATCTGGGAAACGCTGTACCAGAATTGCAAACGTTCCTCTGACTTTCAGAGCATACGTGACAGTATCAGGCCCGCCAGCGTTCCGACGACCAACAAGATCAGGCCATTCCGCAAACGGGCGCCAAATGGTGCTCCCGCCGGGAGCGCTGCCATAGACGTTGCACTCTCCCGCAGCGCGACAATTTCTTCCTGTTGCGCGCGCTCTTCCTCCTGCCGCTGCCAGACACGACCGCTCATTCTGCGAATGTAATGGCCCGCATCAGCGGGCGTCGTTGCGGAATGATCCACCAGCCGCTCCGCCAACGTCCGATTGGCAGTATGCCCAACACCCAGAACACGATGTGCTACACAGTTGGAGAGCGCCTCCAGCACCAGCGGATGCTCAAACACTGTGAAGTCGGAAACATCTCCGCCGCCACGGATCAGAACGATAATATCTTCCCGGCACGTGCCTATGGCATCCGCGATACGGTGCGGATCGGTCATGGCTACGGGAAGTGCGCGGATACGCTCTGAACGCCAGCCGCCCCCCAGCGCCTGAAGGAAGTCTTCTGAGACTAATGCGCTGGAGGACGCAGAATGAATGAGAAGCAGTCTGGCGTCCCGGCGGTCAGGGTAAGGCTGAAACTGCCAGCTCAATCCTCTCAGAACATCCAGCAGAGATCGCTCTGCCCGGTCCACTTTCTGACGGCCGGGATCATGTGGTTCAACGGTAAGCACTTCAAACCGGAGGGCAACCTGTCCCCGCAGATGGCGGGCTCGCAGACACCCTGTCACACGGACATGATCTCCGGCACGCACATCTGCTGCCGCCAGAACCAGCTTGGTCGCTTCCAGCGAAATGGACGTCCCAAGCTGCGGATCGACCAGGGGCAGCTGATAATATTTCTTGTATGCGTTAGGCGCGACGTCACCCAGTTGCCCCTCAACCGCAAGCGGGAAACCCCACTCTTCGAAGTGGGCACAAATCTCATCCAGCCGGGCCGTGAACAGATCCTGAACCTGAAGCGGTGACAGGACTGGCATGGCAGCCATATCACTGGCTGAAGAATCAGTTCGGGTGCGTCTCGGAAAAGCGTCCATGCCGCACCATATGGAGTAAGAACAGATGTTCTCACAGAGGGTGCAGCAGCCCTCACAGCATTTTTTTATGTATTTTCAGAAGGTTGGTCCGTCTTGACCGGTTCTGCTCCTCAGGATCTTCTCCTCCGACTTCAAAAGTCCAGTTTTCGGGCACGGTTTCATCTGGATGAACAGGCCCGCCTCTACCTGGAAAGTCGCGGCCTGAATGCTGTCATGGAACATGGTGCTGCCTTCATCCGGGATCGTCTGGCGCCTGCATGGCCAGCACAGGACGGAAAGCAGACGCCAATGCGAGGGCATCCAGTTTTCATCGCACAGCATGCAACGGGCTCATGCTGCCGGGGATGTCTCGCGAAATGGCATGGTATTGCCGCAGGAAAGCCTCTAACCAGCGAAGATCAAGAGGCAATTCTTGCCGTGTTACGAGCCTGGATTCTGAAGGACATGGGGACAGATGTTCCCAGTACGCCAGCTCAAGGTGTGTTGTTCTGAATTTTCTTACCCCGTGGCAGAAACCGCTCCGCCAGCAGAATAACAACAATCGCAAAAGCACCCATTTCGATTTGCGAACGGGTTTCCGCCTGAATCATCATGGCAATGATCGCAAGGGCAATCAGCGCAAGCGCCACGTATGCTCCAGCAGCCTTCTGGGGCATGAGCTTTAACCGTCCCAGAACAAGCAGGGCGTTATTAAAAAGCATAAATCCGCCCGTCAGGCTGACAAGAACAGCAAAAATGACGCCCGGCGACAGAACGGCCGTTACCGCAACCAGAATGGCACTTCCAACACTGGCGAGAAGCGCGCGCCGGGGAAGCTGCGTTTTAGGCTCAACCGCCAGAAAGACCGCGGGAGCATCTCCCTGTTCAGCCAGTTCGAACAGGATGCGCGAGGTGACGTAAATCCCGGAGTTCAGGCTGGAAAGGGCCGCTACGAGGATGACAATGCCCATTGCCAACCCGGCGAAAGGCACATGAAACCGGTTCAGAACCAACAAAAATGGTGACTGACCGGGTACGATGTCACTCCAGGGCACCAGGCACAGAATCATCGAGATGGTCACAAGGTAGAAGCCACCAATACGAAGAGGGATGGTCCGTGTTGCACGGGCAATGTTCACTTCCGTGTTGTCGGACTCAACCGCGGCCACCGTCGCAATCTCACTGCCGCCCATTGAGAACAGCACTGTCGGAATGACAGCAAGAAGTGCCATCAATCCGTGGGGCATGACACCACCATGCGCAAACAGGTTTTCCTGCACGGGAATGGAATGTGCACCAAATGCCCAGATACCAATTCCGATGAAAAGCACGATGGCGGCCACTTTAATGGCTGAAAACCAGTACTCGAACTCCCCATACCCTTTGACGGACAGGAGATTAATGGCGGTCATCACGCCCAGAACGAGAAGTTCCAAAACGGCGTAAGGAACCGGAATGTAGGGCGTGAGCATGGATGTTACGGCAATGGCTTCAACGCCAATGACCGTCACCCAAGTCAGCCAGTAGGTCCAGCCTGCGACGAAACCGAAGCGATCCCCAAGAGCATGGCGGATCTGTCCGAGAAATGACGCACGCCCTGGTGTCTGTGAAGCAAGGTCTCGCATCATGCCATTCACAAGCCAGACCAGAAGTCCCGCCAGAACGTATGACACGATGACGGCCGGCCCCCCCATCGACAGGGCAGCCGAGCAACCGATGAAAAACCCAGCACCAATCACCCCGCCCAAGGCAATCATGACAACATGTCTTGTCCGGAGACTTTGGGCGAGTTGATCTGTCTGGGTCATGAAGTGTCCTTGTCCGTGGTCTGTGTCAGACTGGAAGATCCCTGTTATCTGCCAGGGTTTCCATGGTCATGTATGAGGTGATGGCATCCAGCTCGACCTTGCTGATGATCTGCTGATAGACACGATCGAAATCGTTCATGTCGCATGCCACGACCTTGAGAAGATAATCATACTCACCGGCAATCCGGTAAAAATCAACGATGTTTGGGATCGAAACGACCACTTTGCGGAACGTTTCAAACCATTCGTGTGAATGATGACGCGTCCTCATCAGCACAAAGACCGTCAATGTCAGGCCAAGCGCCTGAGCATTGAGACGGACGGTATCGTGGCTGATGATCCCACTTTCCCGCAGAGCGTTCAGGCGCCGCCAGCAGGCATTCTGGGAAAGGCCGACCTGTTCGGCCAGTTCACGCTGGGACGGCGTCCCCTGCTTCTGGAGAATGCGAAGGATGGCACGGTCCGTTTGATCGATAATTCTGCTCATAATGATGTAAATGACAACAAAAAACCGGTTTTCGTCTACAAGAAAGAGACAGTTTCCTATCCGTCATTGAGATATTTTCCTCTTACGAGATCAGGTAAGAGGACAGGGCATCATGGAAACGATCGGCAGTCTCGACAACAGTGCAACAGCGCTTGAGCAATTTGAGAAAATGCTCCGTGCAGGTGGTCGCGACGCCCTCCGTAAGGGCGTCCTTGGAGACGGCACGAAGTTCATGAGCCCCTTTGGTGTTCAGTCGCTTCTTTATGCAGATTATGTCGCTTCAGGCCGTGCGCTTGTTCAGGTCGAAACATTCGTCATGAACGAAGTTCTTCCCTACTACGCCAACAGCCACACTGAAGCGTCTTTGTGCGGGGCATACATGACGCGGATGCGGAATGCGGCGCGTGATGCGATTGCTCGCCTTTGCCATGCCCCCAAGGATCGTTTCACGACCATTTTCATGGGCAACGGCGCGACGGCAGGCCTGAACCGTCTCGTACATCTGCTGGAAATCCCTGCCCGCTGTGCTGCTGGAAATCGCCCGATCATTTTCATTGGCCCGTACGAGCATCACTCCAATATCCTCCCCTGGCGAGAAAGTGGCGCCGAGATCATCGAGATCCCGGAAGCCGAGAATGGTGGTCCAGATCTTGTCATTCTTGAACATGCACTGACCGCCTGCGACGAAGGCCGCCTGAAAGTCGGCTCTTTCTCCGCAGCATCAAACGTCACCGGCATCATGACGGATGTAGATGCCGTAACGGAACTTCTGAAACAGCACGGTGCTCTGGCGATCTGGGATTATGCCGGTGCCGCTCCGTATCTTCCAATCGACATGAAGCCCGGCACGCCTTTCGAAAAAGATGCCGTGGCGGTGTCCTGTCACAAGTTTATCGGTGGCCCGGCAGCCTCAGGCGTCTTGATCGTCCGCAATGACGTCGTGACGCGATGCGGCCCGGTTCTCCCAGGCGGAGGAACAGTACGGTTCGTTTCCCCCTGGAACCATGACTACACCACGAGCCTTGCAGCTCTCGAAGAGAGTGGAACACCAGACGTGGTGGGAGACATCCGCGCGGCACTGGCCTTTATCGTCAAGGACGTCATCGGCCAGACTTTCATGAGCGACCGCAATGCGGAGCTTCGCGCCCGCGCTGTTGCCCGTTGGAGCAAAAACCCGAATATCCGCATTCTTGGTCACGCCACAGCTGAAGCGCTACCTATCTTCTCTTTTCAGGTCCGGGACGAAAGCACAGGTGGCTTCATCCACCAGCAGCTTTTCACGCGCATGCTGTCGGACCGCTACGGCATTCAGGTGCGTGGCGGATGCGCTTGTGCAGGACCGTATGCACATCGCCTGCTCGACATTGACGAAGCGGCCTCGGATGCAATTCGTCAGGCCATTCTGTCTGGGCAGGAAATCGAGAAGCCCGGCTGGACACGCCTGAATTTCAGCGTGCTGATGGATGATGCCAAAGTCGAACGCATTCTCGATGCTGTCGATGAGCTGGCGCTCGACCCTCATTCGGTCGCAGCCGCTTACGAATGCGATATCTCGACAGCCCGGTTCCGTCCAAAAGCTGCTGCTTAACCCGGACGCAAACATCTGGAGTTGATACAAGATAGATGAATTGCTATTTTTATTAGCTTCGGTAAATTAAGTAATATCACCATAAACCGAATATGAATATAATCATATTTATATTAAAATATAAACTAAAATAAGGACAAATATGTTTAATTTAAAAAGAAATTATAAAAATAAATTAGCCGCGAGAGGGATGAATATAGAAGGATATTATTTAGATTTCATTGAAACAAATTCAAAAAATATTGTTATAACATTTGAAAATGCCCATGAACCTGAAAAATTACGCCCAGACGAGAATAGATTACCTTGGGGCGCAGAATTTTTAAATAAAAAAAATTATAATGTATTAGGAATAAAGCCCATAGAAGTCGATTGGTATCGAAAAAATAGTATCCATATTTTTTTTAGATCAAAAGAATTTAACTCTTTTATCTCGAAATTTGAAACCGTTGTATTTTATGGATCCTCAATGGGAGGTTACGCTGCCCTGACATTTAGCCAAGCCGTACCTGGATCAACAGTAATAGCTTTTAACCCACAGTCTTCATTAGACCCCAACATTATTCCTTGGGATACACGACACACGCAAGCTTGGAAGCAAGACTGGACTGGAGATTTTTCTGACGCACGTGATGGAGCAAAATTGGCGCGGAAGGTATACATAGCATATGACCCTTTTGACCAAATTGATAATTTACATGTCGCTAGGCTGCATTCAGAAAACTTGATTTTACTAAAATTTTTCTGCGTTGGTCATGTAGTAGCTGAATGGATGCGGCAAGCCGGAATTTTAGAAGAATTCACAATTAGCGCCCTAATGGGAATAGCTACCGCAAAAACTTTCTTTAAACTTGCCCAGAAGCGAAGAGATATTCCTCAATACTATCTTCAAATGTCAAATTTGAGGAATTCAAGCAAAGTATCTGAAATCTGCTTAGAAAGGATTTTTTCAATAGCAAAAAAAGAGTATCTCGCAGATAATATTCTATCAAAAATTGTAAGAAACTGTGAAAATTTTGATTTTTTGAACAAAGATCATGTAATAAATTCTATATCTTCTCTAGATAACGATTTGATATTTTCGATATCAAAATGCATGTCAGATATGGGAAAACATATAGAATCCTTAAATTTATGCAAAAAAATAGAGGTTATTCGTCCAATAAACTATAAATTATATTTTAATATGGCAGAATCTGCGCACCGAGCGGGATTTAATCTAGATGCTTATTTTTACGCGAAAAAATCAATTTCTATGAATGAAAAAATTTCCAATTCATTCAGAATAATGACGCGAATACTGTGGGATTTGGGTGTACATTCAGAAGCAATACGATATTCGATTGCGGGATTAAAAATAGATAATAAATCTCTTTTAGGGTGGTTAGATCTAGGAGAAATATATAAAGAATGCGGCAAAACATCTGAAGCTTTGTTTTCTTTTATTCAAGCGTCTAGATTATGCCCACAAGACAAAAATATAAAAAATAAAATTAAACTAATATTAGACAAAGATATAACTTATTTTCTCGATTAATTTATTTTATACATGATGAATTCCCTACTCGCGGATGTAATCGAGTAGGGAATTTTAAGATTACCAGAGATAGACCAGCTTCATGTAATACGCATTCGTCTCAGGCACGTTTCTGCCATCGACAGAATGAGAATACCGCCCGGTTAATGAGACGCGCTTGGAAATATTGACCATGGCGCCCACACCCAGTGCGACTTCGCGCCCACTGGATTCACTGACCCAACTATTGGCCGTGTTGTCCCGCATTCCGGCTGTGTTCTGCCAGTCGAATGCAAAAAACGGCTCAACAATCTTGCTCGCTTTCCAACTGAAACGCAGATTGGAATGAAAGACCGTCCCTGGCGAATAGCTGTGCTCGCCTGTCTTGTGCTTCGTGGATGCTACAATTGCACCCAGATCCCCATCGAAGCTGAAATGCTTCCATTCATAATCGAACATGAAGCTGGACAGGTTTGACCAGTAGCTCGGGGACAACGCATCCCGTGTGCCAACCGGAGTCTGCATGAAGGTCTGGATACCGAAGGTGCTGTGAGCATTGGGCTTGAACCAGACGGCAGGGCCCACGATTGTCGGACCAAGACCACCGTAATCCTTGCCCTGAGCCAGAACGAAGCTCTCCGACTGAATGACTTCAAACGCAAAACCGACATGCGGCAGAGCGTCGAAGCTGCGGAAGTGCACGTACTTCGTCATACCTGCCCAGGTGTGGCTTCCCCCAGTGGGCTGACGGCGGCCACCACTGTCATAAGTGTTTCCCGCGACATTCCCATCTCCGTACTGCACGAGCACGTTGAACGGTTTGAAGTCCACCGGCAGGTCGTATTCATGCGGGCCAATGATGGCCAGAGGAATATCAGCAGCATGTGCCGCAAGGGCTGGTAGGAGGGAGGAAGCGGGCAATAGAATGCTCAGGGCCCGGAGACACCCTCCGGACCAGATTTTGCGAACCATGACTTTTATTTCCGTAGAAGAAGAAACTGGAGCGCCTCCAGTAAAGAAAGCGCTCCAGCAGTAATAAGGCCAGATCAGTGCGCGGCTGCGCCCTGCTGTCCGTCAATCGTGTAAGCGATGATATAGTCACCGCTGCGGGTGCCAAGGCCCCCATGACCGCCAGCGGCGATCAAAACATACTGCTTCTCGCCGATTTGATAGGACATCGGGGTTGCCTGGCCGCCAGCCGGCAGACGGTCACGCCAGATAACCTTACCGGTCGAGACATCAAAGGCACGCAGGTAATCGTCAGCCGTCGCACCCATGAAGGATACGCCACCCTTTGTGATGACACTGCCACCGATGTTGTACATGCCGGTCGGAAGCGGAAGGTTGTTGTGCGTCCGGAAAGGACCGGTGTCGCGCGTCGTACCAACCGGATGCTGCCAGACAATCTTCTTTGTCACCAGATCGATAGCGGTGATCGTACCCCAGACTGGTCCCTTGCAGGGGATCTGAAGCGGGTTCAGCCACGGGCTGGTGTAAGCGATGTAAGGCGTACCGTAGTCAGGAGAAACACTAAGCGCATCGCCCTTGGCTTCAGGCTTGTCACCCTTGCCGTCCCACTTCGGCAGGATACCACTGGTTTCAGCGTGGTTACGCTTCTCCAGACGGATCCGGAATGGCAGGTAGCTGGCGTTGGCGATCAGCAGCTTGCGCTGCGGGTCGATGGACGCACCCTGCCAGTCAACCACACCATAGAATGCCGGATAGACGATGGTCGTCTTGCCAACATGCGGCGGCGTGAACTGACCTTCATAAGCGGACTGACGGAACTGGATGCGGCAGATCATCTGATCCAGCAGCGTCGCGCCCCACATGTCGCTTTCCTTGAGGTCTGGCGGCGTCAGAGACGGCAGACCAACAGCAAACGGCTGCGTCGGAGAAACATGGTCGTCTGCGGCAACACCAGCAGTTGGAACCGGACGTTCCTCAACCGGGTAACCCGGAACTGGTTTGCCTGTGCGACGGTCCAGAACGAAGAACTCACCGCGCTTCGTGGTCTGGATCAGAGCCGGGACGGTTTCACCGTTCGGGCCTGGCAGATCAACCATTGACGGGCCAATGGCCAGATCCATGTCCCACAGATCGTGATGCACGGTCTGGAAAGTCCAGCGACGCTCACCAGTTTCGATATCGAGAGCAATCGTTGCACTGGAGGTTGCATCGTCAAACGGACGGCGTGAACCACCCCAGTTATCCGGCGGGGAGTTACCCATCGGCAGGTAAAGCAGGCCGAGGTTCTCGTCTGCCGTGTAAACGCCCCATGCATTCGGAGTGTCACGCGTCAGCTCGTCGTTCGGGCCAGGCTTCCAGTTTTCCGGGTTGTGACCGGCATCCCATGCCCACTCGATCTCACCGGAAATCGGGTTGAACGCACGGATTGCACCGGACGGCTCGAAGTTCGCCTGGTTATCAAAGATCCAGCCACCAAGAACCACACGATCCTTCACCACCAGCGGCGGAGACGTCACGAAGTGGAAGCCATGCGGCACATGACCAAGATACTGGCGCAGGGAGATGAAGCCGTGCTCGCCGAAGTCTTCACAGGGCTTGCCTGTTTCAGCATCGACAGCAAGAAGACGAACGTCACCAACCGGGGAGAAAATACGCTTCTGGCAGGCCTTGGAGCCATCAGGAGCGGTATAGTCGTCCGGAGCCTTGTAGTAAGAGACGCCGCGGCAGGCGAGATAGACGTTGGCAGCCAGATCTTCAGCAGCAGGCTTCGGATCGAACTTCCACTTCACCTTACCCGTTGCGGCATCAAGGGCCATGACCCAGTTATGCGGCGTGCAAAGGTAGAGCGTGTCATCAACCTTGATCGGGGTAACCTCGAGGTTGAACTCGTGGCCCTGATCCGGACCAGCCACAACGCCTTCGTCAGCCTTCTGGACGTCACCTGTCTGGGTAACCCAGGCGCGCTTCAGGTTGCTGATGTTGGCAGGCGTGATCTGACCCAGCGGGCTGTAACGATCACCGCCCACCGTCCGGCCATAAGCAGGCCAGTCAGCTGCGGGCGTGCCCTTGCCGGTCTCGTCAACCTGACCAGATGCAGCCATACGCTCGGCCGGAAGCGTGCCATTGATGGAATAGGACGTGAAGCAGCTTGCAACGATCGCCACAACGGCGATGGCAGCAGAACCAGCCAGTTCGCGCTTGTCCGCAGCCCAGGACGCATTGGAGCGCCAGACCCACGGCAGAAGCATCCAGCAGGCAATGCCCACCAGAGTGAACAGACGAACTTCCAGCCCCCAGATGTTGAAGCCGACTTCAACAACAGACCAGATCGTGGCAACCAGCAGCAGACCTGCATAAATACGGCCTGCCTGAGACGGGTTCTTCAGGCTGACGGCAGCCGCCGCAAGCATGACGAGACCAGCCAGCGCATAGAACCAGGACCCACCGAGCACGAGCAGATAACCGCCCCCACCCAGCAGGAACAGCCCAACAAGCGCGAGCAGGATAGAGGTTACTGGAGACAGCACCCTCTGGAGAGAAGAAGACATGACACCTCGTTTTTCAAAAATATGGAAAACCACTTTTTCTGAAATATTTTGTCTCTCTTAATCGCTTAAGGAGCAGGATATGATCCGTCCCCCATATGACTGTGCGAGGGCAGAAAACTGCTGCGCAGGTCTGTCCCTGCCGGCCGGATGATTGTCTTGAAAAGCTTGTTTCTCATCCATGCATCCAATCCCTCGCCAAGAGCGTTACAACAGAAAGGTGAGAGCTACCGGTGGACGAAACTTTCGTCTGAAAGATACGGGCACCAGTCAGTCACGCACTCTGACTGCCTTGTTCCTTCCACAACCCGCGCAACGCTATCCATGATCGGATCTCTTTCACCCGATTGTGACTACATCGTCGCCACCTGTCGCAGTTCTGAGACACATCTGAAAATCGAGAGACACTCATGACCGGCATTACGCCACAAACCGGTCTGTCCGAGTCATGGATCCGGTGCTCCACGAGCTATAACCTTGACCCGGCAGAGCGGTGGGAAACACGTCTTCTGAGCCAGCCGGAGTTGCGTTTTATCAGCAACCGCACGCGTCTCCTGATCCAGCATGCGCTGCCAGAAATGGAGCGCCTGCATACGATGGTGATGGCGCTCGGCTTTACCGTGATGCTGGCTGATGCAAATGGCGTTGTACTGTCACGCCAGACCAGCCGTGACGACCTGACAGGATGCCGTCGGTGGGGTTTTCAGGCTGGTGCACTCTGGGACGAAGCGAATGCCGGCACCAACAGCATCGGAACATGCCTTCAGGAAAAGAAGCCTGTCATGGTGCTTCAAAGCCAGCACTGGCGGCTATGCTTCCGGGGCCTGACCGGCATTGCCGCCCCTCTTTATAATGCTAGTGGAAAACTGGCAGGTGTTCTGAACATCTGTTCCTTTGCGGGGAACGATATCCTGCCATTTGCAGGTCTGCTGATGGAGACCATGACGACCACGGCTCGTAAGATCGAAGAAAGGCTGTTCCGGGAATTTTTCCCCAACGAGACGATCATTACGCTGGGTCTGGCGACAGCGAGTTCAACGCCGCTGGTTGCGCTGAATACCGATGGGCATGTGCAGGGTGCCACGCATGCGAGCCGGGAACGCATGCACTGGCCGGAAGGCGAACTGGAGCACCTGCCTGCTCTGATGAACTTTCTGGACTCAGAAGATGAGCTGAGTTTCCGAAAAGCCGAGGTCCACGTCATCCGCTCAGCCCTAGCCACCACGCAGGGCAATGTCAGCGCGGCAGCTCGGACGCTTGGCATCAGCCGCTCTACGCTTCATCGCAAAATCAAGATGCTAAACCTCATGCCGTAAGCATGGAGTTTAGCTCGCAAATAGCTCTTCGTACTCGGCAGGTTTGAAACCTATACACACGATCTTGCCTTCACGTTCCAGAACAGGTCGTTTGATCATGGAAGGTTGAGCTAGCATCAAGTTGATAGCTTTCTCCTGGGTCATATCTTCCTTCTGCTCTGGTGGCAGCTTGCGAAACGTCGTGCCAGCCTTGTTGAGCAATATTTCCCAACCGACCTGACCGACCCAACCGTCAAGAACCGCCCTTGCGATCGCATTCTTCTTGTAGTCATGGAATGCGTAATCAATACCATGATCAGTCAACCAGAGCTGGGCTCTTTTCATAGAGTCACAGGCTTTGATGCCATACAATATGATCGAATTACTCATGCTATTTCCCTTAAGCTTGTGGTACCCGACCTAAAAATCTTTCGGCTGTCTGACAAATGACGAAATCAGGATTCACTGCATCCAAATAATCATAATCAATTTCAGGGGACCAAAAATGATGAAATTCTTTACAGAAATGAGAAAACCACCATCCCAGACAACATTGATCTAACCCTGATCCAAAAAATGAATTCCCGAAAGCCACAACTTTTAAGTCTAAGGGAGCCTGACTATTTCTCCAGACATTCCGTTGCCCATTGTGAGCTCCAGGCCGTGGAAGGATATTTTCTACTAATTTTCTAAAACGAGTCTCTTCACTCATCTCTGCTTCATAAATGACTTCTCTGACGCCATGACCAAAGAAACGATAACTCAAATCGCCTCCACTTATTCTTTGTCGAGAAAACTGAGGTGTCGGAAATGTTTGACCAAAAAATTTTTCGGAAATAGCATTAAATATAGAAAATGCTCCTAATGGCTGCAGATGAGTGTCAACCCTTTTATAAGCATCCTGAGTGTTTATATTTGAAAATATATCGAGGCAACTTATATATTCGTATATGTCATTATCTTCTATGTTCTTTAAATAAGCTGTAGGACCAAAAAAATCTCCCACAAAATAATCTGGCATCGCGCTTACTTTTTCAGGAACAATTACCTGAATAAATTTACTACCTCGACGTAAAATTTTTTCTTTTCTTTCTCTAATCAGGCCTAACCACTTCTCCGAGATATTATGAGCTTCAGGGGCATTGTTATCCATCAGACAAAGCTCACGGAGTCGATTAGAACCTTCAGTCAGAAAAACATGTCCATCCTTCCCTAAAACGCATGAATTATCACCGCTCACCAGACCTGCTGGAAAGGAAAGAAAACTTAACTCTGACTGAATGTTTTTATTATTAAATAGTAGAGTATTACTTACAGATTCTAATGTAGAAAAAGATATTGGTATATTTTTATTATATGTTCCAAAAATTTCTTTTATTACATTGCTTTTTACACCAAAACTAGAATTAATAAATGCGTTAATTGCATTTTTATTTTTAAATTCATTATAAGATTTAAAGAAAATATTTTCATTATTCACTTCATTTAGCAATTTATATTTTTTTTGGTCATTTATTTTTTCTTTATTTTCAATTATTTTATTCAAACAAATGGTATTTTTTATAATTACACTAAAAATATTTTTTAAAAATTCTATGTCATTAAAGGAATTTATTATTTCAATACAGCCTGTATAATCTTCGATTATTTTATTTATTATAGAAATAACTTTATTTTCAGCATTAATGAAATTTTCTTTTTTCCTATAAAGAGAAAATTTTTCCCAATTCCTATTTTCTGCTGCAAAATTATCAATAGTATTACTTGAATTTACAGCACGAAGATAATTTCCCGTTCGAATTTCTTGAAATGCGCACACTCCAAGCTCTTCATACGACTGAAGATTTACAGGAATAAAATTTGGAATTACTTCAGAATTTGGGAATGAAAGATCTTTGACCGAAGAGTCAGGTGAAAAAATTATTCCCGTGTTAGGAAAATTGTGAAGTTCAATTAAAATAAGAGGGTATTCTTGACCCTCTCCTTGCATGATCCGCCCAGTTCTAGGATCAGCAAAGACTTCTTTCCCATGATAACTTTCAAACGTGTAGATTGAATACGTTGCATTTTTCATTCTTGCCTCAGGCTCTTCACACTCAAAAATAGATCTATAATTTTCATATGCCCATTTTTTAACATTTATTCATTTTTGATGAATGAAACAGTTCAATAAAGGTTCTGACAGTTTATCCGAACTGGAGGAAAAGTGCCAGGAGGTAGCCAAGGTGATCCGCTCGCTGACTGAGGCGATTGTTCTCACGCCGTCCGACAAGGTGCTACAGATCAATGTCCGTGGCGACCTTGCCGGCCATCTGACGGTTGCGTCGGGTGGACGAACGAAAACCCCAAGC
>NZ_JASGXC010000006.1:0-137336 GCF_032913585.1 Gluconobacter sp. GP1
TTTCACCCTTACACACACTTTCCATTCACAAAGCAAAACTAAAAAAATCAAAAAAAACGCCAGAAAAATCATCTGGCGTCCCTTTTTCCTTAGTTTTTTATGTTTGCCGCCGCAGAAAGCCATGCGTCGTGGAAACGCAGCCTGCTCGCCGCCCCGATACGCCCTAATCCGCAGGCTTTTCGCATCTCTCCGATACCCTCTTCTTCTCCAAGCCCTTTGTCCTGCTGCTCCTTGGCCAAAGCCATTAGAACCGACGTCGGAACCTGAGCAGGATCAACACTCTCTCCAGTGTCTCGCTTCAAGACGGTCTCAGGATCGCAGACAACGTCTTCTGTTTCCCAAAAGAACGTTCCAGCGTCTTCGGTAGTTTTTCCCACGCCATCAGGGATGGCTGTGAGAACTCGCTCCCGGATCTGTCGTCCCGCCCGCGCGAAACCATGTTGTCTCGCGATTTTCTGGATCAGGGCCGTTTCATGCAGAACCCCCTTCTCGCAGAGAGCCTGCTGAATCAGAGACTGCAGAACCGGCAGATAGTCATCATCTGTGAAACGCGCCGCATCTGGCTGTGCCGATAATGCCTCTTCACTATCGTCCTCCGGAATATAGGGAGCAGGCACAGCAGCGCTCGTGTCATGAGGGACAAACCCCGCGTAGAGAGATGGCTCTTCTACGAAAGCGCTTTCAGTCTCCGGCACTTCCTGGACCTCAGTATCTGGCTCCTCGACCGGAAGACTAAGCCGACTTTCTCTTACGGCTTCCAATCTCAGCTTCAGGGCTTGATCCAGACGTTCCACCTCGCGGTTCGCATTCAGCCACCAGTCAGTCGACCAAACACGGAAAATCACCCAGCCAAGATTTTCCAGAACGGCCTGACGCAGTCTGTCGCGATCACGCGCGGTGGCACTGCGATGGTAAGTTGCGCCATCGCACTCGACGCCCGCAAGAAAGCTTCCGGGCATGTCCGGGTCCACCACGCCAAGATCAATCCGAAAGCGGGAGACACCTATCTGGGGACGAACATCCCATCCACGTTGACGCAACAGCGCCGAGACTTCGAGTTCAAAGCGGCTTTCTTCTTCTCCGACTGACCCTTGATGCAAACCGGCAAGTGCACCTGCACCGTGCTCTGCAAAAGTCAGAAACTTCCGAAGATGCAATACACCTTCTGCAGAGCTTCTGGACGGATCGATCTGTTCAGCGCGCAGGGAACCAAAAACAACCAGTTTTTCACGCGCCCGCGTCACAGCGACGTTGAGGCGTCTTTCACCGCCCGCACGATTCAACGGCCCAAACGAAACGTAAGGCGCCCCTTTTAGCTCCGGCGCATAGGTGAGGGAAAAGAACATCACGTCCCGCTCTTCTCCCTGCACATTTTCCAGATTTCGAATCAGGACGGGTTCCAGGCACTCTTCGCTGAAGAACGGCACCAGCGAGGAATCCTCCATCTGGGCCTTTTCCAGCAGATCAGTAATCAGTGTCTGCTGTTCTCCGTTGAACGTCACGACGCCAACGGATTTCTCTCCGTCAGTCTTCAAATGCCTTACAACAGCATCCGCAACGGCTCTGGCTTCTGCGGGATTGGTTCTACTGCCACCTCTCTGGTAGTTGCCCCCCTCCACAAACTGAAAAGAAACAGCTCGATCCTGCGTCACGTTCGAGGGGAACGTGATGAGGTCGCCGCCATAATACTGACTGTTGGAAAACGCGATCAGGCTCTCGTGCCTGCTGCGATAGTGCCATTTCAGCGTAATTTCCGGCACACCTGCCGCACGACATTCATCGAGAATGGACTCCATATCGCAGAGTTCACCGTCGTCGTCCTCATTCTCACTTCGCGCAAAGAAGCTGGTCGGCGGTAGCTGCTTGGGGTCTCCGACCACGATCACCTGTCGGCCACGTCCGATGGCCCCAATGGCATCCCATGTGGGGATCTGCGAGGCTTCATCGAAAATGACCAGATCGAACGGCTCACTATCTGGGGGAAGATATTGCGCTACGGAAAGAGGGCTCATCATGAAGCAGGGCGTAAGCGCTCTCACCGCCCGTGGTGCAGCAGCAGCCAACTGACGAATCGGCATATGCCGGGCTTTTTTCTGCGCTTCACGATGAATCATCACATACTGTGAGTCCTGTCGGCGCACGTCCTGAGCGGGAATATTACCTGAGAGCCTTGCCCGGATCAGACGCCCTGCCAGACTGGCAGCATCACCATCCCACGTCTTGAAGCGCTCGATCTGTTCTTCATGTGCTGCGGCAACGAAACCGCGCAGTCGTGGCTGCTCATCAACGGCTGCTGCCAACCACCATCGGGCATAAGCGGCAGTCAGAACGGATTGAAGCTCTTTCGGAGCCACGCGCTCTGCCACAAGCGCCTCTACTAACGGACCCAATCCCAGACGCTCAGCTGTATGACAGGCCTTTCGCCACGCACACCAGTCCCGCAGATTTTTACCCTGCTCAAGCCAGCCAGTCAGATGTTGAGACAAACGCAGCAGCCAGTCTTCGCCATCTGGCTCGATTGCAAGAAGAGGACTTCCCGCCAGGTCAGCCAAAAGGCTCAGGCTTTCCTCAGCAGCCGAAAGTGCCTTCCTGAACCCCGCAATTTTCAGACCTACCGGACCACTCTCTGCAAGAAGATCACGCCCTTCTGTCAGCAGCTCCCGGATATGCCGTCTCACAGAGAGCAATCCTGCGAGATCCGAGACACAGCTTGCCAATGCGGCGCGAATCTCAGCTCCCCAGAGCAGAGCGGCTTCGATCTTGCCAAAATCGGTCGTCACATCACTCCAGAGAGAACCGACAACCTCTCTATGAGGGGCTCCCTTCAGGTCGCGTTCCAGCGCAGACAGCTCCAGAAGCCAGGACAGCTCATCACTCAAGTCGTCCGGTAAGACGCTTTTCGCACTCGCTTCAAGTCGGCGGCGTACAGCTTTCTGAGCACTCCTGCGCGAAAGAAGCCATTTGTCTTCGGAGTCCTTCCACTCACGATGCAAGTCTTCCAACGGGAGTGCTTTCGCATCACTCCAACGCACAGCCAGCCCCTGCTCCAGAGTGCAATGACGTGCAATCCGTTCTTTTTCTGCAAGAACAACCTGAGCCTTGTCCTGCGCATCTTCGGAAAGGGCCCACGCTCCCCAGGCCGCTTCCGGTCGATACAACAGACCACAGAACGACTGGAGTCGATGGAGTTGAGCCAATGATCGGTCAGTGCCAGTCAAACCCAGTACGCTGCACAGATCATCCGTTGCTTGAGACAACGCATCGAGCTGCCCTCTCAAAGCCTGACTCTGCTGAAGAATCTGATCCTGCCAGCGAGACGTCCACTCTTCCTGCTCTATTCCCAACAACTGAGGCGACAGAGCATGCCGCCCGAAGCGCTCATAAAGCCCCGCTAACAGACTGGCCGCATTCTTGAGCGACTCCCAGTCTGTTTCAGCATGGACGTCTGGAGCTGACCATTTCAGAGCAAGCGGGTAAGTGCCGTTACGATCGGCCTCCAGAACCACGCCTATGGCCTGATAGGGAGTCCATCCATTGTTCCACCGCTTATGCAGATCCTGCACATAGGCATTCAGATCCTGGCGGACGGCCATCAGACGGCTTTGCGCCGACGTCCATTCCGCTGTTGAAAACTCTTCCCTGACCAGTTGAACCTGCTGAAACTGTTCCAGCACTGCGCCACGCCCCGCCTGAGGCGAAAACAGATCCAAACAGAACTCACTCAGCCCTACAGAACGCAAACGATTCCGCACGACTTCCAGCGCAGTTCTCTTTTCTGCGACGAACAGGACCGTCTTACCCCGGCCCAGCGTATCAGCGATGATATTGGCAATCGTCTGACTTTTTCCGGTTCCAGGCGGACCGATCAGGACAAAATTTTCACCTGCCGCCGCCCGGGCTACGGCGGTCAATTGGGACGAGTCAGCTTCCATAGGACAAAGCAGGGAAGCCTCGTCCAGAACGTTATCCAGCGATTTCTGTTCCTCGAACAAGGCCGTAGGAAAAGCACTTCCGGTACCATCAGCCTCTGAAACCCCATCCAGAAGACGACTGGCAACCGGGTTAATACGCAGCGCGTCCCGTCTTTCCTGCAAATCCTTCCACATGAGGAACTTGGCGAAAGAGAGGGTCGTCAGGCTGACACGTTCCTGAACTTCCCATTGCGGGAGCTGGCGGATTTTTGCGCGGAAAATGTCAAAGATGCGCGCAACGTCCAAACCAGCCTCATCCTGAGGAAGCTCTCCTTCCAGTTCAGGAAACCGCATGGCGAAATCCTGTCGAAGAACTTCCAGCAGACTGCCATTCACCCGACTTTCATCGGTATGCGCGCGCAACCGGAACGGAGCGTTGATGCTGCTACGTTCCAGAATAACGGGGACCAAAATCAAGGGAGCTCTCGCCTTGCGATCCCGCCCCCGAGGTTCCCACACAAGCTCTCCCAGAGTCAGGAAAAGTGTGTTTGCCCCTCCCTCCTGCGCGGCCGCACGCGCCTTGCGATAGATTTCTGTAAGAGCAGACTGTAAGCCAGCTTCATCCCGGGCAACCAGTAGCTCACCGTGCTCCAGAGCCTCTGCGGCAATAGCCCTGTGCTGATCGTCATGATGACGCTGCTGATGGAGCGCAGCACTCCTCGGGTCAGACCCATCCATCAGTTCGGGACGAGCTCGAAGCCTGAGCGCTGGTTTCCGTTCCCCTCCCCGCATTTCTGCCAGACGGTCTTCCAACCTTCCCGGATCTGCACAGCAGATCTCGATGATCTGCTTCTCAGAGCGTGGCAGGTTCAGAAGGCGGCTTCGGCCTGAAATATCCAGTAGCCGCTTACACCAGCGATCCAAACGGGATTCCGGTGTCTCTTCGTTTTCATGGTCTCCGAGTTCTTCCCGAAGATCAGGCGCTGCTTTTAGCTGAGGCGTGGCAGAGGTCTCCACGTCATCGCTCTCGGCCGGATCAGTATTAGGCACAAGCGATGACAACGGCCGAATGCGACGCAGTCGGGCGCGGTGGACGTCTATGACCTCTTCAAATTTCGAGTCTTCACCGTCATCCTGAAGCTGGGCAAGCCCACGCTCACAGGCTTTTGCGAAATCCGGGCAAGACGCTGCAGTTACAAGCGTTGTCTCGAACACACAGACATCATCAAGGGCTACCCTGTTCCGCAATCCAGGCAGATCCTGAATGACTGAGGTTCCAGACTGCTCCCGAGATAGCCATAGACCAGCAAACGCATGACCTTTGAGCATGATCAGTAATGGCCGCAAGCCAACAGCCTCAAGACAGGACGCAAACAGTAAGGCTGTATCCAGGCAAGTCGCCAGTCGGTCTTCCACAATCTGAGTGGGAAGACGCACCCTCTGGCCAGCCTCCACAAAAGAGGCCGGGGGACTGACATATGTAATGTTTAAGCCAGCGATTGCGCACCAGATCGCCTGTGCCTGTTCCCACGCCCGCTTTCGACCACCTTGGTATCCCTCCAAAGAGCCACTGTGGCCGGCCTCCTGTAGAAGAAGAGAAGCTGAACGAAGAATTTTTGCGACAGCTGGATCATTAGGCAGAACAAAAGCAGCAAGCAGATCAGGCAGCCCCTGTAATCCGCCCCATTCGCTCCGGCAGCGGACAGTCAGAGGAAGAACGCGTTCGAGAAGCGTCACCCGCGCACCATCGGGCTGTATCTCCGAAACTGTAAAATGAACTTCAGCGCGCGTTGCTTCACTCAGCGAGGCGAGATAGGCGCCATCCAGTTCCACATCGAGGCGCTCTAACGTCCGAAACTGTCCCATTCCGAGAGACTGAAGCCGCCAGGAGGTTGTTCGGAGCACACCGGGCTTGGAATGCAGCGTAATCTCGACATCTGAGAGATCCCGATTTGCAAGATTACGAACCGCAAGCTCCAGCAAAACTGGGACGCTGTTTTCCCAGAGCGCACTACTGACGCTCTCCCGAACGACAACCGTCAGCTCGACGATATCTTCTGCAATTGGTTCAGATGTCGCGCCTTCTTCCCGCTCTGCGTCTACTACATCCCCAGCACATTCGATTGCCTCTACAGAGGCGAGATCAACGCCCTCGGACATAATTTCAGTGTCAGGGGAAGAGTCCGTCATTACGCGCCACCATCACTTGGTAAAGTCTGGACGGCAGCATACAGGAAGCTTGCAGACAAAGAAAAACCCACCCAGTCAACTGACCGGGTGGGTTCTTTCTGTTTTCATAGATGCTGCGTTCAGCCTCAGACTGAAGCAGGACCTTCAACAGCTTCCAGTTCAGCGCGAACGCTCTGGATTTCACGGCTGAGACGGTCATGCGCATCAGTATCGTTCGGCTCGATCTGGGCCCATGTGGTTTCCAGATCACGCAGACGATCACGGGCATCATCCGCAGACAGCTCGCTCATGAGCTGAGCAGAATCTGCCAGAATGGTGCAGTGTTCTGCGCCCATATCTGCGAAACCACCGCCCACGAAATAACGGTCGACGATCTTGTCGCCTTCATACAGGGCCACAACGCCACCACGCAGCTGAAGCATCAGCGGCGCACGGTCCGGCATGGCTGCAATATCGCCCTCCATGCCCGGGACCACCGCCATGTCGACCTGACGGTCAACAAGGCGCTTTTCCGGGCTGACGATCTCGATGCGTAGGGGCATCAGGATCAGGCCTCCTGCTTCATCTTCTCGGCCTTGGCGATGGCCTCGTCAATGTCGCCGACCATGTAGAACGCGCCTTCTGGCAGGTGATCGTATTCACCGTTTACAACAGCCTTGAAGGAACGGATCGTGTCTTCCAGAGCAACCAGCTTGCCAGGTGCGCCTGTGAACACTTCAGCCACATGGAACGGCTGGGACAGGAAGCGCTGGATGCGACGTGCGCGGCCAACGATCTTCTTGTCTTCTTCAGACAGCTCATCCATGCCCAGGATCGCGATGATGTCCTGCAGACCCTTGTAGGTCTGAAGCGTCTGCTGAACCTTACGAGCGATGTCGTAATGTTCCTGACCGACGATCTTCGGATCGAGCGAGCGGGACGTGGAGTCCAGCGGGTCAACAGCTGGGTAGATGCCCATTTCTGCGATCGAACGGTTCAGAACCGTCGTGGCATCAAGGTGAGCAAAGGTCGCAGCAGGTGCCGGATCGGTCAGATCGTCAGCAGGGACATACACAGCCTGAACGGACGTGATGGAGCCCTTCTTGGTGGACGTGATGCGCTCCTGAAGGGCACCCATTTCCGTTGCCAGCGTCGGCTGATAGCCCACGGCGGAAGGAATACGGCCCAGCAGAGCGGACACTTCCGAACCAGCCTGCGTGAAGCGGAAGATGTTGTCCACGAAGAACAGAACGTCCTGACCTTCTTCGTCACGGAAATATTCTGCGAGTGACAGACCCGTCAGAGCAACACGGGCACGTGCTCCCGGCGGCTCGTTCATCTGGCCATAGACCAGAGCAACCTTGGAGCCTTCCGTGGAACCGTCTTCAGCGATCTTGATAACGCCAGCGTCCTGCATTTCGAAATACAGGTCGTTACCTTCACGGGTACGCTCACCCACACCTGCGAACACGGACACGCCACCGTGTGCCTTCGCGATGTTATTGATGAGTTCCTGAATAATAACGGTCTTGCCAACGCCTGCGCCACCGAACAGGCCGATCTTGCCGCCCTTCAGGTACGGGCAAAGAAGGTCAACGACCTTGATGCCTGTTACGAGGATTTCGGACGCAGCAGCCTGCTCCTCGAAGGACGGAGCCTTACGATGGATCGGGAAATACTTGTCGCTAACGATCGGACCACGTTCGTCAATGGCTTCGCCAATGACGTTCAGGATACGACCAAGTGTAGCCGGGCCAACCGGAACCATGATCTGCTTGCCAGTGTCACGGACTTCCGCGCCACGGCTCAGGCCGTCCGTCGTGTCCATGGCAATGCAGCGGACCTGACGCTCACCGATTTCCTGTGCAACTTCCAGAACAAGCGTGTGATCGCCGTTCTGAACATGAAGGGCGTTCAGGATAAACGGAAGATCGCCTTCGAACTGCACGTCAACAACCGGGCCACGCACCTGCGTGACACGGCCGACGACGTTATTTGCAGCCGGGGCAGAAGGGTTAAGAGTCTCAGACATCGGTTCGTCTCCTGCGTGATCTCAAACGGCTTCTGCGCCGGAGATGATCTCGATCAGTTCATTGGTAATGTTGGCCTGGCGCGTACGGTTGTACTTCTGGGACAGACGGTCGATTGCCTTGCTGGCATTCCGGCTCGCGTTGTCCATAGCCGTCATCCGTGCACCTTGCTCACCTGCTGCACTCTCCAGCAGGGCAGAAAAAATCTGCACCTGAAGATTGCGTGGCAGAAGATTGGCCAGGAGCGTAGCCTCATCGGGCTCGAATTCGTATTGGGCAGCCTCGGCAGGCGCCGCGTTGTCATTTTCCGCGACGGACAGAGGCACCAGCGGAAGCTGGATGGCAATCTGCGTCATCGCGTTGACGAAGCGGTTGTAAATCAGCGTGCAGCGATCAATCTCGCCGGCTTCAAGCATGGCGACAATTTTCTTGCCCACATACTCAGCCTTGTCGAAACCGACGTCACGGCCCTCCGTCCCTGCCACGCGCTCAACCACCAGATCCGGATATTCCTTTGCAAGAATATCGGCACCTTTACGGCCAACCGGCAGAAGACGCACTGTCCGACCCTCATCCCGCAGCGTGCGGATCAGCTGACGCGCACTCCGAACGATGTTGGCGTTAAAGCCACCCGCCAGACCACGATCAGACGTCAGGACCACAACAAGATGGACCTGATCCTTACCCGTACCGCCCAGCAGCGTCGGCAGGCTGGACGCATCAGCGCCGCGGCTTGCCGCTGCCAGTTCCGCCATCATGCGGCCCATGGCCTCGGCGTAGGGACGAGCCGCCTCAGCCTGGGACTGGGCGCGTCGCAGCTTGGATGCTGCGACCATTTTCATGGCGTTCGTGATCTTGCGCGTCGATTTGACGCCCGTGATCCGACCGCGCAGTTCCTTCAGCGAAGCCATGGACTATCCTCAGGCTGCAAAGCGCTTACCGAAAGCTTCGAGCAGCTCCTTGAGCTTGCCTTCCGTCTCCGGCTTGATCTGGCGATCGTTGCGGATGGCTGTCAGAATGCCAGCGCCAGCGCCACGCATTTCCGTCAGAAGTGCAGCCTCGTAGGCCACAACCTTATCCACGGCGATCGGATCAACATATCCACGGGTACCAGCGAAAAGAACAACAACCTGCTCTTCAACCGGAAGCGGGGACGTCTCAGGCTGCTTCAGCAGCTCGACCAGACGTGCACCACGATCAAGCTGCTTGCGCGTTGCAGCATCCAGATCGGAAGCGAACTGCGAGAACGCAGCCATTTCACGATACTGAGCCAGCTCAAGCTTGATCTTGCCAGCAACCTGCTTCATCGCCTTGATCTGAGCAGCCGAGCCCACACGGGACACAGAACCACCAACGTTCACGGCCGGACGGATACCCTTGTAGAACAGGTCCGTCTCAAGGAAGATCTGACCGTCGGTGATGGAAATCACGTTGGTCGGGATGTATGCAGCCGTGTCACCAGCCTGCGTCTCAATAACCGGCAGAGCCGTCAGAGAACCGCCGCCGTTGGCATCAGACATCTTGGCTGCACGCTCGAGAAGACGGGAGTGCAGATAGAACACGTCACCCGGGAAAGCTTCACGTGCCGGCGGACGGCGCAGCAGCAGTGACATCTGACGGTATGCAACAGCCTGCTTCGACAGGTCATCGTAGCAAGCCAGAGCATGCATGCCGTTGTCACGGAAGTACTCACCCATGGCGCAAGCCGTGTAGGGAGCCAGGTACTGCATTGGTGCAGCATCAGAAGCCGTGGCAGCAACAACGATGGAATACTCCATCGCGCCCTGCTCCGTCAGCGTACGAACAAGGTTTGCAACCGTGGAGCGCTTCTGACCAACTGCAACATAAATGCAGTAAAGAGACTTCTTCGGGTCGCCTTCGGCATTGACAGGCTTCTGGGCCACAATGGTGTCAACCAGGATCGCCGTCTTACCGGTCTGGCGGTCACCAATGATCAGCTCACGCTGGCCACGCCCGATCGGAACGAGAGCGTCAATGGCCTTGATACCCGTCTGCATCGGTTCGCTAACCGATTGACGTGGCATGATGCCTGGCGCCTTCACTTCGGCGCGGCGATATTCCACGTCCGTCAGCGGGCCACGACCGTCGATCGGGTTACCAAGGCCGTCAACAACGCGACCAAGGAGCCCCTTGCCAACCGGAACTTCAACAACGGACTTCGTGCGAAGAACCGTGTCACCTTCACGGATTTCGTCGCCATCACCGAAAATCACGATACCAACGTTGTCGGCTTCGAGGTTCAGCGCCATGCCCTTGAGGCCAGAGCCTTCAAACTCGACCATTTCGCCAGCCATGACGTTTGTCAGGCCGTAAACACGAGCAATGCCGTCACCAATCGACAGGACCGTGCCCGTCTCGGAAACGGTCTCGACCTTGTCGAAAGACGCGATCTGCTGCTTGAGGATGTCCGAAATCTCAGCGGGACGGATATCCATCACGCGGCTCCCTTCATGGCGTTCTGCAGGCGAGTCAGGCGCCCGGCGATCGAAGTATCAAACAATGTAGAACCGACACGCACAGTCATGCCGCCAATCAGGGAGGCATCTGTACGTTCGATCATGGACACGCGGCTGTAACCTGCTTCGGCCAGACGGCCCTGAAGCTGGCTGCGCTGCATGTCAGTAAGAGGCTGAGCGGAGCGGATTTCTGCAACGGTTTCGCCGCGGAGGCTCGCATCAAGGGCCAGCACGCCGTCCAGAATAGAAGCGAGATCAGCAAGACGGTGGTTAGCAGCAATCACGCCGACGAAGCGACGGACGGCATCTCCAAAACCGAGTTTCTCGGTCAGGGCACCAGCTACCTTGCTTGAGCGATGCGCATCAAGGCGGGAGTCCGCAAGGAACGTCCGCAGGTCAGCACTCTGGGAAATCGCATCGCGAAGTCCCCGAACCTGAGCCAGCACATCAGAGAGCGCTCCCTGCTCTGAGGCATAATCATAAAGCGCTCGGGCATAGCGTTGAGCCAAGCCACCTGTGGGGCCCATCTGCGGCACCTGTGTCACCGTCACACGCGTGTTCCGTCTCACTTTTCCGCCGCAGGATGCGGCCGGAACCGGCTTATCCGGTCCCTTGCTTCCAAATCCGTTGGGATTCAGGCACACACGACCCTACGCAGGATTCGTCTGAACCCGGTCCTCCACTTGGCGCCGCCTCTAGCACGTCCCCATGATCCAGTGCAACCGAGGCAGAGCTACAACCTTACCGCACAACAAAATTTTTCGGCGCAACACTGCTCTTTGCGGGCAAATTCTTCATTCCCAAAAAAACAGTAGCGCGCATGCCAGCCTGCTGCTGTCAGGGAGAGCTCAGAATTTCTACAATTTTGCGGAATTGCCTTACCATCATTGAGGACTGTCTTCAGGCAGCGATAAAATGCCGGCATCGAGCAAGAGAGTTGCGGAGTATACAATTCAGTTCACAGGAACTGCGGCCGGACGCCTGCCAGAGCAAAAACGGCAATAGACGTAGCCAGCTTTGTTAGTAGCTTGGATCAGATTTTTTGGGGAACCTACTGGAGCGGGCGAAGGGAATCGAACCCTCCTCAGAAGCTTGGAAGGCTACTGCATTACCACTATGCTACGCCCGCCCTTAGGTTGCCGGTGTCATACTCCATTCCTCAGCATCCTCGCAAGAGGGGGAATGCCAGAAATGAAAAATATGAACCTAGATGCTTATGGGTACTTGACTTTCATCCCTGAACATTATCTTTTCCGCCCCACTGTCGTTGGTGTATCACAGTCTTTGTGGTACCCCCGATGATAGGGGCGTAGCTCAATTGGCTAGAGCGTCGGTCTCCAAAACCGAAGGTTGTGGGTTCGAGACCCTCCGCCCCTGCCACCCCGCTTTACCGGATAGCTTTTCCGGCACCGGGACGCGGATTTTCATTTGATTCGAGGACGATGGTGTCGGTCACTACCCCGAAAGACGAGTCGCGTAAGACGGCGCCTCATAAAAACGGATCCGGCTTCAATCTGGGCACGTACATCAAAGACGTGCGCAACGAAGCCAAGCGGGTTACGTGGCCTACACGTCGTAACACCCTCATTACGACGGGTGCGGTGCTTGCCATGGTTACCGTGACCTGCATCTTCTTCTTCATCGTGGATCAGGTCATTGGCCTGGGCGTCCGCGAGCTGTTTGGCGTTGGAGGCTAGGTCCGCAGCATGGCAAAACGTTGGTATGTTGTGCATGTCTATTCCGGGTTCGAGAAAAAGATCGCGAGCCATATTCAGGAGCAGGCTGCACAGAAGGGCTTATCTGACCATTTCGAGCAGATTCTTGTCCCATCTGAAGACGTGACGGAAATGCGCCGGGGCCGTAAGGTCAATTCAGAGCGCAAGTTCTTCCCCGGCTACGTTCTTGTGAAGATGGAACTGACGGATGATGCATGGCATCTCGTCAAGGACACCCCCAAGGTCACTGGCTTTCTGGGAACGCGCAATCGCCCAACCCCGATTACGGCTGCAGAAGCAGACCGGATCATGAAACAGGCTCAGGAAGGTGTGGAACGTCCACGTTCTGCCCTCACCTTCGAGATCGGCGAGCAGATTCGCGTTGCAGACGGACCGTTCACGTCCTTTACGGGCATGATCGAAGAAGTCGACGAAGAACGTCAGCGCCTCAAGGTCAGTGTTTCCATCTTCGGTCGTTCGACCCCGGTGGACCTGGACTTCACGCAGGTTGAGAAGCTCTAATCTCTTCTGCTGAGACGGTATGAATAAAAAAGGCTCCCATTGGGAGCCTTTTTTATTGCCTAGGGTAGTCCCTCTTACCGGCTTGTAGAGGGAAGTGATCGCAGCCGGGAAGCCGCATGATCCGCGAGAACGGACAGCCCCTGACTGAGAGACGCCACCAGCTTACCGGTATTAAGCTGCGCACTCTCAGGAGATTGCCAGGCAAACGCTTCAGTCAAAACCGGGCCAATCATCTTCTGGGCAGGATGAACGGATACAGCACCAGTGATAAGCGCATGGCCAGCCGCATCGGCTTCGAAATTCCGGATTGTCACTTCTACATAAGCAGAGGGTGTCGTAGTTACCGCATCTCCCTGCGACACGACAGTTGTCCCCGGAAGACGCTGCGACAGATCAGTCGTCAATGTCTGGGCTATCATGTCTGGAAGCGCTTCGCTCCAGCTATCGCCAGTCGCCAATGTCGTCTGGTAATCGCGATTCTGGCGAACAATAGTATCCCGATCGAGGCGAGAAGGAACAACAGGCGTCCGGACTTCCACGACAACAGGACCGCCCGATTGAACCATCCCGGATACAGATGCCAGCGTGTACAGCTTGGGATCGCTGCTACAGGCCACCAGTGAGACTGACAGACCAAACATGCATCCCATGGACAACAGGCGCACACGAAGAAACGAATATTTTGCCATGGGATCAGTTCCTACGACCGGTAATAAGTGCTGATGGATGATGTCCCAGATAGTCCGTCAAGAAGCGGAGCGAACGCGCCATCTGAGTCATCTGTGTAATCATGCCCTGAAGGCTACGCTGAAAATCTGTATCTCCGCCGTAGGACCCAAGAAGAGTCTGAGCATTGGTCAAGGTTCCCTGCAGGGCCGTCATAAGCTCTGGAAGATGCTGATTGGCATTCTTGCTCAACGCATCCAGGTTTTGGAGCGAATTACGCAACGCAACCAGAGACTGCGTCACTTCGCGGCTGTTCAAACGGCCATCCGCATGCGCGATCAGGTCATTGACGTGCTCACCAATCTGCGTGAGCGGCATCGCTGCAATCTTGTCCGTGATGGTGGAAACAGACTCCATAATCCCATCCATGCCACCTGGCTGACTGGGGAGCACAGCGACGTCACCCTCATACGTCATGGTCACAGGTGGTGCATTCTTCACGAACTGTAGCCCGATCAGCGATTCACCCGTCAGGAAGCTGGCACTTTGGACGGAAGCACGCAGGCCATTGGCCACGAACGCGGCAAGATACTCCTTGGCACGCGCAAGCTGGCTTTCGCTCCATTCAGGCATCATGCGCTCAGGCTCGATCTGCATTTCTACCCGGACCTTCGGGTGCGCCTGCGGAGAAGGCATCTGCAACTTTACAGATGTCACTGTTCCAACCTGCAGGCCGAACAGACTGACCTGACTTCCAGCCGCAAGCCCCTTCACGGATGTATCGATATACGTCACAACACGGAGGCGCTGATGGTAGCGGGCACTTTCTGCATCGGCTTGGCTTGTGTAGAGCTTGAAAACCGAGTTTGCAGGGGCAACAGGCGCATTCACGGCGTTCCGATTATCCGGTAGCCCAAACGCCACACCACCAGAGAACAGCGCTTGCAGCGACTGCATCTGAACCTTCAGACCACCGGCACCCAGACCAACCTGAATTCCTGAGACATTCCAGAAGCGACTGTCTGTACGCAGGTAATGATCATATGGCGCCTTGATGAAGACCTGCACAACAATCGGGCCTTCACCCCCCGGCGGCATCGTATAGCCCAGCACATCACCAACAGGGACATCCCGGAAGAAAACGGGAGCGCCCTCACCCAATGAACCGAGAGCCGGTGACACGAGCCAGAATGTTGTTCCAGGCTGGTCAGAGCGGACGCCCGGTGCTGCTTCAAGACCGCGGAATTCAGTCTGGTAATGCTCCCCAGAGGTTCCAGGATCAATCGCGATATAAGCCCCGGAAATCAACGTATCGAGTCCGGTGATGCTGGCACCGTTAATACGTGGCCGCACAACCCAGAAACGCGTGCTGTCTGTCAGAATATGAGCGCTATTCGCATTCATCTGAACCTTGACGCTCACATGACGCATGTCACGGCTCAGAGTAATGTCCTGCACTGTACCTAGCGTCACGGCCTTGTTCTTGACCTGCGTCTGGCCAGGAGTGAGGCCATCTGCAGTATCAAAGGTAATCGTGATCTCGGGCCCACGCGTGGCAAAATGCTTCCAGGCCAGCCAACCAGAAATCAGAATAGCCAGAACTGGAATCAGCAGAATCAGGGAGAAGCGGGTCCGGCGTACCGGAGCTTCCTCCGGAAAGGCCGGCTGCTGCCCGCGATTATTTCGGGAATCGCTCACGCGCTTTCAGGCTCCATAGAGGTATCAGAAGAAGGGGCCGGGCCATCGGTTGGCCGGCCATCAGAAAGGCTACGCCTTGTTGTGTCAGCGGCCACAGAACTGTTCAGGCCGGCTGCATCCCACATTGCTCGAGGATCAAACAGCTCCACGGCAAAAATGGTCAAGATCACGACCAGAGCAAAACAGATCATGCCGGGATCGGCAGTCACATTCGCCAGAAACGCAAAATGGACCACCGCACAAAGAATAGAGATCATGAAGACGTCGATCATCGACCAACGCCCGATAATGTCCACCATGCGGTAGAGTTTCCCAAGCAGCGGCAACTGCCACCGGGACCTCAGCTTCGTGCTGATGATCATGAAACTCAAGGCCAGAATTTTCAGAACCGGCACGGTAATGCTGGCAAAAAGAACCAGCAGGGCCAAAGGCACCATACCAGCCTGCCACAACTCAATCACGCCGCTGATAATGGTACTCGGCGCGCCTGACCCCACCTTGGTGTAAGTCATGACAGGCAGCATATTGGCCGGAATGTAGAAAATAACGCCAGCGATCAGGAGACAGCTGGCAGATGCAAGGCTTTGTCTTTTACGTCGGCGCAAAATCTGATCGCACCGCGGACAATCGCCCATATCTGCCTCCTGCAAAACAGGATGATCAAAAGCGACCACCAGTCCGCAGGCGTGACAGGACAGCATGTGCTCAACAGGAGGAAGCGCGTCTTCGTGAGCATCCAGATGAGCAACATCCAGAATGCGCCCGCGATGTCCGTCCACCCTTTTTCGCAAGTCGCGATTGTTCCAGATCAGATCGTCATCAAACGTGGAATCCATTGCGGCCATCGTCAGCATCAGGCCACCCAGCAGGTACACTCCGGGTTGCAGATCGACGAGGGCAAGATCCACGAGCTTGGTATAGGCAACCAGAACGCCCAGAACATAGACTTCCACCATGGACCAGCCACGAAGGCGATCGTACCAGGTCAGAAGTCTCGGGGTCCAGTCAGGCATGTGGGGGCGGGACGCGCCATACAGCACAGCCCCCATCAAGGCGATGACAATGCCTGGCATGACCAAAGTTGTCAGTCCGACTAGGAAAGACATGGTGTTGTAGCTCTGATGCGATAGCTCAATAGGGCCAGACATCAAAGCGACGGTGTTCTCTCGTCCATAGACGTTTAGCGTCATGAGTGGACTGATCAGGAGAGCAATGTAGAGCGCCGCGGAGGCCACACAGAAAGCAGCAGGCGCACCAATGACGGAGGTCTTCCGACGGCGTGCAATTTGCGCACCGCAGCGTTCGCACTCTGCCAGAAACCCAGGCTTGAGTTCAGGAACCCTCTGGAACAGCCCACAGACGGAGCATTCGTGCAAACCTTCCACAACATGCAACGACGCACGTGGGCGCTGCGGTGTCCGGGACAGGTTGACGGCATTTTGCCAGAGGCGTTTGTGAAAACGGTCAGTCATGACGCTCCTAACCTAACGCATGGAGCCGCCATAAGACAGTGCAGCCAGCACAACGTGGCCCACGCATCAGGATCTGATGCCGAATGGTAGACCCATTTTACAGCATTTGCCCAGAGCCAGAAAATTTTCTGGCAATAATCTGACAAAAACCAGACATCAAAGTCCGCCTGCATACTGGAACTGTATGCCTGATAGCCTGATCTATTTTGAGGAAAATACCTCGATGGTGCCGGAGAAGAGATTCGAACTCCCGACCCCATCATTACGAATGACGTGCTCTACCAGCTGAGCTACACCGGCGCATCCATCGAGGTGGGCGCTTTCTAACTAACGGCTTTGAGCTTGGCAAGCCCTTAATGAAAGAAAACTGTCTTACATTCTATGAAAATACCACATCCGGCCATCTTACTGGCAAAACCTGACGGTTCTTAAAGCGTAATGCCGCTTCAGACCTTGTTTTCAGGAGGACAGACCATGCCACGTGGAGACAAATCAGCCTACACAGACAAACAGAAACGCCAGGCTGAGCACATCGAAGAAAACTATGAAAAACACGGCGTCCCTAAGAAAGAAGCTGAGAGCCGTGCCTGGGCAACCGTCAACAAGGAGAGTGGCGGTGGCAAGAAAAGTGGGTCAGGCCGGAAAAATCATCCGAAAAGTTAAATCCGGCCTGATCTGACTGCGAAAGACTTCAGGCAGCATCCCAGGCAGCACGCGCCGCATCTACTCCGGCCCCACGGGGTAGCTTGACGCCCTCACCTGCGAGAACGGCTTCAAAGGCCGCAAGGGTCAACAGAACCTTGTGCTTCTGCGCATTCACACCCATCGCGCCAATACGCCAGATCTTGCCTGTCAGTGGACCGAAAGACGAGACGATCTCGATTTCAAAGTCCTTGCGCATCAGCTCGCGAACCCGGGCGTTATCAACCCCTTCAGGAACCCATACGCCAGTCACATTGGTCATCCGCGTAGCGTCGTCGCCATAGACGCGCAGCCCCATCGCCCGCAGACCCGCCACCATGGCCCGTCCGGCGCGCGTGTGACGGGCAACACGTGCATCCACACCTTCCTCAACCACGATCCGAGCAGCCTCGCGGGACGCATAAAGCATGGACGTCGCTTCAGTGTGATGGTTCATCCGTGCCGGAGACCAGTAATTCATGAGCATCGCCAGATCGAAGTAATTCGACTGAATCACCGGCCCCTCACCCTGCGGCTGGCCTGTCGCAATACCGGCTTCGTCATGCCGCCGACGCAGGATGGCTTCTACAGCACGATCCGATAGCGTGATCGGTGCAGATCCCGGCGGTCCACCAAGGCATTTCTGAAGCCCGGCAGTTGCGACATCGATGTTCCAGGCGTCCGTCTTGAACTCCATTCCGCCCAGCGTAGCAGTCGCATCGACGTAGAGAAGGACGTTATGACGGCGGCAGATGGCCCCGATTTCAGCGAGTGGCTGGGCAGTTGTGGTGGACGTATCGCCATGCACGGTCGCCACAAGGCCAGGCTTGTGTTCGATGATGGCAGCTTCAATGGCGGCCGGATCAACAACCTGCCCCCACTCCACATCCACAGTGCAGGGAATACCGCCGCACCGATGAACAATTTCCGTCAGCAGAAGGCCAAAGCGCCCGATCCGCGGAATAAGCACCTTCATGCCCGGAGAAACCAGCGAAACCAGAGCAGCCTCAATGGCCGAACGGGCGGAACCGTTGATCAGCAGCGTCCAGTGGTTTTTTGTCTGGAAGACTTCCCGGTACAGCGCCATGGTTTCATCCATGTAAGCCGTCATTTCGGGGTCCATCTGGCCAATGACGTCCGTTGCCATGGCCCGTAGAATGCGTGGGTGCACATTGGCAGGCCCTGCGCCCATCAGCAGGCGCGATGGCGGATCAATTTGAGCAAAAGATGAAGTCATGACTGAAATTCCTTGACGCAAGCAAGCAGGGTGCGATGGGCGAGTTCAACGTCTTCCACAAGCACTGTTTCATCTGGATGATGGCTCAGACCACCCGGGCTGCGAATAAACAGCATACCCATCGGGCAGAAGCCCGCCATAGCCATGCTGTCGTGCCCGGCACCGCTGAGAAGCCGAGGGGCAGAGCGCCCTGTTACCGTTTCAACAGCCGAAGCAAATCGTTCAATGATCCCCGGAGAGCACGCTGCCGCTGCCAGTTGCTGTGGAGCCGTAAAGGAGACATCCAGTCCACGCCGGTTCGCAATGTCGCGAATATCAGACCGGATGTCTTCAGCCAGTGCGTCACGCACCTCATTGGAGCCTGCGCGCATATCCAGTGAAAACCAGACATCGCCGGGAATGACATTCGACGTGTTGGGCGTCACTTCTATTTGCCCAACCGTTGCCACGAGATTTCCGGCCCCGTTCAACCCACGCTTTTCTACTGCCAGCATCATCTCCGCAGCCCCGGCTAGCGCATCGCGACGTAGAGTCATCGGCGTAGTACCAGCATGATCGGCCTGCCCCTTGACCATGACGCGCTGACGGGTCTGGGCAGCGATCGCGGTCACGACGCCCAAGGGCTCATCCGCAGCTTCCAGACAAGGGCCCTGTTCGATATGCGGTTCGATAAAGGCCAGAATATCCTCTGGTCGGCGCGTTGCATTCTTTAGCTGCGACGGGTCCAGGCCATATGCCAGCATCGCGTCGGCAACCGTCATGCCTTGAGAATCCGTTACGCCCTGAGGAACGGCACTGATCTCCCCCGTCATTGTTCGGGAGCAGATCATGGGAACAGGAAACCGGGACCCTTCCTCGTCACCAAACCCAATAACCTCGATTGGAAATGGAAGGCGCGTGCCCTGATCCTTCAAGGCTGCAACCAGCTCGATTCCCAGCATCACCCCGAGGTTGCCGTCAAAGGCTCCCCCATTCCGCACGGTATCAAGATGAGAGCCAATCATAAGAACCGGCGCCTTCGGATCTGTCCCTTCATAGCGACCAACCAGATTGCCCACGGCATCGGTCCGCACATCCATACCGGCCTCTTCCATCCAGATCTGGACCTGAGCGAGGGTATGTCGATAGGATGTTCCGAGCCAGAAACGGAAAAGGCTACCAGCCGTCTCGCTGAATGGAGGTTCAACGAGAATGCGGCACCGTTGAACGGCACGGGCTCCGTGGGCTGTCATTTTGTCTCCGCCAGAAGGACGTACAATCTTGAATAAAGTTTGCGCTCATAACGGGACCAGATCAAGTTGACCTCGTGATAAAACTCACCTCACATATTCGCATGAAAGATCAAACCCATCTTGATCCCATGCATCTGCAGTCGTTTCTGGCGGTTGCGGAAACTCTGCATTTCACGTCTGCAGCGCAGATGCTGGGTGTCAGTCAGTCCACGATCAGTCAGCATGTCAGCCGGCTGGAAGAGCAATTGAGCACCCGGCTGCTGGCACGCAGCACAAAAGCTGTACGCCTGACAGAAAATGGCACGGCCCTCGTCTCATTAGGCCAGCGTCTTCTGCAGGTTGAAGATAGTCTGTTTGCCTACTTCCGGGACGGTACACCACGTGGAACCATCCGGCTGGGTGTGACGGAAGACCTCCTGTTAACGCGTTTCCCCGAAATTCTGGGCGTTTTTCGCGCGGCACATCCCTCTCTTCAGATCACAATGACTATCGGGCTCAGTGCATCCCTGACGCGCCTTCTGGACAATGACGAAATTGACCTGCTTTGCGGGATGCGTCGCTCTTCCGAGACGCACGGCCAGAAGCTCTGGACCGAGGAGTTGCGGTGGTTCGGCCCGGCGCAAATACCTTTCTCAGACGGTCAGTCCATTCCACTGGTGACGTTCCCGGAAGGTAGCGTCACCCGGCGCCTTGCAATCGAAGCTCTGAACCGTGCCGAACTCCCGTGGCACATCGCCTTCACCAGCGGCAATCTGAGCGCAATTCTGGCCGCCGTCCGTGCAGGATACGGCATTACGGCGCAGCCAGGGTTTCTGCGAGAGTCTGATGGGCTTTCCCTTTGCGAAATACCCTCCCTGCCGCGCATCCCGAATGTCGATTTTATTGCGGCCACACGTCACCAGACGGCTCAGGGGCCAGAAGAGCTGCTGATCCAGACTTTGTGTGACCATATCTCCCGCCTCCAATCTTCCCCTCCTGCCTGACGGGTATTTTCCATGCAGACGCCCAATTCTCTCCGCGGGATGGTGACATCCCCCCATCACCTCGCAAGTCAGGCTGGACTGGACGTCCTGAAGGATGGCGGGACAGCTATTGAAGCCATTGTAGCAACAGCGGCCGCACTGGCTGCGGTCTACCCCCACATGACAGGCCTCGGGGGAGATTCGTTCTGGCTGATTTCCTACCCCAACGGGCAGACCATTGCGATTGATGCCTGCGGACGGCTGGCCAGAAATGCCACGCTGGATCTGTATGCTCAGGCTGGCCACAGCGTCATCCCTTGGCGCGGCGGTCTGGCGGCCAATACCGTCGCCGGAACGGTCTCTGGATGGGAAGCAGCCCTGAAAGAAAGTGCCAAGCAACAACCTTCCCTCCCGCTAGATCGCCTCCTGCGCGATGCCATCCATTATGCCAGCACCGGACGCGTCGTTTCGGAGAGCGAAGCCGCACTTCTGAAGGAAAAGCAGGCAGAGCTTTGCGGAAACGAGGCTTTTCGGTCTTTCTGCATCCCTGACGATATTCCCTGGCAGGAAGGGGAAATTCAGACCTCCCCTATTCTGGCGGCTACACTCCGAAGCCTCGCACGTCACGGTCTGCGAAGTTTTTATGAGGGCGATCTGGCAAAAGGCATGGCGGCCGATCTTGAAGCCGCTGGCAGCCCCCTGCGTCTGGACGACTTCCTGTCTCATCGCGCTGAAGTCAAAGCGCCGCTGGATGTTCAGACCTCGATGGGGACGCTCTATAATATGGCACCCCCAACACAGGGTGCAGCCTCTCTGCTGATCCTCGCGCTGGAAGATCGTCTTCCCCAATGCGACGCGCCAGAAAGTTATGAACACCTTCACGGACTGATCGAGGCCACGAAGCAGGCTTTTCGTTACCGAAATCGCGAAATCGATGGCCGCTCAACTGCGGAAGAGGATATTCGCGCCCTTCTGCAAGACCCGTCAGCGCTCGACGAAATGGCCGCCCGCATTTCCATGACAGAAGCATTCCCCTGGACGGAAGAAACCCAGTGGGGCGACACGACATGGATGGGTGCCATTGATAGCAACGGTGTAGCGGTCAGCATGATCCAGAGCCTCTATTTCGAGTTTGGCTCCGGTGTAATGCTGCCGCAAAGCGGTCTGTTCTGGCAGAACCGTGGATCTTCATTCCGCCTGAAACCCTCTGGCTGGAACTGCCTGCTTCCCGGCTCAAAGCCTTTCCACACCCTGAACCCCGCCGCTGCGCGCCTCAATGATGGACGCGTCATGGTTTACGGAACCATGGGGGGTGAAGGCCAACCCCAGACACAGGCCGCCGTTTTCAGCCGCTATGCCCGACATGGCGTCCCACTACAGGAAGCAATTTGCCGTCCCCGCTGGCTCCTGGGTCGCACATGGGGGCAGGAAAGCACGTCGCTAAAACTAGAGCCTGGATTTGATCCGACCGTAGTTCAGGCCCTTCAGGATGCAGGACATGTGATTGAGCAGCTTCATGGCATGTCATCCATCATGGGACATGCCGGAGCCATCGTAAGGCACGCGAATGGTCGCCTCGAAGGGGCCACGGACCCACGCAGCGATGGGTCCGTGGCGGCCTGGTAACTTAAAGGGAAGGAGGCGCTCCTGTAAAAGCGCCTCCTTCTCATGCTCAGACCAATCGAGCTTCGGCAGTTCCATCCCGCTCAAGGGATTCTCCCAGAGCCAGCAGCAGATCTTCCCTGCCCGGGCGCGCAATAAGCTGGGCTCCCAACGGCAGTCCTGCCGTTTTCATCGGGACCGTCAAAACCGGGAAGCCTGCCAACGTCAGCGGTTGCGTATAAAGCCCCAGATTGGCACGCGCAGAGACCATTTTACCCCCTACCTCGATCAACGGCTGATCAAAGCGCGGTGCCTCACCCACCACAGCAGGCGCCAGCAGGATATCTGCATCAGCAAAAGCCTCATGCATCCGTGCGCGGAACCAGTTTCTCAGACGGTGCGCCTGAAAAATCAGGGAAGCCGGCAAAAGGGCGCCAGCAAGCAGACGATCACGTACTGACGGATCGTAATCTTTCGCCTGTGTGCGCAGACGATGCAGATGAAGTGCTGCTCCTTCCGAGGCACTGATCACGAAAGCAGACGCTCTCGCCCGCGCAACTTCAGGCAGTTCCACCCTGTTTTTGGCACCAAGCCGGGCCGCCAGTGCGTCTACTGCCTCCTGCATGGAAGCGGACATATTCTCCGCAAACCATCCACCCAGGCGAGCCACTTTCAAGCCACCAACATCAACAGGTGCGTTTTCCGTTCGTACCAATGCCTCAAAACACGCTCTCAGGCCGCCCGCACTGTCTGCGAAAGGCCCAACTGTGTCGAGGCTGGCAACAAACGGGTAGCTACCCTCAATTGGAAAACGCCCCTGCGTTCCCCGAAGCCCCCAAACACCACACAAAGAGGCTGGAACACGGATGGACCCGTTGGTATCGGACCCCAGACCAAGCGAAAATAGGCGCGCCGCCACCCCAGCCGCCGATCCACCAGACGAACCACCTGCCAGATGATCCGGCGCATGAGGGTTGCGTGTAACGCCATGGTGGGCATTGTCCGTCGCGAAGCCGTAAGCGAACTCGTCCATGTTTGTCAGTGCTACAGGGATGGCTCCAGCGTCCATCAATCGCGCCACGAGTGCGGCATCCCGCGTCGCAGGCGGATCATTTGCCAGCACCTTCGAACCCGCTGTCGTAACCTGACCGGCCACATCAAACAGATCCTTGATCCCGAATGGAACACCCGCCAACGCGCCAGGATCACGGCCTTCCGCAACAGCAGAATCAACTGCAGCGGCAGCGGCAAATGCCCGATCCGTGAGGGGACGCGTGACGCAATTCAATGCTCCATCCCGCTCGGCGATGTCTGCAAAAACAGCTTTGGTTACGTCTGTTGCAGATAACTCGCCGCTTCGAACACGCGCAGCAATGTCCAGCGTGCGAAATTCAAGCCCGCTCATGGTTCGTACTCGAACGCAGGTTCAAGCCTGTCTGACAGTTCCATTCCCTCGATCAGGGTCGCATAGGAACGCAGAAGGTCGAGGTTCATCCGAACGCCCTTATGAAATTCAGCGGGTATCACAAGGCCATTCGCCGTTGCGAGAACCTCGATTTCTTTATCTTCCGAAAGATTCATGCTGCTGCCGTCGCCTCTTCAGAGTCAGTCTTCAGGATATGTCGGCCATCAGGGAAACATGCGCAGCCAGAATCTTCCAGCCATTCTGCGTACGAAACCATGTCTGACTCTGACGGCCGATTTTGGAACCACCCCGGCGTTGAAACTCCAGATCAACCACGGCAGCATCCTGACCAATCACCGTGATGACGCGTTTCAGCACATCCCGTGGCGGAGAGCCTCCTGGACGCTGCTTCCGGAATTCCCTGATTTCTTCGATACCATAAAGATTTTCACCAACCCCGTACCGGACTGTCTCCGGCCCCGCATAAAAGAGGTCATCCAGGGTCTGAAGATCATTTTCACCCAACGCTTTTTCATAAAGATCAGCCAGGCCTGAAACCTCAGCCAGAATTTTGGGCTCGTTCAGCATCCTATATCTTTCCTTCTGCATGCCCCGCGAGCACGACGTCATGCCCCTCGTCTCGCAGAGACTGAACCTGTCGGGCATCAAGATCGGTATCTGTAAAAATACAGGAAACCTGATCCAGGAAACCGACACTGTAAGTGGAGTGGCGCGCAAATTTTGTACTATCCACAAGAAGAAAGCACGTCTCCGTCCGCTTCATCATAAGCGCGTTGAGCCTGGCCTCTTCCTCATCAGGCGTCGAAATCGTCGCGTCTGGCTGCACAGCACTGGCGCCGAGAAATACCTGATCGAACCAAAGTTTCTCCAGTGCCTGCTCGGCCAAAAGTCCAACCAGACTACGATTGGTATGCCTCACTCTGCCACCAAGAAGAATCGTCTCGACACCTTCAACACCGCTCAGCATTTCCGAGACCATAATGTTGTTGGAAAAGACCGTCAGTGGCATGGGCGAAATGCGCAGACGCCGCGCGAGCTGCAGAACGGTTGTCCCGGCATCAAAGAAAACCTTTGATCCTCGCTCGATCCGACAAAAAGCCAGATCCGCAATGGCTCGCTTGTGTTCGAGTGCGTGGTTTTCCCGCGCCTCAAACGCAACCTCTCGATCGATGGAAGCAGTCAGGGACGCACAGCCGCGTGTCCGGATGACAATGCCCTGCTCTTCAAGCAACTGAAGATCCCGCCGGATCGTCGCAAGAGAGGCATCTACCTGTCTGGCCAACTCGTGGACACCACTCATTCCGTTCAGGTAAAGGTAATGCCGGATCTGAGCCAGCCGGTCAGAAGCCAAAAGACGCTCTCCCCACTGAGCCATGACACGGTGCGCCGGAGCATACCCATATTTTTCAAAAAGCACGCATAAAATGATCGAAATCGGAACGTTTCGCTCAGAAAGATGACTTGACATGACTGGCCTCTGGCTAGTCAGATCGAGACAGGATCCTACTACCCGCAAGAAAGCTTGGCCGTGACTGAACCCTGTATCGCAGCGATTGACGGCGGGGGCAGCAAGACTCTCCTTGTTGTCCTTCGTCAGGATGGAACAGTCGCCGCCAGCCGGCAGACAGGCGGAACAAACCCTTTTGACCAACCCCTCTGGCGCGAGAGGCTGACAGGCCTTTTGCAGGCGCTCCCTGTCGAGACCCAGTCTGTCGGACTTGGACTGGCCGGATACGGCGAAAGTGAAACGCTTTGCGCCCGGCAAAAAAACGCTGTCTCCGAAAATCTCAGAGACATTCCATATTCCCTCACAAATGATGTGGACATGGCTTGTTCAGCCGCATTTGGGGGGCAGCCCGGCATTCTTCTTCTGTCTGGCACAGGCTCCATGGCGTGGGCGTCCGATGCTGCGGGCAAGCATTGCCGGGTCGGCGGATGGGGCAGCCTATTTGGCGATGAAGGCAGCGCCTACCAGATCGGCCGAAACGCCCTGGCACTTCTGACGCACATTCTCGATGGTCGGAACACGCAGGACGCCTGCTTCCTGGCGCCCTTCACTGCAGCCATGGGCCTGCCATCCAGCCCGGAACTCTGCACACCTGCTCTTCTGGAGTGGTATGGCACCCTTGAGCATCCTCGCTCTGCCGTTGCAGCTCTCGCCCGCCATGTGTCTGCCCTTGCTGAAGACGGTTGTGTCACGGCCATGGCTCTTCTGGATCAGGCTGCATCTGATCTGGCCACGCATATCATTGCGGCGCGTAGAAAAATGCCGGGATTAGACCTTCCCTGGAGCTATGCGGGCGGTACGCTTCAAAGCGCGTACCTGCGAAATGCCATCGCAAAACAATGCGGAGCGCCTCGCCCGCCTCTTCTCCCTCCCATTGGCGGAGGCCTCATTTCTGCTGCCCGCCAGGCTGGATGGGCCGCAGATACACATTGGATTCAATCCCTCTCCCGTACCCTCGACACCGTAGGCTCAGGGGCCTGAAAGGTTTTCTTATGAACGCTACTGAGCGCGGTATTCGCGAACAGTTTCCCCTCTGGAACCAGGTAGACATGCAGGATGTGCATCCGGACCCGGAGACCTTCACGGTCGTCGTGGGATGTGGAACATCCGTTCATATTGCGGATTCAATCGCGGCAAGCCTGAACGCCAACAGTGTGTTTTCGCGTGCTGTTGCAGGCAACGAGTGGACACGCCGCCCGCAGGATTATGTACCGTCCTCAATCCGCCCAAACATTCTAGCTCTTTCACGCAGCGGAGAGTCGACTGAGACGGTTGCCGCTGCCATCGAAAGCCGAAAGAACGGTCTACACGTTACGGCTTTCACCTGCGCGGAAGAGACCAGTCTCGAGAAGAACGCAGACGAAACCGTCTTGGCCGAAACCCATGCGGAAGAAGGCATCGTCATGACAGCGTCGGCCAGTCTGATGCTGCTGATGGGTCTGCGTTATGCGGGTATTTCCGTCACGCCGGACACAACAAAGGCTGCCGAGGAACTCCTTAACGCCGCAGATCCGCAGCTCAAGGCTCTGATCGAAGGGCGTTCCCATTTCGTGTTCCTGGGCGCTGGTGCGCTTTATGGTGTTGCCCGCGAAGGCTCCCTGAAACTTCAGGAAATGAGCCTCAGCCAGACGGAAGCGCATCATCCTCTGGAATACCGTCACGGCCCGATCAGCCTGATTGATGACAGTTCGCTCGTCGTCTTCCTGTACCACCCAGACACGCTGGAAGAAGAAAGCATTCTTGCCAAGGATCTGATCGGCAAGGGCGCACGCGTTCTCGGCATTGGTGGCCCCGGCACCGTCTCTCTTTCCGTTAAGGAAGACGCAGATGTTCGCCCGTTGGTCGTTCTGCCAGTGCTTCAGCTTTTCGGCGAATATGTCGCGCGCTCGAAGGGATTGGATACTCTGGCCCCTCGTCATCTGACCAAAGTTGTGACGATCGCCTGATTCATGAGCCTTTCTCCGTTCCTGAACCTCGTTCTCCAGACGCACGATCCAGACGTTCCGAAAGCCCAACGTCAAGGACTGACCTCTGTCTGTTCCGCACACCCATTGATACTGGAGGCGGCGCTTCAACGCGCTGCCCGGACCAAGAGGCATGTTCTGATCGAGGCGACCTGCAATCAGGTCAATCAGGATGGGGGTTATACTGGCATGACCCCGGCAGATTTCCGGGATCTTGTGCTTGGAATTGCCGCTAAGGTCGGCTGCCCGGCGCATCTTGTTCTGCTGGGCGGCGACCATCTTGGCCCCAATCCATGGAAATCCCTGCCCCCGCAGGAAGCCATGGACAAGGCCCTGACCATGATCGAAGCCTTCGCAAAAGCGGGTTTCGTCAAACTGCATCTCGATGCCAGCATGGGCTGCGCGGGCGAACCGGTTGCGCTTTCCGATGAAACCGTTGCCGAGCGCGCCTGCGCCCTTGCACAGCGCGCCGAAAGCGCGGCTCCCGGTCAGGCCGTCTATATCATTGGAACGGAAGTCCCTGTTCCAGGTGGTACGGCTGAGGCTCTGGATCATCTGGAGCCAACCTCTCCGGACGCTGCCACTGCAACACTTCAGGTTCACGAAACGCTGTTCCGCCGGGTTCTGGGCGACGACGTCTGGAGCCGTGTGATCGGGCTTGTCGTTCAGCCGGGCGTAGAATTCGGTGTGGAAGATGTCGTGATTTACGACCGGCCACGCGCGCAGTCCCTCTCGGCCACACTGAACCAGATGCCGGGCCAAATCTTTGAGGCCCATTCGACTGATTATCAGCCCCTCCCCGCCCTGCGCGCGCTTGTGGAAGACGGCTTTCTGCTTCTGAAAGTCGGTCCCGGCCTGACTTTTGCCCTGCGTGAAGCCCTTTATGGGCTGGACGGCATCCGCTCTGTCCTTCTGCCGCAGCAGGAAAGCCTGCGGGCGGTCATGGAACGGATCATGACGCAGCAGCCCGCGCAGTGGCGTGGCCATTACGAAGGCACAGAGAGCAAGCTCGCCATTCTCCGTCACTATGCGTACAGCGACCGCATCCGCTATTACTGGCCGCAGCCGGATGCGGAAGCCGCCGTTGAAACGCTTCTGCGCCAACTTGAGGAAACAGGGCTGCCAGATCCGCTTCTGAGCCAGTTCCTGCCTGTGCAGTACGAAAAAATCCGCGACGGACTGCTTCCACGGCATCCGCGCGCAGTTATTCTTTCCGCAATCGACACAGTTCTTGGCCTGTACGATCAGGCCTGTGGAGCCGAAGTGACATGAACCGTTCCCCGGACAGCCTGACTGGCTCATACGGCCTTGGTCCACTTGGTGTTGCCGCCGCCATCTTCTTCATGATGGGTTTTGTGACCTGGCTAAACGGGCCGCTGATCTCGTTTGTCCGGGTTGCGTTCTCACTGGGAGACGTCAGCGCTTTTCTGGTGCCTCTGGTCTTCTACCTGTCGTATTTCCTGTTCTCCATTCCCGCATCGTTTGTCGCCCGTTCACTGGGTCTGCGTCGCGGTCTGTCTGGAGCACTGGTTTTATGTGCGGCAGGCGTGGCCCTCTTCGGGCAATTTGTCTCCATGCGCATTTATGGCGGCGCACTGGCTGGGCTTCTGGTGCTGGGTTCAGGGCTTGCACTGATGCAGGTCGTCATCAACCCACTGGTCAGCCTGCTTGGTCCGTCCGAACGGGCCGCCCAGCGTATCGCCATCATGGGTGTCTGCAATAAATTCGCCGGCATTCTGGCGCCTATCGTCTTGGCCACAGTCGTCATGGGCGATATCGGAAATGTCGCGGAGAAAGCGCAGCTCGCTGCAACGCCAGAAGCACGAGACGCCATTCTAAACAGCTTCGTCCATGCCATTTATGCGCCCTATATGAGCATGGCTGTCGTTCTTCTGGTCGCTGCCGTGGGCGTGATCTTTTTCCCCCTGCCGGAACTTCAGGCCCCACCACTTCCTAGCGTGAGCGGAAACAGCGAGAAGATTTTCCGGCCGCATCTCGTCTTCGGTATTGCGGCCATGTTCATCTATGTCGGCATCGAAGTCATGGCGGGCGACGCCATCGGAACATACGGGCAAGGCTTTGGCCTTCCGCTGAGTCAGACCAAGTTCTTCACGTCCCTGACCCTCGCCGGAATGCTGGCGGGTTATGTGGCCGGGTTCGTCGTTGTTCCACGCATCATCACACAGGAACGCTTTCTTGAATTCTCCTGTATTGGCGGCTGCATCCTAACCATTGCGGCCTTCCTGACGCATGGTTACGCCTCGGTGCTCTGCGTCGCTCTGCTGGGCGCCACAAACTCCATGATCATGCCGACGATCTTCCCGATTGCCATTCGGGGCGCCGGCCCCTGGACCCCACTGGCTTCGGCCCTGATTGTCATGGCGTATAGCGGTGGTGCGATCATTCCGCAGATCTATGTCCTGCTAAAGCCTTATGTCGGGTTTCAGGCCATGTTCGCCCTCCTCGTCCTGCCATCCTATCTCGCAGTTCTTTTCTACGCTCGCCGCTACGGACAGACGGGCCTTCTCCCACTGGACCAGAAACAATGACTTCTCATCTCGATGGAAATCTCGTACTCCGGGACCGGATCGTCCCCGGTCGCGTGACCTTCGGCACCCATATCCACGATCTTGAGCCGCTGAAAAACGCTGGCAACCGTTACATTCTTCCAGGCTTCATTGATGGACATGTTCACGGTGGCGGTGGGGCCGACACCATGGACGGTGTAGAAGCCATTGAAACACTGTCCCGGTTCCACATGTCTCACGGCACGACGACCATTCTCCCGACAACCATTACGGCACCCTGGAATGACGTAATGAATGCCCTGAGAGCCGTCGCGGAAGTCTGTGAACGCGGGGTGGAAAACGGTCCGCGCATTCATGGAGCCCATTTGGAAGGGCCGTTTGTGAGTCCTCACAAGCTGGGTGCGCAGCCTCCCTTTGCCATTCCGCCCTCCCCTGACCGGGTTCAGGAGGCTGTCGAAACCGGGTGTGTCCGCGTCGTCACGCTTGCTCCCGAACTGGACCATGCAGAAAGTGCCATGCGCAGTTTTGCAGCGGCTGGCGTAAGGGTCAGTCTTGGCCATACCACCACAGATTATGAAGGCGCCGAACGCGCCATCTGCCTTGTCTGTGGAGCTGGCGGAACCGTTGGTGCGACCCATCTTTTCAATGCCATGTCTGCGATTGAGGGGCGCAAGCCCGGCCCTGTAACGGCACTCATGTGCAGCGACACCGCGTATGCGGAAATGATCTTCGATACCTACCACGTGCACCCCGCCAGCTTTCGTCTGGCCTCACGCGTTATGGGGGACCGCCTCCTGTTCGTGACAGATGCCATGCGGGGAACAGGTGAACCGGAAGGCCCCAGCAGTCTGGGCGGCCAGGACGTCCTGATCCAAGATGGCGTTGTCCGCCTTCCCGGCGGCTCTCTGGCAGGAAGTGTCCTGACCCTTGACCAGGCTGTGCGCAACGCCGTGCAGGCCGGAAAATCACTTCCGGAGGCTGCACGGCTCGTTAGCACCAATGCAGCGACTTATCTTGGCCTTCATGATCGGGGCACAATCACTCCCGACCTTCTGGCCGATTTCACCGTTCTGGATGACACGCTGCAAATCGCGGAAGTCTGGGTTGGTGGGCAAAGAACTTTTTGAGGCCCGCTGACTGGCCAGACGTCTCTTCAGATGTCTGCTGGTGGTGCAAGTCGATAAACGCCTGCCTGCCAGGGCATCAGCTCAGGTAGCACGTCCGCTGCCTGAGCTGATGCCCTGTCGATCAGAACCTCAGATATTTTCAGACCATGCGGCAGAATATAGTGTTCCTTTTCCCCACACATATTGATCAGAACAAGAAACTGCTCGTCCTCTAGCGTACGCGTAAACGCAATGACCGAAGGATGGTCTGGATCAACATCTTCAAATGTACCGTAAATCAGCGCCTGATGCGTAGCGCGCAGCTCAATCAAGCGGCGGTAATAGTTCAGAATGGACCCGGGGTCAGCTTCCTGCTGAGCCACATTGATGTCCGTATGATTTGGATTGATCCGAAACCACGGCACACCAGTCGTAAACCCGGCACGCGACGTTCCATCCCATTGCATGGGTGTTCGTGCATTATCCCGGCTGATCTTTGACAGGCTGGACAAGACCTCTTTTGCGGACATTTTGCCAATGCCAACAGTATTGTCCCAAATGCCTCTGGCGTTGATGTCCTCGAAATCCTCGATCCCATCGAACCGGATATTCGTCATGCCAATTTCCTGCCCCTGATAGATATAGGGCGTCCCACGTCGCATCAGGAGCATTGTTGCCAGAGCCTTGGCTGATGGGCCGTGCCCTTTGGGCGACGGATCCCCAAACCATGAGACAGATCGTGGGTTATCATGGTTTTCCAGAAAGGATGTCAGCCAGCCTTCTGGTCCAGACGATGTATCTTCCCCTCTTAAAACCGCTTTGAGATCCTTGATCGTCCAATCCTGCACCTGCCAATCATGGCGACCAAGGCGAACAATTTCGAAGTGGAAGACCATCGTCATTTCCCCTCGGCTTTCCTCTACAAAAGCCGGGGTCTCATCGAAGGGCACACCAAAAGCTTCCCCAACTGTCAGAAGGTCCCGGCCTGCAAAAACCTCCCGATGCATGTCCTGTAGATAATCGTGCACTTTGGGGCCGGTGACATAGACGTGCTCAAGGCTCTCCATCTCAGCCAGCGTCAGGTCTCTGAGATCAGGTAATTTGGACAGAAAGCAGATCGCGTCCAGCCGGAAGCCTGCAACGCCCCGGTCCAGCCAGAAACGCATCATCTCGTACATTTCTTTCCGGACTGCAGGATTTCCCCAGTTCAGATCAGGCTGTTCACGAGCAAAATAGTGCAGATAATACTGCCCTGTTGTTTCATCTTTCTGCCATGCGCTTCCACCAAAGATGGACAGATAATTATTGGGCGGTCTGCCATCCCGCCCATCCCTCCAGATATAGAAATCGCGATAGGGGTTTTCCCGGCTGGCACGGCTTTGGCGAAACCAGGCATGTTGATCACTTGTGTGGTTAGCCACGATATCCACAATGAGTTTCATCCCACGGGCATTCAAGCCTTCTACCAGCCGGTCAAAGTCTTCCATCGTCCCCTGAAGGGGATCGACTTTGCGGTAATCCCGGATGTCATACCCGTTATCAACATTCGGGCTGTCATAGTGCGGGGCCAGCCAGATCACCTGTACACCCAGAGATTTCAGGTAATCCAACCGGCTGATGAGGCCCGGAAGATCACCAATGCCGTCTCCGTCGCTGTCACAGAATGAACGTGTGTAAACCTGATAGACCACGGCTTCCTTCCACCAGCGCCTCCTGTCAGGCGTATTGGCTTCACTTGCGCGAAGGGCAGTCAGGAAGGGAGTACTCGAATTGCTGGAGGATGGCTGTGACATCGGGTCTATCTCCTCACGGATACAGGCCTGCAACGAGCCACACACAAAAAGCGTTTCAATCTTTAGCGCACAAGTTAGCGAGACTGCTTTATAGATCAGCGGCTTGACAGATGCGCCCTGAGCCAGTCTGTCTCTGTGTCATGCCGGTGAGCCTCGAGAAGCATTACCGCCGTTTTTTATATCGTATTCCAGGAGCTGTTGACCCTGATGTCATCGATCCAGACATCCACCCTGCTGAATGACCTTCCTGCTTCCGAGCGGAATTATATGCAGGACTATCTTAACCAGTCAGCCGAAACGATGGTGGCGTTCTCAAAGGATGACGCCTGTTCCGAGATGATGGCAGGAATTGCTCTGACCATCATGTCAGCTCTGCAGGATGACCGAAAGCTTCTGGTGGCAGGCAATGGTGGAAGCGCCGCCGATGCCCAACACATTGCCGGTGAATTCACGGCACGCCTGATGTATGACCGCCGGCCACTAGCCGCTATTGCACTGACAACCGATACATCCAGCTTAACGGCCATTGGGAACGACTACGGCTTCGATCACGTCTTTTCCCGGCAGGTTCTGGCTCTGGGGCGCAAAGGGGATGTTTTCCTCGGCATTACAACGTCCGGACGTTCGCCGAATATCATAGAGGCGCTCAAGGCTGCGCGCGCACAGGGTGTTATAACCGTCGTCTTTACTGGCCAGACATCCGTGGACATTCCCGAAGCCGACTTCGTGCTCCGCGTTCCTTCCGCATGGACACCCCTGATCCAGCAGATGCATATTACCGCCGCACATATTGTTTGCGCCTTGGTTGAACGGGCACTGTGCCCACAGTCCGCCGATCAGGAACAGCACTGAGCACAAGCCAGCAGCCAGATTTCAGTCTCTGCCTGCTGGCTCAAAATTTTGAACGGTCAGGAACGTACACGCCAACGCCAGTCGTTCAGAACTTCCTCAAGAGTATTTTTCCAGGAAATCTGAGCTGTCCATCCCAGAATACGTTGGGCTTCAGAAGGATCCCCCACCATATTCTGCAATCCTGACGGCGTCGGATGAGTAGAATCCAAACGGACTTCTGGGTGAACTCCCGCCATTTCCAGCAGATCATTCAGCATGGACTGTACGGTTCGGGTCTCACCACTACAGATGTTCAAAATCGTACCATCCGCGGGAGCATCCTCTAACGTCAGGGCATCGATATAGGCGTCACACGCGTCCCGGACGTTTGTAATGTCATATCCGACATCCGGATGGTTGATCGTAATGCTAGTCTGCTGATGCGCCTCAACCCGAGCGACCTGAGAGGCCAGAAAGGGTAGAATGGCATTCACATCCTGGCCGCTTCCAGCCTGTGTAAACGGCCGCATCCTTACAGCATGCAGGCCTTCTTTCGCCATCATTCCTACAGCCATGTCTGCGGCCGCCTTACTGGCAGCATAGGAATTCAACGGCGCCACGGTCGCCGCTTCGGTCAAAGGAACGCCCTCTGCGAAAGAGGCGCCATAGATTTCCGCTGAGGAGACATGCACAAATCTGATGTGACGGGCGTGTTTTTGAAACGTCTCCGCCAGATTCATTGTGCCATCAAGATTGACCTGCCAGGCGCGCCGCGTGTCCTGACTGGCTTCCAGAACCGATGACACAGCCGCAAGATGAATGCAGGCGTCAGGGCGTGTATCCTGCACAACACGCTCTACGGCCTCACGATCCAGAAGATCCAATTGCCCTTCAATCAGAACATGATCGGGCATCCGGTCTTTAAGGCGTGTTTTGAGATGGGTGCCGACAAACCCAAGACCACCCGTCAGAAGAATTCGCATTGCCTGCACTCACACTGGTCGCCCTGAGGGACCACGGGAATTAGACAACGTAAGAAGCGAATTTTCCGAAACGGGCGGCATTGATCATTCTCCCATGCTGACGGATCTTAGGACCGAACAAAGGTACGGCCGCTCCGCCATCCCTTCGTTCTCGACCACATTCAGCCACGGGGCAAGAGAGCAACTCTTGTGCAGGGGTACCGGATCAGTTCCCGAGGGAACGATCAACAGAGCGGCCAGCGCGTTCAATCGGGCCCTTCGGCGGATCAACGGTGTCACGCACCTTTTCACCGAACGTCCGGTGGTGTTCGCAGGCCGTCAACGTCACGCAGGACACGGAAAGGGCCAGAAGAAGCAGTATCGATTTACGCACGTGGAGTAATCCTCCGAAAAGACGGTGAAGCCATCAGAAACGATCAGCGCCGTTTCCGGTTCCCTGCACGTAACGAATTCAGAAGATTTCGATATGACTCTTGAAGCCCATCATAACGGCATCCCGTAAGTTCACCTGCCCGTTCGGGTTATGGTAATATTGGAAATCAGGCTCAAACGTCATCGCACGGCCGATTGCGAACGTGTAGTTCAGCTCTGCAACTTCCTGATGCGTCTGCAAGCCCGTCGCCCGATAAGGCAGAGACTTGCCGGCAGCCAGAAGAATCCGTTCAGTTCTCTGCACACCTGACGCGATATGAACATACGAGACCGCCAGTCCAATCGAGTCTGACGGTCGGGCAGCCCAGAAGCCTTTCCAGGTTGCTCCCAGATAGATCTGCCGATCCCTGAGTGCAGTCCGCGGCTCGTTCAATACAACGCCCCCCATAAGCGTGACACCGCCCTGTGGGTTAATTCTTGAGCCTTTGATCCGCTGGTCCACCATCAGCCAGGTGGACCATGAACCGCTATGTCGGGCAGCAGAATATCCGCTATCCGCATACGGGTTTCCCAACGTATCCAGAAAGTTCTCAGACCGCCCCATCGTCTCCACGGCTATGCCAAGTTTGTAATGGCCCGGATACGCCAGCTCTCCGGAAGGGCGACGGAAGATGGGCTGCCATCCGATTTCTACGGGAAAGATTTCGCCAACAATATTCGAGCCATTCAGCTTGAACCCTGTTCTGTGCTGCGCGACCGAATAAATGCCTTCTTCCGCAAAATAGACACCCGTCTCGACATAAACATCCCGCCGCCAGGGACGCCCTCTCACACGCAACGCCCAGACAGACGCCGGATAAGAGCTATAATAGGCACTGTCAGAAGCACCTTTGGGCCGACCGCAGAAGCTATTGTTCACGAAGGAGCAAAACACAGTACCGGCGGCAAAATCCGAAAGCTGGGACATACGGCCCGCTGCGATTGCCAGTCGGTTCTGGAACAGGTGCTGCTCCCCATATGCCATCACAAGATGCACGACGACGTTTCCGCCACCACCGTAGGTTTCCTGACTGTGAGCGAGCCAGTCTCCAAACATGCGGTTAGCCGTTGTGCCGTAGCGTCCTATGAAAATCACATGAGTCGCAAAGCCCTGAAGCTTCGCCAGACGGTTCCAATCCGTGACAATATTCAGAGCATACTGTCCGGCATTAGACGCGCCCTGCTTGTAACCATACCCTTTGGTCGGAGCCGTCACGGCGCCCATCATCTCGTTCATATTGTCGAACTGGGCAATCGTTCCATGGCGCCTCAACCAACCATGAGCATCATTCACAAAAGGAAAAAGCGAAGGCGGAGCAGACAGATTTCCAGCAAGGTCTTCATAGGCCGACGCTTTGGGCAAAAGCTCCGCAGCCCCTGCTGACAACGGTGCAGCCTCTGTTTCCCCACTGGCCTGATCTGACGCAGTACGTCCTTCGGGCGAAGACGTTTCAGACGCCGGTTCGGCGGCCATGGCGCCACCGGCCGAGGACAGCACACATACGGAAACAGCAACACGGATCATACGCCGCACAACGGCCATGCAGCTTTCTTCCGTATCGCTTTTTACGTGATCGCTTATCGAACTATCACCGCTCAAAAATGAATTTTCCTTGATGTCGCTTCAACCCACCCTGTTTATGCACACGACGACATCAGCTTCCATCCTGCAAATGCTGCCCCTTGCACGGCATGAACCCTAGACGTGGGATAATATGGATATTGTAACTTTCACAAACCGGAGAAAAGTGCGCTAAAGGGGCCGTCCAGGGGCAGAGTTAACCCATTTTTTACGAAATATATGTTTGGGTCTTTTTGTTCATAACAAACGGAATTGCCCCACACATGCTGCTTCCATCTCGTCATGCTGTGCGTTGCCTGGGGCTATTGGGGCTGATTCCCGCCCTCTCCGCCTGTAACTCGCTGGCCCAACTCTCCGAGGTAGGTCGCCCACCCCGCATGACGTCAATCACCGACCCCACATTGGCAGCCAGCTATCGTCCGGTCACAATGCCAATGCCGCCCCTGCGTCCCCCGCCGCAAGAAGCTTCCAGCCTGTGGCGAAGTGGCAGCCGTGCATTCTTCAAGGACCAGCGCGCCTCTCAGGTCGGAGATCTGGTCACGATCATTGTGGACATCACCGATAACGCTGCTTTCAATAACGGCACGACGGCCAATCGGGCAGCAGACGAAAAATTCGGGATTCCCAATCTGTTTGGCATCAAAGGACGGGTGATCAGCGCGGTCACAGGCGCTGACAGTCTGAACACAGCCAGCAGTAGCGATAGCAGCGCGACAGGAAAGATCATCCGGAATGAAACGGTGACGCTTCGTCTGGCAGGAACCATCACTCAGGTTCTTCCAAACGGCAATTTTGTCGTGATGGGAAAACAGGAAGTCCGGGTTAACAGCGAGCTACGCGAACTCGGGGTCAGTGGCATTGTCAGACCACAGGACATTACGGCCGACAATACTGTTACTCACGACAGAATGGCAGAAGCCCGCATTTCGTACGGTGGCAGAGGGACCATTACCCAGATCCAGACGCCGCGCTACGGGCAGCAGGTCATGGACTCGGTCCTGCCTTTTTAAACAAAAAAAACGCCGGGAATGACCCCGGCGTTTTCCTTGAACTTGTAGCTCTTATCCAGCTCAGTGAGCGGCAGGACGAGACAACAAGAGAGCCCAGAGCTCAGCAACATCCTTTGCAGGACCATTACCAGTAATGGATTCAAAGGTTTTGATGGCATCAGCCTTATGGCCTGCATCCATCTGAGCCATGCCAAATTCGACCTGAGCCAAATCTGGATAGTGTGGATTTTTGCCCAGGCCCGTTTTCATCAGGGCAAGACCCTGATCAGCCTGACCGTTCAGAACGAGATTATAACCCGTTGTCAGGGCAGGACCGGCAGAAGGGTCTGTGGCAGCAGAAGCAGTAGCCTGTGCAAGCTGTGCACGATCGGCAGCAGCACGCTGTGCAACGAATGCGTGGAACTTTGCATCGCCAGCAGCCGTCGGACCGTTACCCAGCGACTTGTTGGCGTAACCCTGATTGAGCAGGTTCAGCGCAAGCTGGGGAAGACCCAACTGCACAGCGCGCTCGCCCATATCCTGATAGTCAGACGGATCCTTCAGGACACCCGTCGCCAGACGAAGACGCTCAACATAGAAAACCAGCGGCGGTGCCAGATTAGGATTTGCGACCAGATCATGGATCAGCATCGCCCAGTAATCAGGCTTGGAATAATACTTGGCCAGCAGAACGTAAGCGTGCGTTTTGGCGTCCGCATCCTTCAGGTTCGTATAAGCCGTGGCAAGCATCTGAAGCTGATTTTCGGCAGGAATCTTACCTGCCTTGATCGTCTCGTCCACCTGCTCCTGAGCAGCCTTGGCCGTTCCCTTCCAGTCACCCTGAAGATAGTAGCACTGGATCAGCATGGTCTGCATGCGCGGATCGGGCCCGTGCTCATGCAGATAGCGCTCGGTCGGCGGAATGGCAGCCGCATAGTTTTTGGCGCCATAAGCCATGGTGGCCTGAGCCATCAACATTTGACCCTTGGCAGCCTTCGGCGTGCGAGAGCTGTTGATAAGCACATCATACGCCTTAGTTGCCGCAGCCACGTTACCGGACTGAGCGGCAACCGCTGCACGCATCTGGGCAATGGTATAGGATTCGTAATCCGTCTTGCCCTTGACCGCATCTGCGGCATCAACCGCAGCCATGGCTTTTTCATAGCTCTTCGCGGCAAGAGCACTCTGCGCCTGCTGAAGATCCTTGCCGACAGCTTGGCCCAGCACATCATCAGCATGGGCAGCGGGCCCAGCAACAAGAGCTGCACCAATAGCGCCAGCCAGCAGAAGGGAGCGGGCGCTCAGACGGCGGTTAAGGGACAAAGACACGAATTACTGTCCTTCCATGAACTGATCCAGACCGACGATACCCAGCTTGGTCACGCCGAGACGCTGAGCGTCAGCCATGACGTGGGCAACCGTTTTATAATCGGCAAGACGGTCAGGATGAATGTGGACTTCAGGCTGATCCCCTTCAGCAGCAGCGGCCTGGAAATGGGCCTGGAGTGCTGCTTCCGAGCTGACCGGCTCGCTGTTCCACGAAATGCTGTTGTCGTAGTTGATGCTAACAGTCACCAGCTTGGGCTGTTCGGTAGACGGCGGAGGATTGCCCTGAGGCAGATCGATCGCCACCGAATGTGTCTGCAGCGGGATGGTGATGATCAGCATGATCAGCAGCACCAGCATCACGTCGATCAACGGCGTGGTGTTGATATCGACGATACCTTCGTCTTCGTGCGTGCTGTCCGATCCGACGCTCATGCCCATGACGGCGGTTCTCCAAAAGGGTGACTTGAAAGAGGTTGCCGGACCGTTTTTCTATAACGGCCCGGCAGACCTTCAGTTCGTGTGGGGCTGCTCGGTGATGAAGTCCACGTGAGCGATACCAGCTTCCTGAGCTGTAGCGACCACCTGGCCAACTGCCAGATACTTGGCAGCACCGTCACCACGGATCTGGACCTGTGGCTGAGGCTTCTGCTTGGCTACCTCTACGAGGCGGTTCAGCAGATCCTGATGCGTAGGGACCAGGGTGGTGTTCCAGAAAACCTGGCCATTCGCAGTCACTGCCAGAACAACATTGTTTGGCTTAGTCTGGGTCGGCTGATTTGCATCAACCGGCAGCTTCAGCTTCACAGTATGCGTGGCGACTGGGATGGTGATCAAAAAGATGATCAGCAGCACCAGCATGACGTCGACGAGGGGGGTGGTGTTGATTGCCGACACCACCTCGTCGTCACCGCCGCCTCCTCCGACGTTCATTCCCATAGTATCAGACCCGCTGGCTGGTGGTGATGGTGGTCGGAGCTGACATGCCGCCGTCTTCCGGAGACACGCCGTGACGGAAGCCACCGATCAGGACAGACTGGACGTCTGCAGCGAAGTTACGAACGCGATCCATAGCGCCCTTGTTACGGCGAACGAGCAGGTTGTAACCCAGAACGGCCGGAACAGCGGTTGCAAGACCAATTGCCGTCATGATGAGGGATTCACCCACCGGACCAGCAACCTTGTCGATGGATGCCTGACCTGCGATGCCGATGGCGGTCAGAGCGTGGTAAATACCCCAAACCGTACCGAACAGACCGACGAACGGAGAAGTGGAACCCACCGTACCGAGGAACGCAAGGCCGCCCTGAAGACGCGTGTTGATGGTGTCAACGGAGCGGCCGATGGACATTTCCGTCCAGGAGTGCAGGTCGATCGCGTCACGCATGGAACCTTCGTGGTGCTCTGCAGCAACGATACCGGTTTCAGCGATGTAACGGAACGGAGAAGAAGCCTTCAGGGACGCAGCGCCAGCCTGAACGGACGGCTTCGTCCAGAATTCACGGGAAGCTTCCTTGGAAGCAGCGAACACACGGCCCTGCTCCAGGAACTTCATGACCATGATGATCCAGGTACCAGCGGACATGATAACCATGATGATCAGAACGCCACGAGCGATCACGTCACCATTGGCCCACAGAGCGCCAAGACCGTACGGGTTACCCTGCGGAGCCGGAGCTTCAGGAGCGGCTGTTGCGCTTTCACCAGGGGTGGCAGCAGCAGCAGGCGTCTGGTCAGCAGGAGCAGCTGCATCACCGGCGGCAGGTGCCGGAGCGCCAGCATCATTCGGTGCAGAAGCGGCAGGTGCAGCAGACGGGTCCGAGGACGGAGCCGGCGGCACTGCCGACGGGTCGGCCGGAGCGGCAGCCGGAGCACTCTGATCAGCCGGTGCAGGCTGAGCGAAAGCGACGGCCGGTGCGATTGCACCCGAAGCCAGGGCCAGCGTCAGAGCCATGGCGCTGGCCCGGACGGCGCGCGCCTTCGTCGGAACGTCAAGAGCAGGAAGGCGGAACAGTCTGGTCATGAACTCCATATCCTCGTTAGAGATGCCCGTTTTAGGAGCTGTCTGGGGTGCCGGCCATATGGGGACCGGCCCTTTTCCTGAACCTCTCCGAACCACCTGATCCGAAGAGGCAATCTTATTGGACTACTGGCTGACGGACACTTAGTCGCCCATCGTGAAGTCAACGTGCAGAATGTGGTGATGCTCGGTAACCGGAGCGCCGTTAACGACGGCGGGCTGGTACCGGGCTCGACGAAGGAAGTCGAGCGCACTTTCCACAAACTCGTGACCACCGGTGGAGCTGACAATCGCGCAGTTTGCCGTGTGACCGTTCGGAAGAATGTCGCAGGAAGCCGTAACTTTACCTTCACGGTTCTCTTCCTGGGCTTCCTCCGGATACTCCGGCTTGGCGCCGTTGATCGGAGACGCGCCAGCCGTGTGATCAGGCACTGCCGGAGCTGGCGGACCCTGCGGAGGAGCCGGAACAGGCTCAGGTGCAGGCGTCGGGCTCGGCGGAACCGGATGCGGTGGCTTGGCGTGTGTGACCCGCTGGATCGCCTTGGGTGGCGGCGGAACACTGATCTTCGGCGGCGGAATATACGGCGGCGGCGGCTGTTCCATCTGCGGCGGCGGCGGAGGTGGTGGTGGCGGAGGCGGCTTAGGCTGCTCCTTGATCACTTCCGTCTTGATGGGCGGCTTTTCGTGGACGAGTTTGCCCACAGCACCGCTCATGAGCGCATAGATTACCGCGCCCATAGCCAGCACGGCCACGACGATCGCGACAATATAGTCCGTCGGCTTGCGCTGCTGTGCGGCGTAGCTCTTCATGTCGAAACCTTCTTACCCCTCACTGACACCGACAATGGATCCACACCTGTACGGTGCGAGATCTCGACCTTGTGTTTGCATCGAGTTCCCTCACCTCACGGACGTGTGATTCGTCTCATGTCGTGAGAACATACCCGATATGCTGATTGGGCAGCCTTCGGGCCATGGTGTCAAGCTGATTATTGCCTGTCCCGAAACGAAAAATTCTCATCTTTCGATCGTCTGGCGCCAATATTCGCAGGAGAGCGGGCGAAAAAGTACACTTTTCCGCTTTTTTTCTGCCTTCAGAAAATCAAATTTCCAAAAACTGTAACAGAATTATAACAAGAAGGCCGGGACAGCGTATTAATTACGCCGCCCCGGCCTTCCAGTTTCGTTTTAATGCGCCAGAGTACTCTTACTGAGCAGAGGCGCTGGCTTCCGATCGTGTTGCCCCAACGCGCTGCGCCAGAGAAGCCGACATGAAATCGTCCAGGGCGCCGTCCAGAACAGCGTCCGGATTTCCCTTTTCCACGCCTGTCCGCAGATCCTTGACCAACTGATAGGGTGCCAGGACGTAAGAGCGGATCTGATGACCCCACCCGATATCCGTCTTGGCAGCTTCCGTCTGGGCAGCAGCAGCTTCACGCTTCTGCAGTTCCGCTTCGTACATCCGGGCCTTCAGCATTTCCATCGCTTTGGCGCGGTTCCGGTGCTGTGACCGGTCCGTCTGACAAGCAACAACGATGCCTGTCGGGATATGGGTAATACGAATGGCCGAATCGGTCTTGTTAACATGCTGACCGCCTGCGCCTGAAGCACGGAAGGTATCCACACGCAGATCCGAATCGTTGATCTCCACTTCAATGGAATCATCGACCACCGGATACACCCAGACAGACGCGAAGGACGTTTGACGACGGGCAGCAGCATCGAAGGGCGAGATGCGGACGAGACGATGCACGCCAGCTTCCGTTTTCATCCAGCCATAAGCGTTGAGGCCACTGATCTGGATGGTGGCAGACTTGATGCCCGCCTGCTCACCTTCACTGCTTTCAATGAAGGTCACCTTGTAGCCGTGCTGTTCTGCCCAACGGGTGTACATGCGCAGGATCATCTCGGCCCAATCCTGGGCTTCCGTTCCACCTGCACCGGCATTCACTTCAACGTAGCAGTCATTGCTGTCTGCTTCGCCCGACAACAGGCTTTCGATTTCCCGCTTGTGCACGTCGGCTGCCAGCCCACGCAACGTCGCGATGGCTTCTTGCACCAGGTCCGTGTCGTTCTCCATTTCTGCGAGCTCGACAAGTTCCAGCGTGCCTTCAACGTCCTGTTCGATCTGTTCAACGCCCTCAATCTGATTGGCGAGCATGGTTCGCTCGCGCATCAGCTTCTGGGCAGCGTCAGAATCATTCCAAAGGTCTGGGTCTTCCGCGCGGTGGTTCAGTTCCGCGAGGCGTGTTGTGGCGACATCCCAGTTAAAGATGCCTCCTCAGCAGTGCCACCGACTGCTTGATCTGTTCGGAGAGGGCTTCGGTCTCAGCCGACATTATAAATACTCCACTTATATAAAGGTGGTTTGGCTGCCCTCAGTACAGGCCGCCTACACCAATGTCACCATCCGATGCCGCAGGTTTCTGGGCCTGAGGCTTGGCATTCGGGGAAGACCCAACACTCGGCGCGCTGGTGTCTGTCATATCGCTCTCGGAATCCGAAATAACGGCATCCGCCCCGGTATCTGCCGCTGTCAGGGCTTCCGTACCAGCACCGAAGCCATGCAGAGCCACCGACGCACCCGGAACCTGATCAGCCTTGAAGCCGTCAGTCGCAGTGATACGGCCGGTGTTGTAGGACGCCAGCGTGATATCGGCCGGAACACGGAAATCCAGCTTCGGCCGGTTGGCGAGCGCCACCTTCATGATCTTGTTCCAGATCGGACCAGCAATGCGGGCACCATCAGCGTTCCGCCCGAGCGTTTGTGGCGTATCGAAACCGACCCAGACGATCGTGACGATATCCGGCGAAAAGCCAGCAAACCAAGCATCATGGAAATCCTGACTGGTGCCGGTCTTCCCCGCGATGGGACGGTCGATCCCAGCCCCTGCCATGCGACCTGTTCCGTTCGCAATGACGTCTTTCAGCATGGCCACGATCTGATAGGAGCTGGCTTCGCTGGCGAGCACGGGACGGCTGTCTGTAATGGAGGGAACCGAAATGCTCCCGGCAACGGGAGCTGCTGGCGGCGTAGGCGTTGCACCAACTTCAGGCGTGACTGGAGCAATCGTGGGGGATGAAGGATCGGCCGCCGGTGGAGCTGGGGGAGCCTGCAACGTTGTTCCCAACGCCAGACCTGGCGCACGCCAGATGATATTGCCCAGACGATCCTGAACGTCATCCACCAGAGTCGGCGACACTACATGACCGCCGTTTGCAATGGTTGCGTAGGCTGCTGTTTCCTTGAGGACCGTTGTCTCGACGGCACCAAGAGCAGCAGGCAACACATGCGGCATTTCATCCACCAGCCCCGCCTTGATGGCAGTATCTGCAACGGCCTTCATGCCCAGATGGGCAGCCACCCGGATTGTCACGAGGTTCCGGCTTTCACGCAGGGCATCGTGTAGAGTGGTCGGGCCCCAATTGTCGTGTTCGTAGTTCTTGGGATGCCAGTCGCCATATGAGACAGGGGAGTCATCAAACTTCTCGGACGGAGAAATACCCTGCTCCATGGCCGCCAGATACACAAACGGCTTGAAGGAAGAGCCCGGCTGACGCAGCGCCTGCGTTGCGCGGTTGAACTGACTCTCGTGGAACGACCATCCACCAACCATCGCCAGAACACGGCCTGTATGGACGTCCATCGTCACGACAGCGCCTTCAACCTGCGGAATCTGACGCAGGGCAACGGAGCCACTTTCCTGCGGTTCAATCATGATGACATCCCCAGCACGAAGCGGGTGCATCCGACGTGCCCATGCGATGTCTGTTGCCAGAAGAGGACCAGTCTTCGCTTGGCCTTCCTCATTCCAGCCGACATGAGTTCCGCCGGGAAGAATGACGCCCAGACGCCACTCCCTTAGCATTCCGGCTGGACCGGAGACCTTATCGAGACTTTCTTCCCAGCCTTCTGCGTCAATGCCATCAAGATGAATGACCGGGCCACGCCAACCGCCACGGCTCCGATCGTAATCCATCAGACCTTCATGCAGCAGCTTCGTCGCTGATACCTGAAGGGGCTGATCCAGACTGGTATGAACTTCAAGGCCGCCTTGAAGAGCGCGATCCTGACCATACAAGCTGATGAGCTGACGCCGGACCTCGGCCCCGAACCATTCTGAATCCGGCAAAGGTCCAAACCGCTGCTTCTTCTGCGGGACCAGTGGCTCCTTCTTGTCTTCCTGAGCCTGCTCGCGGGAAATGACGCCGTTATCAGCCATCAGATCCAGAACAAGATTTCGGCGCATCAAGGCTGCGTCAGGATGAAGGAACGGATTGTAGTGTGTCGGGGACTTCGGAAGGGCCGCCAGTGACGCGGCTTCTGCATCATTCAGCTGGTCGAGAGGCTTGTTGAAATAAGTCTGGGCCGCGGCGGCGACACCAAAAGAGCCGTTCCCCAGATCCGCCCAGTTCAGATAGATCTCAAGAATCTTGTCTTTGGACAGCACCTGCTCCATTTTTACGGCAAGCAGGGCTTCCTTGATTTTACGATCAAGTGTGCGGGCATTGCTGTTAAGCAGCATCCCACGCGCAACCTGCTGCGTAATGGTGGACGCACCGACAGCACGGCGCCCATGGCGGGCGAAAACGTCCGTTACGCCTGCACGGGCAATGGCCATCACATCCACACCACCATGGGTGTAGAAATTGTGATCTTCCGTTGCGAGGAAGGCGCGCTTTACCCGATCCGGAATCGCTTCCAGCGGAACGAAAATACGCCGCTCATTGGCAAGCTGAGCCATCAGACGATCATCAGACGCATAGATGCGACTGACGGTCGGGGGCTGATAGGCTCTCAGGCTGTCCACACTTGGCAGATCAGCCACGAGTTTGGCGTAGGTGGTCCAACCCAAGATACCCGCACCCGCAACACCGACCAGCCCGACACCGGCGACGATGGCAAGAGACTGACGGAAACGGCGGAAACGGGGCCCGCGGGGCACACTGGCCCTGGGGTCCTGCGGATTACGGGAGCGAATGGAACGGCGCGTCATACAAACTGCATAGCACTGAAACGAGCCGTTCGTCGCCCCCACTGAAAAGGGTCATTTTGTGACAGTTTACGGCGGCTCGTGATCGTTATGATCCGGCGGCGGATTTCTTCCACACCTCTTCACCCTGCCGATTCAGAGTAGCAAACTCTTCATCGTTGAGATTCAGGGATGCTGCCCGAACATTAGAGGCCAGATGAGCTCTGCTTCCGGTACCCGGAATGGGCAACATGACCGGTGATCTTTTCAGAAGCCACGCCAGAGCAATCTGCCCTGCATCTGCATGATGCCGATGCGCGATCTTGTCCATGTCCGTACCGGGCTTGGCCAGTTCTCCGGCAGCCAGAGGCGCCCAGGGAATGAAGCCGATGTTTTCCTTGGTACAGAAATCCAGAACATCTTCGGACTTACGGTCCACAAGATTGAAGCGGTTCTGAACCGTTGAGACCGGGAAGTATTTCTGCGCGAGCTTGATGTCTTTTACGCTTACTTCCGACAGACCCACGTGGCGGATCAGCCCTTCTTCGCGGAACTTCGCAATTGCCTCGAACTGCTTCTCTGCCGGGCAGTCTGGTCCAATCCGATGCAGCTGCCAGAGATCAATGTGCTCCACGCCCAGCCGTCGCATGGACATCAACACGCACTGCCTCAGATAGTCCGGGTTTCCGACTGGCTTCCAGATGTCTGGACCATGCCGTGTCAGGCCGCCCTTCGTCGCAATGACCATCTTTTTGTAAGGGTAAAGCACTTCACGGATCAGATTTTCCGAAACGAACGGACCGTAGGAATCCGCTGTATCAATAAAATCCACCCCGAACTTCGGGAGGCTTTCAAGGGTCTGAACCACTTCTTCGTGGTCTGGAGGTTCATCCCAGATGCCCTTGCCGGTAATGCGCATCGCGCCAAACCCGAGGCGGTGGACCTTGAGATCACCACCAATGAGAAACGTACCGGATTTCTTTGCGTCAATCGTAGCCATGGACTCTTTCCTTTCCGATGGACGCAGGATTCAACAGCGCAACGGCGGAAGGGTTGCAGTCACTATCCCAGCAGGCGCCCGACCATCCGGGCCGTGTAATCCACGACGGGTACAATTCGCCCGTAATTCAAGCGCGTTGGCCCGATGACACCAATGGCGCCCACGATTTTCTGAGCCTCATTGCGGGCTGGAGCGACGATCATGGACACGCCCGACATTCCAAACATTCCGCTCTCACTGCCGATATAGATTCGCACACCTTCCGAAGCGTCTGCCAGTTGCAGGAGCTGAAGCATGGTCTCCTGCGTTTCGAGGTGATCGAACAGCATACGGATCGTGGTGAGTCGTTCGATCTCGGTGATATCCGCCAGCAGCTTGCCCTGCCCCCGAACGAACAGCGTTCCGCCATCAGCGTCCCACGTGGCCAGACCACTTTCGATGACGCTGGCGGTCAGAGCATCAAGTTCATGGCGGTTGACGTCCATTTCCTTGCTGACACGCTCCTTCAGAGTGCCAAGCGTCAGATCCCCCAGGTGGGCGTTAAGATAGTTTCCAGCCTCGACAAGGGCAGAATGCGGCAGTCCTGCCGGGGTTTCGATGATGCGATTTTCCACCTGGCCGTCTGAACTGACCAGCACCACGAGAACACGTCCCGGACCGAGCGCAACAAACTCAATATGTTTGAGCGTCGCGTCAGATTTAGGGGCCAGCACCAGACCTGCTGCGGATGACAGACCCGACAGCATGGACGATGCTTCCGCCAGGGTCTCCTGATAGGACCGGCCATGAATTTCCAGCCGGCTGTCAATACTGGCCCGATCTTCGTCAGTCAGGGCACCGAATTGAAGAAGACCTTCCACGAAGAGTTTAACGCCCTTCTCGGTCGGCAGACGCCCTGCGGACACATGAGGGCTGAATAACAGCCCGGCCCGGCCAAGATCTGCCATGACGTTGCGGATCGTCGCGGGAGACAGAGACAGATTCAATCGCTGCGCCAGAGTGCGACTGCCGATTGGCTCCCCTGTTTCAACGTATTCCTCAACGATTTCCCGCAGGATCGCAGCTTCCCGTTCTCCCAATCCGGAAGCAAAGGAGTTCGGCATGCGGAAGAAGGAAGGGTCAGGTCTGATCATGGTAAAACTGTATGTCGGGGCTGGAAGGCTTCTCGTCAAACGCGGTAGAGGCAGGGCTCGGTTCTGAGAGAGGATTTTTTCGCATGACAAAGCGCCCATCCGGACGCGCCTGTGACGAAGGTCGCGCCATTTCCATTGAAACAGGCTTTGCCCGACATGCGGAAGGTTCAGCACTTATCCGGGTGGGTGGAACGGAAGTTCTGTGCACGGCGTCTCTCGAAAATCGTGTCCCGCCATTTTTGCGCAACAAGGGTCAGGGCTGGATTACGGCCGAGTATGGCATGCTTCCGCGCGCAACCCATCAGCGTGGCAACCGTGAAGCCTCTAAGGGCAAGCAGTCTGGCCGGACGCAGGAAATCCAGCGCCTGATTGCAAGATCCCTGCGGGCCTGTGTAAGTCTGAAGAAGCTGGGAGAACGGACCATCACGCTGGACTGTGATGTCCTGAACGCTGATGGCGGGACACGCTGCGCTTCCATTACCGGCGCTTGGGTTGCTCTCTCCATGGCTCTGAAAAAAGCCAATCTGTCCTCAGTCATGACAGCACAAATTGCGGCAGTTTCCTGCGGCCTGACCTCTGCTGGCGCCGTGCTGGACCTGGATTACGTTGAGGACAGTGCAGCGCAGGCCGACACAAACTTTGTTCTTACCGTAGAGGGTGGCATCGTCGAAATTCAGGGGACGGCGGAAACGTCCCCCTTTCAGGAAACTGAGTTTTTTGAACTGCTGCGTCTGGCCAAGCTGGGCACAGCCCCCCTCTTTAAAGCTCAGACTTCCGCACTGGAGACATTGTAATGCGCCGCCTTTCCCGTGGGTCAAAAATTGTTCTGGCAAGCCACAATGCCGGAAAACTGCGTGAATTCTCCAGCCTGCTTGCAGAAAGCGGCATCACTGTTGTGTCTGCAGGAGAGCTAAATCTGCCAGAACCGGACGAAACGGCAGACACATTTACGGGCAATGCTGAAATCAAGGCTCTGGCGGCGGCCCGTGCATCTGGTTTGCCGGCCCTGGCGGATGATTCCGGCTTTTGTGTCTCGGCACTTGGCGGCCAGCCCGGCGTTTATTCGGCACGATGGGGCGGCCCTGCAAAAGACATGACCGTTGCCATGGAGCGCGTGCATCGCGAAATGGGTGAAACGTCAAACCACGCAGCATCATTTGTGGCGGCGCTCTGCCTGGCATGGCCAGACGGCGAAACACATTCCGTGGTTGGGGAATGCCATGGCCAGACAGTCTGGCCTCCCCGTGGGGATCATGGTCACGGCTATGACCCGATGTTTGCACCAGAAGGCGAAAGCCGGACCTTCGCAGAAATGGGCGAGCACGAGAAAAACGCGATCAGTCACCGTGGCCGCGCGCTCACCCTTTTCCTTACTGAATGTGTGGAAGGCTGAACTCTACGTTGGGCGAACAGGAGAGCTGCGGACTCTCCTGTTCCAGGTGATAGGGCCCTTTTGAACAGACCTCCACAGACAGCATGCCCGTTTCCTTACCCAGAACATTTTCGAGCTCCAGGTGAGCACGCCCCTCTGTCCAGCGAGCATCATCGCCTTCGCTCGACGCCCATCCCATACTTTCGGGAAATGTAAGATGTGATGTGAGGCGGTGAGCCCCTCTCACGGCGTAAAGAGTGATGTCCCGGATCAGGACCCCGCGCTCTTCGCTGGGGCAAGACTGACTGTGCCTGCGAGAGAGAAGCCAGAGTGATTTTATGGGGGTGGAAAGAATAAAAAGGGCATGACTTCCCTGCCAGCGGGCTGGATGGATGAGATATCCATCATCACAAGCAAGGTGGAGGCCGGGATCATTTGTAAGGTAGTCAAAAGAGGACATGCGTTTTCCTGCCGTATGCAGTGATTTTATTGTCCATCGTCGAGCACGCACTTTCCCGACCATGGACAGCTCCATGAAGCAGACTGCAGTCTCTCATCCACACTACATTCCCGCCTGCTTCATAGAAATATTATGTCATAAACAGATCTGGTAACAGTATAAAATCAGACTTCTGCAGAGAAAAACGGTTCGATAGATACTTTGTCGAAATGATGAATGTCAGGATGCACTCCCTTCAGAGCCCCTGGTGCCTAACAACAGGCCCGTGACTGACGAGAATACCCCGCTGCCACACCTGATCTACCTGATCGATGTCCGCGATGCTTTGGTCTGGGGCGCCACGAACGATCAGAAGATCTGCCCGCTTCCCTGTTTTCAGAACGCCGCGATCTTCAAGCTCAAGCAGTTCAGCGGCATTTCCAGTCGCCAGATGAATGGCTTCAAGCGGTGTCAGGCCAGCTTCCACGGTCAAGGCAAGTTCGCGATGTTCCGCAAACCCCGGCAAACGCGTTGGAGCAGCCCCTGAGTCTGTTCCAAAACCCACTTTCACACCTGCCCGATAAAGCGTCAGAAGGTTCTTCTGATTAATCGCAAGCGCGGTGTGCGAAGCCGCGACAAGCGGCTTGGAAAGTGTCTGTTTACGCCAGTCTGCATCTGAGAGCTGAGCCATCAGGGCAGGATCGATGGCAGCCGCAACGAAGGGAACATTCAGAAGCTCCGGATGCTCCGCAAAAAGGTAATTCGCCTCGTCCAAGCCCAGAGTAGCGATGTACCAAACACCATGGGCCTTTACGGCGTCGATCAAAGCCTGATCAACCGGCTGGTCTCGCACACCATGCGCGAGGATATTGGCCCCAGCATCCACGACAGCTTTGGCAATATCCAGATCATGAATATGGACCGCCACGCGCGTATTGTGCTGATGGGCTTCGTCTATGACCGCCCGGTAAATGTCAGGAGACATCTTCGGAAGCGTCTTGCCATTCGGCACACCGTTCCGGAAATCATCCACCCAGAGTTTCACGAGATCCGTGTGCTCCGCAACCATACGGTCTACGTCCTGACGTGCCTCCTGCGGCGTGGTCGGACGATAAACCTGATCCGGGCCTAACCCTTTGACCATGGCCGATGGCGGTGCACCATTGGGAGCACCAATGCCCTGATCGACGCCAAACAGATCCGCGCCTGGATTTTTACCCGCATGCTGCTCCCTCCGCAGATCATCGAAGAGCGGCGATCGGTTCAGGCCCAGCGCAGTCACGGTAAGGACGCCATAATCACTGTACTGTTTCAGAGCCGCCAGAATATTGGCTCGGGTATAGTTCTCGTTGCTGCCAGACGTTCCCTTGATGATACCGACATGGCTGTGGTCGCTGATCAGAGCGGGCAACAGAGTTTTGCCACTGAGATCGACATGTTCGGCGCCTGATGGGGCCGGATCACCGATAGAGACAATTCGCCCATCGTTAATGACGACTGTAACGTTTTCACGGACAGGGTCTCCTGTTCCATCGATCAGGCGGGCATGATCGAACGCTACAGGTTCTGCCTGCGCGGTGCAGGCCATCAACGTCGCCGGAGCGGCCAGCAAAAGCCCAGCGAAAGCAGAACGAAGTGTCATGATGGAATTTCCCCTCAGCAGCATTCAGGCTGAGGGGAAACGTTCTGTCATGCGGAAAAGACCAATACAGTCTCGCGATTGTGAAAAGACCCTTGGAACTTTTAGCCTTCGAGAGACTGAAGGTCGAACAGGCGACGGTAAATACCGCCCTCCTGAGCCACCAGCTCGGCATGAGTGCCATCTTCCTTCAACTCACCCCGATTGAAGACAAGAATCCGATCCAGCTCCATCACCGTGGAAAGGCGATGGGCCACCACGATGACGGTGCGGTTCTGCATCAGGCGGCGCATTGCCTCCTGCACCAGGGATTCAGATTCTGAATCCAGACTGGATGTTGCTTCATCGAAAATAAGAATGGGGGCATCTGCAAGGAATGCCCGGGCAATCGCGACACGCTGACGCTCACCGCCCGAGAGCTTGACCCCACGTTCACCGACCATCGTGTTGTAGCCTTCCGGCAGACGCTCAATAAAGGCTGCTGCGTTGGCCTGACGCGCTGCTTCCTTGATGTCTTCGATGGATGCCGAAGGCCGGGCATAGGCGATATTCTCAGCCAGCGTCCGGTGAAACAGCACGGGTTCCTGTGGAACAATGGCAATATGCGACCGCAGGGAATCCTGCGTGACATGCGCGATGTCCTGCCCATCAACCGTGATGCGCCCACTGTTCACATCATACAGGCGTTGCAGAAGCTTCGTGAGGGTCGTCTTTCCAGACCCACTCGGCCCCACGAGGGCCACACGTGATCCCGGCGCGATATCGATTGTGAGGTCCTGATAAAGAGGTTTGTCCTGACCCGGATACTGGAACGTCACGTTATCGAAGTGGACTTCGCCCTTCGTAAACCGTGCAGGCTGGGCGTCTGGTGCATCCTGAATAGCTGAATCCCGGCGGAAGATGGCGATCAGCTCTTCCATCTCATTGACGGAACGCTGCACCTGACTGACCTGCTGGCCAAGATCCCTAAGGTATCCCTGCACAAGAAACATCATTGTCAGAACGTATGCGACGTCACCCGGACCGGCTTTGCCCTGCCACCACAGCATAACGGCAAGCCCAATCATGAGCATCCGCATCACGAGAGAGGCCAGCGCCTGAATATTGGCGCTATTGGTGCCGCGCAGCCATGTCCTCAGGGTACGTCCGCGCCAGCCTTCGACGATGGTGTCCAGCCGCTGCTCTTCCCGCTTTTCAGAGCCGAACGCTTTGACAACCGGATTGCAGGTGACGGAATCCGCGATGGCTGCACCCATTTTCGTGTCCCATTCATTGGATGCACGGGCACTGGGCGCAACGTAACGAAGCGTCAGGATAATTGAGAGCCAGGCAAACAGCACCACCGAAACCGCAAGGACTGATCCCATCAGGGGAGAACGGAACATAAGGACGGCCGTAGTGCCACCGAGCACCAGAACCTCTGGCCCGATCATTAGCAGTAAGGTGTCGTCCAGTGTGTCGATAGCCCACATGCCTCGGGTCAGGCGGCGAACCGTCGACCCGGCAAAGGTATTGGCGTGCCAGTCTGTTGAGAATCGCTGCACGCGGGCAAAGGCCTGATTGAGGACCTTGTGCATGATTGCCAGCGTCAGATGTGAAATCCCGACAAAAGACGACCGACGACCGAACAGCCCAATCAAGCCGAGCGCAATCAATCCTCCCACCATGAGGAACGCATCATTACGCAGGCTCAGAAGCTCATCGGTTTTCGGGATGGTTGGCCCGGCAGCGTGTTTGGAAATATCCGAGACGAGGCGACCAGCCAGAATCGGTGTGACGACGTCTGCCAGTGTGGCGAGCGCCACACCAGACAGTGTCCAGGCCAGCAGCGCTGGATGTGCCAGCCAGCGACGGCAGACAAAGGACAGGACTTCTGTGAAGGAAACGTCGATTTTCCGGCCTTCCTGTTTCTGGCCGGTAAGTTGCGTAGAAGTATCGGACACGAAGAGCTCCGCCGTTTTGTCCCTCAAGGACAACGGCCTGATGGCATGAAATTTTCAGATGTTTCGCGTATCTTGCCGGACAGTCCGGATCAGACGCAACAGCCCGCGCGGAGTTTCAGCCATGACAGACGCCCCCAGACCCATGAGCAAGGCCTCGGCCAAGGCTTTCATTACAGCACTGGCCGAAGCCAACCCGGATGCGGAAAGTGAGCTGATCTTCCGCAATACGTTTGAGCTTCTGGTGAGCGTGGTTCTGTCGGCTCAGGCCACGGACAAGTCCGTCAACAAAGCAACCAAAGGACTGTTTGAACACGCGCCTGATCCGAAAAGCATGGCGGAACTTGGGGAAGCCGGGATCGCACAATATATCAAGACGATCGGCTTATGGCGCGCGAAGGCGCATAACGTGGCCCTGCTGTGCGAGCAGCTTCTGGAACGACATGGCGGGGAAGTCCCTGCTGATCGCAAGTCTCTTGAGGCGCTGGCGGGCGTCGGGCGGAAGACGGCCAACGTGGTGATGAATGTCGCGTTTGGCGCCGATACCATGGCGGTTGATACGCATATTTTTCGCATCGGGAACCGGACCGGGCTGGCTCCGGGGAAAACAACCCGGCAGGTTGAGGATGGTCTGGTGGCGCGCATCCCAAAAGACATGCTGCGGCCAGCCCATCACTGGCTGATCCTGCATGGGCGTTATGTTTGTAAGGCCCGGGCGCCTGAATGCTGGCGCTGCCCGGCGACACAATGGTGTCTGTATCCGGACAAGCGTCTCACACCACCCCGCACAAAAGAAGCTGCCTGATCGAAGCTACTCTGCCTCAGCCAAGGGCAGATTGGGCATTCCGTGGGAGCCTATGGCAGGCACCCAGGGACGACTCCCACGCCAGCTCCGGTCCGCGACAAGTTCTGGACCGCCTCGATGGAGATAGACCGCATAGGCGCCATTTCTCCAGACCGAAAAGCGATCAATAAACGGAACTCCGGGGCAGGCATTACGGGCCGGAGATGCACTCACAAACAGGCTAATTCCCTGACAGTCCTGCTCAGACGGCAAACGAACACCATCCAGGCTATCTTTGGCCCGCAGCAACACCGTCTGGCCTTTAAGTGAGACACGGCAGAGACCCGTCATGCAGTCAGGTGGCAGGGAGCCTGTTGGCAGAGCCAGCGCCCGTTCCCAGTCCTGAAGCGCCAGGTTTTCGAGACTGCCATGAGGACCAACCATCAGAACGCCGTCGTCCCTCAAGGCAAGCAACCCTGCATCAGCGGAAACCAGAACGTCCGGATGAGGCGCCATCCAGATGGAGAGAATTCCCACACCAATAGGCCCTAATCCAACGAGGCGAGGCCACCCCTTCCAGAGGCACAACCAGCACAGCCCGAGAAGCAAGACAGCAAGCCCCCAGCCTGGCATGGCTGGAACAGGTTCGTAAGAAAACGGGAATATCGCCACTGTGTGCGCGATGATCTGAATAATCCGGATGCCCCACCCCATGACGATGAGCGGAAGACCCGCGGCATGCAGTGGCATCAGGAGCAGGGACAGGAGACCTGCGGGCATGATCCAGACGGCGGCCAAAGGAACGGCCAGCATGTTGGCGAGCACGAACCACGGCTGGAAGACACCAAAATGCGCCATGCTGACCGGCAGGGTCGCTAACCCCGCAAGAAGGCTGGTGAGGGACAAGGCAGCCAGATGGGACAGGATGACGCGCCCTGCCCCACCTTCGCCTCGAAGTCGTGCAAGCGGTTCACGCAGAACTTCATACCCGGCGATCAGCCCCATCACGGCGGCAAAAGACATCTGAAAAGAAACGTCCAGAACAGAAACCGGAGAAACCAGCAGGATAACGAGCGCAATCAGGGCAAGTGACCGTATGGACAGTGCGCGCCGCCCTGTAACAAGAGCTAGCGTGACCAGTGTCGCCATACCGAGTGCGCGGACGCTGGGCAGATGAGCACCGGTCAACAGGACATATCCAATACCGGCAAAAAATCCTGAAACTGCTGCGATTTCTCGACAGGGCCAATACAGAGCCAGACGCTCGAAGGCGGTCAGCAACGCGCGAACAGAAACCGTGACGACAGCCATGACCAACCCAAGATGCAGTCCGGCGACCGCCAGAAGATGCGCCAGCCCGGAGGCAGCGAATTCCTGACGGGTGGAGGCATCAATCCCGCCTGCCTCTCCTGCGAGCAACGTCGCGGCGATAGCGCCGGTCTGGCCGGGGAGCACGCTTTCGATGCGCGCTTCTATGGCTTCTCTCAGTCCCTCCAGGCCTGCCGTCGTGTCTGCACTGTCCACGTGCCGGAGTGTGCCCAAAGCATACCCACTCCCTGCTGAGCCAGAGAACCAGGCTTCCCGTTGCAGATCGCGACCGCCCGGCCATGACGGAGCCGAAGAAGAGCGCAACATTGCCCTGATCTGGACGGTACTGCCCGGTAGTGGGGATGCCGGATCATCATCACGGAGTTTCAAACGCAACGTACGTTTGAGAGGCGCCATTCCTGCGTCGACAGGCGTATCGAACGTCGCGTGCGCCAGAACAATCCGTCTCCCGCCTTCATCGCTACCTGGCCTGGGAGGCAGTGTCTCTAGCGCGATAACCTGCCCTGTGATGACAGAGGCTCGCGTTGGCAGAGACGGCATGGGCGGCTGTCGGCGTGTCTGCCATGAGGCGTCCAGAAAGCCGATCAAAAACCCTGAAAGTACCAGGAATAGAGACAGTAAGGTTGGACGCTTTCGCCAGAACCAGACGGCCACCGCTACGCAGCCCGAAATACCGAAAGCAGGCCAAAGGGGAGGCTCGAAGCGGAGTGTCAGATACGTGAGGGCCCCCAACGCAACCGCGACAGGGAGCCAGCAGAACAGCCGCCGCCCCTGCTCTGCCAATATCCTCTCCATTAGTGACGGGCGGAAGCCACCACTGGCTGGCGCGTCAGGAGAGGTGTCAAACTCATCAAGCAACAGAGTATCGGCAGGAGATATCGGACGGGTCACGGGCAGAGCGTAACGGATTTTAGTCCATCACGCTCTGCCGTAATTCCGGTGCCCGTCAGTTATGCAGGTGTAGCGCGCTTCTGAGGCCCGCAGCGTCCCGTTCCAGCTCGAAACCCGCGCTTCCTGGCTGGAAGAGCCGAGCACTGGCGAGCCCGCCCGTCACGACAGGGTCGAAACCGGCAGCCTCAACCAGATCCTTGACCTTGAGCACCGCCGCCGTGTCATCACCCGCGATTGGTACGGCGAGACGTGGGTCTGGCCGGTGTGCTTCGGCCCGCAGGCTGGTCATGTCGATGGAATTGAAAACCCGTACGACATGCGCAGAGGGAAAATATCGCTGCGTGGTGATGCCTGCGCCATCTCTGAGAGCAACATCAGCAATCCATCCGTCGCGGCCCACATAGGGATTGGCAGGATCAATTATAACCTTGTCGGTCAATGTCCGGTTCAGATCGCGCCCGAGAGCAGGTATCGCGCCATACGGCACGGCAAGCACCACGACTTTGCCGAAAGCAGCAGCCTGAAGCGGCGTGCCAGCAGACGCCAGGGGCCCGAGCGTCTGCGCCAGAGCTTGGGCGTCCGCTATATTACGGGCGGAAAGCATGACACAGTAACCCGCCTGTACCCACAGGGCTGCCAACGTTCTACCAACCTGCCCGGAACCAATAATACCGATTCTTGGGAGTTCACGCTTCGATTCGGCCATTGCTGCGCTGCCAACGGCAGCCAGTCCGGCAACAGCGGCAAGGAAAGGGCGTCTGCGGAGAGGAAAATTTTTCATGAAGGGTGCCATTCTCGGGACAGAGAACCGCCCTTACCCTGGACGGGGTCGATCGAAGGGAAAGTGAGCGCGTTGATCCGAGCCAGTTGCTCCGCAGACGGCGCGCTCCGCAGAATGTCGAAAGACTGGCTCGGCGGATAAGCCCCGATGACTGTGAAATCGTCTGTAGAGCCCACGTTACAGTGACCGGTTCCTGCCGGGAGCAGTGCAACATCGCCACCGCGAACTTCGACTTCCCGCCCTTCAGGGCCACCAAGAATCAATCGGGCAGAACCGTTAGAGAACCCCAGAACCTCATGGCCCAGACTGTGATAGTGATGGAAGGAATAAACCCCGTTCCGCCACCGCGCAGGCCACCCGTTCTGACCGAACAGGTGTTCATAGACATCTTCACGGCCCACGCCGCTCTCGAGCACATTCCGATAGAGAATGACGGGTAGATGCTGGTTGTTGGGCACCCATCCATTGGAGCGGAGCATGAAGGTCTCAACCCGTGCGGAAGACGCAGCGGCCTTCCGGATGCGGCCACTCCCCAGAGTCAGCCCGACCCCCGTCAGCATGGCGTTGAAATCTCGCCTGTCCATGATCACCCCCAGTGGAAATACTGGAGACAGGATAGGGAACGCATCGTTGGTGCAGGAAATCACACACGCTTGAAAAACCGGGTTTTTCTTCATGTAACGGCCTTGTGACACTTAAAGGCAACACATTGCAAAAGAGTGACACAATTTATGGTCGAACGATGCGGATGGCCCGTGCCGCATGACCATGATATGAGAGCCGCATGACCATCCGTACGCGCTTTGCACCCTCCCCTACGGGCCTGCTGCATGTTGGTAATGCCAGGGCTGCTCTGTTCAATTTCCTCTTCGCACGCCATCACGGTGGCGAATTCCTGTTGCGGATTGAGGACACTGACAAGGAACGTTCCACACAACGTGCCGTGGACGTCATCTTTGACGGCCTTGCCTGGATGGGAATTACGGCCGATGCCGAGCCCGTTTTCCAGTCAGCCCGTCAGGACCGCCATACGGAAGTCGCTCTTGAACTTCTGGCCAAAGGCGAAGCCTACAAGTGCTATTGCACGCCAGAAGAACTGACGGCCATGCGCGAGAAGGCCATGGCCGAGAAGCGTCCGCCCCGTTACGACGGCACCTGGCGTGACCGTGATCCGTCCGAAGCGCCGGAAGGTGCGCCTTATGTGATTCGCCTGAAGGCACCGCGTGAGGGCGAGACCGTCATCAAGGATCTGGTACAGGGCGAAGTCCGCGTTGCGAACGTGGAAATGGATGACCTGATCATCCTGCGTTCCGACGGTACGCCGACCTACCTGCACGCCGTGGTCTGTGATGACCATGACATGGAGATCACCCATGTCATGCGCGGTGATGACCATCTGACGAACACGTTCCGTCAGGCCATGATCTATCGCGCGATGGGCTGGGATCTCCCGCACTTCGCCCATCTGCCGCTCATTCACGGTCCGGATGGCGCCAAGCTGTCCAAGCGTCACGGCGCGCAGTCCGTCGTGGACTTCCGCGAGGAAGGCTATCTGCCGGAAGCCCTGTGCAACTACCTGCTTCGTCTGGGCTGGGGCCATGGTGATGCTGAGGTTCTGTCCCGTGAAGAGCAGATCAAGCTGTTCGATCTGGATGGCGTCGGTCGTTCCCCGTCCCGTATGGATTATGTGAAGCTGGCACACCTCAATGGTGTCTGGATGCGTCAGACTGACGATGAGCGTCTCACAAACGACGTTCTGGAGCGTCTGCAAGGCCGTGAAGGCGTTGTTGCTGATGACCGCACGCGTGCCCGTATTCTGGCCATGATGTCCGGCCTCAAGGAACGCGCCAAGACGCTGGTCGAGCTAACGGATAACGCAGCCTTCGCAGGCTTCACACTTCCGCTGACCTTTACGCCCAAGGCTGAGAAGTTGCTGGACGAGAACGGTCGCAAGGTTCTTGAAGGCGTCGGACATGATCTGGCAGCTCTGCCGGATTTCACAGCGGAAGCCATCGACGGTGCCCTCCGCGCCTATGCCGAGAAGAACGAACTAAAGCTCGGCTCTGTGGCCCAGCCGCTACGTGCTGCCATGACCGGATCCACCACGTCTCCGGGCATCGACCTGACGCTGGCCGCTCTTGGCCGTGACGAGGTTCTGGCCCGCATTGCGAGTGTGCTCAGTGCCTGAGCGGCCATCCGTCCCCCGGCATCTGCTGGGAATCGAGGGGCTAACAACGGGGCAAATTGCTCCGTTCCTCGATCTGGCGGAGAGCTATGCACTCCTGAGCCGCTCCCGTTCCGCACCACGTGATGCGCTGCGGGGCCGGACAGTCATCAATCTGTTCTTTGAGGACAGCACCCGTACTCGCACCAGTTTCGAACTGGCAGGCAAACGCCTTGGCGCAGACGTCATTAACATGACGGTCGCGACCAGCTCGGTAAACAAGGGCGAGACGCTGCTGGATACGGCATCCACGCTGAATGCCATGCGCTGCGATCTGCTTGTCGTGCGTCATGGCCAGTCCGGTGCGCCTGCCCTGCTGTCCCAGAAGGTCGAAGCCAGTGTGGTGAATGCTGGCGATGGCACGCATGAACATCCAACTCAGGCTTTATTGGATGCTCTGACCATCCGTCGTCATTTCGGGCGTCTGGAAGGTCTGACCATTGCGATCTGCGGAGATGTGGGTCACAGCCGGGTCGCGCGATCCAATATTCACCTTCTGACCGCAATGGGAAATACGATCCGCCTGGTTGGACCGCCAACGCTTCTACCGTCCGCCATGGCAGAGCTTGGGAACGTCACGCTATATTCGGACATGGACGAGGCCCTGAAAGGCGCAGACGTCGTCATGTCTCTGCGGCTTCAGAAAGAGCGCATGGGCGCTGGTCTTGTACCAAGTTCGCGCGAATATTTCCGCTTTTTCGGTCTGGATAGCCGCCGTCTGGCACTGGCTAACCCGGGCGCGCTGGTCATGCATCCTGGCCCCATGAACCGAGGTGTCGAGATTGCCTCTGATGTAGCGGATTCAGACCAGAGCGTGATTGCCGAACAGGTGGAAATGGGTGTGGCGGTGCGTATGGCCGTTCTTGATCGCCTGTCACGCGCACGGATGCCGTCATGACAAGTACTGTTTTTAAAAATGTCCGCCTCGTTGATCCAGCATCTGGCCGAGATGGCATCGGACGCCTGACGGTTGAAGACGGCCGCATCGCCGCTATCGACAGCCCCGAGACGCCAGAAGGCGCGCGCGTGATTGATGGTCAGGGTGCAGTTCTGTGCCCCGGGCTGGTGGATATGCGTGTTGCCTTGGGTGAACCGGGCTTTGAGTATCGTGAAAGCGTCAAGTCAGGTGCGCGGGCTGCCGTAGCGGGTGGGATTACCACCATGGCCGTTCTGCCTAACACGTCTCCGGCAATCGACAATCCGGCGCTGGTGCATCTTCTGAAGGTGCGCGGCGAAGAGACGGGTATGGTCTCTATTCACCCTTATGGCGCGCTGACGCGTGGCTGCGAGGGCGGAGACATGGCGGAGCTGGGTCTGTTGCAGGACGCAGGCGCCGTGGCGTTCACGGATGGCACGCGTGCCATCACAGACGCCAAGCAGATGCGCAATCTGCTGTCCTATTCCCGCTTCCTTGACGCGCTGGTTGTGCAGCACCCGGAAGAGCCTTCGCTCGCCAAGGGCGCCTGCGCGACGGCAAGTGCGCTGGCGGTCCGTTTGGGTCTACCGCAGGTTCCGGCCGCGGCTGAGGCGATCATGATTGCCCGCGATCTTCGTTTGGCCGAGATGACTGGGGCGAGACTGCATTTCGCGCACGTCTCTACGGCCGAAGGGCTGGATCTGATCCGAACAGCCAAAACACGTGGCGTCAAAGTAACATGTGACACAGCGCCCCCTTATTTCGCCATGACGGAAGAAGACATTGGGGACTTCCGTACCTACGCGAAATTCTCTCCACCGCTGCGTGCAGAATCAGACAGGGCAGCAGTTTGTGCGGCCCTTGCTGATGGTACGATTGATGCCGTGGCATCTGATCACGCCCCGGCAGATGCGGACGACAAACGTCTTCCATTCGCGCAGGCGCGTGCAGGTGGGACAGGTCTTGTCACGCTTTTGGGTGTGACACTGGGCGCAGGGCTGCCTCTGATGGATGCCCTGCGTCTTGTCACCTGTGCTCCTGCCGCTCTTCTGGGCATTTCGGCGGGAACACTGGCAATTGGTCAGGATGCCGATCTCTGCCTGTTCGACCCTGATGCTGTTTGGGAAGTGACGGCTGGCGAACTACCGGGCCGGGCCCAAAATACGCCATTTGATGGTCAGAAGCTGACAGGACGAGTCCTGCGGACCTTCCGACGAGGCCGCGAGGTCTTCACGGCTGAGGGCTTGGCATGACGCTGTCACATCCCAACCTTCTGCTTGTCGCCACAGTCGCGTATGTTATCGGGAGCATCCCGTTCGGGCTGATTTTAACGGCTCTCGGCGGCGGCGGAGACATTCGCCAGATTGGTTCCGGTAATATCGGCGCCACCAATGTCCTGCGGACTGGTCGCAAGGGCTTGGCCGCCGCCACCCTTCTTCTGGATGCTCTCAAAGGGGCGCTGGCAGTTTTTCTGGCGCTTCGGTTCGGTGGTGGCCCGCCGTCACTCGCCATGGCCGTAGCGGCAGTCTCGGTGGTGGTCGGGCACTGTTTCCCCGTCTGGCTGGGATTCAGGGGCGGCAAGGGCGTTGCCACGGGACTCGGGACAATCTGGATTTTGTGTTGGCCTGTTGGTGTGGCGTGCTGCGTTGTCTGGCTCGCCGTAGCGCGGATAAGCCGGATTTCGTCGGCTGGAGCGCTTTCAGCATTTCTTGTCGCGCCGATTTTGATGGTTGTCGTGCTGGGCCGGGGTGCCAGTTCTCCCATTCCTGTCGCGACTTTTCTCATCGCCCTCCTGATTTGGGTGCGACACTATAGCAATATAGTCCGCCTGCTGACGGGCAACGAACCTCAGGTGAACGCCAAGACAAAATCATCCTGATTTTAAGCAACTGTTAATGAAATTCGGATAGGAGCGAAAACATGACGACGTTTTCTACTCCATCGTTCCGGTTGTCTGATCAAGAGCGACTCGACGCGATGCGTCTTGCTCGCACGCCGGGCGTGGGTCCGATCAATTTTTCCAGACTGCTTTGCCAATATGGCAGCCCGACTGCGGCTCTTTCCGCACTTCCTGAACGGATGCGTCAGGCTGGCCGTCTGGATCTTCCGGTTATTCCATCGGCTAACCAGATGGCCGATGAAGTTGAAACCCTCCGGAAAATGGGTGGAAACGTTTTGATCCGGGGAGACGCCAATTATCCCCTGATGCTGTCCTTCATCAAAGACGCTCCACCTGTGCTCTTTGTTCAGGGAGATCCAGCTAAACTCTCTCTGCGCTCTGTCGGCATTGTGGGAGCACGCAATGCTTCTGCTGCGGGCATTCGCATGGCCGAGAGCCTCTCTGCCGAGCTAGCAAACTCGAAAATCTGTGTTGTTTCAGGTCTGGCTCGTGGGATCGATTCGGCTGCTCATGAGGCAGCCCTTTATCCCGGCCTGACGGCGGCGGCTGTCGCTGGAGGGCTGGATCACGTGTACCCGCCAGAAAATGCAAAGTTGCAGGCCAGTATTGCCGAACGCGGGTGCCTGGTGACAGAGGCGCCATTGGGTACCGTTCCCCAGGCGCGGCACTTTCCTCGCCGCAATCGGCTGATTGCCGGGATCTCTCTCGGATGCGTTGTTGTGGAAGCCGCACTGCATTCCGGAACGCTGATTACGGCCAGTCTGGCGATCTCATACGACAGGGAACTCTATGCCGTTCCCGGCTCGCCACTCGATCCCCGGTCTCGCGGCGGCAATGAGCTTTTAAGGCGCGGAGCGACGCTCACGGAAAATGTGCAGGATATTCTTTCTTGCCTCCCTTCCGAGCTCCCGGCTCCCCTTTCACCTCCATGGGTAAAGCAGTCGCACCAACCTGGTATTTTGCAAGGCTTTTCAGAACCTTACACAGCATGGAATGTGAGTACGGAGGATCACTGGGAAGACCCCGATCTTGTACTGTCTGAGGTGCTTCCGCTTCTCTCCATGACACCGGTAACAGTTGACGAGGTGATGCGCCGCTGCCAGTTCTCCGTTTCGGCAGTACTGTCGACACTGACCGAGCTTGAGCTTGGGGGTGTCGTGGAGTTCGTGCCCGGCGGGCGCGTGGCGTTACAGCCGAACAGGAAGTGACGCGGAAGACCGGAGTGGCAATGACAGACGTTGTGGTAGTCGAGAGCCCATCAAAGGCCAAGACGATCAACAAGTATCTGGGAAGCGGGTTTACCGTTCTTGCTTCCTTCGGCCATGTGCGGGATCTGCCGCCCAAGGACGGGAGCGTACGCCCGGACGAGAACTTTGCCATGAGCTGGCAGACGGACGACCGGGGCGCCAAACAGATTGCGGCCATTGCCAAGGCTCTCAAGGGAGCAAAGAACCTCTATCTGGCCACTGACCCGGATCGCGAAGGTGAAGCGATCTCATGGCATGTGCGCAGTGTCCTTGAAGAAAAAAAGCTTCTGAAGGGAATCGACGTTCATCGCGTCACCTTCAACGAAATTACGAAATCTGCCGTCACTGCTGCGATGGCTGGCCCGCGTGAGTTGGATCAGCCTCTGATTGACGCTTATCTGGCCCGTCGTGCGCTGGACTATCTGGTGGGCTTTACGCTGTCGCCAGTGCTTTGGCGCAAGCTGCCGGGCAGCAAGAGTGCCGGCCGCGTGCAGTCCGTAGCACTCCGCCTCATTTGCGAGCGTGAAGCCGAGATCGAGGTTTTCAAGCCGAAGGAATACTGGACCGTTACTGGTGGGTTCAATACTCCGGCGAAAGCCGCTTTTCAGGCGCGCCTCACCCATCTGCGTGGTGACAAACTCGACCAGTTCGATCTCAATAACGAACAGCTGGCCTTTGAGGCTCGTGACATCGTACAGGCCGGTCAGTTCACCGTTCGCTCTGTCGAGCGCAAACGGACAAAGCGCAACCCACCGCCGCCATTCACGACCTCTACGCTTCAGCAGGAAGCCTCCCGCAAGCTTGGCATGAGCGCGCAGACAACGATGCGCACGGCCCAGCAGCTTTATGAGGGCGTGGATCTCGGTGGTGAGACGATCGGTCTGATCACCTATATGCGAACCGATGGCGTCACGATGGCCAAAGAGGCAATTGGTGCGATTCGCGGGCATATCGGCAAGGCGTTTGGGGACGAGTACGTGCCGGATTATCCGCGTGCCTATTCGACCAAAGCCAAGAACGCGCAGGAAGCGCATGAAGCCGTGCGCCCCACGGATGTGTTCCGCACACCTCAACACGTCGCTCATGCGCTGTCTCCTGAACAGCGGCGGCTGTATGAACTGGTCTGGAAGCGCGCGGTTGCGTCACAGATGCAGTCTGCCGAGCTTGATCAGGTTGCAGTTACCCTGGCGGATGCCAGCGGACAAACACTGCTTCGGGCAACGGGTTCGACGATTGCCTTCGACGGCTTCCTGAAGCTTTACATCGAAGGCAAGGATGATTCGAAGGCGGAAGACGACGACGGCAAGCTGCTTCCTGCCATGAAGGAAGGGGACCGCGTCGCGACGACGGCTGTTGATGCTGAACAGCACTTCACCCAGCCGCCGCCGCGCTATTCCGAAGCGTCTCTGGTCAAGAAAATGGAAGAAATCGGCATCGGTCGTCCTTCCACCTATGCCTCTGTTCTGGGCGTTCTGCGGGACCGTAACTACGTTCGACTGGAAGCCAAGCGCTTCCTGCCGGAAGACCGAGGACGCCTTGTCACAGCATTCCTGACGTCCTTTTTCGAGCGTTATGTCGATACTGGCTTCACAGCGTCTCTTGAAGAACAGTTGGATGACATTTCCGGTGGGCGGGCTGACTGGCACGATGTCATGGCAGCCTTCTGGCATGACTTCTCGGCAGCCGTAGATCAGACAAAAGATCTGAAAATCTCGGACGTCATTGACGCTCTAGATGAAGATCTGGGCGATCACTTCTTCCCGCCCAAGGACGACGGTACTGATCCACGGGTCTGCACATCTTGCGGCACAGGCCGTCTGGGTCTGCGTCTTGGCAAGTTTGGCGCCTTCATCGGCTGCTCCAACTATCCGACCTGCCAGTTTACGCGACGTCTGGTCGCTGATGACGGTGCGGATGAGGGCCTCAAGGACGGCATCAAGGTTCTGGGCCAGCATCCGGACACCGGTGAGGACATCACCATTCGTCGTGGGCCCTATGGACTATACGTCCAGCAGGGGGAACCTAACCCGGAAGACAAGAAGGCCAAGCCCAAACGTACAACCATCCCCAAGGGTCTGGACGGCAATACCATGACCATGGAACAGGCTCTGGGACTTCTGTCCCTGCCCCGCCTGGTTGGGATGCATCCGGAAACAGGGGAAAAGATCGAAGCCGGCCTTGGACGGTTTGGGCCCTATGTGAAGATGGGTGCGATCTACGGCACGCTGGACAAGGACGATGACGTCCTGACGGTTGGGCTGAACCGGGCAGTCGACAGCCTGGCGAAGAAGCTCGCCTCCATCCGTAACCTGGGAGCGCATCCCAAGGACGGTGAGCCGGTCATGATCCGCAAGGGTCGTTTTGGTCCGTATGCGCAGCATGGCCAGTTGATTGCCAATCTGCCCAAAGATCAGGACATGAATGACATCACGCTCGACGCTGCGGTGGCACTCCTGGCTGAGAAGGGCAAACCTCTGAAGGGGGGCGCCAAGAAGACCACTGCGAAGAAGGCTCCTGCCAAAACGGCAAAAAGCAAAAAAACTTCGGATGTGGATGCAACTTCTGGCGAAGAAGCTCCAAAGAAAAAGACGACCCGCGCCACAACAAAAACTTCGACGGCGCGGAAAACAGCCGGATCCGCAACGAAAAAGCGGAAAACGGCAGCAGACTCTTCCTCGGAAGCCTGAAGCGTTACTCTGGAGGGGGTGTGACCTGGTTGCACTCCTTCCAACAATGTCATTGGTGTGTCTTTACCGGGGCCGAAGTTTGTGGCGTGGTCAAAAGATGGATGGGGTAACCACTTCCTTCTTTCCGCCTCTCCTCAAGGACCCCTCTTTGCGCCATGCCGCACGTCCCATGATCCTGTTTCTGTCGCATATTCGCGAGACGGCGTGCCGCCCGGTTCTTATCCTCAGCCTTCTCACACTGGCGCTGGGAGGAAGTGTCCAGCCTGCTCTTGCCCAGACGCAGGCCACGCCATCAAGCAGCACACCTACAGCACCTGAAGCCGCTCCGGCCTTTGCTGGTGGAATGACTAGGGACGTTCTTGTCGCCGCCCTTGGGTTTCTGGCGCCACGAACCCTTGATGCCCATTCCGCGAGGGAATTCTGTATCTGGGGACTGGATGGGCTAACGGCGATTGATCCCACAATTATCGTGACAACGAACCCTGCTGAGGATCGTGACGGTCAGCATATTCCTGAAACCGTGACAATCACGCGGGGGCAGAAGGCTTTCTTCAAGCATCCCCTCCCCGCTGATACCAGCCGAACCGGATGGGCCGATCTTGTAACTGCCGCCATGGACGCTGCCTGGTCCCACTCATCCACGATCCGGGAGGCAGGTGATGATGCCCTGCTGCAAGGGTTCTTTGATGAACTGTTCAACCACATGGACCCGTATTCACGGTATCTGGGACCGACCCCGGCGGTTGCGGACCGAACACGCCGTACCGGCCAAAGCGGCACTGTAGGCCTGACACTGGGACAAAAAGGTCATTCGATTGTTGTGACGGCTGTTAATGCCAATGGACCGGCCTGGGAGGCTGGGGTGGACATGGGACAGCGTCTGGTGTCGGTGAATGGAAAATCTACGCACGGACAGTCTCCTGATACAGTCCAGAGCTGGCTGGACGGCGATGAGCGCACAGCCGTATCTCTGGCCCTGGCCTCCAAGGGGAAACGTCCGGCGACCTTGAAGCTGATGAGAGCGCAGGTCCCGCCCGAGACTGTTTTTGCATCTACGGTGGATGCCTACACGCTTCTGAGGATCTCTTCCTTTTCGACCCAGACGGCTGAGGAAATCAGCCAGTATCTCGATCAGGTGGTGGAAGATGATACACCCGATGGCCCTGGTGCCACGCAGGCAGCAGGCAAAGCAAAGCGCCCTGCGGGGATTATCATTGATCTGCGCGGGGATCGTGGCGGCGTTCTTCAACAGGCTGTTACGGCTGCCGCCCTGTTCCTCGATCATGGCGTAGCAGTCACGACGCATGGCCGCGATCCTCAGGCCAATCACATCTGGGCCGTTCAAGGCGGCGACATGACAAGTGGAGCGCCAATTGTCATTCTCGTGGATGGCCGCACAGCAAGTGCAGCGGAAATTCTTGCCGCCGCCTTGGCCGATCATCGCCGCGCCGTCGTCATTGGCAGCGAGACCTTGGGCAAGGGCCTGGTTCAGGTGATTGGCCAGATGCCCAATGGCGGCGAACTGTTCGTGACATGGAGCCGAAATCAGGCCCCGCTGGGTTGGCCCATTCAAGGTCTGGGCGTCATGCCACAGGTTTGCACCTCCCGGGGGAGCGATGACCTGCATGCCCAGCTTGACGCCCTGAAAAACGGGAATGCCCCGCAGGCAGGCGCTGTTCAGATGGCTCGGGCAGCGCGCTACCCCGTTCCTGTTGCCCGAATTCTGGACATTCGACGTCATTGCCCGGCAGCGATCGGGACAGACGCAGACATGGACACGGCAAGATTCATGCTATCTTCTGCTTCGGCCTACAAGGCAGCACTTGAAGCTGTCCCAGACGAAAATACCGCACCTCTGCACTAACTTTTCAGGATATGGACGGAACTTTCATGGGTGCACGTTTAAAAACAGGTCTCTGGGTGCGCGCCGTGATGCGACGGATTTCTTCCGACGGCACGTCCGCCATGGTCCTGAAAAAGGGTGATGAGGATGCCGGAGCCGTCCTGATCGTTCTCAGGGACCGCGACAACAATGTCGCCCTCCTCCGTGAAAATGGTTCTGACTGGATTCGGGCCGACGTCGAAGGTGCTGCCGGACTGGAAGACTATCTGGAACGCCAGCGTCGTTATGATCCGGACCTCTGGGTCATTGAACTGGAAGTCCGGAATGTGGCCACGCCGCTGGAACGAACACTCGGTTCGCGTCGCGCAGATCTGGACGTGATGCACTGAACTGTGGGAGGGAGGACACACTGGGCGACGAACATGCCCATTGTGAAACTTTCGCATCACCCATTAAAGGGTTCGGCGCGTTGCCATCGCCTGTAGTTTCGGCAAGAAGACTTTCAAATTGGGTTGGTTGGAGAGAAATGACATGATGCAGCGATCCGTTTTCAGGACCTGGCTTGCCCGGGCCGGGCTCACTGCAGGCGTTTCGATGCTGGTCATGGGGGCCGCAGAGGCGCAGCCGGTCAGGGGACTGTACGTTTCCGGGTCTGGCGGCGCGAGCTTCAACCAGGATCAGACAGTCCGTCTTTCTCCTGTCTTCCCGAGCGGCCGTGACCATTATCAGGCAGGCGTCACGGGACTCGGCAGCGTTGGCTGGGGCCTCGGAAACGGGTTCCGGGTCGAGGTTGAGGGAAATTACCGCAACAATCGTCTCCAGCAGTTCAAGAGCAGCCTATTCCCGTCGTCTGTTGGTGGTCGCCAGCAGAGCTACGGCGTGATGGCAAATGCCCTGTTCGACATGGATATCGGCCAGTCCTGGGTTTATCCGTATTTCGGCGCAGGCGTAGGCTACGGCTGGCAGTCCATGAACACCTATGTTCATGCGCCTAGCGGTGCATTCGACCAGCACGTCACGGGTACGGCAGGAAACTTCGCCTATCAGGGCATTTTCGGGTTGTCGTTCCCTGTTCCCTGGGTGGTTGGTCTCTCCGCCACGACAGAATACCGTTTCTACTCCCTGCTTGGGCCTAACGGTCATCACGCTACGGCGACAGGCGTTTACGGCGGCTGGGATCAGAAGCAGGCTTATGGCTCTTCCACGGGCAACCGCGATACCCGCACGAACTTCAATCACTCGCTGCTCCTAGGCCTGCGTTACGAATTCAACCCGGCTCCGCCGCCTGCACCACCAGCTCCAGCAGTGATTGCTGCGCCCGCGCCAGCCCCGACACGCACGTATCTGGTCTTCTTTGACTGGGATTCGGCTGCTCTGAGCGAACGTGCGAAGTCTGTGGTTGCTGAAGCTGCCAAGAATTCCACTTCGACCCAGGTCACGCATATTGAAGTCAGCGGATATACGGACACGTCCGCTGCCCAGCCAGGTGCACGCGGTCAGGCCTACAATCTCGGCCTCTCCAACCGTCGCGCCGAAAGTGTGAAGGCTGAGCTGATCCGTGACGGTGTGGCAGCTGGCCTCATTTCAACACAGGGCTTTGGCGAGGCTCACCCCCTCGTCCCGACAGGCCCGAATGCTCGTGAGCCTCAGAACCGCCGCGTTGAAATCGATTTCAAGTAAGGTTTAGCCTTACTGTTTAAACGGCCTTGAAAGTCGGCGCCCTTGACTGGGTGCCGGCTTTTTTCATGTCTGATCTGGTAAAAACGATACAAAAAAAGCGGGGATAAACCCCGCCTTTTTCGTCACGAAGCTAAAGAGCTTCAGTGCTTGCGACGTGTCGTCTGACGCGTAGCTGTCTTCTTTTTCGTGGTGGTTGTAGCAGCCTTCGGCGTCGGTGCCGTAACAGCAGGCTTGGCAACAACAACGCCGGTCGCGTCCACAGTGATGTGTACAACGAGGTGTTCGCGCTTCTTGCCACCACCTGGGATCAGTTCCGCCGTGAACGTGTCTGCGCCAGCATAGGCCGTTGCAGGGGTATAGTTCACGTAGGTGTGGCCATCGTAGTTGTAGAGGAAAGCCTTGCCGTGTGACGGCGCAGGATTCACACCGAAGGAGGAATAGCTGCTGCCGAAGGATTTCTGCACGGAGATCGCGCAGAGGCCATCGTCACTGCGAACGGTCATGTCCACGTTCATCGTGCCATCAGCGGCGGTTGTAACCGGCGAGACGTGGCAGACTGCAGAAACCTTCTGGTAGCCGAAGGGGTTCGGCGTCACAGAGCGTTGAACGATCGCCTGCTGTGCGCAGCCGGAAAGAAGCAGGGAAAAGGCAAAGGCCGATCCCAGGGTAATGACGGAACCTCGCAGGCGCACGGTCAACTCCAACGCTCGTGACAGACTTAATGCCGCGCTTCCCGCGACAAGATAGACGTTCGCATGTAGAACAGGACGAGGCGGGGTGAAAGCCTGTCCGTCTCCCTTAAGCGCACTTTCAGGGCTTTTTCTGCGGTCGGCGCGATAAATTACAATTGAGAACGCGAACGCCCATTTTCCGCCACGAAATTATGTTGCAGGTAAAGAGCTTGCCGCACGTTTCTCACATGCGGATTCATCTTTCCGCGGGCCGCAAGCCCGGATTATGCTGTCTGTCTGTTTCCGGCCATCAGTCCCGGCCTTGTGGAGTTTGTCGATGCCTTCGTTTTTCCGTCGTTCCTTCGTCCGTCTGGCTGGTGCTGGCCTGGCGTGCACAACACTGTTTGCCGCTCATGCCACGCCAGCTTTCGCAGCTGAGTGCGGCAACTCCCCGGCTCATGAAGCTTTTGACGTCGCGGGCCTGAAGTCCGAACTGATGGTAACGGCTCTCTCCTGCAAGTCGCAGGATCGCTACAACGCGTTCGTTGCCAAGTTCCGCCCGTCCCTTCTGGACGCGGAAAAGCGCCTTGATGGCTATTTCCGCACCACATACGGCCGCCGCGCTCAGGCAGCTCACGATGATTACATCACGCAGCTGGCTGATGTGCAGTCCCTTGGCGGCCTGAAGTCCGGCACAGTCTTCTGTGAACAGCGCACAGCCATGTTCGATGAGATTGATGCACTTGAAACAGGTTCCGACCTGGCTCACTACGCCGAAGCCAAAGATGTCGCCCAGCCTGCGTCCTATGAGAGCTGTGCAGCACCTGCCACGGTTGACCGTCGTCCGCGCCATGGCACAACCAAAAGCACCACGACGCGTCGCACGCACCGCGCCTGATCTGCTGCCAAAAGTCAGTCGTTCTGTTCCATCCGGAAGCGTTCTCTTGACGTTCCGGACTGGGGCGGCGACAACGCAGACATGAGCGATCTGTTCGAGTCAGGCAAAGCAGGAAATACCAAGGCGACTGGCGGCCGCAAAGGCGCCGTCAACACGGATTATGGCGCACAGGATATCGAGGTCCTTGAAGGACTGGAGCCTGTTCGTCGTCGCCCTGGAATGTATATCGGTGGCACGGATGATAACGCCTATCATCACCTTGCCTCCGAAATTCTCGATAACGCCATGGATGAAGCCGTAGCCGGCCATGCCAGTAGCATCGAAATGCGATTGGAAGGCCCACGGACACTCATGGTGCGCGATAACGGCCGTGGCATCCCAACGGACCCTCACCCCAAATTCCCGGATAAATCCGCGCTGGAAGTGATCTTCACGACGCTTCATGCGGGCGGAAAATTCTCTGGCAAGGCGTATGATACGTCTGGCGGCCTACATGGTGTCGGCAGTTCGGTTGTCAACGCGCTTTCCGACAAGCTTGAAGTGGAAGTCGCCCGGGACCGGGTACTTTATCGGCAGGATTTCTCCCGTGGTGTGCCGCTTGGCCCGTTAGCCGAAGTCGGCAAGGCTCCCAATCGCCGAGGCACCACGGTTCGCTTTTCGCCTGATCCGGAAATCTTCGGGAATCTTCATTTTTCCGCATCCCGCCTATACCGGCTCTGCTGCTCCAAGGCCGCCCTGTTCCGTGGCGTCATCATTCAGTGGAAATGTGATCCGGAGCTGATCAAGGCTGGCGACGAAACACCAGTCGAAGCCACGATCCAGTTTCCGAACGGTCTGGAAGATGCCCTGACGGCAGAACTCGGTGCCAACCCTGATCTGTTGACGCCACTTTGGGCCGGAGAAGCTGAGCTTCCTCTGGCAGCCGACGGCCGGACAGGTGGCAAAGTGGAATGGGCTGTCGCGTTTCTGGAAGCTGGCACATCCACACTCACCTCCTACTGCAACACGATTCCCACGCCGCAGGGCGGCACGCATGAAGCGGGCTTCCGAGCCGCTCTGGTTAAGGGTTTCCGTTCCTGGGGGGACCAACGCAAGGTCAAACGCGCAGCAGCGATTACGGCTGAAGATGTTCTTGGCGCCGTTGCGGCCAAGCTTTCTGTCTTTATTCGTGACCCGCAGTTTCAGGGTCAGACCAAGGACAAACTGACCAATCAGGAAGCCTCGCGTCTTGTAGAAGGCGCCCTGCGTGACCGAATCGACCATTGGCTCGGCGGGAACCCGCAGCAGGCCGATAATCTTCTGGCATTCATGGTGGAGCGCGCTGAAGAGCGTTTGCGCCGTCGTGAAGTCAAGGAAACGGCGCGAAAAAGCGCGACCCGCAAACTGCGCCTTCCCGGCAAGCTGACAGACTGCACCCGCGAGAACGCCTCCGAGACCGAACTGTTTCTGGTCGAGGGCGAATCGGCCGGTGGCTCTGCGCGCCAGGCACGTGACCGGGAAACGCAGGCTGTTCTGCCACTACGCGGCAAGATTCTGAACGTCGCCTCCGCCACCGCCGACAAGCTCCGCGGAAATCAGGAACTCCGTGACCTGACGGAAGCTCTTGGCTGCGGTCTGGGGTCGTCTTTCGACATCAGCCGCCTGCGCTATGGCCGCGTCATCATCATGACAGACGCTGACGTCGACGGTGCGCATATCGCCTCCCTTCTGATGACGTTCTTCTATCGCGAAATGCCGGAACTGATCCGGCATGGGCATCTGCATCTGGCTCAGCCGCCGCTGTATCGCCTGACGCATGGGGCAAAGACGGTCTATGCGATGAACGATCAGGACCGTGACAAGCGCATCAAGGCGGACTTCAAGTCCAATGCGAAGGTTGAGGTGTCCCGATTCAAGGGTCTGGGCGAGATGCCTGTGAAGGACCTCAAGCAGACGACGATGGACCCTGCACGCCGGACGCTTCTGCGAGTGGTCGCTCTTCCTGAAGATCGCGCGCTGACAAGTGAACGCGTGGAAAGCCTCATGGGGCGCAAGCCGGAACTCCGATTCCGCTTCATTCAGGAGCATGCCCGTTCCGTCGAAGATCTTGACGTCTGAACGTGACCACTGGTGTGCAGCCTGTTGAAAAATACGGACAACTCAAGGCGGTAGGGCTACTGATCGGGGGGATATCCTCCTTCCAGATCGGCGCCACTCTGGCGAAGGGGCTTTTTCCGCTCTTTGGGCCAACCGGGATGGTGGGGCTGCGTGTCTGCATGGCCGCACTCATTCTGCTGGCCATCTGGCGCCCGACTCGCATGACTCTGACACCAGCAGCCCTGAAGCTGTTGCTGCCTTATGGCGCGTCTGTCGCGGTCATGAACTTCTGCTTCTATGTGGCGCTGGTTCGCCTGCCATTGGGAATCGTGGTTGCACTTGAATTCACGGGCCCGCTAACGCTCGCACTTGCTGGATCACGTCGCTGGCTCGACCTGTGCTGGGTACTCTTTGTGATTTCCGGACTGTATCTGCTGCTACGCCCAGAGACGGCAGCCGTGGCCGGATCTGCCCATGCCCTGGATATATTCGGAGTCTGTGCAGCACTCCTGAGTGGCTGCGGGTGGATCGTGTACATCCTCACAGGCACACGCATGGGGAAGATCCTGGATGCGGGGCAAGCGACAACACTGGGTATGGCGACGGCGGGGATTTTTCTTCTCCCCTGCCTGATTCCCACAATTCCCACCGTCATCACGCATCCGTGGCAGGGTGGAGCGGCCCTCAGCGTAGCCGTTCTTTCCTCGGCCGTGCCTTATATCCTCGACATGATGGCCATGCGTCGACTTCGGCCGAAAGATCTTGGAATTCTGCTGAGCATGGAGCCCATGCTCGGCGCCGTTTCAGGCTGGATCTTTCTGGGCGAAGCGCTGTCGATCACGCGATGGGCAGGCGTTCTGTGCATCGTTGTTGCGTCTCTCGGCAACGTTCTCACAGCCCGGAAAGCCACTCTGCACTGACTTTCCGGGCAAAGGATAATCAGACGCTTTCAGCGACCCAGTTCCGGCGTTTGGTGGCTTTGCCAATACCCGGATTGAAGCAGTTGCATGGGTCCAGACTGCGATAGTGTTCGATCATCTCTTCCGGCGCATCATAAAGATGACCAACGTTATGCTCGGCAGGATAACGGGCGCCCCGGGCTTCCAAACCTGGCAGCATGGAGTGCTCCACGGCCATGGCGTTGTAACCCTTTTTCACCACGTAATCCTGATGCATCACGTGGCAGAAAAAGTGGCCGTAGTAGAGTTTGACGATAATCTTGTCTTCAATCTCTTTCGGCAGGGTTTCAAACCACTCCCGGTCATTGCGGCGCAGCGCCACATCAAGAGCAACAATGTCTTCTGCCGTCTTTGAATGAACGGCACGGTAACGGATGGCCGCTCCGGCTGCGGCAAAGCGATGAAGGAAGGCCAGCTTGCCTTCTTCCGGGGTGCAGGCAAAGAAATCGCCAGACGTTTTTGAGTGCCAGTCTTCAAGATACGCTTTGACGGGCGCTGCAAGCTCCGCCGATACCTTGAGCATGAGATGATGCTCGAAACGATCCCGGAAATCACACATGCGTGCCGGAAGCTGCTTGGGAATGATCTTGCTGAATGCCTGAAGCAACAGGTCACTCAGGCGGCCTGAAATGCCTGGGATGCGCTGTACGGCAATATCGAACCGGGATTTCAGACCGAAGAACGTGGGCAGGAACCGTGTGCCCATGTAGCGAATGATGGCCGTCGTGTCCTTGCCATACACCTCGGCAATATTGAACGCGTCGCGATGGATATATTCTCCGGCGATTGGCAACTCATCGAAGCTTGTGAGGATATGACGACGCAAGTCTTCCAGATCCTGCGTGCTGTTGGTCCCGATGTAGAATACTGCTGGATTCTTATTGGCCTTGAAGGTGTCGAGGCGAACGGCAAACACAACCAGCTTTCCCGCGCATCCAGCGGCTTCGTGCCAGCGGTTGGGGTCCGCATTAAAGCGTGCAGGCGTTTCAGCATCCACGTCCCGCACATGCTGGGCGTAACCAGCGTCATGGCCGCGGCCCGCGTTCCAGTCGATAGCGCTATCCGGAAGCTGCCCAGCCTGGACGGCGGAGAGAATCTGCTCCGGATCACCCGCGAGGCGGATTCCGAGATGGTTGACGAGATGGAGTTTCCCATCTGCCCCCATCTGACCGAACAGGGCCATTTCCGTGAAAGCAGGCCCGCGCTGGACCAGAGCGCCACCGGAATTGTTACTCACACCGCCAAGAACGGAGGCACCGATACAGGATGAGCCAATAACCGAGTGGGGCTCGCGGCCAATCTTGGCGAGCTTCTCTTCCAGATCATGTAGGGTCGAGCCAGGAAGACAAACAACCTGCCGCCCCTCACCGATCAGGTGGATGCCATCCAACCGGTTCGTGCTGATGATGACGATCTCGCGGTCGTAGTCATTGCCGTCTGGTGTAGAGCCACCGGTCAGGCCAGTGTTAGCGGCCTGCATGATGATGATCTTGCCACTTTCAGCACAGAGCTTGGCAGCTTTCCACAGTTCAACAAGGTTTCCTGGCTGTAGAACGGCCAGCACATCGCCGAGCCCAAACCGGTATCCTTTACGGAAGCGATAAGTCGCGTTGGGCTTGGTCAGAACATGACGACGGCCAACGACCGAACGAAGGGCATCAAGGAAAACCGTGTTCCCGCTGGAGCTGGCCGGCATGTCTGTATTCTTCCTTCAACGTTTCTGGCGTTGCTACCTTCAAAGCGCAGCCAGCGGACTCCATGGTTCCAAAATTTACGCCTGTTCAGCGACAGGCTTACAGACACACCCGCAAGAGCGCGCCGTCCATGCCTCAGATCAAGCAATGGGATCACAATCGGGCGACTATTTAATACGCCCGAAAAGACGCTCGATCTCGCTACGCGTCAGTTTTAACCAGGTTGGACGGCCGTGCGAACAGGTATTGGCGCGCGGAGTACGCTCCATTTCCCGCAAAAGGGCATCCATTTCTTCCGGTTTCAGGCGTCGGCCCGCGCGAATGCTTCCATGACAGGCCATCCGGGCCAGAATGGCATCCAGACGATTGGAAAAACTATCCGTATTGCCAGCATCCAGATCCGGATCATTGGCGAGTTCGTCCGCCACATCCCGCAGAAGGCCCTGAACGTCCTTTGTGCCGAGAAGGGCGGGGACTGATCGGAGCAGCACGCTCCCTGCACCAAAGGATTCGAGGTCTATCCCCAATCTGGACAGATCTTCAGACCGTGCCAGTAGAGCCTCAGCATCCCGCCGGGGCAGATCCACGACTTCAGGCAGCAGGAGCGCCTGAGACCGTAGAGTCCCGCTGGCATACTGTTCTCTCAGACGCTCATGGGTCAGACGCTCATGAGCCGCATGCTGATCCACGAGAACCAGATCCCCATCAGGGGCAACGGCAATAATATATGTGTCAAAGACCTGAGCCACCGAAGCGCCAAGCGGAAAAGAGGCGTCAAGATGCTCTGGGACAGGTTGGGGCGCACGCGCAGCCGGCGCAAAACCGGCCTCCTGCTCAGCAAAGCCCGATCGATCGGGAGCGAATGGCGCTCCCTTTGACACACTTAAGGGCAACGATGCTGCTGGCTCTGCCCGGAAATCTTTGAAAGAGGGCAGTTCAACAGGAACGTCTGGCCGCGACGGATAGGAAATTGAGGGACGTGCTGGACGTGACCCAAAGCTGGCGTGGATTCCGCCTCCGCCACTGGACCCGTGACCGAGTGCCCGACCCAAACCGCCAATAACGAGCGCACGGACTTCAGCTTCATCCGCAAAACGCAGTTCTGTCTTGGCAGGATGTACGTTCACATCCAGTCGCTCCAGAGGCACCTTGAGATGAAGAGCCATCACCGGAAAACGTCCACGTTCAATGACGGGACGATACGCCACACGAATGGCTGTCCGCAGCATGGGATCTGTAACCGGGCGGTGATTGACCATGATGAACTGGCCCGAACCGGTAGCCTTGGTTTTGGCAGGGCCACATGCAAAGCCGGACAGGCGTATATGGCCGCGCTGTTCATCAAGCGGGATCAGCGTGTCGGGTGTTGTCTCCAGAACCGTTGCCGTCCGGGCGATGGGGCTCTGTTCGGGCAGGTCAAACAGGACCTTGTCGTCCAGTGTGACGCGCATGGCGCAATGCGGCGCGCTCAGAGCCAGCCGCCGCATGACCGATTCGGCATGACTGTTTTCAACACGCGGGCTTTTAAGAAATTTGCGTCGCGCAGGGGTAGCGAAGAAGAGATCCGTAACGACAATCCGCGTGCCCACCGGACCGGACGATGGGTGTGGCGGCGTAATGACGCCTCCATCGACACGAATGCACCAGGCTGTGTCAGATTCGGCTGTTCGGGATGTAATGGAAAGGCGCGCGCTTGCCCCAATGGATGGCAGGGCTTCTCCACGGAAACCAAGCGTGCGGATCTGAACGAGACGTTCGTCCTGCAATTTGGATGTGCAATGGCGCTGGACAGCCATGTCCAGCTCTTCCGGCGTCATGCCGCAACCATTGTCCGTGACATCAATACGATCTGTGCCGCCAGCGCGAAGGGCGACCACAAGGCGTGTGGCGCCAGCATCAATCGCGTTCTCGACAAGCTCTTTCAGAGCCGCAGCCGGGCGTTCAATCACCTCACCCGCCGCAATCAGATCAACAACATGACCTGAAAGCCGACGGATGACCGGGCGTACAAGGGAATTTTTCTCAGACAGGATGGTGACTCACAATCCTGAAGGCAGGGAGAGTGCTGTTTACAGCACGCCCAGAAAGTGACCGCTCTTTTTCTTAACGGTCGGGGTAGCGCCTGTTGCAGGGTTACGCCCCAGAGCAGAGTTCTCACGAATACGGCGGTTTTCAGCGTCCCCGTCGACCACGGAGCCAGCCTGGCCGCCCTTCCAGAACATCAGGTTATCAACGAAGCCAGCATCGGCAGCACCAAGTTCGGCATTGTTGGGAGCACCCGAAGCCTTATCCACCTGGCCAACCAGCGCGGACTGGCCGCTGCTGTTTTCACCGTTGAATGGGTGAAGGGCTGCATCCGGAGATAGCGTTTCAAGAGCCTGCATCCGCGGGCTCTCGTCCGGACGGTGCGCGTCGGCAGCGCCAGGAAGCTGCATCTTCTCTGTAGGCGGCATGGACAGCGGAGCACGCGTCGTGACGGTGTACTCGTCTGGCATGTAGCGTTCCATGCCGAAGGCCCGCTCCAGATCGCTGCCTGAGCAACCAGACAGCATCAGGCCGAATGAAGCAATTGCACCCATCTGTACGCTGAGACGGGCAACTGGAAGACGGTTACGGCGCATTGAGGGACCCTGGGACGCGATCATGATGGGATAGTCCTACAGTCCACGCAGCGTGGGGGCAAGCTCCCCTTGCTCACTGCGGCTGGCTGTTACGTTCAGCAAGAAGAGAGTCGATCAGCCAGACGGCCACTCCGCACACAATCCCGGCATCGGCAATGTTGAAGACATACCATGACCAGCCGAAGGCATGAGCATGGAGAAAATCTACAACAGCGCCGTACCGCAGGCGGTCAATGACGTTACCGATGGCCCCACCTGCGATGGCCCCGCAGGCGCCGGCAACCAGTGTTCGGCGCGTCTTTGTCATGGTCCAGACCAGCAGGCAGACAGCCAGCAGCGAGACCGTGCAGAAGACCAGAGGCCCTTTGCTGCCCAGACCACCAAACATTCCAAACGTCACAGCATGGTTCCAGACCATAGTGAAGTTCAGGAATGGGAGGATCTGGACGGACCCTTTCTCGGGCAGATTATAACCGTAGAGAATCCAGTCCTTGCTGGCCTGATCCAGAACGAGGACCAGAACCAGCAGGGCGAGCCCGAGAACCAGCCGCCCCATACGGCTCATACCTTCCTGCCAAAGGGACATCAGGCACTCACCACACTGACGCAGCGACGGCACAGAGCCGGATGCTCGGCGTTTTCACCCACATCCGGAAGCACCTTCCAGCAACGGGCACATTTATGACCCGGCGCACGCTCGACTTCCGGGCCACCGTGAACTGTTTCGCCCGGAAGAAGTTCGATCTCCGCGTGGGACGTGATGAGCAGCTCTGCCCAGTCAATTCCGGTAAGAGACGCTGCCTCTTCCTGTGAGATCGGAAGCGTCACACTGGCTTCCAGAGAGGCGCCGATGACGCCATCACGGCGGGCTGTTTCCAGCTCGGTCGTGACAAGGCGGCGGTAGGCGCGGATCTCGTCCCAGTTGGCGCCCAGTTCCGGGTTGTTCCACTCGGCATCAGGCTCAAAGAACTGCTCCAGATGGATGCTGCTCTCTTCACCGAAACGGGCGCTCCAAGCTTCTTCTGCTGTGAAGACCAGAACGGGTGCCAGCCAGGTGCAGAGCGCACGGTGCAGTGCATCCAGAACCGTGCGGGAGGCGCGGCGCGTCAGATCAGAAGGAGCGTCGCAGTAGATCGCGTCCTTACGGATGTCGAAATAGAAGGCGGACAGATCCGTCGTGCAGAAACCATGCAGGGCCGGATAGACACCCACCCACTGGTGCGTCTCGACGGCCGTGCTGATCAGGCCGCGCAGTTCCGAGAGACGGTGCAGGATATACTGCTCCAGCGGCGGCATTTCAGCGTAGGGGACAGCCTCTTCTTCCGTAAAGCCATCCAGCGCGCCCAGCAGCCAGCGCAGGGTGTTGCGCAGGCGACGGTACAGTTCGCCCTGCTGCTTCAGGATCTCGTTGCCGATGCGCAGATCTTCATTCGTGTCGGAGTTCAGCACCCACAGGCGCAGAATGTCGGCGCCCAGTGAGTCCGTGACGTCTGCCGGGGCAATGACGTTCCCGAGCGACTTGGACATCTTGCGGCCCTGTTCGTCCAGCACGAAGCCGTTCGTCACAAGGGCTTTATAGGGGGCGACGCCGCGTGTACCGACGCTTTCCAGCAGGGACGACTGGAACCACCCGCGATGCTGATCAGAGCCTTCCAGATAAACGTCTGCCGGGAAATTCAGGCCTTCCTGCCCCAGAACGAACTGATGCGTGGAGCCGGATTCAAACCACACGTCCACAATATCGAAGACCTGTTCGTAGTCTGCCGGGTCACGGTTTGGACCAAGGAAAACAGCCGGGTCTGTGTCGTACCAGACGTCCGCACCCTTTTCGTGGAAAGCCTTGACGATCCGGTCCATGACGTCTGCATCACGCAGGACTTCACCGCTTCGCTTCTCGACGAAAACGGCAATCGGCACGCCCCAGGCGCGCTGACGGGAGATGCACCAGTCCGGACGCTGCTCGACCATGGATGTCAGGCGGCGACGGGCAGCCTCAGGCACGAAGGTGACAGGATCAAGCGCCTTGAGAGCCTTCTCACGCAGCTTCGTTTCCCCATCCATCGCGATGAACCATTGAGGTGTGGCGCGGAAGATGATCGGGGCTTTGGAACGCCAGGAATGCGGATAGGAATGACGGATCTTGCTACGCGCCATAAGACCGGTCGCTGGTGCGTCATCATGTTCACCAGCCTGGCGGGCTTCCGTCAGCAGATCGCAGACCGGGTCAGCCGCTTTGAAAACATGGATGCCTTCGAGATGCGGAACCCATGACGCGTAGCGACCGTCATCCTGCACCAGTTCTGGCACTTCAATGCCGAACTGGCGGCAGACGATAAAGTCATCCTGACCATGAGACGGCGCCATGTGAACAAGGCCCGTACCAGCATCTGTCGTGACGAAATCGCCCGGAAGCATCGGCACGTCATATTCGTAACCACGACCACGCAGCGGATGAGCGGCAATAGCGCCTTCCAGCGCGCTGCCGGGCAGCGTGTAAAGAATGTGGTGCGCGCTGATACCGGTTTCGGCGCAGAAGGCCTCAACACGGTCTTCCGCGATCAGCAGGCGCGCGCCCTGCGGCACAACGCTGGCTTCCGTGATCTCATCAGCACGCAGAACCACGTAGGTGATGTCCGGACCGTAAGCGAGCGCGCGGTTGGCTGGAATGGTCCACGGCGTTGTGGTCCAGATAACGGCTGAGACGCCATCAAGGGCGTCACCTGGCGTCGGGTCCTTGATGATCGGGAAGGCAACGAAGATCGTGGTAGAATCAACGTCGTGGTATTCGATCTCGGCTTCGGCCAGCGCGGTCTTCTCGACGGGGCTCCACATAACAGGGCGGAGGCCCCGATACAGACCGCCATTCAGCAGGAACTTGCCGATTTCTCCAACGATTTTGGCTTCAGAGCTGTAGTCCATCGTGACGTAACGATTGGCCCACTCGGCCTGAACACCAATGCGTTTGAAGTCTTCTGCCTGCTTGCTCACCCACTCGGCGGCATACTGGCGACACTCTGCACGGAACTGGAGCAGGGGAACCTGATCCTTGTCCTTGCCAGCCTTGCGATACTGTTCCTCGATCCGCCATTCGATCGGCAGACCATGACAGTCCCATCCCGGCTGATAGCGGACTTCGAAACCGGACATGCGATGCGCACGGTTGATGACGTCTTTCATCACCTTGTTCAGCGCATGACCAATGTGAATGTGCCCGTTGGCATACGGAGGGCCGTCGTGCAGCGTGAAGACCGGGCGTCCCTTCCCTTCCTCACGGATTTTCCCGTCCAGATCCATAGCCGCCCAGCGGGCAAGCGTCTCGGGCTCACGCTTCGGCAGGCCACCCCGCATGGGGAAGCCGGTGCGCGGCAGGAACACAGTATCGCGGTAGCGATCCTGCTGTTCTTTGAAGGTCGTATCGGACTTGTCGGACATGGGACGGGCCAACTTTGGTCATTCACACAAAATAAGGGGGACCATATGGAGATTGGGCGGGGATGTGGTCAAGTCTTCTGAGGGTAAACCGCGTCATGTTCTGCCAAAAACGCTGTTATTCAGGCCTTCAAGACAATTGAATGACAGGTCTGGTCATGGATTGTTTCAGGGGCAGAAGCATGATCTGTTTTGGCAGAAGATCTGTACGGGGGCATTTTCATGAAGACATTCTGGCTGGCTGCGATCCTGGCGATTGCTCCTTCTCTCGCGGTAGCACAGGCCCCTCGGTGTCCGGCGCCGGCAGCTGTTCCGTCCAAATCTGATCTGCCTCATCTTCTGATGACATCCCAGGACCGCGGTTTTCTGTGGAAAGTCACGAAAGATGGTCATACGTCTTGGCTGTACGGCACTGTTCATGCCTCTCGCGAAGAATGGTTGATGCCTGGGCCGCTCATACGGTCCGCCATCCTGCAAAGCCAGGCTGTTGCGCTTGAACTGAATCTGCAGGATCCCCAGACACTGGCAGCCCTTCGCAAACCCGAAGAACCAGCTAACCGTGAAAAGCTGATTGCTTCCGGGCGGAAGAAAAAACTCGATGCCCTGGCAGATGAACTCTGTATTCCCACGGCAGGCTTTGCCACTACGGCAATCGGCCTTGAAGCGGCCGGGCTTAGCGCGTCAGCTGCGCGCGCGGATGGCTATTATCCCGATTATGCCGTCGACTTTGTCCTTCAAGGAATGGCGGGCAGCCTGAAAAAGGAAGTTATCGCGCTCGAAGATGTTCAGACACAGCGTAACCTCCTGATCTCCCCGAGACTGTCCGAAGAAAACGCCTTCATTGATGAAACCATCAAGCAGATTTCCTCGGGGGAAGCGCGGAAGGATGAAGATCAGTTGATTGCGATGTGGGGGCGCAGCGATCTGACGCGACTGAACCAGTACAAACAATGGTGCAAATGCGAGCGGACACCAGATGAGAAACGCCAGACGCTCCGCATGATTGATGAGCGAAATGCAGCGATGGCCCAGAAAATCCTAACCCTCCATGATTCTGGAAAGTCCCTGTTCGTGGCGGTTGGGTCTTTACACATGGCGGGCCCAGAAGGACTTCCTGCGCTCCTGAAAAAGGACGGTTTCGACGTTCAGCAGATCGTACCTGCGCCTTCGGCAAAAACGTCGCTATAAACAGCAGGCGCTTTGCCTGAACGACCCGGGAAGCTACAGTCCGGCGGCAGTATTTTCTGCATTTGGACAGGGCGGATGGTGACCCCGGCATGAAGCGCGTTTTCAGGAAAATTTTTTCCCGCCCACCCGAACGTGAGGCAGCCCCCCCGCTGCCGTCTCATATCGAGATCATCCGTGAGAAAGCCCTGAAAGGGCATCATCTGGGAATCGTCCAGTGGGGGCAGATCCTGCTGGAGAGCATTTATGTTCCCAAGGACCCTGTCGGAGCACTGGAATGGTTTACTATTGCCGCAAAGGCTGGGTTCGGGCCGGGGCACAATATGAGGGGCCGGTGCTTTCAATTCGGCTGGGGATGCGAACAAGACCTTCAGGAAGCCGCCCTGTGTTATGCAACAGCAGCTGACGCTGGAGACGAATGGGGTCGCTATAATCTGGGCATTCTGACCATGCGGGGCATAGGGCAGCCCCAGGATCTGCCAAAGGCGCTCAATCTGTTTCGAACAGCGGCACATAACGGCCATGCCAAATCCATGAACCTGTATGCGCGTTTTCTGGAAGAAGGCTGGGTTGTGCCCCAAGACCGCGCGGCAGCCTTGGACTGGTACCGGAAGTCAGCAGAAGGCGGAGATTACCGGGGGCAGCACAACTATGCGACGGCGCTGGTGGATGCTGGCCAGATTGACGAAGCGCTGGGCTGGTGGCGCAAGGCTGTTGTGGATGCCACGTCTGACATTCTTCTGGCGATGAACAAGAAGCTGGCTCTTCTGGGAAACAAAAGAGACCCAGCTCTGGAAACACGGGTTCAGGACCGTCTGAAAGAAATGGGCGTACCACTCTCCACCGAGAACGCAAAAATCAGGCCGGAATAATCCGGCCTGACATGAGGCTCAATAATTGGCCGAAATGTTGGCCAGGAAGGAGCGACCAACCGCAGGTGTTGCGCGGTCAGAGAACAGATTGCTGTAGTTCAGGCGGTTATCGAGGTTGTAGCCATTCATGGCGATCCGCCAGTGCTTTCCGAAGTTATGGGAAATCACGGCATCCCATTCCATGGTGGCAGGGACACGCGCCGTATTGGCAGCATTGAGCCAAACCCCGTCGCGCCATGTCAGCCCGCCACCAAACGTCAGGTTCCAGGGACGATTGGGAGCGATGGTGTAGGTGGACCAGAGGGTTGCAGAATTTTTCGGCGCATACTGAATACGCTTGCCAACATCTGCTGCCGTCAGGGAGCTGACTGTGGTTGCGTCGTAGTAAGCGTAGGTGCCGATCATGGTCCAGTTCTTCAGGATCTCACCGGACACACTGAGTTCGACGCCCTGATTGCGCTGCCTGTCGCTGGATGACGTGACATCACCGGTAGACGCATCGGTCTGCATGGCGTTGCCCTTCTCCAGCCTGAAAACAGACGCCGTGAAGCCCATACGACCGTGGAAGGCGTTATATTTGGCGCCGAGCTCGTACAAGCTGCTGCGTTCCGGGCTAAATCCTTCCGTTGAGGATTTCAGGGGTTCGGTTCCGTTGGTCACATACAGTCCAAGCGGCGTCGTGGACTGGGCCCAGTTGAAATAGACCATCAGATTACTGTTTGGCGTGTACATGAGGCTGACACTGGGATTGAACGTATCCTGTGTCTGCCCATAAGAGACGCCTGCTCCGGCCTCCCCACCGTTCGCCGCATAGTGACTGTCCCAATGATCCCAGCGAAAGCCACCGCGGACCGAGAACCATGACGTCAGCCAGAACTGTTCGGAGAAGAACGCCCCAACATCAGTCGCATCGCCTGTCTTGTAACGCGGTTGGCCGACCCCGGACACATTGACCAGATCGTAGCTGTATTGACTGGCAGACCCCAACAATAGGCCCGGCTGCGTGGCAGAAGGGTTGAGAAGGCTTGTGGTATCGGCCTTTGTACCGTTCTGGCCGTTGAAGTTGTACGCGTAGTTTGTGCGGCGGTCATAAACGTGTTCGATATCCACACCTGCAATAATCTGGTGACGGATGCTGCCAGTCGAAAATTTCGCAACGCCGGAGAACACATCCTGCACCGACCAGTCATTCTGCTGGTAGGGCTCTGGACCACCCAGATGGCCACGTCTGTCAACAACCGCAGCAGACGGATTGGTGAAGAAATCGGTCGCGCAGGTTGTGTCACAGCCGGGCTGGGAGGCTGAGAAATAACGGCTGTATTTGCCGCCGCGAAGGTCGTTATAGAACGTGATGTTCTTGTTCAGGTCGAACTTCAGTCGGGCCGTCAGCATATCCACACTGGAGGCGTCCTGGTCATAGGTCGTGCCATACCAGTTGTTGCGGTTGAGCCCGTATTCCGTGATGGGGACAGCAACCTTTGTTCCCGGCTTGGTAATGACAGGCACCCCATAATCCGGAACGTTGTTGCTGGTCTGGTGCAGATATTCGAGAGTAAGCGTTGTACGCTTGCCCAGGCCAAAGGCGATGGATGGCGCGATACCCCAGCGGTGCGAATAGACGTCATTCCGGCCAACCGTGTTGTTCTCGTTCCCCATACCCGTGATGCGGATGGCCGTTGATTCACCGATCTGCTTGTTGAAATCGAGGGTGCCGCGATAGTAGTCAGCGGAGCCACCTGAGAAACTGCCGCTATAGCTGTCCCCGAGGTGGGCAACCTTCGTGGTAATGTTGATCGCTCCGCCCGTCGTCCCGTTCCCGAAGACTTCCGACGATGGTCCTTTGATGACCGTGATGTGGTCGTAATCAAAGCTGTCTCGGGTATAGACGCCGAAGTCACGCAGACCATTTTCGTAAATGTCGTTACTGGCCGAGAAGCCGCGGATCAGAAACTGATCTCCCGCCATTCCCCCCTCGCCCTCTCCGACAGACGCGGTGACACCCGGAACATTGCGCAAAGCCTCATCAAGGGATTTGACGTTCTGCTGCTCCATCAGAACTTTCGGCACAACGTTGATGGTCTGCGGCGTGTGCAGAACATCATCCGGGAGGCGGCTGATCCCCATCGGCGTCTGCAGAATGTTCATCGGCGAACCGACGACATGCAGATGCTCGGCCTCTGCGGCGCTAGCCTCCACACTACTGGCCTGCTGAACATCAGAATGAGGCGTTAGAGCCGTAGTTTTCGGTGTTTCCTTGGGAACAGATGTTGCGTTGCGCCGCCCTTGTGAATGGCGCGTTTTGTGATGGTGCGAGGTGGACTGGGCATGGGCGGCCGTGCCCACCAATGTCAGACCAGCGGCAAGAGAAAGTGGCCCAAGGGGCCGGATGGAATGTTTCGGGTGCATCGCATCACGATCCTGCAAAAGGATAAAAGCGATTGCTCTTAAAGCGACAATGAGAATGATTCTCAATATAGGAAAGCGAGAATTTTACATCTTTCGTCATAAATTAGACATTCAGTGATATAATTAACACAGAGACCCTCCTAGGGATGTGGGCATAAAAAACAGGCTGTTCCTCACGGAACAGCCTGCTGGAAGGCTCATCAAAAATGACGGCGGATTTTAAATCTCTAGAAGACCACGCGCCTGTTCGGCGTCCTGAGCAATCTGGGCCTTGAGCTCCTCGAGCCCCGAGAAGCGCTTTTCATCTCGCAGCAGAGCAATCAGAGCAACACTCAGGGTCTTCCCGTAAAGGTCTTCCGAAAAATCAAAAAGATGAACCTCAAGACGGCTTTCCTGCCCGTCGTTGATCGTCGGGCGTCGGCCAATATTTGCCACTCCGGGGATGACACGCCCATCTGGTAGCGTCACCTGAACGGCATAAACTCCGCGGGCGGGTTCAAGATGCTGACGAAGGGGAATATTCGCTGTGGGAAAGCCCAGAAGCCGCCCCCGCTGATCTCCGTGGATAACCGGCCCGACGATCGACCATGGCCGGCCCAGTTCCAAGGCTGCCCGTTCAGGATATCCTTCCTGAAGGAGACGGCGAATGCGGCTGGATGAGATAGGGCCGCCCTCGTCCACTAACTGCGGCACAATCGTCAGCCCGACACCCTTTGGCGCCAGAAGCGCTTCCAGATCGTCAGTGTTTCCGGTTCTGCGGTGACCGAAGGCAAAATCTGCGCCACAGGCGACGTGACGAACACCCAGAGACCGCAAAAGAACATCCTGAACGAAGGATTCAGCGCTTAACCGTGAAAACTCTTCGTCGAAAGGAATCTGGAAAACGTGCGACACACCCTGCTCTTCCAGAGCCTTGGCGCGAACATCCGGGAGCATGAGCCGACACGACGGGTCCTGAGGGCGAAACAGCTCTCTGGGATGCGGATCGAACGTTACGACGGACAGCGGATGGTCTGGACGTGCGGCACGGAGGCTATTCAGAAGGTGCACATGCCCGCGATGAACGCCGTCAAAATTCCCTAGAGCGGCAACTGTACCAAGGGCGTCCTTCGGGATATCCCGCCAATCAGTGTGCAGGGTCATACGGGGAGACTGAACTTCTGGGTAACGTCATTCAGATCTGTCGCGTGCGGTACGTCTTTATGCGGCACTGTCTGATCCTGTGGCCGCACGAGCTGACACACCTGAAGCCCAGCTTCCAACGCAGCATCCAGTTCTGCTCCGATGTCAGAAAGGAAGAGAATATCTTCCGGCTTCAGGCCGCAGGCTGCCGCAATTTTTGTGTATGACGCTGCGTCTTTCTTCCCACCTGTAGAAAGGTCGAAAAAGCCGTCGAACAGGGACGTCAGGTCACCCTGCTCCGTATAGCCATACAGAAGCTTCTGGGATGGAATGGAGCCGGAGGAGTACACCGCGAGACGCAAGCCGCCCTCAAACCAAGCCTTTAGGGCTGGTGGAACGTCTTTGTAAAGATCTGCACGGAGCGTGCCATCTTCAAAACCCTGCCGCCAGGTGATGCCCTGAAGTGTTTTGAGGGGAGCCGCTTTCTCGTCCCTGGCCATCCAGTCCTGACAGACCTTCAACGGATCTTCTCCAGGATGGGAGATGGCAATATCTGCTCGTGCGGCCACAACCTCCGAGTTTGTGTGGTCTTCGATCAAAGCCGGAAGGGCCTTGGCCGCATAAGGGAACATGATGTCCCGAACGAAAGAGATCGGCAGGGTCGTGCCTTCGATATCAAGCAGGACGAGACGGATCATGTCGGACTTTCAGGAGGAAATGGAGACGTCTGCGGGGAAACGCTCGGCGATGTCATCGCCTGTATATTGTGCGATCCACCCGGTTGTGTCGGTAAAGACGCGCAGAGCGACCACATCCGGGGACGGACCAGCATCAAACCAGTGCGGAATGCCTTCAGGCACAGAAATCAGGTCTCCGGCCGTGCAGAGAACCGAATAAATCCGGCCGTGAATGTGCAGGACGAAAGCGCCCTGACCGTGCACAAAGAACCGAACTTCATCTTCGCTGTGCGTATGCTCCGAGAGGAACTTCTTGCGCAACTCGGGCAGATTGGGCGTGGACGCATTGATGCGCACCACGTCTGCACTTCCCGCGCCCGTTTCACCCATCAGGGTGTCGAGATAGGGGCGATACGCGTCCAGAATTTCGTCCGTAGTCGCGTCTTTTGCAGGCGTGACAGGCGGCGTCCAGCGTTCAAAACGGATGTTATGCGGACGCAGGGTCTCGGCGATTTCCCCGGGGGTGGTGACGTCGAGAAGGATCGTTTCGGGGCTGTCGTCCCGATAAACAGTCAGTCTGCTCATGGTTCAGCGTGCCTTCTGGAGACGGGCGAGATGGCAGGCAAGCAGGAATTCAAGCCCTTCAAGCCGCGCCAATGCTGTGAACATGTCCTTACCCCAGACATAAACGCCATGACCGCGGATCAGGTAACCCAGACGCATGTCCGACAGTTTCGGAGCGACAACTGTCGAGAGACGGGCGATATCCTGATCGTTGTGAAACAGCGGCAAGTCCAGACTGGTGTCGTGCGTTGACTGGCCTTCGAAAACCTTCAGCACTTCATAGCCCGCGAGGGTGATCGCGTCTGTTGGTTCATCCATGGACAGGATGGTGGCCGCAACAGAGTGACCGTGCAGTACAGCCCCGATCGACGGATCATGCGCATAGAGCTGGGTATGCAACAGGGTTTCTGCACTGGCACGCTTCGTCGGGTCCAGCGGTACGCCTTCAGGGGTGATCTGGATCACGTCCTGCTCTGTCAGGAAGCCTTTGTGCCCTCCTGACCGCGTGATGGCGATGCGGCCATCTGCCAGACGTACGGACAGGTTGCCAGCTGTCGCTGGAACCCAGCCGCGCTGATCCATCCGCTGGCCCGCCCGGACGATTTGCCCGGCGCCCTCGGTCCATGCCGTATCAGACGTCGTATTCAACATCAGACCTGCGTGCGGTGCGTGTCGCTGTTGGTGGTCGTCTGGCTGTAACCGGGCGACTGATTGGGGGCCGAGATATGACCCGGCGCCTGATTGGCTTCAGGCGGCGTCATGTTCTCGTCTTCGCCCATGTTCTTCTTGAAGGACTTGATGCCCTTCGCGAAGTCTCCCATCAGGCCGCTGATTTTTCCACCGCCGCCAAACACGACGAGCAGGACGACCGCCAGGATCAGCCAGTGAACGGGGCTCATGCTGCCCATAATGTATTACTCCGAAAAGCCAAGGCTACACCTTCATGTGGCAAGGCTTGGGCGTTTGTGCAAGCGTTCGCTCAGGACGCATCATCCGGACCGGAGGCCGAAACGAAGCCATAGGTTGGATAGGCTCGGCGCCCCAGGCCGTGAATGGGTGCCCACCAGACCCGGACGAGTGTCCAGTCATGACGGGGTGAAACATCCGTGATGGGAACATTGCGGTCAATGCGTCCCGGTTCCCAGTTAGCATGATCTACGAGGATCGTGTTTGAAGAAATCTGTCTGCGCACGATGGAAACGTGTCCGCTCGGTACGCGGGACGTTGCCCGAAAGACCAGAACAGAGCCTGCGATGGGGGCATGGCTTCTGGCATAATGCCCCGCAGACTGGCGCCACCATGAAGCAGCATCTCCCCGCAACTGAAGACCTGTTCGGGAGCGGGCATAAGGCGCGCACTGGAGTGGCCCATTGAAACTGGCACGACTGTATTCGCGGCTACCGCCACAGGCTGTGAGTGACAGCAGCAGGCAGAGTGCCAGTTTTTTCATGGGCGGCTCCGGAAGGCAATGATGCGGTCTTCTGCTTCTTCAGTGTCCATTTCCAAAGCTGTCTGCACGACATCCCTGGAAAAACCATTGCGCGCAAAGATTCCCATAACGCGAACCGGATCCTCTTGCGGACGGTCCGGGCGGCAGAAAGGACCGACGCGACGTTTGCGCGCCAGGACGAGCGCCGCCGCCAGTTCCGCCTCCCGCGCCGTTTCGTCTGATCTTTCACCCAGCGATTCGTTGAGCGCTTCCTGCGTGGTCGTCTGATCAACGCCCTTCGTGGCCAGATGTGCGGCGACAGCCCGGCGAGACCGTCCGGTCCGGGTCAGGTTCAGAGCGCGGGAACGGGCGAATCCGGCATCATTGACGGCTCCGAGTTCTGTCATGGCGACAATGACGTCTTCCACGGCTGGTCGAAGAGTTCTGATTGTGGCTTCGGCATCTTCTTCAGGCAGCCCGGCATGCACGGCACGCGTGCCCCAGCGCCGAAGACGACGTTCCAGCGTCTGGCGCAGACTATGCTCGGTTGTGGCAAAGCGAGCCACGTGGGCCAGGGCCATTTCGCGCAGTGCCTTGAAATCAGGTGCTGTTGGTATGTCCTCCATAGTGGATGAGTATGCTGCGAAGAGGGCATTTACGGCAAGATCGGATAGGGTCATCATTCGACCCATGAGCGACTCTCTTTCAGCCCGCCTCGAGGCGGCTGTCTCCGCCCTTCCTGTCCGTTTTCCTGGCCCCGGTGGGGCTGTGGCTGTCGTGAAAGATGGCGAGGTTCTTGTCCGTCACACATGGGGCTACGCCAATGCGGAGCGGCGCCTGCCGTTCACCCCGTCTTCCCTGTTCCGCATGTGCTCCATCACGAAGCAGTTCACCTGCGGCGTATTGCTGGATCTTTTCCAGGACCCGTCGGAACTTGATGGAGATGTGGACGACCGGTTGCCGCAACTGGATGAGCCGGCGCCAGGCGCGCTTCACCTTGCACACAACCAGTCAGGCCTGCGTGACTACTGGGCTGTGGCGATGTTGCATGGCGCACCGGTCGAAGGATTTTTCGGGGATCGGGAAGGACGTCGCGTTATTGATGGCACGCGTACACTCCAGTTCCAGCCCGGTACGTCTTACTCCTATGTGAACCAGAATTTCCGCCTGCTGTCTGACATTCTGGAAGACAGAACAGGGCGGAATTTTGCTGAACTTCTTCAGACGTCCATTTTCAATCCCGTGGGCATGGAACGGGCTATTCTAGCCGCCGAAACACGCGCCATGCCGGACGGGACTGTTGGATATGAAGGAACCGTGGAGAGCGGCTTCCGCCCGGCTGTCAATAACATCTGGTGGACCGGGGATGCAGGTCTGGGCGCCTCGCTGGATGACATGATTGCCTGGGAGCGCTTCATTGATGAGACGCGCGATGATCCTGACGGGCTTTACAACCGTCTGACAACGCCGGTGACCTTCCGCGATAGTGAAGCAGCCCCTTACGGATTTGGACTGCAACGGACATCACTTTTCGGGCGTGATGTGACGATGCATGGCGGCGCCCTAAGAGGCTGGCGGTCCCACAGACTGCACGTCGCATCTGAGCGCCTGTCTATTGTGGTGATGTTCAATCATATGTCGCCTGCACAGGTTGCAGCGGGACAGATCCTGGCAGCAGCACTGGGTGTTCCCTATGAGCCGGATCGGACGACACAGCCGCCTCATGAATTGTACGGCACCTTCATTGAGCGAGAGACCGGGCTATCCGCGCGAATCGAGCCCGCTCCCGGCGGAGCCAAGCTTCGATATCTGATGGTACCGGAAATGCTGGAAGGTGTTTCCGCCTCGCGGGCTGAAACACCGGGCGTCCAGATTGTTCGTCAGGGAGACGAAATCCGGATGGAGCGGCCGGGTGAAAACCGCGTGGGCATTCTCACCGCCTGTGACGAAACTGCCGGTGAAGACATCGAAGCACTTGAAGGCGTCTATCGCTGTGAGGAGCTGGATGAGGCGGAAGTCACCATCGAACTGGCAGGTGGCGTGGTCTATGGCGGTTTCTCAGGCTTTCTGGGCAACGGCCGGATGGAACCGCTTCAGAGGCTTGCACGGGACGTCTGGGTTTTGCCGTGCCCTCGGGCGCTCGATCATACGGCGCCGGGCGACTGGACGCTGCTGTTCGAGCGGGATTCTTCAGGCGTCAACACGGTGAAGGTCGGATGCTGGCTGGCGCGGGATCTGATTTACAGGCGCGCCTGACAACCGTTCTTTCCCCGCAAGGGGTTTGACGGATCGTATTTCTGCCGCACAGTATGTGTCTGCGGAATCTTTGGCCCTGCCCCGGGCGACCGGGGCAGGGTTTTCCGATTCTGCAGCTTTCATTCACCCTGATCCAGGATCGACGATCATCATGATCTCCTCCCTCATGCCCAATTACAAACGTGCCGACCTTGCTTTCGAGCAGGGCGAAGGCGTCTGGCTGACGGCATCGGACGGGCGACGATATCTGGATTTCGGGGCTGGTATTGCCGTCTCTTCGCTGGGCCACGGCCACCCGAAGCTGGTGAAGACCATTGCGGATCAGGCCGCGAAGGTCATGCACGTCTCGAACCTCTACCGTATTCCGCAGGCTGAAAAGCTGGCGGATCTTCTGGTGAAGAACTCATTCGCGGATTCTGTGCTGTTCTGCAACTCGGGCGCTGAAGCGAATGAGGGCATGGTGAAGATGATCCGTCGGGCGCAGTTCGAGAACGGCCATCCCGAGCGTACGCGCATTCTTTGCTTTGATGGCGCGTTTCACGGTCGGACATTGGCCATGATTTCTGCGACCGGAAATCCTGCCTACCAAAAGGGGTTTGGGCCTGTTGTTGAAGGGTTCGATCATGCGCCGTTCAACAATACCAATACCCTGCGCGCAGCTATTACGCCGGAAACTGCCGGTATTATCGTGGAGCCCATCCAGGGTGAAAGCGGCATCAAGCCAGCGTCCGAAGTCTTCATGAAGGCCTTGCGCGCAGTCTGTGACGAGCACGGCATCTATCTTGGCTTCGACGAAGTCCAGACCGGTGTTGGCCGAACAGGAAAGCTGTTTGCACATGAGTGGTATGGCATCAAGCCGGACGTCATTTCCATTGCCAAAGGCATTGGTGGCGGCTTCCCGCTCGGGGCTGTTCTCGCAACGGAAGAGCTGGCCAAACATCTGACACCCGGTTCTCACGGAACGACGTTTGGCGGCAATCCCTTGGCTTGTGCCGCAGGAACGACAGTTCTGGAAGAAGTTCTCAGCCCCGGCTTTCTGGCGCATGTCTGCGCGGTTGGAGAGGCCTTCGACGGCATGCTGCGGGATGTCGTGAAGCGTTCACCAGGCGTTTTTGACGATGTCCGCGGCATGGGTCTGATGCGTGGTCTGCACTGCGTTCCGCCTGTTGGAGAGGTGATGCCACTCGTAACGGCCGCAGGGCTTCTGACCGTTGGTGCGGGCGATAATGTGCTGCGTCTGGTGCCTCCGTTGATCGTGACGGAAGAAGACTGCCAGGAAGCCTGCAAGAAATTGATCGAAGCTGCCGAAGCATATGTAGCAGCCCATAAGAAAGAACAGGAGAACGTGTCGTGAGTCTGGCAATTGCCCCCCGGACAGCAGGAACGGACCAGCAGATGCCACGGCATTTTCTTGATATTCGCGATTTCAGCAGCGACGTAATCCGACAGATCATTGATCTGTCGGCCCGCATCAAGGCACTCCAGAATAATCGTAAAAATCCGCTACATCCGGACCGTCCTCTTGAAGGGCGTACGCTCGGACTGATGCTGGCACAGCCTTCCACCCGTACACGTGTTTCATTCGAAGTGGGTATGGGGCAGTTGGGTGGCCAGGTGTCTGTCCTGTCGCCGGGCGATATGCAGCTTGGCCGCGGGGAAACCATTGCAGACACGGCGCGCGTTCTGTCGCGCTTTCTGGACGTAATTGTTCTGCGAACGGGCACGGACGAGAACCTGCGCGAACTGGCAAAGTGGAGCACGGTTCCGGTCATTAACGGTCTGACGCCGGTCTCCCATCCTATTCAGATTCTGGCAGACGTGCTGACATTTGAAGAGCATCGTGGCCCGATTGCGGGAAAGACGCTTGCGTGGATTGGGGACGGCAACAACGTAGCCACTTCCCTGATGGAAGCGGCAGCTCTGCTCAAATTCAATGTTCGTCTGGCAACGCCTGAGGGTTTCGCGCCCAGTGAGCGTGCTGTTGCCTGGGCACGCCAGAATGGTGCCTCCATCGAGGTCTTCCAGAACCCTGCCGAGGCTGTCTCCGGTGCAGATGCCGTCCTCACGGACACCTGGGTCAGCATGGGCGACAAGGACCGCGAACAGCGTCTTGAAGCGTTCCGCCCTTATCAGGTGGATGCAGCCCTTATGGCAAAAGCTGCACCCGATGCCCTGTTCCTTCACTGCCTGCCTGCCCATATCGGGGAAGAAGTGACTGCCGAGGTGTTCGAAAGCCCGGCGTCTGTTGTTTTTGACGAGGCGGAAAACCGCCTTCATACGCAAAAGGGCCTGCTTCTCTGGGCTCTTGGAAGAGAGAACGGGTGATCGATACACCGCCATTCCTTGACAGGGGACGCCCCAACGTCCCGAACATGGTTGTTTCAGGGGGGATTGTGCCATTTCATCTGGCACAGTCTCCCGTCCGCGGACGCCTGATTCGACTTGGAGCGCTGGCAGACGCCATCCTGTCACGGCATGATCTTCCGGATGCTGTCCTGACCATGGGTGGTCAGGCTCTCGCATTGGTTGCGGGCATGGCGTCTGCCTTGAAATTCAAGGGATCTTTCTCCCTTCAGATCAAGGGAGACGGCCCAGTCTCTATGCTGCTGGCTGATGCCACAGACACGGGCGATCTGCGTTTTATGGCCCGGCTTGCGGAAGATGCTGACCCTGCAGCGCTACCGACATCCCCAAAAGAGTTGCTTGGTCACGGCTACCTCGCTTTCACGATCGACCAGGGAGCGGATATGGACCGCCATCAGGGTATCGTGGAGCTGACGGGTGAAACCCTCTCTGAGATGGCCGTCCACTATTTTCAGACCAGCGAACAGCATGACTGCTGGATCCGGCTGTTCTGCCTCAAGACGGTTGACGGCTGGAGCGCCAGTGCTCTGGTGCTGGAACGGATCGCAGATGAAGGCGGCATCGAGAATGCCGCTCAGGCAGAGGATGCCTGGGAAACGGCCTGCACGTTTGCCGAAACATTGCGGGACCAGGAAATTTTTGACGAAACGCTCGAAAGTGGTGATCTGATCCATCGCCTGTTCGGGACGTTAGACGTTCAGATTGCCACACCACGCGCTCTGGCTTACGGCTGCCGCTGCTCCCGGGCACGACTTGCCTCAGTTCTGGAGCGTTTTGGCGAAGACGATCTGGATCACATGGTGGAAAACGGTGCCATCACGATGAACTGTGAGTTCTGCAACGTCGGCTTCCGTTTCACCCGTGATGAGCTTGGAGAAAAACCTGCATGACGCTTCCACTGCTCGACGGAATCAGGATCGACGGCCTTCCCGTCGAACAGCTTTATCCAGGTTGGATAACTTTGGAGCGCCACCCGATTGTTGGCCAGTTCGAAGTTATTCTCTTTCAGGATGAGGACAGCGGGCGACAGGCTTGCTGGTGGATTGAAGATGGAGCCTACAAGGGCAGCCATGTCATGGCGCTTCGTCCAGATGTGCAAGATCGCCTTCTGACGGGCATGGACCCGGTATTCTGGCCCTTGGCAGAAGGTGTTCTCGGTGGTGACATCCGGGACGATGCCACCTCTTTCAGAACTGACCTTCCTTCAACCGCTTTTCGGGAGCTGTCGGGCCTCTGGCTGGGACGACACGCGCCCCACGCAATTTTCATTGCTGCCGGACATGCGGACAGCGGCGAAGCCCTGACCTGCCCTGATGGGAAGCCCGTGGCTGAAGGGCGGATGAAAGCGCTTCTTTCAGCTCGCAGAGGAACGGACGTTCTGGTCGTGTCCTCTCCTTTTTCTGCAATGCCTGTACGAGCGCAGATTGAAATGAAGCTGGGCACAGCAACTGCTTATCGCTTCCACGATGCAATGGAAAATTCAGTTTTCTACCTTGTGTGGAACGAAGCAACACCGGGAAACCGTCCATCATTCTACTATCCAAGAGGCCCACTCCTGATTAGCGATGACCCGTCAGGACCACTGATTCCTGGCTGGATTTTAGAGTGGTTTGCACGACATTCCGGACATGCCGATGTCATCAGAGCTGCACGTCCTTTCCTTCCGGAAGATTTTGGTGTCGGTCAGGCATCTTCGCTACGGACGCCCCGCGTTCCTCAGGCGGCTCCGGCTGCGGCGGTTGTGAAACCGACTGATCCTGAGCCAGAAAAGCCTTCTGATAACAGTCCGGAAGTGACGGAAATTCGGGAATCAGAGCCTGTTCAACGTCGGTCTTTTTTGCCGGAACTTCCGTTGGAGCCGCCTCCGGTATTACAGTCACCGCACAAGAAGGGGCTGTTCGGGCGTTTCAAGAGCCTATTGGGCCGCGACGACCAATAAGATCATGGGGAATAGCGTGATGGGTGTACGGTACTGGTTCGGAGCAGTCGCTCTGGGATTATCACTTGGTCTTGCGGGTTGTGCAGATGATGAGCCAGCGCAGACATTCCCTCCCGCAGACTACAGCTATTTGTCGCAGTTGCACCTGAATGTGGCGACAATCAACATTCAGGATGAAGCTGTTCCGGCCCCAGGCTCCCTGAGTTCGAAAGCCCCTACGCCCCCCGATCAGGCCCTGAAACAAATGGCTAACCAACGACTGGTTGCCAGTGGACAGCAGGGTCAGGCAGCATTCATCATTAAACAGGCCTACATTTCTTCAGAGGGCGAGAATGCGATCTCAGGCGCCCTGGATGTGCAGCTGAATATTGCCGATGCGGGAAATCTGCATACGGGATATATCCATGCACGGATCAGCCGAAAGCTCGACACCGGCACCAAAAGCGCTACATCCCGCGCCTCTCTGTATGCCCTGACCAATCAGATGATGCAGGACATGAATGTTGAGCTTGAGTTTCAGGTCCGTAAAAAACTCATGAGCTGGATGACAGATGCGGTGGGGAATCCTCTGGTTGATGGCGGCGTGAAGCAACAGGCTCTTGATGGACCAGGCAGTAGCGCATCAGCTGCTCTCGCAACGCCTGTCACACAGAATGTTCCAGCCGCCGTCACAAACACGCCAAGCGTTGCCGCCCCCGTTCAGCCCAGCATTCCCGATGCAATTTTCCCGACGGGCGCAGGGGATGACAGTACAGCCCCTGTAAATGCTGCACCGAAGCAGAAATCTCCTCCTGCAGGTGTTCTGCAACTTCCATCTAATGGGAAAGCCAGCGATTCAGCAGGGTAAATAGCGCTCATCGCTAAATGATGATCGAAAGTTCTCTGGCATTACGACCTCTACCCGTCCTATGGGGGTCTGATATCTTTTATTCCGGATATGTTTGTTTTCCGAATATGACCCTACCCTTATGCTGGAGAACAGTGTGCCTTCGACGGAACCGACCGTGACCCGCCCTCTTCGCCGCAGTTTTGTCAAAGGCCTGCTTGGGTCCACATCCTTCTGGATGGTTGGGGGCCATGCCCACTGGGCTGAAGCCCTGGCTGAAGAATCCAAACAGCCATACCACCCTTCCTTCTTCACACCTGACGAGTACCGCCTGCTGGAATCCGCTACGGAACGGCTTTTTCCACAGGATCAGCATGGACCAGGTGCGCGCGCCTTGGGTGTTGCAGAGTTCATAGATCGTCAGATGGAAACGCCCTACGCGCAGGGAGACAACTGGTATATGTCAGCCCCTTTCGTACAGGGCCCGGCTAATCTCGGTTATCAGCTACCGTTTGTGCCACGCGATTTGTATCGCAAAGGCCTTCAGGGACTGGACGCGTATACCCGCCAGCAACATGGAAAATCCTTCCCGGATCTTCCTGTGGCAGAGCAGGACGCTATTCTGACGGCACTGGAGGGCGGCTCTGTCTCGTTGGGAGATATTCCTGGCCGGGTTTTCTTCGAGCAACTCCGAACTAACACCCTTGAGGGTGTATTTTCTGATCCTCTTTATGGGGGCAACAGAGGGCTGGGCGGGTGGCTGATGCTGGGCTTCCCGGGTGCTCGGGCCGATTTCATGGACTGGGTCAATCAGGACGGCGCAGTCTATCCGTTTGGTCCGGTTTCCATCTCAGGTGAAACGGCCTGAGGGGCTTAAATCATGACAAAAAAACACGTAGATGCCATCGTGGTTGGAGCTGGCTGGGCTGGTGCGATCATGGCGAAAGAACTGACCGAAGCCGGACTGTCGGTCATCATGCTGGAACGCGGCTCCGAGCGTACGACGCCCGTAGAAGGCGCTTACCCGGAGTCCATTGATGAACTTCGAGGGGCAATTCGCAAACGCCTCTTCCAGAATCTTTCCCAGACGACAGTCACGGTCCGCAATACCATTGATCAAACTGCACTGCCCTATCGTCAGTTAGCAGCATTCCTGCCAGGCGAAGGCGTTGGGGGAGCAGGGCTTCACTGGTCAGGCGTCCATTTTCGGGCCTCGCCAGAAGATCTCAGGCTTCGTAGTTCAGTAGTAGAGCGTTACGGCGAGAAGTTCATTCCTGAGGGTATGAACCTTCAGGATTACGGCGTGACCTACGCGGAACTGGAACCTTTTTTCGACAAGGCCGAAAAGGTTTTTGGAACATCTGGCGAAGCCTATCGGGTCAACGGCAAAATTGTCGGAAACGGTAATATCTTTGATGGAGACCGGTCGGATAATTTTCCGCTCCCGGCCATGAAAGACACCTTCACAGCCTCTACCTTTCGGGGTGCGGCATCCCAGGTGGGCTATCATCCCTATTCCCTGCCCGCAGCCAATGCATCCCGCCAGTATACGAACCCGTATGGCTGCCAGATGGGGCCCTGCAATTTTTGCGGGTATTGCAGCGGGTATGATTGCTACCTCTACTCAAAAGCGTCCCCGAACGTAAACGTTCTGCCTGCTCTCCGGCAGGACCCTCGGTTCACTCTTATTTCCGATGCACACGTTCTTCGTGTCGACTTGGACAGCACCAAGAGCAAGGCAACCGGTGTCACGTATCTGGAGACGAAAACGCAGAAAGAAGTTTCCCTCTCCGCTGATCTCGTCATTCTGAGTGCGTTTCAGTTTCATAACGTCCATCTGATGCTCCTCTCGGGCATCGGAAAGCCGTATGATCCTGTTCAGAACACAGGCACAGTTGGGCGGAACTTCGTTTACCAGACCATTACGTCGTCGCGCATCTGGCTTCCACCGTCCAAATATACCAACCAGTTCATTGGTGCAGGCGGCGTTGGTGTCGCATTTGATGACTTCAACAGCATGAATTTTGATCATGGCCCGCTTGGCTTCATCGGAGGGTCTCCGGTGTGGGTCAATCAGGCCGGAATGAAGCCGATTGCCGCAGCCATCGGGACAGGCGGCGGGGGCACACCACGATGGGGCTCAGCGTATAAAGGCGCGCTCATCGACAGTTATAAGCACTCTATCGGGGTGGATGCACATGGAAGCAACATGGCCTACCGGGATGTTTATCTAGACCTGGACCCGACATGGAAAGACGCTTACGGCCTGCCATTGCTTCGCATGACCTTCACGTGGAAGGATAACGATATCCGCATGAACCAGTACGTTGTCAGCAAGATTGAACCACTGGCAAAAGCCATGGGCGCCGCGAAGACCAATCTTGTTCATCTCAACGCTGGCCAACCCTTTGACACGCGCCACTATCAGACCACTCATCTTGGCGGCGGCGCAGTTATGGGGACAGATTCCAAGACAAGCGCGCTCAACCGCTATCTTCAAAGCTGGGATGTTTCGAACGTGTTTGTGATCGGCTCCAATGCTTTTCCGCAAGGGATGGGATATAACCCCACAGGCACAGTCGCGGCCCTGGCATATTGGGCGGCCTACCACATCCGTACAACCTATCTGAAATCTCCTGGTCCATTGGTGAAGGCATGAAATTTTTTCCTTTTCTGGCCTTCACCAGCAGCGTCCTGTTCTTCAGTTACGATGCCTCAGCCAATGATGAGAAATCTGCCCTGATCGAAGAAGGCCGTTATCTTGCCGCCGCGTCTGATTGCGCTGCCTGCCATTCAATCCGTGGAAAACCGGAATATTCTGGAGGAGTATCGTTTTCCCTTCCGATCGGTACCGTTCATTCCACGAACATTACCCCCGATATGGAGCACGGGATCGGCAAATATTCAGAGGCCGAATTTGGGAAAGCCCTGCGAGAAGGCATCCGCCGAGATGGCGCAACGCTTTATCCCGCAATGCCCTATCCATCCTATGCTCGCCTGACAGATCATGACGTTCACGCCCTCTACACTTATTTCCACGACGGTGTTGAGGCATCATCCGTCGCAATACCGGAAAATGGTATTCGCTGGCCACTTTCCATGCGTTGGCCGCTGACATTCTGGCGCTGGATGTTCTCCCCTGCTCCAGTCAAGGCTCAAGCCAAGACGCTTCAGGCATTTACAGATCCACAGATAGCCCGCGGAGCTTATCTGGTGGAAGGTCCAGCACATTGTGGAGCCTGTCACTCGCCACGTGGCCTTGCAATGCAGGAAAAAGCGCTTACAGCGGCCGATAGCGAGGCCTTTCTGTCAGGCGGAGTAGCAGTCGATGGATGGGTCCCAACCTCGCTTCGTCAGGAAAACCGAACTGGCTTAGGTCGATGGAGCGAAGAGGACATCGTCGCGTTTCTTAAAACCGGACGAAACATGCAGGGAGAAAGTTTTGGTGCCATGACGTCTGCCATTGTTCATGGCACGCAGCATCTTTCTGCCGCAGATCTTCTTGCGATGGCCAAATATCTGCGCACTCTCCAGCCTTACGACAAAACGCAGAAAAACTGGGTCTATGACCCAGCGTCCACCAATGCTCTGCGTAGAGCAGACATTTCCGCGCGAGGGGCCAAAGTCTATATCGATAATTGTGCAGCCTGCCACAGAACAGACGGCAAGGGATATCCCGCTGTCTTTCCGCCGCTTGCAGGTAACCCTGTTGTCATGGGAGAAAATCCGGCATCGCTCGTTCACATTATTCAAAGTGGGGCAACATTACCGAAGACCGAGACAGCCCCTTCTGCCTTTACGATGCCGGATTTCATGCATCGCCTCAGCGATCAGCAAATCGCAGATGTCACAACGTTTATCCGTGATGCATGGGGAAACAACGCACCCGCTGTCAGCCGAGAGGACGTTGTAAATCTGAAAAAAGACATGCCGCCGCGCAATATGGTGGACGGCGAAATTTCATTGAACTGAGTCTACGTAACGAGGGGAACACCCATTTGAGATCCCCTCGCCTGCCTTACGGCAGAAAACGGTACATAACACACCCGGAATAACCAGCGCCGCCCGGTGAGTGCGTTCCATCTGCAGGTGTAGAATAAGAGCCGCCGCCGCCGGCACCAAAATGGGTGCCATTGCGCCCTCCTTCGTTTCCGCACCGGCCGCCGCCACCCCATGGGCCGCTACCGCCGTAACCTGCAAAGGTACTGGAATTCGTTTGGCCATCTCCTCCCGAAGTCCCAGTCTGATTCCAGATGGTGCCGCCTGACGCTACGCCACCTTCACCACCTGCAGAGCCCATGGCGCTATAAAAATAGCCACCCTGCCCTCCACCAGCCTGTAGCAATGTTTGCCCGTTGTAACTGACAAGGGAGGTGCCGCCCGTCTGCTCCGATCCGCCACCTGCGCCAACTGTCACATTCAGTGCGCTACCAGTTGCGAGGCTGACGTCATAAATCCCTGAGGCATCTCCCCCACTGCCGCCGCCACCGCCTGAAAATGATCCGTTCAGTGTCATGGAATTAGACGATGCGCCGCCGCCGCCGCCGCCCACAACACGCAATTCTACACGGGACGCCCAAACTGGAATGGAAACTGATGCATTGGCTGTGACAAGCTGTAGAGGCTGCATAGCGGCACGCAGCAAAGTCTGCGTTGCCAATTCAGGAATTGTTGGCCAAAAAACCTTCCCTGCCTGCGGCTGTACGCCAGAAAGAGACGTGACTCCCTGAGGCACATTCAGAGTATATAGCCCAACAATTGCGCCACCGGGCGGCACAGCTGGTGTATCTGTCGAAACGACAAAAGAAAGACCTGCCTGTCTCCGCGTTGGCAAGGCATTTCCGTCGTTATTCATGCCCGCCTGCGTCTGGGAGGGGTTTGAGGCATTGAAAAACGGGAGGACAGTCTGATCGACATCCTGTTCGGTACAAAGAGCAAAAACCGTATATGTCGCACCAGTTCCAGGAACAGAAACCGTTACATCCTCATCACTTGAATACTGGCAAGTTGTAGGGGTTGCATCCGCGCCATATCCCCCACCGGCGCCCCCCAAAAATGCAGCATCCATAGTCCCTGATGCCGTGATGGACCCGGCCCCGATTGTAACAGACAGACCAGAGCGAGAAGGCGTACAGATCAGACCCGAAGCAGCTGTCACATCCTGGCCATAAAGCATATCAGACAGATGACCGAGCGCCGCCTTGCCATATCGCCCTATTCGCAGCAGATCCGTATCCATTGGAATTGATCCTGCGTATACAATTGCCCGATCCATTATTTGCTCACCTTGACCCAGCCGGTTATGCCGCTGGCTGCCGTTTTTTCAATTATTTGGTAAATTACGTGGGCATCAGCTGCGTGCCCCAGCGCTGTCTCCACGAAGAACTGTCCACCATGCCGGCTGCCGTATCGCAACCCTGCGCTACCATATCCATAACCTCCACCACCGGCAGGAGCGGCAAGTGATGCCAATGCATGGCAATCCGCTGCATTCAGAGGTTCGAGAATAGTGGGCGCGACACCTGTGATTGACAGCAGCGCGTTGAAAACAGATGCACGCGTATTCTTTTGCGCCACCAGAGAGGACACGATACGGGTGCGATAGTCCCTGTCCAGCTCCGAAGTGCGACGCGTCAAACCAGCCGGTCCAAAATAATCAGCCGCCAACATATCCAGAAATGGGCCACTCATCGTTATGAGGCGTGTCTGCTGCTGACATTCATCAAGTAATGTCCATATTCCAGCCAGAACGGCTGAAAATCCCCTCAGAACCGCGACAAGAACTGGTGCAGTTTCCTCCTCCAGACCCTGAGGCGCTGCTGGGAACCAGCCGACAGGCAGAAGGCTTCTCAACCTCGACGCAAAATCATCGACTGATCCGGGAACCACCCCCGTATCCAAAAGAATTTTCCCATCAGTCGCCTGAAGGACCACTTTCTGGCGGTCGTACAATCTGGCCATGCTTCAACCTCCAGCCTGCTCTGGGGTCATCAGCGGGATACGATAATCCGTTCCATTGACGCTGATATGCAAAAAGCCGCCCCCCACTGTGGCGGGAAGCGTGCCTGCCGCATTCGTTACCGGGGAAGAGATTTGCAACTGCCCTCCCTCTTCCGGAAACAAACCAAGGTTTGACGATCCGTTTTCGCCACTCTGCACATACAGACCAGCCGCCTGAGTGCCTGCCCCAGGTTGGACCTGCAAAGTGTTGTTGGGTGCCACAGCACTTGCGACGGAAAAGAGTGTCTGTCCTTCAATATTGCTGAACAGAATTCCATTATCGACAAAATCCTGTCGTACGCCTTTCGAACGCTCTGTCACGGTAGAGCGGACAAATGCTCCAACATTACCGCCCGCGACCCCACTAACAACTTCCGGCGTATGCCACTCCAGAGCATGATTACGCGCAAGAGACAGGGCGGAGGCATATCCATTATCTGTCCCGTTTGTGCCGCTTAAAGCCGTCGCGCCGAAAACAATACCGACCTGCCAGGCGTCAGGGTTTGAAACAAAAACGACCCCCGCCGCAGCATCGGAAGTACCCGAGGTCTGACCACCACCCGCACCAAGCTGAATGCCATAAACACCACCGCCGACATTGGGGGCATACGGCGTAGACTGACCAATCGCCAAGCCACCAAAATTGACTGCTTCAAGTTCCATGACGAAAGTCGGTTGATAATTCACACCAGCCAGGCGCCACGCTTCTCCATAATAGGCGTAGGCTGTCGTGGTCGTAGGTGCAGAAGTGTCATCAGCGACACCCCATGACGCAATGCCGATCGTACTTGGTTGAAACCCCAAAGTGTCTGGTGCCGTTTTTGCATCAGATGTCCGGGACGCTGCCACAAAAGCACTATTGCCAAACTGGGCTACCGAGGCACATTGCGCGTCCTGCAAGGCCCAGGGCCCAATCGAGGTGGCTCCCATTGTCCGGGACAGCCAATCGTTTTTAGATGCTGCATCCCGATCGCTCAGTCCCGGATTAGCGGCAGCATCCCCGATCAGAACACGATCAGCAAAACGGCTGATTTTTGCTCCTTTATCCTGATAGAATGCCCCACTCGGCTGGGAAACTGCTGGAGCACCTGCAATCTGGGAAGCCGTTGCAGTAACGGTTTGATGACCGCTGGAATCTGCCAGCACCAGAACTTCATCGCCCGTCAACGTATCAAGCCGCGGGTATGTATTGAAAACAGGCATAGCCTTCCTTCTGCCCCGATACAGTTAGCAGGGGGCCTGTTTGGTCAGTTCTGAAGAACGTTGATCTGAATTGTGCCGACTGTCAGTGCCTGCTCGCCATTCGCAGCAATATCGGCTTGCCCACCATTCAGGCGGACATCCAGAACGGAGGTAACCGTCACGCCGGCCCCGACATACGCTAGATATGATAGGCGGCTATAGGCATAACCTGCACCAACCACTGCCCCTGCAATGTCCAAGCTAAGGGCATTCTCAATCGCTGTTGCAGCCTGCTGAACCACAACCGACATTGGCACGACGACTGTCATGGACACATTCACCGCGAGCGTCTGGGGAGGTCTGACGGCAAAGCCGACTCCCAAGGCCCGAACAGCGTCAACAGCCTCATAAACCTGTGTCAGCAGCGCATCCGATGGTGAGCCACTGCCGTCATTCACGACGACCGTAAAATATCCGGTCTGCGCAGTTCCATCAGCAGCAACACCATCTCGAAGCGAACTCGATAATCCTGTCTGAACACCCGCAACAGCATTCCCAACGGCTGCTCTGCACCCAGATGCTTTTGCAGCAAGCCACAGAGGAAAACGCGCACGCAGCTGCGCATCCGTCTCTTGGTCGGCACCGTTAAGAAAAGCCGCTGGATTTGTAACAGTGTCAATGCCGGAAATAGCTGTGCCCATCAGACAGAGCGCACCAACAGATACGTTACCATTTGATCCCGCAACCTGACATTGAACTGGAACCGATATGCTCTGCATGTCCGTCTGCCGAACATACCCGCCTGCAACGTCGGACCAGACAGGCAGATTGCTATCTTTGATCACTGCGAATGAGAGGCCAGAAACAGTGCGGACAATGGCTCCTGGCACAATCACTGCCGATTGCTGGGATGGCGAAAATGACATCATTGTCACCATCCCGGTCGATGCTGTTCCGGGTAAACGCATCATCCCGAAATCTTCGACAAAACTGTCGCAATCCTCAGCAGAGGAGGTTGCCAGACGTGTGCGGAGCAAGGTTTGTAAAACAAGATATTGCAGCCATAATCCTATGCCACCGACACCTTCCATCAGTGCCCGCACGGGCGATCCAACAGAGCCATCCAAAAGCTGCGCACAGGAAGACTGCGCCGTCGCCACGGCGGTGGAAACCGTCGTAGCAAACGAGCGAAGAGAAAGAGACATTACGTCCTCCGGAAGCGCAGAACATAGCTCTGCGCTTCTTGTTTAGGCGGAAAAATCCACTGTTTGCTGCTGCCCCGTGTCAGCATCGACATAGGAGATATGGCAAAGGCAAAGCCCGTTATCGGCAGCACTCACAGTCACATCAACAGAATGACCGGAATCAACTCCAGGGTCCTTGATAACCTGCACCCGAATAGCAGCTTGCATGACAGCCGGAACAACGACTTCCCCAACCATGCTTTGCAGACCCACCCCGTATTCCGGCTGCCAGATGTAATCACCAGGATTGGTTAACAAGCGCCTTAAAAGCCTCTGACGTGTTTCGTCAGCCCCGGAAATAACCTGTAAGCCGCCGTTCTCCAGCAGCAGATCACCCCCACACAAATGACTGATAGAACTCATCCAACAGGTCCCCCTGTCGTCTGGCTACCCATCAGATGTACATGTTGCGTCAACGAGTGCTGATCTGTTTGAATATCGCCACCAGAGACCTTCAGACCATTTGCAGAAAACACAGCCGTTACGTCGCCTATCGTCAGTGAAATACCACTCTCTGCAATATGTAAGCGCGCATTGCCTGCCCCTAGGATAACCCCGTCAGAGCCAATCTGGCACCAACCGGCCTGAGGATTTACGTCACCAACCTTGCCGTTTGTTTCTGTTGGAGGTGCACCGCATCCTGCCCTGATCAGCATTGTCCCTGGCTGAATAGCCTGCCCATCAGAGGGAGAGACGGGCGCAGTCACAACCGTGTCAAAAACAGCTCCGATAGCAATCAGATGCTCACCATCCCCTTCAAGGGGTAACAAGGCAACGTGGGTCCCTGGTTCAGATGGACAAGAAACACGCAGATTTCCGGCCTGTACGCCCCCCACATCAGGTATCCAACCGGTTTCCACATTGTCAGGCTGGATACGAACCTTGATGGCATGGTTCGAAGGATCAACTGCGGACACAATTCCAAGGACAGCGTGCGCGCTTCGGTTTGCAAGGGCGGCAGCTAGCATTCGCGTATCACTCATGCCCCACTTCTCCGGCTACGCAAAACCACATGCTGAATAAATCCATCATTCACAGAAAATCGGGAAACAACCTGATCCACACCCAGCGTCTGCTCCGTTGTCCCCAGTGAAATCTTTATAAATTGCCGCGGACGCAGCCTTATAATACCAGGCATTGAAATACGGACTGACATTGCATGTGCAGAAATACGCTCATACTTACCACGAGCCAGCCGACGCAGATCTTCCAAACGACGGCCCGGCACACGAAAGCTGTGGAGTACAGTCAAACCTGATGGTGCATCCTGGGAAAATGTTTTGCCATCATAATAAATATGCGTACTGCTTCTCTGTCGAGAATCCCAAGATGCCATATGCACCACAATACCCGTGAGCAATTGAAGATCTCGAGAAACATCTGTCTCGAATACGGCATTTCGAACATCAATAATTTCAGCGGTGTCTTCGTCTACGTAAGACGGCTGACAGACAAGCGTTTTCCCATCCGCATAAAGATCACATAACGCATCCCTCGCAACGGCAAAGGCCAGATCTGCCGCCGTCTGAAAGCGATGCTGCGACAGAAGGGCACCCCTCTTATGCTCTACTTGCCAAAACTGACCCATCATATGGTCAGAGCCATCGTCAGGAAGAGAAATCCGGGTCGCAAGTGCCGCGCTTCTGGCAATATCCTGCAGCAGATCAGATCCCGTATGGTTAAGCCAGGAATCCTGCACGCGAAGGTCTATAAGTGCCGCAAGAGCGTCCCGACACTCCATTTCGACAAGAGAATGCTCGTCAACATTCCGGACATGATCTGCACGCCCTTGAAATAGAACGGTCCATCCTGAAGAAATTTTATTGTCCCTGATTTCAACAGAAATCCACGGGCTTGAAGGTATATCCTGTTCAAACCAGAACGATGCCTCTCTAACCCTCTGCCTCTTTATTACGAACGTCAAAACTGCCGTATCGCAAGACTCATATCTATTAGAATCCAGTTCGAAACTTTTAAGCGCAAGATCCGGATTTTCTATTCCATCCCATAAAATTCGAACTTCGATCTGGCGTGCTGTCATTCTCCCTCCTCATGGGGAAGCCCTGATGAGAGCGTAAGGTCTTTCATCGGAATTTTCAGAGGTTGGACTGTTTCAACTTTGCTTAAATCTGGATCTGATAGCCCATTGGTCTGAGCAATTCTCCACCACTGGCAAGCATCTCCCAGTTCACGCGCCGCAACATGAAACAGCGAAATATCAGCTGCCGTTACAACAATATTTTTCATAATTCCTCACGCGTGCACTATCGGCAATTGCCCGGAAGCATCTTGAGAACCACGGACATACGCCAGAGAATGATTAACCAGACCGCCCGTATCTGATGCTGCGCTAAGCAAACCGGCACTCCCGGCAACTGCACCCAGAGACGATGTATCCGCAATCGCGACACTTTCCAGATTGCTTCCTGTGCTCTCCATGATGGACATCAACCCACTCCCCGCGGTCGTAAGCTGATGGGATATCGCGGCCATGCTGGACGGAGTAGCCGCAAGATTAGAACCACTCTGGCTCAAGGTATTTGCCATCCCCAGAGCATCAACAACCTTGGCGGCAGCTCCCCCCGCCCCTACTAAAGTGGCCAATGGCATAAGCTGGCCTATGATGGAATTAACTTGCCCAGTACCTGTAAAAACGCCTTCCGAAATACGCGCTACCATATCTGAAACAGTCTTGAGCCCACTCTCAGTATCATTTCCTAGAATGCGTGTGAGTGAACTTTGGTCTGTCCCAGAATCAGTAGCTTCTGCTGGCCGTTCCAACGTCAGTTCATATGAACAGACAGCTCCCTTCGCTTCATATGAATAAACAAAGCGAGCAATCCAAACATCACTTGCTATACCTGCCGCAGAAAAAGCGACTGGCTGCCCCGAAATGCGCATCCGCTCCACGGCTTGTGCCCGAGCCTGTGCATTCGGCCCTAAAAAACGTCCTCGCAATTCCAGTCGGCCAGGATCGTTTCCAAGCGTATCAACAACACGCTCGCCTCCGGGAAGCCTATGCACGACCATCATTTGATGGCCACCAACCTCAAGTCGGTCAGGAACTTCAATACCGCTCAGTACAAGTGAGCCAAGGGTAACCGGTGCAGACGTCCCTAAACGGCCGATGGAACCGATAACGTTTTCAATGGCAGAGAGCGTTACACTCATTGCGGCTCTCCTCTGATCTCATCCAATTCCAATGCTACAACCTGGATATTGGGGAAATTGAATTTCATCGACGCCTCCCGTTGCACGTCGCGCAGCAAGACGGCTCATTTTTCCAAAATCGCTGATGTCTTTGCGCTGCTCTTCACCCAAAGGGGGCATTCCTGATCGGGAGGAGTGAAATGTGTGGGGTAAGGTATTTTCTTCAAATTCAGGCTGCCGTATCCGCCCCAATTTTCCCAACGATATTGGAAGGAACTGTGATGAAATTGCTGAACAACCTTCCAGGTCTCGCACACCAGATTTTAGAACAGGGACAGACCGGGTATTGATTGCTGACTTCCAAATATCAGGGCGAGAACCCGCTAAATCTGGCGTATTACGGGAAAAAACATTAGGTGCCACGCGGCAGTGCTGCCCCGGGCTTCTTGCAGAAAAAAAATTCTTCGCCGGTGAGGCCGCGCTTAATCTTCCCGGCTTGATAAAAAAATTTTCCGTGCCGCTCAACTGCATATCATCGCGAATTTTTTGCGATACAGCGTGGCCAGATTTCTTCAATTTAGCCTGCACAATATGCACAAGACTTTCTTGCTCAGGCCCCATTTTAAAAATGCTGCTTTTATTTCTTACAAGTTTTGGAGCATTTTCTAATGTGCCTTCGACATGTGTCTCTTGGCTACTTTTCGAGAAGGAAAAGCTCCCGGCTGACGTCATGTGAGGTATTAAAGAAGCCATCGATAATTTCGGGAAATCCAAATTTCCTTTCTCGCGGCTCTTAAAAAAACTCACTGTGGGAATGACAGCCGTCCTTCCCTCTAGCAAAGATCGTCGCAACACATTCCGGGAAAACAACATTCCTGACGAAAGAACGCCTTTCCACAATTTATCCGTATGCATGCCTATTCTCGGTACTGTCTTTGGTCCCAGTCAAAGACATGACCTGCACGCTCTGCCGTCACAACACACGCAGCCATCCGCCTTGCGCGAGACCACGACTTCAACAAATTCCATGGCACCCCATGATCCAGAAGGTAAAGCATCTCCTGAAACGCAGAGTGCCTACTCAGTTTTTTGCTGTAGCGACCACCATCTCTTCATCAGTATCCTGATGAAAACATGGATAAAGCACTGCAATTCCACCTTTACCGATACGGCGCGCCAGATCACGAATTTCTTCTTTCGTACCCGGCATCTGCACTGGAACACCGTCGATAGCCGTAACTGAACAGATCATTTCCGCATAGCCCAACCATGCAGCAGCCGAAGCACCAGTCACAGCAGAGCCTGCCGCCTCAATCAGATCCAGCATATCCGCAGGATCGATCTCTTTCAGAGAAAGACATCGTCCATCAGCAAGACGAACTTCTTTCGGAAGCATACTCATGAAATCTTTGCCCTCGTCGATGCAAAGAACTGCACCGTTTGATGAACCATCTGATCCGACTGCCAGGCATCATTTTTCAACTTGATGGACACGTTCGTGTACTCCCACGTACTTGTCGTGCCATCAGGCTCTGTCACGTACTGGTAAATTGTACCGCTCCCAACCGTTCCAGCATTCCAGTAAGCAGCTTCAATAGCAGCAACCAGATTGTCCAGTGCCGCACTCGCACGTGCGATCTGAAACGAACCACGCCAGCCATTCGGGACATTGAACTCGACTGGCATGCCATTAAGCGGACTTGCTCGCAGAGCATGCGTCTCCTGTGATGCCCCGAAAGACGTGACATCACGCAAATCAACCCGCTGGCCGTTCCAGAGAACTGTAATCCGGCAGTCACGACCAATACTGTAAGGATTTGCCATGCTCAGACGCTCCCGCCCGCAGTCGTCACCGTCACGGAGGTGCCCCCCTGCAAATTCACCACAAATTTTTCATTGATGCCCTGGTACCGCACAGCTACGTCAGCCTGCACATATCCCAACGCAGTCCGCGACTGAGAATTATTCGAACTATCGCAAACAACGCGGTAAGGCAGTTCAGAATTCTGAACCCCCAAAATACCTTGAGACAACAAGGACGACAGGAAACCCAGCAAGGTCGAGCGAATGTCGGAAAAGAGCGTGTCATTCACGACCTGTCCGACATACGCTCCCATGCCACCAGCAAGGGATGACGCAATATAATTGGTCAGACGGGTATAATTATCTCCATTTACCGTCGCTTTACTTGACGTATTGTGCCCACACCGTACTGCCCAGTAAGTCCCGCCAGGCGCAGGATTGCAGATAACATCGATCCCAGCCGTAAACAGTGTAGATAGCTCGGCCGTGGAATAGGTTGCGCTACTCCCCCCTAACCCTGCCTTTTGGCTTCCAACAATACCGGAAAGTGCTTTGTTCAGGCTCGACTGTTCAGGTGAAAGTGCAGAAAGAATGCCTGCAGCAAATGCCTGAGGGCTAACAAGCATCATGCCATTAACGTCGTCGTTCCACCAGATCCAGTCACCGAACATCAACTTTACGGCTGAAGAATCCAGACCACTGGCGGCTTTGACGAACACTGCATTGCTTACACTGTCATATGCAGGGCTTGCCGCAACCATATAGACCCCTTCACCGAGGCCAAATGCCGCCTGCGACGAATAGGACGCGCTATCTGTCACGCTATGAAGCGTAGCAACGGCACATCCCTGCCCCCTAAGAGCATACATACCCGTCCGAATGATATCGTCTTTTCCTAGAAAAGCCGACGTATCAGGCGCCCCACCATCTAGTCCTCCAGACAGCGTCACGCTTCCGGGAACAGGATCAGGAACTGCATCCGGCAAATGGATCGTCACCAGAGCTGACAGATCCTGCGCGACAGCAGCTTCCAGGATGTTCCATGTCGCACCTGAATAAGTTGCTGCTCCAAGAACCGGATGCGAAACTGCCAGCCCATAACCCGCCCCCGTTGCGGTCAGGCTCACAACGATAGCATTACCAGCAGCGCCGGTATGAACAGCACTGAGTGTAACGCCTCCCAAAGAGGCCGTTGCGTTTGCATCCGTTCCATCTGTTACACGCACGACAACGAACGATGACGCCCCTTGCAGAGCCGCAATATTTACAGCCAGCCCAGCATCCGTCGTTTTGTTCTGTTTACTCCCAAACGCAGAGAGATAATCACTCATGCCGCCCACTGGCACCGGAAGCCCTACCGGGCCCCATCCTGCCGTTCCAACGATACCCAGCTTCGATGAAGAGGCACCCGTTAGTCCCAGCGGCTGTGGCTGCGCAATCTGTACATAAAGGTTAGGAACCGTAAGCGCAGTCGTATTCAGCGTACCCGCCTGATAAACCAGAGACATCCGCCGATATTTCCTCCAAAAAATAAAGTAAATTGTTCCAATAAAATAACTATTAATTATTCTCTATTACATTGATTCTATTTTTAATGGCTTTCATAGACGACAGTCCCAAACTGATTGACCATCATTCCCGGATATGAATTCTGAGCTGCCTGAGAAGTTTGTGCAGCCTGCATTGCCTCAAGAGCATGCAGAACCACACTATTATCAAAAGCAGGCTCGATTGCGCCGAAGCTGCTAACCTGATCACCAGCAGAAACAGTCCCGGCCCCAAACATCATGTCAGACGACCACTGAACCTGAAGGGTGTCAAAAACCAGCTCGTACAAATAATCCCGTCGATACAATGCCTGATTTTGCATCGTATCGATGTCCTCAACACTCACGAACCTAAGCTGTGCCTGCCGGCCATCCAAAGTGGAAATCCAGCTCTTCTCAGCCAGTTCCGTATCCAAAAACTGTCCAAGCGTATCCCGAACACCAGAATCAGCCGTCCAGAGCGAAACCCTATACCGCTGATTCTGTCGGCGGTTCACCCTTACGGACTGGCCATAGCCAACAACGTTTCCGGCTAAGTTATGCCCCGGAACCTGAATAGAATTTCCGTCTGCAAGACCTTTTGGGAGTTGCCCGGCCAAAGCCAAAGCCACAGTTTCAGGCGTATCCTGCTCCGTCACGGCATAGGCAGCAGAAATCTGAGTTTCCCCCGCCTCGTACCAAACACCGACAACCCCTGAAGGCGCGCCCTCAGAAGAAAAAGCAATGCAAACAGCTTGCGCACTTTGCTTCACCGTTACCGTGGGCAGAACACGCGCCTGAACCTGCCAGGGGCGCCCCAAAGGCTCTGGCACAACAATACCTTTCTGAGGTGCCAGTGTGACCGTCAGGAAATCCGTATTGTTCCGAATATTTTGAGCTGCAAATATATCACTCGGTAAAAGCCACCCGCGACGAACGATCGTCTGCCGTCCCGTTACAGACGGCTTTTCGAGGCCTTCTGGATATAAAATTCCCGCACACACATAAGCCAGAGCCAATCCGACCTGAGAAGCATCCGCCATTTTTCTCTCCTCAGACCTGTTGCAGAGACATGGTGCAACGCAAACCCCAGTCCGACATCTCGGCAGCGTTAATCGTGTACGTCGTATCCAGATCCGTCGTGACCGTCATATAGGGTTGCAACACAATGCCCGGCAGCCGCGGTAAATACATGACGAACTGCCCGGGCTTGGCTGACCCTGGAATACCACTCCCAGATCCCTCTCCTTTAGACCGCAAAACAATCGCAGCAGGACATTCCTCAACGATGTTCCCTTGCGTTCCAGAAACGCCACTGACCTCCACAGTCCGATTACATGCCACACATAGCGGAGGTCGAAGGTCATCCACGGCCGCTACAAAAAACGTATTTCCCCCGCAAGTCAGAATATCTCCGACCACAGTATCTTCACGGCAATCCGTAAGCACATATTCCATAACCCCACCCCAATTGGGGGATCGGGAAAATGTAAAGTCCGCACTCGAATCAAAAGCGAGCATCGGGTGTGCATAAATATTTTGCATGGGAGACAACGGATTATCCGGCCGGTATTGCTCTCCGGAGTGACCTAAAATCCCTGCCGCTTTTGCATACCCTCGACAAAGTCTGGACGCGATCTGTTCCGCCCGCATCATGCCCCCTTCAGATGATGACCAATCGGCCATCCTGCAATTCCAAACCGCCTGTCACCCCAAGAAACGCGCATAAACGCCGACGCCATAACGTCAAAAGCATCACGCGATCACGCACTTCATGACCGTTGTGATACCAACTCGCAGCCTGTGCCGTGTCCAGATTTTCAGACGCCCCCAAAAGAGCCGTTTCCAACGGGTAAAGCTGTGAAAGGTACAAACGTACCTGCTGCAGTTCTGCGCCGGACAAGCTGTTAATCCGCCATTCCAACGCTCCCTCAACTTGAAAGAAGCGCCAGGATTCCTGCCCTGTCTCCCGCGATCCAATTGCCGGATACCCGCAAAATCGCCGAACATCGACCTTTTCGCCGTCCGTCAATGGACCCGAGGACAGGCTTGCAGTCCCAGACATATAATCCTCCTCCACCAGAAGAACCCCCATGGAATCATGGGGGTTCGAAATCAGCTTAGAAGGTCATGCCAAGTGCATCCGTGCCCAGGCTCTCAATGATAACGCCACGCTTGAGATAGCTGTTCGTCGCCGTGGGAATAACGTTTGTATCTGCCGTCACATCCGTCGGTAGCGCGAAACCCCCAATCCAGTACCAGGACTGAGCGATAATCTGGCGCAGTCGATCCAGTGGCTCGCGCGTCACCATTGCAACCCCATCCACCATCTCAATCAGTGCGCGATCAGCGTCTGGGATGTCCGAATGGCCGGTCAGCGCACAGTCACCCTCGATCAGAGCCCCCTGACCCAACAGCAGAGCACGATGAATAGGACCGGCACCAAGAGAAAGCTGCTGAGGGGCCTCTGTTGTCGGAATAAATCGAACACCCAGAAGCTCAATAACTTTTCCGGAACGATACTCTTCCGAACCATATGCTCCCCGATAAAGATGCTTGAAGTCATCGTCACGGAACAGCGATAGAAGCTGAATATCATCCAGATAACAATGATATGCCCCATTGATCATAGGAACATTGTTACGGCGAAGCGTCGCAACACCAGCCAGAACCTGCTGAATACCCAGCGTATCCGCGAGACCGTTTGCACTCGCCGTCTGTAGAGCTGCCGTCGTCAGACGGCCATTCGGACGGATCACCTTCGGTGCCGTTGCCGCAACCACCGGCTGCCCAACGGCACCATCCGCAACAGACACGCTGGCGGAGAATGTCATCTGCCCGGAAATTCCGCCCGGCGCCGTAGAAACATTGGTCGCATCCGCTACCACGCGAACAAGCGTGTACACATCCGAACCAACAGTCACAGTCATGCCATTGCTGGATCCAATCAGCGTAACCTGGCCATTAACGATGACGGACTGAAAACCCCGAATGTCATCAACTTGGATGGTGTCGCCTTCAGCATCAAGCGCAACACTAACGCGCGTATTGCCACCCAGATAACCACCTACTCCATTCTGAGCTCCACTAAACAGCGTATTGCGCGCCAGCCGATCCAGAGACTGCATGGCCTGAACACCATTGGTGTTGGCATTTGCAAGAAACTGCGATGCAATCCCCACACCACTCGTCACCATATTCAGATCAATCGTGTCGCCATACTGATTGATCGAAAGAGTGTATTGCTCAACAGACCAGCCAGCAGGGCTCATTCCATTATCGAAGTTGGTATTGCCCGTTGGATTCAGCGGTGTCGTAACAGGAGCCTTCAGACTCTTACGCGTCTTGGTAAGAGTTTCACCAATAGCGTTAGGGAAGATCTCGCGGTCAGCAACCTGTCGAAATCCCAGTCGAGATTTGAGGCCGTTTTCAAACTCCCGTGCCAGAAAACCCTGCTGAATAGCGGCCTGAAGCTGAACTGGAAAATTTTCGATGCTCATGAATGTCATTCCGTAAATATTTATGAAAAATTCCGGGATATTTGGCCGGTCAAATATTTAATTCACTGTCGCGCTATCAGGCACGGGCCAGAAACTGCCACTTGCGCGCTTCGTAATCAGCTTCAGTAGCTGCGCGCGCGTCAAAAGGTTCAATGCCGCCAGGCTTTGGTGCCGGGTACCCAACCGTTGTGCCACTCGAATATCCGGGCCGCACAATTTCTCCGAACAAATATGCACGCTCCTGCCGCGCCTGTTCTAAAGCCTCAATCACTCCCACAACCGCGCCATCCTCAGTGCGGGTAACACCGCCCATATCAATCAGACGAACAACATCTTCAGGATTATACGCACCCAAACGAACAGCCTCTGACCGCAGAGCCGCAACCATGATTTCACGGTCACTTTCCTGCTTCACACGAGACACAATTTCCTCATGCGATCGCTGCAGATCTTCTTGCCGGGCAACAGCATCCGCCATTTCCCGACGAACGGATTTGACCTCATCCTGCGCTTGAGCAAGCGCATGACGCAGAGCCTCCACACCCTCAATAGTTTCTTCAGACACGGATATTTTCCCTCCGTTCAACGTCACGCCTCATCCGGCGCAACCCACTGTTCAAGCACACGCCATTCTGCCCCAGGGTCAGAATTCCCAGACGCCGTCGCATACATTCTGACAGCCGTCTCTCGGCTTAGAATCCCGTTGGAAACAGCCGTCACCAGCCCCTGCGACAGCGACAGAAGCTCCGGATCCGTTGCAGGAAACCAGGCGGGCCACCTCAATGCCATGCGACAATAAGGGAGGTCTTTCACCAAAGCCCCACCCAACCGCAGACCGTTTTCCAGCACACAGGAAAAACGGCAGGCCATTCGGTAAACGGCCAAAAGCCCATTCTCGCCATAAGAATGCCGCAGCCGATCCACCAGCCAGATCAGAGGCTGGCACATCATTTCCATGGCCTTGCCAGACTGCACGCCTGAAATCCGATCGCCATGCGCCCGGTTGCCGTGCAGTTGCTCCAACGCAATTTGCCGCAGTTCCCGATAGTGCTCGAGCACGGCCCCTGCGGCATTGCCGTTAATTTCCAGAAGCTTGGCATCCCCTTCAGGAGGCAACGTCAGAGCCGACGACGCTCCGCCTTGGTGAGCCACACCATCCGAAAAACCTCCAGTTTTCAAAACCAGCGTCGGATCAGAGCCATATTTCAGACCCCGCCCAGCCTGAGACAGAAGGTAGTCCGCCTCAATGACCGTATCGATCGCCCGTTCAAAAGTGCACTCTCCTTCCGGGTCGCGCCCATGTACACCCCCCAGGTTGCGGATCCAGATAATCGGCACAAAACCCAGCCCATGGCGCACGGACCGGCTTTCATCCCGCACCCCGCCATCCATCCCGACAAGCCAGGGTACGGAAACTGCACAATCCATTGGTGTCCAAATCCGCTGCCACCAGAATTGCGCACCCAATAGATCTTCGCCAATTGGATAACCCTGCGCAGCAAGGTCCCGCCCTCGAACAAGAAACCGTTCCTCAACACGCAGAAGTTCGCCACTGGCATCATCCCAGACCGGCGTCAGATAAGCCGTATCAAGAACCGAAAGCTTCGGCACGCCGGCCGACACCTCAAAAAGAACCACCACAGAACCAATGGAACCACACGTTGCGGCCTCCATCATCAGTGATGCTAAACGCGTCTGTGCGGCGAAAACACTCATGGCTTCCGCAACCCGCACATCATCCGTAATCAAACTGGGCCAGTGCGTATCGCCAAAAAGTAACGAGACGGATTCATCGACAACCGTTCGGCATAAATTACTCCGGACAGATGGTCGTCTATTCGAAAGCGGAATGTATTCCCCCGCCCCTGATCGTTCCAGCGAGAACGGATGAGGCAAGGCATCATATTGCGTACCGTCCAGCACGCGCCTTAACGCCAGCAGGCGTGCTGTGCGCGCAGACGCACCCGCCGGCACGGCATACCGCCGTTGCAGGGACAACCAGTCCATGAATTCTCCAATGCTAAAGCCCGCGTGCAGCCTAGAAGCTGGTCAGCGCGCCAACGAAAATGCTGACGGGCTCCAGCCCGCCATACTGCTGCTGCCAGACAGCATCAGTTCACTCAGTCCCCAGACCATCGCGTCCGCCCGATCCGGAGACCGGGGCCCTCGATATCCACTGACTGAAAAATGACAGAGCTGATCCTCAAGCGCTTCAAAGCGCCCGTGATGAACCACCTTGCCAATCTCATAGAGCGCCGCCACAGGCTCTGCCCGCGCAGCCTTGCCTCTCGCTGCTGTGACCAGCCGAACCGGCGCAGTCGCTCGCACACTCCGAATGGTATTCTCTACCAGTGCGCCACCGAAATTTCGTTCGGCAACAATCCGCTCCGCCCGCCAGTCATCCAGAGCATGCAATGCCCGTGCCGCCCATCCTGCCGGACTGTCTCTGGCAGAAAGATCTTCCAGAACATGTCCGACACCATCAGCATCCACGCCGCAGACAACAATTCCGATTTCATCCGATCGATAATCTTCCGGACCAGAGGCTCCCGAAGGATCAACCGACACCAGAATACGCCGCATGCGTGAAGCGATATCCATCCGCGTCTGAGCCGCAACAGCAGCTTCGCGTCTGAACGACTCAATCCGCCAAAGCGCCCCTTCAACAGCAACCTGGTATTCGCCATGAAGAAACCGTCGCCGCTCCCGTTCCGGCAACGCTTCCAGCGCTGCAAGATAATCCTCTCCCAGATTATCCCTGTTAGAATGCGGATTAAGAATCATCGTGCCATATAAGGAACGATCCGACATGGGTTGCCCCGATTTCGGCTCTATTCCCAACTCGAAAAGCGCATAAAGCCAATGACCAACACTCGGCGGGTTGGCATCAATATATTCACGGTTCACCAAGTCACATTTCTGCGCCAGGCGCGTCAGCAACATGTTCCGCGCGCCATAACTGATCTGGCTCGCCTCATTCAGATAAACTGTCGCAAATTCAAGACCCAGAATTTTCTCGGTACGCTGCTCATCATCCAAACCGCCGAATAGAATGGTAGACCCATTGGAGAACGTCACGACACAGTCCTGCCGATCCAGCTTCCACCGAACCCGCGGAAAACAGAACTGCATGACCTTTGGGAACGTATCCCGCAAAACAGACGCCTTAAGAGCCGTTAATCTGTGACGAAAAATACCATGACGACTGTCTGGAACCTTCAACGCTCGAATAACAACGGCTCGGATCAACACAAACGTTTTGCCTGAGCGTGAGCCGCCCCTTAATAAAATATGACGGGCAGGCCCTCCCAACAAACGAACAGCCTCGCTTTGTGCATCATTCAGCCTAAAGGGCGCTGTCGTCATGGCTGATACAGATGGAAATGGAACCTGTCTGGTCTTCGGTATGTCCGGCTTTAAAACGAGACGGTCGATGTGCCTTTAAAAGAAACGCCATCAGACCATCACTATATTTTTTCCTGACGAGCGGGCTTCCCGTCTCGGGGTTGCAAATAATTTTTCCACCATAGGTAATTGGCTCGTCATATCCTTCGACAGCGCGACGCCGGGCTTCAGCTTCCAAGGCATCTGCCGCTTCCTCCAAAGCATCATCCCAAAGAAATGCGAAGTGAGGGTCCGTCTCTTTCCAATGATACAGCGTGCTTCTCTGAACATTTGCAAAACGGCCAGCTGCAGAGATATTTCCATTGGCAGCAAGATGCTTCAGAAACTGTTCCTTGCGCTGGCGAGATCGCCCATGGCGTATCCGTTGCTTCTCACTCTGTGTCTCGCTCATTTGTCCATTCCCTTCCCGACTCTGAGCGTCAATCAATCCGAAGCTCTGCTTCACGTCGGCTTTTCAATGACCATCCATCAAGCCAAGCCTCGTGTTTTTGCCCAGCATGTATGGGCTTTTTCCTTGGAAAATGTGTTCTGGGAACTTCCTGTAATCGTAATCGCTGCTCCCGCTGCGCCATAACTTCCAAACGGCTTCTGGTCGCCTCGCTCACGCATCCAAGGGCCTTTAACGAAAGAGTTTTTCGCCGACAGGGAATAGCTCGACAACGCACATCAAGCCGCGTGAGCCCTGCGTCCACCAATTCATGCCATTCAAGAGAACAATCTGCCCGATGAAGCGCTTCCTCAGCATTCACCAAAGGGCACGCGACGACATCTAAACCATCCCCAAGAATAACAACCATAACTTGGTGACCGGAAAGGACAACTGATCCGGAAGAAATGTGAAATCGTTCCAACACTAGAAACTCTTCCAAATAAAAAAGGCCAAACTCAAAATTGAGCTGGCCTTTTGAAATAAGATATCTTCAATGTACTTTTCTTATGCAATAATCGCGTTCGAAATTCAATACTTTTCTGAGAGATTTAAATTTTATTCTTCATATTTTCGTACGCATACGAAAGTTGCTCAAGAAGCAACGCACATTGTGCCGAAATTTTCATACGCGCCCGTCCTTCAGAAAGGCCGGGATAAAGATGACGTGCCATCGCAGAAAAAGACATTTCTCGTGCCAGCATCATTTCAAGACGCACGTGCCCACACAATCCCAACCTCTCACGAATTTCCGAAATCCGAACCGAGCACTTGCCACGGCCAATCATCCACGTGTGCACATCGCCCTTTTCACGAAAACGGCCATCTGACGGTTTTTCTTCCACAATACCAATCGTTGCAAAGAGATACTCCCGGTACCACCGATCTGCAGCAGAAACCTCGTCGTCCCCAATGTCGCCCGCCTCATACATCGAATGCACTGTGTTAACGACACGATGCACCCCATTTCGCTCCACGATTTCATGATGCTGAAAGCGTTCTGGAGTGGGCTTCATATGGCGGGCAATGGTCACTGGAGGGATTTCCCGAATTAACGTTTGCATCAGTGGATACTTTCCCAAATCGCAGAAGCCCCCATCGGAGCCAAAACAGGAAACTGCGGAACCCGATCAGCGCCCCACAAAGCGTTCCAGCTCACAGGGTGCCCTGGCGGCAGAGCCTCAGCGCTCTCACGATCCACGACCAGTCTTTTCGGAGTGCCGCCCGATACCTTTGCAATCTTTTTAGCCTTGCGCATCGAACGATTACGCGCCTCTTTATGGAGAGGCTTCCAACTGTCAGCCGCCAACATGGCTGCAATGGCGCTGGCAGATACCCGACGAGGAGTCTGGCTTTCACTCATCTGCCTCATTCTAACTTCCTTCATGCTGCAAATTTGATTTTTGGCAAAATGCCATAGGTAATAAGAAAAAAAACTTCTTCTGGATTTGGCATAAAGCCATTGCTAAAAAGGCCACATGGCCAAACACAAGCGCTCGGACTCCCTGACTATCCTCCAGCGAGCTATCGGAACACGTATCGCCTGGGCCAGGGAACTCGTTATTCCCAACCAGAGCGAATGTGCCAGACTCCTGGGAGTAGATGCCTCCACCCTCAACAAGATTGAGCGTGGCGATCGCGCGCCCAGCGTCTTCCTCATCGCCGCTCTCTCGAACCGCCTCCGCGTCTCGACAGATTTTCTTCTGAAAGGCGTCCTGAACGGTCGTACCGACGAAGAACTGGCCCTGCGGCTGGCTGCCCTGCACCCAGAGTTGGTGCTCCAGCGGCAAGACATGGCTCCCGACAGGGACAAAAGCACGACTTCCGACATACCTGATCAGCCCACGAGACCGGACGAGGATCTGCACTGATAGTGTCTTCGCTGACTTCAATGCGCATTCGAACGCTCCCCCATTCGTCGTAGTGCAGCAAGCCTGCCTCGGCGATGGAATGAACAAATCAGAAACGTTTCCAGCTATCAGCGAAACACAACGCATCAACCGGCCCCCTTCCTTCCTCAGCAGCCATCCCCACGACAACCGCCGATTAACGATAAATTAATGGCAATATGCCACTAGGTCAAGAAGCAAATATGGCTCATTGCCATTGCGGAGCTTGCGTGTACTCCCCGCTTGGGAAACGTGGCCCCTAACCACCCGCCTCTCACAGCACTCTGACATGATGAAAACTGTTGGTTTCCGTAACTTGCATCACATTGCGGAACCGATTTTTTTTTAACTCGCTTCTGTACCAAAAATTAGAATGCAACAAAGTGTTGCCAACCTTTGACGCCTTTCGTGAATCTGGAAAGCAGACATTTCTTGGATGTTAATTCCCGTTTCGAAATTCGATCTCGGGTGATACTCGGACATAAAAAAAGCGGTCCGAAGACCGCTTTCCAATTCTTATTCGTGGATCGTATCCAAATCTCCGAACCGGGTATATTCTCCCTCAAAGTACAACTGGACCATTCCAGTCGGACCATGTCGCTGCTTCTCAAGAATCAACTCAGCCTTGTTATGCACAAGGGCCATTTTCCGTTGCCACTCTTCAGTCGCTGCCTGAAACTTCTCATTGCTATCGTAAGCACTATCTTTGGGCATCCGCTGCTGCAGATAATACTCATCACGATACACAAACATCACAGCATCCGCGTCCTGCTCAATAGAGCCAGACTCACGAAGATCCGACAGCATCGGTCGCTTGTCTTCGCGGGATTCAACCTGACGAGACAGCTGAGACAATGCGATAACCGGCACTGACAGCTCTTTCGCAATCGCTTTCAGGCCCTGTGTAATCATTGAAATTTCCAACACACGACTGTCCGGCTTGGTCCCAATCGCAGGACGCATCAATTGCAGATAATCCACAACTACCAAGCTTAACCCCTGCGTTCGCGCCAACCTCCGGCATCGCGTTCTCATCGCGGAAAGCGAAATAGCCGGCGTATCGTCAATGTAAAGTGGCAGCTTCTGCAATTCACGAGACACCCGGACAAACCGATCAAACTCTTTCTGTCCGATATCACCACGACGAATTTTTTCACCCGATACTTCTGCCTCGCCAGACAGAATACGCGTCGCCAACTGTTCAGATGACATTTCGAGAGAGAAGATGGCGACCGAACCGTGAGGCTTTTCTCCACGCTCTTCAGCGTCTCTCATGATCGAACGCGCCGCCGAGAACGCAATTTTTGTTGCCAGCGCCGTCTTTCCCATGGCCGGACGCCCAGCGAGAATCAAAAGATCAGACGGATGCAACCCACCCGTCCTTTTATCCAGATCTCGCAGTCCGGACGTCAGGCCAACAACATCGCCCGTCCGTAGAAATGCTTTTTCAGCAACATCAATAGCTCCCGTAAGGGCTTTGCCAAACGAGACAAACCCGCCCTCCTGACCACGTTCAGTCGCCAGTTTGAACAACGCTTCTTCAGAAGCCGCAATCTGATCACTACCATCCAGATCAGGGCGCGCTCCAAAAGCATTGTTTACAACTGTCTCTCCGATATCGATGAGCTGACGCCGGACCCATGCGTCGTGAACAACACGACCATAATCCCCGGCATTTACGATCCCCACCATAGCGGTCAGAAGTTTGGCGAGATACGCAGGTCCGCCCGCAGCATCCAGCACACCCGTGTGCTCGAATTCGGCCTTCATCGTAACGGGGTCAGCGAGCTGGCCACGCTCAATGCGACGGGCCACAGCCTCATAAATCCGGCCATTCACCGAGTCGGCAAAATGCTCGGGCTCCAAGAAATCCGAGACCCGCTCATAGGCCTTGTTATTGGTCAGAATAGCTCCGAGAAGCGCCTGCTCTGCCGCGATATTCGCTGGCGGAGAACGACGCAGGAGCGCGCCTAGCCCCCCATCATCAGAGGACGCGTCAGACGCAGCTGGAGAAGGAAAGGATTCGATCATAGTCACGACAGTCTTTTACCATCAGCATCCTCCAGAAGCAGCGTCTCAATGTGCATCTCCTGCCGAGACAAAACGTTTTCAGTCCTGTCAGCCTCTCAATCGCTACATCAGGACGCGGGACATGATCTCAAAAGAGAAGTTCTACGACAGCCTTAAGAACGCCAGTCCGCCGACCGGCCTGTCTCTTCCTCAAACAGCCCTCTGGTGGATTGGAAAACAGAATTGGGCCAAAGCACACGAACTGGTGCAATCAGCCGAAGGCATACGACCAAACGACCGTATTCACGCCCTTCTTCACCGACAGGAAGGAGATCTGGCCAACGCCCGCTACTGGTATTCCAGAGCGGATGCGAGGATGCCGGACCAGACCATCATGCAGGAATGGGATGACCTGGTCCGACAAAACTTCGCTCAGACGGAAACCCAGCCATCCTGAGCAAGAGCAACGCCTGCAAGATAAAGACTACCGCAAATCAGCACGCGTGCGGGCTCTTGCCCACTTTCGGCCAAACGCTCCAAAGCTTTCACAATCGTCGGCCCAGCGATTGCGATTCCCCCGGACGCAGCAACAAGCTCCTCCACAGGCGTGGCAAGATGCTGGTCAACTTCCGCAACCGCCTGAACGCTGGCTGCACGCGCCAAGAGGGGCTTGAGAAATCCACTCACGTCCTTGCTCTGCTTGACCCCGGCAATGATGTGAACAGGTCGATCCTTCCAACCATCAAGCACTTCCCCCAGCACCTCACCTGCACCAGGATTATGGCCACCGTCCAGATAAAGCTCCCACCCATCTGGCAGCATAGCAGCAAGCGTTCCATGCAATCGCTGTAGCCGGGCAGGCCAGTCAGTTCTGGCAATACCCCCATACGCACTCAAGGGGATATTCAGCCCAGACACCCGCAAAGCCGCAATCGCAAGAGCTGCATTTGTTGCCTGATGCGGCCCCTTCAAACCCGGCAAGGGCAATTCAAGGCTACCTTGCGGGTCAGAATAATGCAGCGTTAGACCATCCACTCGAACGTGCACATTCTGTCCCAGGCTCCACAGAGGCGCCTTCAATGCCTCCGCATGCGACCGAATGGCATTCAACGCTTCTGGAGCCTGCGGAGAGACAACGACGGGCACATCAGGCTTGATAATCCCAGCTTTTTCACCAGCAATGGCCTCTAGCGTTTCTCCCAGAAAGGCCTGATGATCCAGACTAATCGTCGTGATGGCACACGCAGCAGGCTTAGGAACCACATTTGTGGCATCCAGCCGTCCACCGAGACCCACTTCAAGAATGACAAGGTCAGCAGGGATGCGGGAGAAAAGAAGAAAACCTGCGGCCGTCAAAACCTCGAAGACGGTAATGGGCGCACCTGCATTAACGCGCTCAACCTCTTCAAAAGCATCCACCAGCGTATCTTCGTCAACCAGCTTCCCTGCCAGACGAAACCGCTCAGTAATGCTCACAAGATGCGGGCTGGTCATTACATGCACACGGAGACCTGCTGCCTCGGCAATGGCCCGCAGATTGGCGCATGTGCTCCCCTTGCCGTTCGTACCAGCAACATGAATGACTGGCGGCAAGTGCAGTTCGGGATGACCCAGCTTAGCCAGAAGAACTTCCAGCCGCCCAAGAGAAAGATCAATCAGCTTGGGATATAACTGGTGCAACCGGGCAAGAACCTCGCCCGGCCGTCCCTGATATTCACCAGCCAGACGGACCGGCTCCCCCTTCTGGGCACCCATCAGGCAGCGACGTCCGGAGCCGCCTTTTGGCGAGTCAGCATACCAAGAACGCGCCCCAGAAGCTCAGGCAGCTCGGAGCGCTTTGCAACAATATCAACCATCCCGTGCTCACGCAGATACTCGGACCTCTGGAAACCTTCCGGTAGTTTCTCGCGCACAGTGTCCTGAATCACACGAGGACCAGCAAAAGCAATGAGCGCATTCGGCTCAGCAATGTGAATATCACCCAGCATTGCGAAAGACGCTGATACGCCCCCTGTCGTCGGGTTCGTAAAGACCACGATATAGGGCAGACCAGCTTCCTGAAGCATCTGCACGCCAATCGTCGTACGCGGCATCTGCATGAGGCTGACAGCGCCTTCCTGCATACGCGCACCGCCGGAAGCCGTGTAAATCACCAGCGGGGCCTTCTGAAGAACAGCCAAACGACAGGCCGCCACAAAAGCCTCACCCAGACCTGCTCCCATCGTTCCCAACAGGAACTCAGGCGCCATGACGGCCACCACAGCCTTCTGCCCCTGAATTCGGCCATGAGCGACCACAAGCCCCTCATCAAGATGAGACTTGTTCCGCGCGTCCTTCAGACGATCAGTGTAACGTTTGGAATCCTTGAACCCCAGCGGATCAACCGGCATCTTCGGCAGCTCGATAGTCGTATATTCGCCACCATCGAACGTCCAGGCCAGACGCTCTTTTGCCGTCGCACGCATATGATGCCCACAATGCGGGCACACCTTCTGGGAACGCTCCATTTCCTTGACGAGCATCATCTGCCCGCAGGAATCGCAGTTTGTCCAAAGATTATCCGGCACGTCCCGCTGAAGCAGGCCACGCAGCTTGGGTCGGACGTAATCGGTCAGCCAGCTCATGTCGTCTCGTTACTTTCTGCCTGCCTTCGGGACGAAGGCCAGAATGGGAAAAGGCTCTTGTACAGGCCATTCATAATCGCCGCGTTTTAGCGTTGCCAGCACATTTATGCCAGCCTTGCCATACAGAACTGTGCCCAGCCTCGCAAAAATATGGCACCATCTCCCTTAAGGAACACGCACCGCGATCACCTGCAACCACTGAGCGTCCTCGCGGTTTAATCAGGCAAAATCAGTGAACAGACGGGCCATTGTTCCCGTCCGGAGAAACCCCAATGTCCGACAGTTTCAATACCGTGCAGTTCTCCCCTCAGTCAGGCCTGAAGCCCGGATGGTTCATCGGCGTGGGAGCCTTCCTGGTCGTCCTGGGGCTTCTGGCAGCCTTTGATGCGATCGCCACAACGCTTGCCAGCATGGTCCTTCTGGGCGTTCTGCTCATCATCGGTGGAATCGCCCAAATCATGCAGAGCTTCGCGCATCGCGGGCTCCCCCTGCCCAACCAGTGGCTTTCCGGCCTGATCGGCGGACTTTACATTCTTGGCGGCCTTCTCCTCATCGAAGAGCCCGCTACCGGATCGGTCTTCATTACGGCTATCCTTGCAGGCTGTCTGATCTTCGCAGGCCTCAGCCGTGCCTTCTGGGCCGCAGGGCACCGCACAACAGGTGGCTGGGGCCTCCTCGCCGTCAGTGGCGTCTTCACGCTCCTGATTGGCATCCTTCTCTACATGACACTGCCGTGGTCAGGCCTGTGGCTAATCGGAACCCTGATTGCCATCGAGCTTCTGATGGCTGGGGCATCTGCCATTCTTTTTGGCATGTCACTGCGCAATCGCACTTGATCAGACTGCAAATAAAAAAAGCGCATCAGAGAGACCCCTGATGCGCTCCAAATTCACCACCCGAAACAGGTTTCAACCCCGAACGGCCGCAGACAACTCAATAAGCTGCTTCAATACGGATGGAACCGTCTTTTCCGTCGCCTGCCCCTCAGACAACGTCTCCGCCATCGTCTTGATCAAAGCAGACGCCACAACAGCCGCATCACCAATCCGGGATGCCGCCCGCGCCTGCTCAGGCGTCGAAATCCCGAACCCGATCGCAACCGGCAGATCCGTCGCTTCCCGAATCTTCGGAAGAGCTTCCTCAAGTTGCGCCTGACTGGCACTCCCCGTCCCCGTGATCCCCGTGATGCTCACATAATACACGAAGCCTGAGGCATCTTTCAGCACATGGAACAAACGCGTCCGGGACGTCGTCGGCGCCACGAGAGAAATGATATCCAGCCCAGCCGCCCGCGCATGGGCATCCAGCAGATCCGCCTCTTCCGTCGGCATATCCACGACAATGATGCCATCCACACCCGCCTGAACCGCATCAAAGCAGAATTCCGCTGGCCCGTAGCTATCAATCGGGTTCAGATATCCCATCAGAATAATCGGCGTCTCGGCATCGGTCTCCCGGAAAGACCGAACCATCTCCAAAACGCCACCCAACGTCGCGCCGGCTTTCAGCCCCCGCAGTGCCGCAGCCTGAATCGTCGGACCGTCCGCTGAAGGATCGGAGAACGGCACACCAATCTCGATCAGATCCGCCCCCGCAGCTGGCATCGCCTTAAGCAGCTCAAGCGAGGTCTCATAATCCGGATCAAACGCCTGAAGATACGGAATCAGTGCACCCCGTCCCTCCGTCTTGAGGGCTTCAAAACGGGCTTTGATACGGCTCACAGGTTCACTCCCAGATGGCTCGCCACAGTGAAGATATCCTTGTCTCCACGGCCAGAGACGTTCAACACGATGATCTTGTCCTTCGGCATCTCCGGCGCAATCTTCATGACATGCGCCAGTCCATGGGCGCACTCCAGAGCCGGAATAATGCCTTCCGTCCGCGTCAGAAGCTGGAACGCATCCAGAGCCTCCTGATCCGTCACACCAACATACTCGGCACGGCCAATATCATTCAGCCAGGAATGCTCCGGCCCAATCCCCGGATAATCCAGCCCCGCACTGATCGAATGCGCCTCTTCGATCTGACCATGCTTGTCCTGAAGCAGATACGTCCGGTTACCATGGAGCACTCCCGAGCGCCCACGGGAAATAGATGCCGCCGTCTTGCCAGAATCCAGTCCAAGCCCAGCAGCCTCCACACCAATCAGACGCACATCCGCATCATCAAGGAACGGATGGAAAATCCCCATTGCGTTTGAGCCGCCGCCAATGGCCGCAACAATCACATCCGGCAGACGCCCCTCAGCCCGGACAATCTGCTCCTTCACTTCCGTACCAATAATGGACTGAAAATCACGAACCATCTCAGGATACGGATGCGGCCCCGCAACCGTGCCCACCAGAAAATATGTATCCGCCACATTCGCAACCCAGTCGCGCATGGCTTCATTCATGGCATCCTTGAGTGTCCCGGCCCCAGCCGTCACCGGCTTTACCTCAGCCCCAAGCAAATGCATGCGGAACACGTTGGGCTTCTGACGTTCAACATCAGTTGCGCCCATGTAGATGACGCATTTCAGCCCAAAGAGCGCACAAACCGTCGCCGTCGCCACACCATGCTGGCCAGCGCCCGTCTCAGCCACAATCCGTGTCTTGCCCATCCGTCGGGCGAGCAGGATCTGCCCCATGACGTTGTTGAGCTTGTGCGAACCTGTGTGGTTCAGCTCCTCACGCTTGAGATAAACCTTTGCACCACCCAACTCTTCCGTCAGGCGCTTCGCAAACCACAACGGGCTCGGACGGCCAACATAGTCCCGGTAATAGTAGTCCAGCTCCTCACGAAACGCTGGGTCAGCCTGCGTCGCGCGATACGCCTCCTCCAGTTCAAGAACCAGAGGCATCAGCGTTTCCGCAACAAAGCGTCCACCGAAGACGCCAAACCGGCCACGCTCGTCCGGTCCGGAACGCAGGGAGTTAGACAAGGAAGATAAAGGGGTCGTCATACCGGGCTCTGTTCCGCTTAAAGGGCTAACCAGCGATACCAAGGCCAGACGGGAACGTCCATCCACACCATTTTTAAGAAACCACCCTTACCGAATTCTCGGCAGCCCCCTTGCACAGAGCGCATCCTCAAGACATGAGTCAGAACACCTCCTGCCTCCGACCAAGGATCTTTCTCTGATGCTTCTCGCCCGGCCCGCCGGCACACCGGCCCGCGAGATCGGCCCGGACGTCGATATCAATGCCACGAACTGGATTGACCTCATCAATCCAACACATGATGAAATTACAAAAGCCGAGACACTCCTTGGGGTTCACATTCCCAAAATGGAAGAACTGGAAGAGATCGAAAGCTCATCCCGCCATTATGAACGGGACAACTGCCTCTATCTCTCCACTCCCCTTGTACGCCGTGCGGATGACGTCTCGTTTTCCAAACCCGTCGGTTTCATCCTGACGGAAAAGAGAATCATCACGGTCCGCTATACGGATTATTTCGCATTTGATCTCGTAGGAGGAAAGCTGGCCGAATATCCGGCAGGCAAGGTCTCGCCGTCTTCAACGGAACTGCTGGTTGAACTGCTCGAAGAGATTATCAACCGTCTGGCTGATATCCTCGAAGGCCTGGGGCGCACTCTCGACACCATTTCCCGCCGCGTCTTCAACGCCGAGCAACCGCGCGATCGCGCACGCGTGGGCGCCATGCTTCGCGAAACCCTGCGCCGCCTCGGATATGCCGGAGATCTGGCCTCAACAGTCCGGGACAGTCTCCTCGGCATCGACCGTGTTCGTATCTATCTGGAAGATTACATCAGCCAAAGCCTGCAAAAGGCCAAGGATCAGGGCACGTCTCCTCTTCCTGCCAGAGATACTGCCGGGAAATCACCAACGCCGGCTGACACATTCAAATCACGCCTCAAAGTCGCAGGCCGCGACATCGCTTCCCTGAGCGACTTCGATGCCCAGATCGTCAGCAAGGTCCAATTCCTTCTGGATGCGACGTTGGGCTTCATCAGCATCGAACAGAACGACGGAATGAAAGTCCTCACCGTCGCCAGCTCAATCGGGATCATGCCAACGCTGATCGCAGGCATCTACGGCATGAACTTCAAGGACATGCCGGAGCTTACCTGGAAATATGGTTACCCTTACGGCCTTACCTTGATGGTTCTATCCACCATCCTGCCGCTCTTCTGGTTCTGGCGCCGTGGATGGTTCGGAACCCGTTAGGAATCTTCTTCAATCCGCAGGCCGCCCTCAACAGGACGAAAAGGCAGAACAGATCGCTGATATGCTACCGGGAAACGATGGAGCTGTTTTTCCCACAGTTCCACGTCACTTCCCTCCGGCAAAACAACGTTGTCTACGCCACACCGCTTGAGGAAGGCCGCCTGATCTGGAAGGACATGTCCTTCCGCACGAATTTCTCCCGAAAAGCGGAGGTACTCCCGCAATTCCCGCGCCTGCGTAAACACACGCCCATCACGGAAGATCGGAAAGCACAAAACAACCAGTTCAAGCCGGTTGAGATACGGTTTCAGCGCCGTCGCATCATCAGCAATATCCAGAAGAACAGCACGTGCTTCTGTATTCTCTGCCAACTCTGAAAGCGTTACCAATGCCTCATGAAACTTGGCAGGACGCTCATTCAGCTCAAACAGTTTCATAAGCTGCCTCCTTGAAAGGAACGTCCCCGAGTCGATCCAACGTATCGAGGAACGTCTCGCCCCTCTGCCTTATACCGAGGTAGCAATCCACCAACCGGGCAATCGCATCAACCGTATCGTCCTCCGGAAGCGCTGGCCCGAGAATGGTTCCAATGGAGGCCCCGTTCTCTGCCCGGCCGCCCAAAGTAATCTGGAAGAACTCTTCCCCGCGCTTGTCCACACCCAGCAAACCAATATGACCCGCGTGATGATGGCCACATGCATTGATGCAGCCTGAAATATTGATCCGTAGCGCGCCGATTTCTGCCTGCAAGGTGGCATCCCCGAACCGGGCACCCAGCTTCTGGGCAATCGGAATGGAACGTGCGTTTGCCAGAGCGCAGTAATCCAGCCCTGGGCATGCCACGATGTCCCCGATCAGACCAATGTTTGCAGATGCCAGATCCACTTCTTTCAGAGCCTGCCACAGATCATACAGCCGGTCCTGCCGAACATGTCCCAGCACAATGTTCTGAAGATGCGTAATCCGCAGTTCGCCAAAGGAATATGCGTCAGCCAAATCGGCCAGACAGTCCATCTGGGCAGACGTGGCATCTCCCGGAATTCCTCCGGCAGGCTTGAGCGAAACAACCGCTATAATATGACCCGCATCACGGTGCGGATGCGTATTGCTTCGAACCCAAAGATCAAACTCCGGATTAGCCTCACGTCTGGCTGAGAGCTCCTGAGAGGCGTTATCCGGGGCTGAGAGTTCCGGAACAGCAAAACGCGCGCGGATCGCATCCACCATTTCAGGTGTCAGACGGTAATGCTCCAGATCCATCTGCTGCAACTCAGCTTCGACAGCCTCACGATAAGCGTCAATGCCCAGAGCCTGAACCAGAATCTTGATCCGTGCCTTGTAAATATTGTCGCGACGTCCGTGCGCATTATAGACACGGACAATCGCTTCGAGCGTTGCAAGCAGACGCTCTTCAGGCACAGCGTCAAATATCTCCTGCCCGATAATGGGCGTGCGGCCTAAGCCTCCTCCCACAAAGATCCGGAAGACAGGACGCCCGTCCGCGCCACTACGAGCCAGAATTCCAATATCATGGAAACGAGCAGCAACCCGGTCATTCGGACTGCCAGAAATAGCAATCTTGAATTTCCGCGGCAAAAACGTGAATTCGGGATGCAATGTGGACCACTGACGCAGAATTTCCGCATGCACACGCGGATCCACGACTTCATCCGCAGCCGCACCAGCAAATTCGTCAGACGTCACATTCCGGATGCAGTTTCCGCTGGTCTGAATGGCATGCATGTCCACCTTCGCCAGATCGCGCAGAATGTCCGGAGTTTCTTCCAGCTTTATCCAGTTAAATTGAATATTCTGACGCGTGGTAAAGTGCCCATAATCACGATCGTACCGACGTGCGATATGCGCGAACATCCGCATCTGCTGACTGTCGATCGTTCCATATGGAATAGCGACCCGCAACATGTAAGCGTGAAGCTGAAGATACAGACCATTCATCAGCCGCAGCGGCTTGAATTCGTCTTCACTCAAGCTTCCATCGATACGGCGCATTACCTGCCCGGAAAACTCGTCAATGCGAGCGGCCAGAAAATCGCGGTCAATCTGATCATATTGGTAATGGCCAACAGGAGCGTTCATTGCCCGGCCTCCACTGAAAATTCCGGATGTACAGTTGGACCATGCGCACGAATTCGCTCACGCACCGTCACAGGTTCCGGAGGATCAACGTCGCGTACAGCCACTTCATATATACCTACGACACCATCCTGCTGGGCACGCGCCTGCGCTCCCTCAAGAACATCGCTCACGGCGTCAGCATCCAGTTTTTCCGCTGCCCCAACTCGAGCCGCCCAATGTCCATCATGATCGCGCCAGACGATTCTTCCGTCCAGAAGGCGATTAGCCGTCAAAACAAGCTTCTCACCTGCTCCAACACGAACTGGTCGTTTCATAATGCCCCCCGCAGGAACGAAACTGACATAGGATAAACCATCAACTCGCAGGTTTCCCCTTGCATGACATCAAAAGAAGCTCCGAAGACCTTCTCAACGTAATGCAGCGAATGAAAAAGGACTGAGCGTAGCAACGAAAAATTCACCATAACGGATCAAATAATGATCCATTATGGTGAATTCTCCAACCTCAATCAGCAAATTTTAGTGATAATTTTTTATAACTAATTTTTTTAGTTATATTGAGAAGGATATAGGAGCTCGATTAGGTCGCTGCATTCCCGCTTCCTCAGCCTGACGCAACAACCCTTCCAAGGTCACAGCTTCCATTTTTTTGGCTAGCTCAACATTCATTGAAGCCCAAAAAGGTTCAAGAACCTTCTCTATTAACGGATTGGCTGCTTCCCCATCGGGGGCGTGTTCTTCGGTAACGGCCTGAACAATCTCATGCACCGTAATCGTTCGTGGCGGACGCCCCAACCGATACCCGCCTTTAGGCCCTCGCACACTGTCCAGAAGTTTTTCTCTCGAAAGAGCCTGAAGAACAGGCTCGATCCCGCGACGCAGCATATTACCCCGCTTGGCAATATCAGCGCCACTCACCACACCGGAACGCCCCGCGTGAAAAGCAACATCCAACATGATTGAAACAGCTGTCAGGGCACGATCGCGGCGGAGATACATGAATTTTCCGAATTCAACGCAAAAGAAAGGGCACTTGAACAACTTGCGATGCTCATTCGTGTATTTGGGTCTTTCAAACAGCCCTGTCAATCATTGAAACGGAATTACACCCTCAATCGGATGACTCTACTCCACATATTCGCGATAATATCGCCCACCTAGAGAAGTCAAAATTTCATATCCGATAGTTCCCGCAGATGCGGCCACATCATCAACGCTTCTGCGTGGCCCGATCAAATCAACATACATATCTGCGTGCAGCTGAGATTCCGGAACGGCTGAAACATCCAAGGCCAAGGAATCCATAGAAACACGCCCTACAATAGGGAGGGCAATATCTCCCAGCCATGCACAACCTGTCCCGCTATTATGCCTGGAAAAACCGTCTGCATATCCCACGGCCACAGTCGCAATACGGCGCGGTTTCTCAGGACGGTAGGTCAAGCCGTACCCAACAGCATCGCCTACCTCCACATCCCGCAATTGAAGAACACGGGCGTGAAGAGAAACAACCTGCTGCAAGGGATTAGGCAGTTCAGCGTTAGGAGCGATTCCATAGAGAGCCGCGCCAGGCCGAACCAAATCCATATGGTACTCCTTACCAAGGAATATTCCTGAAGAAGCCGAGAGACTCAAAGGGGCTGCCGGCATTAAGGCCGCCATGTCCCGAAATCTTTGGCGCTGGATTTGGTTGGCTGCACTGGCTGGATCGTCCGCACAAGCCAGGTGGCTCATCAACAACCCAAGACTGATTCCGTCCAAAAGAGTTTGATCATCAGAAAGCTTCCTGACATCCGCCCATGAGAGACCAAAGCGGGACATCCCACTATCCAGCTGGATAACAGCCTCCAGAACGGCCCCCTCTCGCGCAGCCTCGCGTTTCCAAAGATCTATTTGTTCAAGACTATTGAGAACAGGCCGAAGTCCGAAATAGACACACTCAGCTGCCGCCCCCGGCCGTGGCCCATGCAGAACCGTAATTCGGGTCTCGGGTGAGACAATCTGACGTAGAGCGATTCCCTCATCAACATGAGCGACAAAGAATTCTTTTGCGCCTTCCCGTTCAAGAATAGGTGCCACTTGCTCAGCACCCAACCCATAGGCGTCCGCTTTCACAACAGCGGCACAAACTGCCGTTCCCACCCTATCCCTCAAAAAGCGATAGTTCTTGGCTATAGCCTTGAGATCAACTGTAAGAGTGGCACCCGCCCGGGAGGCAGGCCAAAGGTGAGGAGCTGATAAGATCGTCATACGTCACTCTATCGCAAATCGAAATGAAATTTCCTGCATAAATTCAGCATATTCTTCAGTCTCAAACGTTATATATGCAGCATATAACCAAGGAAGACGGAAAATTGTGACATGATCTTCGATCGCACCACCGAATCCATTCTTCGCCTTCTGCAACATGACGGCCGTATGAGCAATGCGGACCTCGCGGAACGCGTTGGTCTTTCACCCTCAGCATGCCTGAGACGTGTCAAAATGCTTGAAGAGAAAGGCGTCATCCGAGGTTATCATGCCGTCATCGACGATCGGTCTGTACATAACCTGACAACAGTCATTGTACAGATAACCTTGGAGCGCCTGACGGACGAAGCTCTAAGACGCTTTGAAGCCCGCATTAAGGAATGCGCCGACATTCGTGAGTGCTACCTGATGACTGGTGAAGCAGACTATCTTCTGCATGTGGCAGCCCGGGACCTGGCAGACTACGAACGCATCCACAAAGAAGAACTCTCTCGCCTTCCTGGTGTGATCCGCATTCACAGTAACTTCGCCATCAGGCCAGTTGTGCAGCGTTGGAGCACTCAAAACATAGGCCAGACAACATAAGAAAATTTTAATCGAACTGCATTTGCGAACTAATCTCATTTGGCGTATAGAAAATTATTGCCTCATGATAGGACGCCACGAGCAGCTCATGATCATTTGTTCATGTAACGCACTTTCCCACAAAGACGTCGAGTCGGCGATTAATGCCGGAGCATCTCGACCCTCGGAAATTTACACTGCCAAGAAGTGCCGTGCTCAGTGTGGGAACTGCGTTCCAGGAATGGTTTGCCTTTTAAAGCAAGCCATTCAGGAGCGGAGAAATCTCGGTCTGGCAAATACCAATACCGCACAGCCAACAACGCAAAACGTGTACTGCTAATTTAAATCAAAAAAAATGCCCGGGATTTCCGGGCATTTTCAAAGAACTTAGTCTTGATCAGGTGCTGCGGCAGAATTTGTTTGAATGTACCGCTCAATTCCGACCTGCTTAATCAGGTCAAACTGACGGTCAATAAAGTCTTCATGCTCTTCTTCATTTACAAGAATCTTAAGAAGAAGGTCGCGGGAAACATAATCTCGTACGCTCTCACAATACGCGATACCTTCACGAAGATCTTCAAGAGCTTTCTTCTCAAGCTTCAGATCACATTCGAGAATTTCTTCAACGCTCTGCCCAATCAAAATTTGATTTAGACGCTGAACATTGGGCAAACCACCCAAGAAAAGAATGCGCTCGATCAGCCAATCGGCATGATGCATTTCTTCAATGGATTCTTCGTATTCTTTCTTACCGAGTAGCGTCACACCCCAGTGCCGCAATGTACGTGCGTGCAAAAAATACTGATTGATGGCCGTCAACTCGTTGGTTAACTGCGTGTTCAGATGCTCGATGACTTTAGGGTCTTTAATCGCCACGGGATGATCCTCTTCGTTATCTTGATTCGCCATCCATACACCAAAAGAAAGTAGATAACAAAAATAAGTTCAATATAACTGTTTATAAAAATAATATACATTCTCATTTGGAATTTTATATCAATATAAATTAAATAGTTTACATTATTTATTATAAATTTCATAATAGTATCATATATTTTTAAGCCAATTTTGTAGTATATATATTAGTTTTATTTACAAAATAATTTTAAGGTATTTTTTCTCTTCCTTAAATTCAATCTAATTTTTCCATTTATTTTCTGAAGTACCAAGGCAAATCATAATTCCGATGCTAAAGATTGATCATTTTATAATTCATCTCGATATTAAAAAAAACTGCACTGAAATCAAATCGATCCTTCTGTAGCCACATTGAACCGTATCCGGCCTTTCAGGCGGGCACGGATTTTTCTAATCTTCAGCCTAGGCCCAAGGCTCATATCCAGAACATGACGGTTGCGACGCGGCGAATGGCTGAGAAGAAGACATGCGGGGATCTGTCGTAGCAGCGGGGTACGACCCGCCGCCAGTTCTTAAGCCTTCCGAACATGATTTCGATGCGGTTGCGGCGTTTGTATTTCTGCCTGTTGTATTTGACAGGTCTCTCGTGAGATCTTCGTCTTGGAATGCAGGGCTTTATGCTGCCTTTCTCTTCCAGGGCATCCCTAAACCGGCTGGTGTCATAACCCCGGTCTCCCAGCATCCATTGTGCATCAGAAAGGCTGCCCAGCAGGGCAGCGGCACCAGACGGCCCGGATCCCTTTTTTAGCCCCAGGCTCGAAGCCGCACGGTGTGCCTTTGAGGTAAGTCACATCAATCATAATGGTCTGAGGCTCTGCCTTTCCGGCAGCCAGACCGCCATGACAGTTGCTCTTTATGCGCGTTCTTCTTCAGACAACCAGCGGGATGCATCAACAAAGTGATCAATGTCCGTGGCGACCTTGCCGGCCATCTGACGGTTGCGTCGGGTGGACGAACGAAAACCCCAAGC
>NZ_JASGXC010000007.1:0-5405 GCF_032913585.1 Gluconobacter sp. GP1
GCCAGTTGGTCCAGCAATCGTTGTGAGTGTCCGGCTCCATCTGGCAAAGGCCACGCGCTGGACCATAGCCGGCATTTGTGCGCTGCCGAACGTAGCGAAGCTGGCTTTCTGCCATGGCAATGCCAAGCATCAGATTGATAGCGGCGATACTCGCAAACTGACTTCCCATAGCCGTTAGGGTTGGAACGACGATGAAATTTTTCACCTGCCCTGGGTCGAGGCCATACATGGAAGACATCTTTACTGCCCTACCGAGACGACCAGGTGGACAACCCCGGATCCAAGGATTGACGTCAGGAGCGTGATGGCGGCTGTCACGACAGCCCGCGCACCGAATAGGCGGTCGAGCTTGCCGTTGATCTGCCGGTTGCTGCTTTCCATGGACTTTGCGAGGGCTTCGATCTCGCTGCGCAGCGATGCGATTTCATGCCGCATCTCCGTTCGGAGATCGGACTGGCTGCTGTCCACGCTGGAGAGCCGGGTCTCCAGTGTCAGGCACCGATCTTCGAGGACCCGGATCCGCTCTGCCGGCGTAGAAGCATCAGGAAGACTTGCGGCCGGAGCGTCCGTCTGTGTGTCAGGCATGGTTTTTCCATAAAAAAAGCCGCCCGGAGGCGGCTGTCAGAACAGGGTCAAGTGTATGAGGGCTGGCGATCAGGCCAGGACTGGGTCAGGCCGCGCCGGCAATGTCGTGCTGGTCGTGTCAGTACCGCTGGCAATCGCTGCGACAGCTTTCACATACGCCTTCATGGCGTCGGTGAAGGCCTCGCCCATGGCAGCGGCCAGACTGGCCTGTTGCTGGATCCAGGTCTGTTCGGTCTCGGCCTGGAGCTTTAGCGGAATGGGCGCAGCCGGCGGCGTGTAATCCACGATCTTGCCGTCCTGAAGACCCTTGTTTCCCTTGTAGCCATAATCCCCGCCCAGAGCCTGCCATTCAGCCGCAGACAGAAAATGCATGTCGGCCAGGGCCGGGAGATTGGCATGAGAGCCAAGCGTCCACAGATCGAACCAGCTGAGAACAGCGGTCGGCTGCGCGGCCGAGTGGTCGTAACAGGCGACATAGCGCCCACCATAGGTCAGCGCGCCATTGCTGACAGGGATGTTGCTGGCCCCGACCGTGTCAGAAAACTGGTCGGCCGTCAGCACGATCAGGCTGGAGGCAGCCGGAAGATCCAACACATTGATGCGGGCCTGCGGATCTTCCGTGGTGCCGGACCAGGCGTCATAAACGCCCGTGACGGTCGTGCCATCCGTGGCCGCATAATAGCGGTCCGGATAGGCGGCCTTGATGGCCTCAAGAGCAGTGGTCATTTATTTGGGTCCGATTGCAAATACCGTGATGTCTGTTGTGCCGCCGCCGTTGATCCACAACGTGAAGCCGCCCGCATCGGCATTGACCGCCTTGCAGTTCGCATCGCTCGCACTGGCGTTCTGCGCCATCACCTGCGGCGTATCCGAGAAGCCGGACGAGAACGTCACGCGGCTTTGAGAGGCGACGCCACGGACAATCATGCGGACAATCTTGTCCGTCTTGGGAAGCGGCAGATCGTCAGTGAAGACGAAGCCGTGACCGTTCCAGTTAATGGCGCTGGTGGACACAGAGAAAAAAGCGTTCCCCGATCCGTCATAGGCCACGGCGTTTCCGTCTGGCTGAAAGCTGAATTTCCCGCCGCCATACTGAACCGTCAGATAGCCGTTGATGGTCTGATTTTGGCTGGTATCGCCCGCACGCAGGATACGGGTGTCTGCATTGGCGCTTGCAGAACTGGCTGCACTGGAAGCGTTTGTCGCACTGTTGGCGACGTCATTGACACGGGCATTCGTGGCATAGTCGCCGGAGGGCTGATAGGTGTGCCAGGCTCCGCCCGCATAGACGCCAAGCTGGCCACTGCCCAGATAGATTGTGAGCAGGTCCGGAGCCGCACCGTTGGCGTCACCATATTTCCGCAGGTATCTGGCATCCGCCTGATGCGCAGGAACAGCCTGTTGGCCGCTCCAATCGGTTACGTCAGGCACCAGAGCTTGATCGCGAATGATAAGAGAGATTGCGGTGATCTGGCCAGCTACAGAGAAACCGCCATCTTTATCAAAGTAAGGTACGAACCTTGCAGGGACCTCATTATAAACTTCCACGCCCCCGGTGAAGCGCAAAGCCTCAGTGGTACCAAGCGTATTCCCGTAAATTTCGCTCCGTGCGATTTTGGCTGGTGCGCCAGCCGTCAGTGTTCCAATACCCCACTCAGCCTGGGAGCCATCATCGGCATAATAAAATACCTGCCCCCCACCTGGGAAAGCCTGCGCAAAAGAAATGCGGTTCAAAGGGGGGCCGTTCAGGATGAAGTCCCCAACGCCTGGATTACTCGACGTCTCCAGGACAAAGTCTTGCAGCAGAGTCATCACAGTCGCTCCGTCATGTTGAATGTCCAGCTACGCCGATCAGCTGCGCCAAATGGATTGCCGAGATCCCCGCCACTCAGTCGGCCATAAATCGCCTGCTTTTGCAGCGCAGGCGCAGAGGGGTCAGGAATAAAGAGAATATTTTCCCCCCGCGCTGCTACAGCCTGAATATCCGAGAGGATATCTGCCTCTGCCGATCCATAAGACTGATGAGCGATGGATGCTTTTTTCTGGATCCACCGCGTCTGGGGAAATTCTGCTCCAGACAGGGCCGTGACCTCATCAACACCCAGATTGAATCCTGAGGTGCTGTCTGTAGAAAAATTCCGGATGGGCTGCCAGAGCGGCCCCACGTACGCCAGCGGGACCGAAAGATATCCATCAGGGTTGGTGGCATCCGAAATCGACATCTGAACAGCGTCAGCGACCAGGTCAGGCGGCAACACAAATGTAGCCTGGCCCCCTGCCGTTTCCATCGCTGTGGTTACTTCCTGCACCACAGCGTTATCGCGCCTCAGAACGAGCCGCCACGATGCCCCTGCCGTTAAATTTGTCCGATGCAGGGACACAGCGCGGACGGGAGAAGCCTGGGCAAACTGGACTGTCAGAGTGGCTTGTGTCCCAAGAGCGCGCCAGGCGTAGGCAGAACTTCCCTGCGGAGACGTCAGATTGCTTACTGGAAGAGCAGCCACACTGCTGTCTGCTGTCAAAGCTGCCGACAGGATGAGGTTCTGATAACCAATTCCACAGTTTTCCATGATGTCTCACATAATATCGGGCCAGAAGTCGCCCATAATTCCTGTCATCGGCAGGCTCCAGATGACTAGGATTTGCAAAGTTGCCGTCGCGTCTCCGCCTCGAATGTGTTCCGCCACCACGATCCCAACAGTGATGCCATCGAGACCTGGCACAGCGGCCTGGATGGAGACATAATCACCAAGGTCCAGTTGCCAGCTAATTTCTACAGGGACGGTCACAGACCAAAGAGACTTGTAAGCTCCCCAGAGCTTTCCATGAGCATCAGCAACTGTCTGGGCATCTCCTGCGGCATTCAGAGCTGTGACCAGGGATGCAGGGTCATTTGGAACCCGCCACCTTGCCCTCAGGCTGGCATCGGACCAGACCGCATTTCGATCAGCCGTGCCGATAACAGACTGTCGGCTGGCCGGGGCCTGAGGATGCAAACCGGAGCCCGCGGTCTGGACTGTAAAATTATGCTGCCACCCAATCCGCCAGCGCCATGTGGGAGGACTGAGAGAAGAATCCAGCGCTATGGGTTGAATTTCGGTCATTTCGTTGGCGGTCAATGTCATGACCGTGGACGTCGTTTCATCCCAGGCCAGGAGTTGGACGGGACGCAGTTTACCCTCTCGCGTCGGGACGATTGAAATACCAAGCCCTGAGAGCAGCGTGCGGACAACGTCCTGCCCCGTGACCGTTTCCGTTCCGTCCCAGAACCAGCCAGCACGCCAGGGCGCGAGACTGCTTTGGTTTTCCCACTGATTGTCCAGATAGGACGCTGGAAGCCTGAAGTCCTCCAGAAGCATCTGTCGCAGGATATCCAGAACATTGGCAGGGCCTGCGCCGGACGGAAACGCGCCGACTGCATCCACGGTAATCCCGTAAACCGGCCGGGTTCCGAGCCGGATCCATGTTCCTGTCCCACTTCTCTGGATCAGATAGGTGCCGGGAGCCGGAGACTGCGCATAGATGTCTGTCACCGTTCCGGAAAAGGTTATGCCTCCTGCAAAGCCGCCCTCATAGAGTGCGGAAATTTCTGCTGGCGCATCACTGACCTGATAGACGTAATTCACGGCATCGATCAGGACGGGCGTGATGTTGCAGACCGTTCCCCGCAGGGTTGGCATGAGACGCCCTGTGACGTTTGAGTCTCCATCCAGACCGCCCGTGCCGCCATAGATGCGGCCGGTCATGGTCACATCCAGCCAGGAAAGCGCCCCGAGCAGCGGAATGGTCAGGGTGCGACGCCCCGGCTGCCAGAGCGTGCCCAGGCCAGCGAAAACCGGCTTGAGGTCTGCCCGCGCTGGATCCATCCAGATCCCACGCTCACGATCGAGAATTTTCTGACCACTCAGGATCCTGATGGGCAGATGATCGTTCGTCTGATTGACAACATAGTCATCCAGCGAGCCGTCATTGATCAGGGTGATCGATCCGAAGCTCGATGCCCCACCGAGCGCGTCAGACGTGAGAGAAATTCCCCTATCAAGATCGAATGCCTGGGTGACGAGCGGGACATAAGGGCTGTGGTTTTCATCGACATACCCCATGTCCGAGAAACGCAGAGTCTGGATTGTTTCCAGAGCCGCAGTCTGTCGACGCAGTGTTCCGTGCGGTCGACTGCCATGGGCCGGGCGATCATCGAGCTGGACAGAAAGCATGTTGACCAGGTCAATCTCTACCGCCCGGAACAGTGTCACGTCATGCTGCCTTTCCTGTTGTCGATTTGAGGTTGGTCATCCGGAATTCCGACAGCAGTTTGCCGAGCAGCGTAACCATCTGCTGCTGTCCTTCACTGATCGTCGTCGTAGTGGACTTCAAGGCATCCTGAAGGACAGACGCTGTCAGCGTGTTTGTATCCAGCTGACCAACCGTCTGAAGGGCCTGCATCACCCGCTGGTAGTCCGTGGCGTATTGCACCCCGGATCCGTTGTAGGTCTTGCTGGCAGACAGGAACGTCTGAAAGTCGTCCTGAAGGCTTGAGAGTGCGGAAGCACTTCCACCCTGCGCGGCGGTCAGATCTGTCGTCAGGTTGTCGTTTGCGACCTTGTACTGATCAGCAGCGGACAGCGGTGAAGCATCCGACGTGGCCAGTCCCTTGGCGTAACTTTCCAGACCGGACAGCGTGCTCTGGACACTTTGCAGCGCCTGGTCGTCATACTGCTGCTGGATCTTCAGCCGTTCGGCCGACAAGGTCTTTTCCAGATCGGCTGACTGATTGATGTACTCCTGCTGCGACTTGTAGGAATCGCCCAGGAATGCCTCCC
>NZ_JASGXC010000007.1:5415-122671 GCF_032913585.1 Gluconobacter sp. GP1
GGCACTGGTGTCGAACGTCAGAAGGGCTGCCCCCTGATCATCGCCCGTGGCCGTCAGATACCGCGCGTTCACAGCCGTGTCTGAATCACGCAACGCCCCCAGCTGCTGGGCATAACCCGTCTCATACAGCGCACTGAATTTGGCATTGAGCTGCGTTCCATCCAGACCATAGGCGACGGCCTGAGACCCCGCCGCTTCATAGGTCTGTCGCAAGGTCGCCATCTGGTCCACCCAGGACTGCTGTCCGGAGACAGTCGCCTTGAGCAGATCCGGCATGGTCGAATTGACGAAGGTGGTCACAGTGGAGATCTGCGTCTGGAGATCGGACGTGGACAGGGTCTTCCCATCCAATGCCGTGTCCAGAGCTGTTTTCAGCTCCCCGGTCGCCTGAGTGAAATTGCTGACCGTGACGGTACCATCCGAATTGAACTTCGAGACGGCAACGCCCAGCTGGTCAACAGTATCAGCCATGGTCTTCAGGTTCTGAATGGCTGTCGTGTAATCCGACACAGAGGTCGCATTACTTGGCAGCCCCTGCTGAAGCGCCTGATTGAAAGTCGCATCTGACGTGCTGTAGGTCGCCTGTTTCAGAAGATCCGTTAGCGACACGGACTGCAAGGACTTGTCCTTGTTGTTCTTGTCGTCACGAACCGTTCCGAGCAGGCCACCATCACCGCCGCCGATCGTCACCCCGGTAGAGGACAGAACTGAATTGAAAGACGCAATGTCGCTTTTCAGCTGCTCCGTGATCTGGTCGGTCTGGGCTTGGTTCCAGGTCTTACCAAGGGACAACTGACCATCCGTCGTCATGACCTGGTCGATCGTGTACGGATTTTTCTTGTGGCCAAACAGGCCACCGAAAAGGCCGCCCAAGCCACCGCCAATCAGGCCGCCCAGCATGGTGCCGATCACCGGAATGAAGGATCCGGCCGCCGCCCCAGCCGCTGCGCCCACGGCACTCCCGATTGTGCCGTTACTCTTGAGGCCACCGCCAATCCCGGACAGGGCGGAGCCGATCCCGAACCCGCCACCAACACCACCGAGCAGGTTTCCGACGGTGGCAGTTCCAAACAGATTGGTTTTAAGCCCGGAAGAGAGCCAGGACGTTGAAGCGCCCGCGCTACTCAGAGAACTCGAAGCCGATCCCGCCGATCCAAGACCGCCGAGAGCATCCGCATCATCCTGCGCCGTATAACTGGAAGAACTTCCACCGGACAGAATGGAAGAGACATCCCCCAGTGTTGTCCTGCTTTTACCATCGATCGCACTCAGGAGCGGATTGATTAACGCCAGCTTGGCAATCATCGAGATCAGCTGGCTTTCCACCCCCTGCATGGCAGACTTGAACGTAACCCCACCATTTGAGGCGTTGACCAGGGCCTGTGTGAAGCTGCTCGACAGCGTATCCGCTGCGGATGAGATATCACTGGTCAGCTCATTCAGCGTGTCCTGCTGATGCTGGTAGGCATTTGTGGCTGACTGGATCGCCGCAACGTTATCCAGATCGGTCTGCGAGGCCTTGGAGGTTAGATCAGAGCCACTTTGCAGCAAGGCATTCCGCTCTTTTAGAACGGCCATCTGGACAGACACCGCATCAGAATTCTGCCCGAGTGATGCTGTCTCAGCCTGAATATACTGGAGATCCAAAGACTGCCCGTAGGCCTTGCGCGCCGTGGTGATATCAGCCTGCGCCTCTGCCTGGCGCTTCAGAGCATCCGTGAGAACTGCCGTCTGGCGCGCCTGTTCCTGCGTGTTGGTCGTAGAGGTAGCCTGGACCGTGTCCGAGGCTTCCACAGACCGCAGATAATCGTCCAATCTGCCCTTGCTGGCATCATAGGAGGACAGCAGCGAATTCTGGGCAGCCGTCTTGCGATCCATCGCGTCGATAGAGCTGTTAAACTCTCCCGTGAGGATCTGTTGTTCCCGCGCTTCTGCGACGAGAATGTCCGCCGTGGACGCATGGGCTTGCCCCATTTTGCGGGCGGCTTCCTCAACCTGCTGATCAACCTGCACCATAGCTTTCTGTGCAGCCGTACCGGCCCAGGCCGCATCCGTGGCCTGTTCCTGCTGATGCGCCAGAGCCTGGAGCGGATCTCTCAGTTCGTTTAACGCGCCCTTGTGAGTCATCAGGCGGTTCGTCAGATCCTGCGTCGATGCCGCATAATCTGCGTCTGTAACTTTCCCGGCCTTGTGCAGGTCATCCAGTGCCTGCTGGGCAGACGTCAGCATCTTGATGGCGTTTGTCTGATCCGTGACCTGCGAAGCCGTGGACCCGTCTGATGTCTTCAGAGCATCGTCAACGCTGTTCTGGAGGCTAGCTGTCTTCGTGGCCCCGTAAACCTCCCCGCCCGTGACGGTCTGCGCGTAGTCCATGACAGACTGAGGAGCTGATTTTTCGCCCTTCAGATATTGATCGACGTTTCCTTCACCCCAGTTATACGCCATGGCGACCAGCTGCTGATTGCCGCTGTACTTGTCATACAGATGCACCAGGAGCCGTTCGGCGGCCGTGACATTGCCGGTCGGGTCCGTCAGGTCATTCCCGGCCGCATTGGACGGCATGACCTGCATGGCCCCGATCGCACCAGCAGAGGACGTGACGACCTGACCATTCTTGTACTGGCCCGTGGCACTTTCCACTGGCTGGATCCGGTGCGCTAGTGATATGACATCAGAGCTGGCCCCGATCTGGGAACCAACACTGTCAATCAGTCCCGAGACCCCAGAAGCGGACCCACTCTGAAGCGTGGCCTGCTGCGTCTCATAGGCGACGTGCGCAGGCTGAAAGCTGTCCATCCATTTTTTAGCTGACTGGAGTTCATTGCCCAGAGAGGCCAGAGCCTGAACGCCCTTTGTGGCACCCGCTACAATGCCATCACCGATCTCGTCCACAAACGTTTTGGCGCTCGCAAGCGGAGCTGCCCAGGCATCTTTCAGGTCATGCAAGGCCTGCTGGAACGGCGTCAGGCCCTGACGTGCTGCGCCAGACGTCGCCGTCCCGACCTTCTGCATCAGCAGCTGCCAGGCCTGAAGACGGTTGCCAGAATTCTGAAGATCTTCAATTTGACTGACTAGGCCCTGATGGACCCCAAGCAAACCCTTGTCGGCAAAGTCTTGGGCAGCCTTGGCCGGATCGGCATAGGCATCCGCCATGGTCTTGGCGGCATCAGGAACCGTCTCACCCATGACTTCTGCCAGATCCCGCGCTTCTGCTGAGAGTGCCCGAAGGCTGGAGCCGTCAATTGTAGGCACAGCTGCAAATGTCGTGGTGACAGACCGGCTGTCATCAAGAGACAGACCACTTCCGGACGAAAGCTGGCGTGCTGCTGCCTCGGCCGATGAGGCCATGGCCGTGTAGTCATCGCGTGTTGCTCGCAGATGCTGTGACAGGGTGGCCAGTGTTTCCTGTTCCGCCTCGGCTGCCGAGCCCACTTTATAGATGGCAGCAGCACCCGCAGCAGCAGCGACAGCAAGACCGCCCGGGCCAGACAGAAATCCGCCCACGACCTTCACGGCACTTCCGAAACCGCCCATGGTCTGGACGATATTCGGCACCTGGTAGAAGGCTGCCTTCATGGCAGAGCCGCCAGACATGACCTGATCAAAAAACTTGTGAGCCTCATCAGCCACAATACCGAACTGATAGCCAGACAGCTTGACCTTGTCGGTCGTGTCCTGGAGCGCATCGCTGGCACCCTTGGCCGATTTCACCGCCGCGTCATGGGCGTCCGAAAGCTTCTTCACCTTGGCGGTCTGGGCATCGATCGTCCGGGCGGCTTCAGCCTGAGTGACTTCACCCTTGCGGACGCCTTCATTGACCGTGTCGGTCACCTCATTCAGCTTGTCCTGCGCCTTTTGCAGAGCCGTTGCAGATTTCGTGACTGCATCCAGGCTTTTAACCCAGCCCTCAGCGGTCTTGGACGTCCGGGTAATTTTAGTGTCTGTGACCTCAGCTGAATCACCGACCCGGTCTAAACCGTCCGCAACCTTATCCAGGGCATCAGCATCAGCCTGCGCCGCAGCCGCGATCTGGCCACGATAGGAAACCTCGATCTGCTCGACTGTCGGCATGACAAAACCTCAGGATCTTCGGGTGAGTATCAGAGCCGGATAAGTGATAGCTTTTCCGGCTGTTCGATCTTTTGCACGTCCATTTCGACGCAGGATGTAAGGTGCGTTTTCCAGAAGGCCGGAGGGCACCGTGACAAAGGCACGCGCTGCATTCACGGTTGGAAATTTCCGTTGAACGGACTGGCGTACAGCCTCGACAATTCCAGGAGGGACGCTCATTTTCTTCATGGCGCCCGTATCGATCTTGCGCGCATAAGGTTGCGGATTAACAATCATGATTTCCGCCCCGTCAGGGACGTCCGCCACATCGGTTGTCCAGGGCCTGCCATCGACCACAACGACCCAGCTGTCACAGTATCGTCCGGAGCGAACCGGAGAGCGCTCTTTGCAAAGTTGCAGCGCAGCCTTGGCCGCCAATCCCATGACGTTGAATTTGTAGAGAATGAACCCGTCTGGGCGGACAGAGCTTTCTGGCGCGTCCTGACGGCCATCCACGTTCGTAGTCCAGTGCGGAGGAGCATCACCACTCCGGACCGCTTGATCCCGGAACTGGATGGCAACAGCAGCAAGCCGTGCCGACTGGGCAGCCGGAGACAAAGCCTGATCCCGAAATAGACGGATATTCCGGGCAACACTGCGTGGCGACGCCATACATTACCCCCGAAGAGCGTTCTGCAGCCCCTGCGTAATTTCATCGTTTTTAAATTGCAGAAAAATCGCATCCATGGAGCGGACAAGGATGTGCAGATAAGGCCGCTCATCTTCACAGACGCCATTCGTGGCACACCACAGATCAATGGACTGCCAGAGAATGGGCTGTGGCCGGGAAACGATCCGTGTAACACCCATTGGGGCGCCAATCCCGTCGCAGATCCACTGCCTGTCATGCTGGAGATCATGCCAGGCGCGCCATGGTGTCTGATTGGAAGGGTTCGGTAACACACGGAGGCTGCGGGCATGTTCCCGCAACTCTTTCGCCTCACCGTCCCGATCGTAAGCACCCCACTCCAGTTCCCACTGAAGTGCCTCGATCAGTTTCCCTCGGACGCCTTGACCTGATCTTCCCGGTCGCTACCGACGCGGCCCGCTGCCATAGCAGAAAGAGCAACGATGGCAGGAAAATCACCGCCTTCGAGCATGGATTTGAAGTCATCAATCGTGACTTCCTGACCATCATCACCGTCGAGCCCACGGACCCCCAGAACACATTCCCGAGCCAGCGCCTTACCTTGGCAAAGATCATCAGTGGTTGGTGGCAGTGATTCTGGTGTGTAAAAACCAGCTCCTACACGCTGGGATCGATTCAGATCACGTGCAGCTTCCAGGCGGAGTGCATAAAGTGTGTCACGATAGGACGTTGTGAAGCCTCGCGTCGTGATGAAGAAAGTATTGTTCTCTGGGCCAACTTCGATTTCTTCTCCTTGAGAAACCCGGTTACGGTCACGAGAAAAGGCAGACAGCTTTGCCATGTTCATTTTTCCAGTCAGAAATGAGGGCCGGGCTTCGACCCTCTGGGCATAAAAAAAGCCACCCGAAGGCGGCGCGAAAACTCAGTCAGGCGGCGGGGATCAGACGCCTGCGACGATCCGGCGAATGCCAAAGGTGCCACCACCCGGCAGCGGGTTTCCGGTCACGGAAACGGTGGTCACGATCGTGCTGTTCTTCTGGTTGATCGGATTGGTCGGATTGAAGATCCGCCCGTTGAGCATCATGAACTCATAGCCGTTACCAGAGGCGTCCTGGATCGAAACGGACACCACGCCTTTCTGGCCAGCCTGCCAGGCCAGGAACTGTGTGTAGTCCTTGAAGAAATACTGGATCTCCATCCGCGCCTGGAGCGAACCGAACTGGACGCCACACGCGCCCACATGACCCATGCCCGTGTCCTGGGCATTGCCATTGCGCGACAGGGTAATGGAGGCACTGCGGATGCAGCCGGCAGGCGCTGTTCCGAAGATCTTGCAGCCGAGAAAGTTGTCCACGGTATTCATGATGGGCGAAGACGTGGCTGGCGTGACGGATCCTGAAACATCGACAGTGGACACCTTCATGTCAGAGCCCACGACATCGATCTGGATGGTCGGGGCCTGCCCCTGCTGCAGAGAAATCTGCACCTGGCTGACCATGTTGCCGGTAAAATGCTGCCACTGTCCCGCCAGGGCTTTGCGGAACGTGAAGGTCTTCCCCAGCTTGTCATTGACCAGACTGTTGAACGTGACCTGCGCGTCTTTATTCAGGGCGTAAGTCGTGCCGGATCCCACGAGCGCGTCAAAACTGTGCAGAGGAACAACAAGCGTTGGCCCCAGCCCCCCACGCAGCAGCAGGCGATAGGGTAGAGAAACGCTGAAATTTTTGGTCTGATCAATAATCTGAACGACACCGGCCTTTTGAATGCCGGAGACGTCAAAGTTGTTCATCAGGATGCTGTCGCAGCTATAGCCCACAAGGTTTGCAGCCGTGACGTCATTGACCGCAGCGACCCACGCATCGCTGTTGGGAGATCGCTCCACTGAGACCCAGTCAGCGCCCAGCACGCCGGCCACAAGATCGTCATAGGTGCCGTAAGACACGACGCCGTTGATACTGCCTCGGGTCGAACGGGAGGTCAGAACGGTTTCAGCATCTTCCGGGATGTCGTTGATCTCATCCGGCGTGGCGACACCGTCCTGAACAGCAAGGCTTTCGCCTGTCATCCGGAGGCGCTGGTATGCCCCGCCTGGTGCCACGTTGAAGGTGGTCTCCAGCGCATAATCCAGCTTGCTGGTATTGGTTTGTTCGCCGGCGGCATAACCGGCCGTCGCCCCTGTATAAGGCATGCTTCCCTCATAAAAAAAGCCGCCCGAGGCGACTGTGAAATGGATCGAAGGCCAGGACAGATCAGCCCCCGGAGACGGTCCCGCCAGAGCTGACCGTGGAGCCCGAACTGACGGGCGTAGTCCCGGACGAAACCGTGCCACCAGTGCCGGACGTGACAGGTGGTGTGGCCGGCTGCGGAGCAGGCTGGGCATCCGTCGGGATGAGGCCCAGGCGGTAATTGAAAAACCGCTGCAGAGAGAGGCACATGCCAGCGGCATCAGCGCCAAAAGACCCGAGCGTCTGGCCATCGAGCGTAAAGTTGCCCGCAGCGCCACCAGGCTGCGCTAGAACATTGTAGAGCTTGCCGGATTCAGCTTCATCAGGCGTCACGGGTGCCGCCTGACCAGACACGGCCTGATAGGGCCACACACCTGCACGACAGCCCGGTTCCGCACTTTTAGTGGCAATGGCGATAGCGTCAGATGTGCTGTCTGCCTCGATCTCTGATGCGCCCAGGCGATAGGCGTTCGAGCCCGCAGCGGTTTCAAGAAGAGCAAAGTATTTCATGAAAATCCCTTTCAGGGCGTTGTTAGGACGCGGTCCTGGTAGCGGTAGTCCACCATCAGCGAGAACCGGAACCAGTTGCCTTTGTCATCAGCATCTGGAGGGTCAAAACCTTGGCCGTCGTAGTAGAGGCCTTCTGGCAGCGGGGAGACCGGGACACGGAAGGCCACCGAAAGCGCTTTGCGCATGGTGATGGCCGACAGCGCCCCGGATCCGCTTTCCACCATCAGGTGCAGCCAGATCTGGCCGGTTTCTTCATCGACAATCTCACCAGCGCCGAAGCGATCGGCAGAAGCGCTTGCCACTTCAAACAGGACGAAAGGTCCATCAGGCGTTGTGCGTTGTTGCTCCAAAGCATCCAGAACCGTCAGCCCGAGGGCAACCCCCGCAGCCTTGGCGCGGTCAAAGGCGTCTTGCCAGACGACGGGAGAGGTCATGTTCCACCTGCTGTCATAAGGGTCCAGCCACAGAGGTCTGCCCCGTCATAGACTGGGGACGCATCCGTCAGCGTGTATTCGCGCACACCGTCGAAGAGGCGGTCTCCCTTGAGGGGAGGTCCGTAGCCGGCTGCTGACAGTTCATCGTTCAGGATCTGGGTAATGAAGGCCTGGACCGGCAATGTCGCATCGATCGTGGCGACCGTAGGCGGCGGGGCATAGCCCATAAGAGAAACACTCTTAGATTTATCTTGCGTCATAAGCCGCATAATACGGCCTTTGCGCTGGATCTGCCGACGCCGACTTTCAGTAATCTGGCCCATTATGCCATCCAATCTGCGGCAAGCGTCAGGCGCCCAAGGGAAGCAACAGCTTCAGGCGAAATCGCCCCGATGGAGGTATCCATGGCCTGCCAGGTTGATGACCCAACCCCCTGAACACTTTCCGTTTTCAGGAGCGCATCCCTGCCCTGCCCATACTTCAGCATCTGGATTGTTGTCAGACAGCCACCCCCAACGTCTTCCGGAAGATTTTCGAACTCTAATGGAAGTAAATCAGCGACCTGTTTTTCTGGCTCATCCATCCCAGGCAAAAGGAAACCCGCCAGATAGACAATCTCGACCTGACGAATATGACTTGCCCAGCATCCAGCAGACGGCAGCCCCCCAACCTCTTCAATTCTGGCATGCTCACGGTCCACAGACATCTCGTCCAGCACCGTGAGAGGCTGACCGTCCACCAAAATGGACCGGATGGTGGCGATTGGCCCAACACTCAGGTTGATCGCTGTTGATCGGCCACGAATTCGAAGCCGCTCACGATACTCTTGCAGAGCTAACGGGCGCTGGAGATAAGCTGAGAGCGAACTGGACGCCTGAGAAATCAATTTGGCGAGCGTCGCGTCCTGGTCGTCTCCCGTGATCTGGAGATATGCTTTTACACTCTCCAGATCGACCAGGGCGGCGGTTTTTGCAGCTGCTGTCACAACAACAGGCATGCGTCACCTCCAAACAAAAACGGCTCCCAAAAGGGAGCCGTCAGGATTTGCCATTTTCTGGCGTAGTTTTCGGATCGGCAGGAGGATCAACATCATCCTTCTTGCCGGATCCCTGTTCAGGCACTGGATCAGACATCGCCTCGGCAGTGCCCTTCTTGGCCGCCACAATGGCGTCAGCCACGGCGTCCGGGAAAACGGCAACATCGCCCTTGTTATAGACAGAGCCGATCCCGTCACAGCGGTCGGTGAATGTCACGCGCTTCATGATTACTGTCCTGCTACTGCACCAGGGAACCAGGCCGCACCCGTCAGAACGGAAATGGCCGCGTCATAGCGTGTCCCGATATCGACCTGCTCGATGACACGAACCAGCGTTTCATCATTCTGGAAGGCTGAACGGGTCTTGCCTTCATTATCGACGTAAGAGGCTTCCGTGCTGACCGCGAGCGTGGTCTGCATGGCGTCGCCGATCATGATCTGGCTGAAATCCGCGAAATAGACCTCAGACTGGTTGCCGGCATCACCGAGGTTGTCCGGAACGGACGTGGTTTCCGCGAAAGGATAAGAACCGATCCGGCCCTGGGCAATTTCCGGGAAGGCCAACGCGCCCGTTGAAGTCTGGAGCTGCTCCAAAAATTCCTTCAGCGTCGGATTGATAATGTAGCCACAACGCGTCATCGGAACATTGTTACGGGACAGGCCAAGACGGAGCTTACTCAGATCGCTTCGCACGCCCTGGACGGAAACAGTTGCCGTTGCAGCAAAGACGTTGGCGGCAGATGCCATATACCGCAGACCAGCCGGCGCAAAGGCAGACCCTGCGCCACGGATGAACGTCTGATCTTCTGCAATACCGACTTCCCGCACCACGTCGTCACGAACGAGGGCATCCGAGCGGATCGAATTGAAGCGCAGCAGATCGTTGGTGATGGGCACCAAAGCTGCCAGCTTCTTGGCAGAGAGCTTCAGGACGCCGACAGACGGAGCCGAAGGCATAATTGGATCACGCTCACCGACCCACTGGGCACTTGTCGTGGCTGTCTTCTTGCGATGCGTCATGTTGCCGTTCGGCATCGGCATGGACACGGCCCCCATGCGACGAACCGCAACAGCCGGCCGCAGCGCATCGATCAGATCAGTGCTGTAATCCTCATTCACGAGGAAACCACCCTGCACATCCACTGATTCCTGCATGTTGTCCGCTGCCTGAAGAGCAAACGCACTGCCCCAGGTCTTTTCTGCATAGTCGGACACGGCCCGCATACCGCCATGGCCCTTTGTAGCAGCGACAGCACGCACGAAACGGGAGAATTTCACCCCTGGATCCAGCTTTTCAGCAGCCTGCGCCGGAACCGTGCCAGGAGCAGTTCCGGGATTGCCAGGAAGCGCTGCGATCGGACGGGCCGCAGCAGCCTGACGACGCTCCAGATCGACTTCACGAGCGATATTCGCCGTCAGTCGGTCATCTTCTGCCCGAAGCGCGTCATAACTCGCCGCCTCTTCAGCGGTCATTTCACGGTTGCCATCGCTGACAGCCGCGTTGACGATGGTTTCCATCTCCGCAAGGACTGCGCCCTGACGGGCGCGGAGTGGAGTAATGCGATCAGCCATTTTCAGCCTTCCTGTGCTCTCATGCGCCGCGTCGTCAGGTCCTGCATGGCGGCAGTCCGTCGAGGCGTCGTCTTTGCTGTGTTTTTCGGGGTTTTTTGGCCACCCAGACGGGCAACAGTGCCGCTCAGGGTCCCAATTCCATCGGCCATGCCGGATGAAACTGCGCTTTTCGCTGATTTCATGCCGCCCTGACCGAAATTCTGCTGGACGTTCGCGACCGTGGTTTTCCGTCCACGCGCGACATCCGCCATGAAAACGGCTTCCATATCGTCCAGAACGGCGCGGATCTGCGCCTGTCCGTCATCAGAGGCCGGGTCCAGGCGCTTGTTCGGAGCGTTGGAACTGACGATATCCACGCTTTTCCGTCCATTTGCGTCAGGACCAACCTGCGTTGAGGTCGAACAGACAATGCCGATCGAACCCGCCACAGCCAGGCTATCCATGATGATCTCATCTGCCTGACTGGCGAGCCAGTAAGCTGCCGATGCTGCCATTCCCGTCACGAAAACAGTCACTGGCTTGTCCAGGGCCGCGATCTGGCCTGCCACGTCACTCAGCTGGACGGTGGCCCCGCCTGGACTATCCATGATCATCAGGATCTGGCTGACGTTAGGATTGCCGGCAGCCACCTGAAGGTCAGAAGACAGTGTCTCCAGCGTCGTGTAGCCGCAGATATCTGCCATCAGATTGGCATAGGGCATGATCGGCCCCATCACGGGGATCATGGCCACACCATTATTCAATGTGGCTGTTTTCGATCCCTCCAGCCGCGTCCCGCCGTTGGAAATAGCCGCCATCATGCCCTGATATCGGGCCGCAGATCCGTTCTCCCGCAATTTCTCCAGATCTGGAGACAGCATCGTCCGCTCTGCAACCGCTTCGATCGCGGCCAGCCATTCCGGCTGGATGGCCCAAGGCATCGCCCTGATGGCATCCAGCGCATACAGTCTTGTCATGTCAGTTTCCTGTTGCAGGATCCGGGTTAGGCTGTCCGCTGATTCCCATGTTGATGGGACGCCAGATCTCACCGCCAGCATCACCGCCGACCGGGTTCAGGTTGAATTCGGCACGCCCTTCATCGGTACTCATGACGCCGCCGTTCCGGAGAGCTGCGATGCCCTGGGCACGGTCCAGGAAGCCGCCCTTCACAAGGTCAGACGGGTCATGGATGAACGTGCATCCGCTTGCGGCAAAAGCATGGGCCGCCTTGGACGAAACACGGGAGAAATGCGGCCCCAGGTGATAGATCACGAATTCCAGGGACTGCTGTTCGATATTGCCGAAAGTGGCCTTTGACAGTTCAAACAGCAGATGCGGAGGCACGCCCCATGCGCGGGCAATGTCGAGGACCTGCATAGTTCTGGTCTCGACCAGCTGCCCATCCTTGTTGTTGATGGGCATATAATTTGCCTTCAGGCCGCTACCGAGCACGGCAGGCTCACCAGCATTATCTACGCCGGAGAATTTTTCCTTCCAATCCTCCTTGATCTGCCCCCTGATATCACTACCAATCTTCTGATCTGAGGTCAGTATCACGGGAGGCTGGCCATTATTGCGCCAGTAGTTCTGAACGTAAGCAGCTGTCGCAATACTCTCGCCGAACGCTTCTTTCATGAACTTAATTGGATTAAGCCCCTGAAGACCGTTTCGGCTCATGCCGCGTACATGCCAGATATCCCGCGCTGCAAACCGTCCACTGGAGCCGTCCGGCAGCGTTGCATCATAGAACATCTGCTGACCTGTCTGTCGGTCAAATGACTGAAGATCCTGAACCGCAAGAGGATCTAGTCTGGTCAGCACAGACGGACGCATCAGGGCATCGCGCGACACGTAGGCATAGAAATTGCCAGTCATCAGGATGTCACCGAGAAGAATTTCCCGGAAATCATACTGACTCTGCACGTCATTCGGACGCTCATTCATCAGCTTGTAAAGCGGGTCTTTTTCAAGCCGATGAATACCTTTGGCATCCCGTCGCACATAGTGCATCGGAACCATGGCAAAAACACCTGTCAGGATCCGCAAAGCCTGCATCACAGCTGGTAGAGCCATAGTTGTGCGTTCGTTGACCTGGACACCCGACCGGGTTGGACTACCGATCCCGAAAGATGTCCAGGATCCGCCAGTCTGAAAATTTTCGGCAGATGCGTTCAACCCTGAAACCGGTATAGAACTGGTCAAAACGGGCTCCTGGCGCACGAAGGCCGATGCGCCACGGCTCCCGCGCAGATAATCCAGAAGACCCATGATTTTACATTCCTTCGTAAGCCAGTTCGTCGCTTTCTTCTGAAAGCGCGCTACCAAGCGCCATGATCAGGGCCACAGCCCCGTCAATCTTATTTTCCGGACGTTCCTTGCGGGGATAAATGTTCTCTTTCGCGTCCGTGTGACAGACAACGTTTGCGATACACCACGCCAGGACAGGATTACCGTCATGATGCAACCGACGCAGGAGCACCAATGCCTCTAATTCCTTCATGGGCTCAGACATATTGGCAACGGTCTGCCCATACTCCCGCATGGGTAGACCCTTATCCCTCATTCTCTGAGAGAGTTGTGTTGCCTGCCAGGGATCGTAGGGAACACCGGACAGGTTGAAAGAGGCATTGTCGTCCAGAATGTCATCCTCGATCATTCCGAAGTCGATGACGTCTCCCTCAGAGACCTTGATCCATCCATCTACTGTCCAACCTTCATACTGAGCATTCCCCGACTCTTCGACCTGCTTTTGAGGCAGGTAAAAAACGGGGAAGACAAAGTAATGAGCTTTCCCGTCAATCACCCTCCGGAACAGACGGAGCCTGACGGCAAGATCGATCTTACTGGCCAAATCAAGCGAGAGAATGCACTCTTCCGCCTCAAAATCATCAACTGATAGGTCATAATCTGCGCAGGCGTCCCACGCGCGCATATCCATCCACGCCTGGTCGGCATTGACCCATAGATTCAGATGCTTCGTCTTGAAGCCGTTCTGAGCGCTGACAAGCTGCATAGCCTTATGAGCAAGGCCGCCCACGTAGTCAGGCATGACAGAAATGCCCCAGTTCGGGTTGGCCTTCTGCCAGACAGATGGATCAGTCCAGTCGTCTTGATCATCAAGCGTATAAATGATCCCAAACTGCTGCTCGTCGTCTGCCAAGTCGCCTTTCAAAGCGTAAGGGTTAGCATCCCAACTTGCGAGCGCCTTGCGGAGCACCTGAACCACATAGGATCGCGTCTCAAAACAGATCCCGGAGCGGTTAAAACCAGCCGTCGTGATGGCCCAGATCAGGGATTGATCTCGCTTGCCCGCGCCAGTCTCAACAACCTCGAAAACCTCACGCGTTTTATGGGCATGCAATTCGTCGAGGCAGGCGAAGTGAATATTCAGACCGTCCTGCGTTTCGCCGTCACGCGAGAGAGGCCGAAACTCACCGTCATTCGCGCCGCACAGCATGAAGCGCGTCTGGTTATCCAGAGCGTATTTCCGAACCAAATCACGACGCTTACGGACCATCTTCCGCGCGTCGCCAAAAACAATCTTGGCCTGATCGCGCGTTGTCGCCGCGGAGTAGACTTCAGGGCCAGCCTCGCCATCTGCCGTAAGCATGTACAAGGCGACACCAGATGACAGGGTACTTTTGGCATTACCGCGCGGGACTTCAATGTAGACGCGCCGGAAGCGGCGGAAGCCTGTCTTCTTCGAGACCCAACCAAAGGCCGTGGTCAGAATAAAGCACTGCCAGTTCTCCAGTTCGATCAGTTCGCCGTTCCGGGCTTTCGGCCCTTTGATATGAGGCATCAGCTCCAGAAAAACGCAGACATGCTCTGCCTGGATCTTATCGAAGCGATAGGGGAAGTTCTTCTGCTTAGACCTTTCCAGATCCTGCTGATGGCGAATACAGGCCGCTACGACCCACTGACAGGCCGGCGTTTTCCCAGATAGGACATCCCGGATGTAGCGCTGCGCACGCTGCACATAAGGATATCTGGCCACGTCTATCTCGCTTTTCTATCCATGACATCAAACGCGTTGAACATGTCGCCTTGCCCGATGTCCTTCAGGCGAAGTCGAGCCACAGGCGAGAACCCAAACTCGGATCCGATGGAACGCATCAGGCGGATGCACTCTGCAATGATGGCGACCTCTGGACGCGCCCGCAGCATTTTCCCCTGCTTGCCATGGGTCTCGTAGGTGTCTTCCTCAGCCGTTTTCAGAGCGTCTTCAGCGCGACGCCAGCGGCTATAGACTTGGCAGTATTGCGCAAGCGCATCGTGATCGAGCGATGTGAATGACCCGACGCCGACCAATTCCGGCATAAGCCGGTTCCAAGCATCCTGCGCAGTATCGTCCAAGTGCTCTGGAGCATCAGCGCGCTCGGAAGAAAGACGATATCCGTCTTCCGGTAGCGGCCTTTTTCCAGCATTTCCATTTACCACGCGAAGATGTCGGGGATTAGGCTTTCGTCCTTTCATGATGATGACCTTTCTTCATGCGAAATCGCAGGAAGGTGCCCATCAACCGTCCTGGTAACTTTTTCCCTCAATTTCGCGGGTGTGAAAATTTGCCCCTGGCGCGGTCCAGGCGCCCGAGGGGGCAGGGATTTGACACCCCCCACCCCCTCAGACCTCGGATCGAGGGGCGTTTTCATTAAGAAATGGCAGTTTTCAGCCATTTCTCAAGATTTTTTCTGGTTCCAGGAATGATCCCGGCTGGTCCGGGCTGAATGATGAGACTGACACAAAGTGCGCAAATTTGTCGGATCGAGGCGTCTTTCGGGTGATTCCCGGACACTTTCGATGTGATCGACGTTCAATCTGTCCCTTGGAGTACGACATCCTGGCACACAACAGCAGGGATGGATCGCCAGATGGCGGGCTCGAACTTTTTCCCAGTCTGCATCGTAGCCACGCTTGCGAGCAGAGCCGCGTTTCAGATCGAAATCCCTGCGCTTCTGAACACCATCTTTGTGCCAGCGAGGCCGAAAAACCGGCGATCTTACTGGCATGGCAGCGTCCTCATTCAGAGCATAAAAAAAGACGTGAACCCTTTCGGATGCACGCCTCGCAATTATGACGTTGGAAAGTGTTCAATTTGGTCCAAACGGTCAAGCGGAAATTGTCCGGTCCGTATTTTTTCTGCAATCAGGCAGCAGGCCGTTAGATAGCGGCGCTGCGCTGTATTGCGTCCAATGCCGAGTTTTCTGCCGATTTTCTCCCATGACAGCAGGTGTTTCCCTGAGATCGGATGCACACGCATGTAAAGCTGCACGACAAGCCGCAACTCGCGATTCTCATTCCGCTCGCCGAGGAACGTCAGCCAGGAGAACACGAGGTCCATTCTCGACACGTCATCCGGCGTTGGCCGTGGTGGCAGGATGTCACTGTCACGCGTCCATTTCAGATCCTCTTCATCTGGAACAATGTCGGGCCAGAAGCCGCGAGCCCCAGATGGACGCAGCCCATGAGCAGGCAAAGCAGCCAGTGTCAGAGCGGCCTCATCCATCCATTCAGCAACCTGTTTCGGAACGTCATGCGACAGGTCCATGCGATGCCGACGCTTCATGCCGCCACCTGCCCCACGAAGTCAGTTAGCTCAGGACGACGCAACCCAGTTTCACCACAGGCACGACGCTGATTGTAGTCCGCCATAGCCTCTTCCCAGGCACGCTCACCCTTGAGCTGATCCAATGTCTTTGGCTCTTCCGGCACATCGCCACGAGCAATCGCCTGCGTGACGGCCTTGTGGAAATACCCGAAGCTGATGCCGTTGCCCTTGGCCCGTTCACGCGCTGAGACCTCGCGAACCACGAACAGGACCAGCCGCTCAATCTCCGCTTCCGTCAGTCCCTTGGCCAGACCATCCGCACACCACTGCCGGGCAATGCCGTAATTTCCCATGTCGCGAGCCGGATCGAGGTCAGCCGCCTCATAGGCCTTGGGTCCAATGCGATTGAATGCTGCATCAAGCTTAAGCTTATCTTCTGAAGAAGATTTAAAGCTAAGCTTAGCTTCCGCGCGCGTACGTGTAGGGTGGGTTTTTTCTAGGTTTTCTTGCGCCACGTCTTTGCCTCCTGAAATAGGCAGCATGATGCTGCTCTGACGATTGTCCTGAACCTTTCCTTTCTTGGATTTTCCCGGCGGTCTTCCGCCCTTTCTTCCATTCTCACGGGATGCGATCTGGCGAGCCGTGGCCCCCAGATCAGACGGAAGACTGATGGTTTTCGCCTGCTGATCCCAGGTTATCAGTTGGGTTTCCGCGTAGGTTTTCAGGTAGGTTTCGATTAGGTTTTCGTCGCAGAAAACCTTGGTGCGGGCGAGTGCAGACAATGCACCAGGGAACGACACGTTCAGGACGCCGTCCGGGCAGTTCAGTATCAGATAGGTGCACAGCCGCACCCATGACAGAACCATCACGGCATCAAGGGCATTCAGCGCAAGGTTCTCGACCTGCATCAGGGCGATCTTTGCGAGCTGCGTGCGATGTGTTGCGCTGACCTTCACGTCAGAAACTCCTGAACCCGCAGCAGGGGCGGGATAAAAAACCTAGAAACTCAGTAGGATTTGAGACGGAAACCGGAACCGACGGGCTCCATGACGTCGCACTGGACCAACTCACGGACAGCCAGACGGACGACATCCGTATCCGTGGCCAGGTAGCGGGCATAATCCTCGACAGAGACGCCTGTACGACCAGGCGCACGAACAGCCGGGACAACATCCCCGACATCCGTACTGCCAAGCCACAAAGCGCGCGCCGCCAGCGACAGAAGCGGCCAGCGACGATCGGACATCACCGACCGCGCATGCTTTCCGGGACGCTGGCGACTGCTCATCAGGCGTCTGCCAGTTCACGGCCCCATGCAGGGCTGCGCGGATCTTCGCTTTCGTCACGGAACCAGGTGGTCTCATCATCGAATAGCATCCGGCAGCGGCCTTCCGGGCCATGACGGTTCTTGACGATGTGCACGTCACCCCTGCCCCGCGCCTTATCCAGGCGATCATTGAATTCCTGACACCGCAGACTGAACTGCTCCGGACTTTCACGATCACGCCGCGTCAGCTCACCGGACGAGGCCTCTTTCTTGAGATAGTAATGCTCACGATGAATGAGGCCGATGACATCAGCATCCTGCTCCAGGGCGCCGGTATCCCGAAGATCCTGCATTTGCGGACGCTTATTTTCGCGCTTCTCTGATTCACGGTTGAGCTGCGCCAGAACAATGACCGGCACATCCAGCTCCTTGGCCAGAACTTTCAGCTCATTGCTGATTTCGGTCATTTCTTCGTACCGCAGGCGACCACGCACGCGAGGCGATCCGCGCATCAGCTGGACGTAATCCAGAACGATGGCATCGAGCCCTTTCTTGGAGCGCTTCATACGCCGCGCGCGTGACCGCAACATCGCAACCGACAGGCCGCCGCGCGTGTCTGTTTCCAGAGCCAGATGATAGGCTGCGTCACAGGCACGATTGAGCGCGGCCCACTGCCAGTCTTCCAGCGGTGGCTGCTCACCCGTCATGGCTTCCTCAGGAACATCCCAACGGCGCCCTGAAAAGACCGATCGCAGGTTCAGCCCACTCTTGGCCGCACCACCACGGGCACCAAGCTGGTCAGCCGTCATTTCGCCTGACCAGAACAGGACCCGGGCACCGTTGGACGCGATCCGGAGCCCGATCCCTAACCCAAGAGAGGTCTTGCCCATGGCAGGACGCGCGCCGAGGACGTACATATTTCCGCCGACAAGACCGTTCGTCAGACGATCAAGCGACTTGTATCCCCAGGACAGACCTGCAAGCGCAGAGCCACGCGCAACGGCTTCCTTTGCTTTTGTGACAGCCGTGCAAAGAGCCTCATGAAAGGTGACGTTCGGTTGGGTTTCTGTATTACCCGAAGCCAGATGCATCAGGGCCGCTTCATGCCCTTCAAGAATTTCTTCTGCCTTCTGGTCTTCCGGTTTGCAGCACGCATCAGACGTCTGTTGACAAAGCGCCATCAGGTCACGACGCATCGCCGTTTCACGGATTTCCCGCGCGTAGTCATAAGCAAGCCGGTCACTGACATAAGCGGTCGCCAGCTTGCTGATATAAACCTTGGGATCGACCTCGCCCCAGAGATCGAGATCAGGATGCTCGAAATGGCGGATGATCGTGAAGGGATCGACGGTTCGCCCTTCATTGTAAATCATCAGAGCCTTTTCATAGATCACGCCATTCAGGCGATCATAGAAATGCTCTGGCCGCAGGATTTCCTCCACGGCTTCCATGGTCTTCTTGGAATGCATGAGAACAGAGCCAAGAAGTGCACATTCACAGGACAAGTTGTTCGGAACCGACCGCATGGCCCCGCCAAACAGACCGGGATTAAAGTCAGAACTCATGCCGCAGCACTCCGGACAGCGCGTCTGCGGTACCGCGTCAGGCGCGCATAACCGACAGCCTTCACAAGGGCATCGGACGCACGACGGCTGTCATTCAGATAATTGGAAACACTGCCAAGCGGCAGTTTATGGCGAGCACAGAAGGCTGTCAGAGATCCGGCTTCGCGGATCTGTTTTTTCACTTCTGTAAAAAAATCCATTCCGTTGATCAGCGGCGCATGGATGCCGCCACGTAGAAGGCGATAGCGCACCAGGCGATCAAAACCCGCGCCGGACAGGAATTCCGGCGATGGGTTACGCTCGGAATGCAGGACAGCAGAAACGGTCGTGTGAGCCACACCGATTTTCGCTGCGTAACGGCTCTGATTGCCAGTGGCGGCAATATCTTTTTTCAATTCTGTAAAAAACTGGAAGGGATCGAGCAGATCAGACACGGGCGATCTCCAGTCCAGCACCGACCGGAAGCGCATGACGACGCATGCGACGTGTAGCCGTCGTGCGAGCCGATGTCCGTGACAGGCCAAGCCGACCAATCATTGCATGCACGCTTCCGACAGAGACGCCGACATGACGTGCAATCTCGCGAACGCTGGATCCGCTGACGTGCATCCGACGCACGGCAGGCTCGATCCGGGCACTATCAAGAGAAGGACGCGCCATTATCGCGGCCCTCCTTTCGCGTGTCCCTGAACGATGTGCAGGGCATGAGCGACGACACGCTGAAGATCGATCAGATCCGCGATCAGGTCATGCGCCTCATCCACCGTCACGATACCGTCCGCCAGCACGCGTACCGTTGTCGCCATCGTGGAACCGGATTTGATCGCTACACTTTCCATGATCTCGGCAACGTCGCCTTTTCCAAGATGGATCGGGGCGATGGAGTAGCCTTCTGCCTGCGCCATGGCGGACAGGATTAGCGGCGCTTGCGCGAACTCATCCAGAACGATTGCCACATCTACCGGAACAACAGCCGGATAATTGCGGCTCTGATATTCGGAGAGCTGCGAACGACCCACACGCGCGATTGATGCCGCAGCGTCTAGGCTTCCAACTTCACGGATTGCAGCCTGCGTGGCGGTCTTGATTGCCAGAACGCTCATCTCCGGACACCATCCGGATGACAGACACGCGAGTGCGATTTACGGATGACGGCATGGACGATTTTCATGCTGCTTTCTCCGGAGACGAATTATTTGCGATATACGCACGGACGCAATCATCTGGCGTAACTTCCCCTGCTGTTACCTCAGCAATTTTCAGCAACATCCTTGGGTCCGGAAAACGCTCTCCCTCAGCGTATCTTTGGACCGTTCGTGCTGCTGCTCGCCCATGAACATCCAGCAATTCTGCTAGGTGCTGGTAGGTAAGGCCGTGCAGGGATTTATATTCAGCAAGGGTCATAACCCCATATGTAGCCATAATGGCTACTCGGTCAACGCCAAAACGGCGATAGACACTTGTCAACATTTTAGCCATTCCGGCTATATGACCGACAACGCCGCACCCTCACGAGTACGCGAAATCCGTGTTGCGCGGGATATTTCATCCGCAGAACTAGCGCGAGCTGCAAATATCCAGCCGCCTACTCTCAGCAAGATTGAATTAGGCCAACGAGGCGTCACAAAAACCTTTGCTAACGCGATCGCTAAGGCGCTGCAGGTGCGAGTAGAGGATCTTTACGCTGTCGTAGGCAGTCCAATTCCACCCCCCACTGAACTAGATCCCCCTAGCCGGGTTGTTGAAACAAGCCCGACTGACCGAACAACCCTGATTCCGATGACGCGAGATATTCCCGTCTTCGGAACCGCTGCATGCAGCCTAAATGAAGGCGCGTTTATACTGCACGCAGGCGAAGTTATCGATCTAGCTCCACGCGGCCCCAAGATAGAATATCGCAAAGATATTTATGCCCTCTATGTAGAAGGCGACAGCATGGAACCATGGAAGCGCCCAGGGCAGCTTGTCTATGTGGACCCCATAAGAAGACCAAACAAACATGACAGAGTCGTAGTAGTCGTCAAACCGGACAATAGCGACTACGAACAGGCCTACATCAAGGAATATATCAAGCGAGACGACGGGAAACTTGTTCTCAAGCAATATAACCCAGATAAAGTTATCGAATGGCCCGCACGTTCAATAGTTTCCATCCATAAAGTTCTCGAGCCTGAAGATATTCTTTAATTATCTATGTGACTTCATAGGAATAATTTTACCAAGCGCGGTTTTTCTATACGTCACATATGAATGGTCCATATCGCCGCACTTGACGCCGTAGTACCAACAAAATTTATCGTAACTACCAGAGAAAAACTTAAATATATCAAGATCTAAGTTATCGTTCGGGGGCTGACGTCCATCCTTAGAATAAGCCTCTTCAAACTCTTCAAAATAGGCACCTTGCTGCCTTGGTAACGAGACATGCGCCGCACATGTACCTGACAGCAATCCATCACATTGCCATAGATGCCTAATGAGACAGTTTTCATGCTCTTTGGTGCCGTAATCACCACGCGCGCACTGCTTTGCCAAGCTCCGCCCATAGACAAATTCAGCCATGTTTACTTTATGCTCTGATGAGATTTGCCCCCGACCTGGTGGCGCCAACGCCATTATCAGGAGAGGAAAAAAAATAATTCTCTTCATTTTCAAGGGATAACATATTGTAACCCATCTAAAACTAGCCATATCGGCTATATGTTATTGACCGATAATAGCCATTATGGCTACGTTCTTCCCATCGCCCCATGCGACGGAGAGAACACATGTCGTCCAGACAACCACTCCTGCAGCACACACGGACCCAGAGCGGCTTTGACCGCTTCCTGCAGGACAGCATTGAACCAGACATTCACCACCAGGCACGAGATCTGCGCGATCGCGCCGTCAGTGTCCGTAACCTTGCCAAGCGCAATGCCGCCGCTGGCGATGAACGCATGGCTCAGACATGGGATAGCTGCGCGTCTGATCTGGAAATTCAGCTTTCTCGCCTTCTGACCCTAAATCTGCTTCCTGAGAGCATTCCCGACTTTCCCGAACCAGTCGCAATAGACTGTCGCCCCGTCACAGTTGCGCCCACAATCGAAATCGATGACGCGCGGCTTTCCGCGCATTGCTGGAAGCAGGTTCAAAGCCTGCGCGAAATCACCATGGGCGCCCCAGTTCGGAGGCAGCCATGACCAAGGCAAAGCGCCCTCCTTTCGGGATCTGCGACAGAAAGGGGCGCGTCGTCGTGCGCTATGCCACGCGCCAGGGCGCAAACGTGGCGGCCCTGAGCTGGGCTCAGTGCAAGCGCGGCCCCGTGTCAATCAAGCATGGCCGGAAGGTCATCGCCAGAGCCACTCCCCACGGATCTAGTCACGCCACCCTCGACGAAGGGTTCACGCCGGATCTGCCGCTGTGACCGCCCGCTCTTCCGCAAGCAACGCAGGCCGCAAGCCCAAAGTGGACCCGGAGCGCGTGCTGAAACTGCTCAGGCAGGACATGCCCTTAACGGCGATCGGACAGCGGTTAGGCCTCTGCCCAACGACAGTGGGCTGGCGTCGAGATCAGTTCATCAAGCAGGGCCTACTCCCACCTATTTCAACCTCTCACCGAGGCAAGAAAAATGGCTGACAAAGCAGTTCATATTGAAGGCCGCGCCTTGGCTTTCGTGTCTTATGGCGTTGACCGTAGGTGCTCCCGTGACTACTTGCGCGGCATACGCGTTGAGTACCACCAGGGCCGCGCCGTCTGCGTTGCCACTGATGGCGCGATGATGCTCTATGCCCGGTCCAGCTTCCTCTGTGATCCGCCCTTTGAGGCCTTCACGTTGGATTGGTCGAAGACTGCACGCCTGATCCACATTTGTCGGGAATGGGACATTCGCTCTGTTTCGTTTGAAGCAGATCCAGCTTGTGATCGAGCACCTGGAATGCGCTGGTTTGTTTGGGAAGCACTGGACCGCACCGGCACGTCTATCGAAAGGGGTTTTGTCTCTGCCCTTTCGTCCGAGCGCGAATTTCCAAAATGGAGAGACGTTCTTGCTGACAAGACGCGCGCCGAGGTCTGCCCGACACTGGAAATTGCCACCAATTTGCTCGCGAGGGCATCACATGCCGTCCGTTCGTACACGAAAGAGGGCAATTTCCCATTCTGGATGACTGCCCAGCCAGACGGACTTCCTACAGTACTGGAGATCCCGGGCCACGTGGACGTGGGCGGCATCATCATGCCTAACCACGGTCGCAACCCAGGTGGTGAACACTCTTATCAAATCCCGGAATGGGCGATGCCAACCGTTGCGGAGGACGCAGCATGAGCAAGATCCCTGTTACTAAAGCAGGCCAAAGCGTGCTTGCCGACATCATGACCAAAGCAGTCCAGAAAGCGGCGCTGGAGGGAGATGTAGACCAGGACCTGATCATCATCTGTCTGATCGCGCTTCTGATTGGAGGAAGGTACACGGATCGGGATCTGTACGCGCCCATCCTGAAGCATGGGTGTGTGCTGGAAACCTGCGAAATTACGGACCTAGCGCTCCAGGTCATTGCGAGACATGCGGTGGTTACGGCCCCATATCGTCGCACCAGTACCTCCAGAAACGATCAGAGCTATCAGATTGGCGAGATGATCGGGCGAATACTTGGAGCGGACGACTATATCGATCGGATCGATACCGCGTCAGTGCTTGAGCATTTCAACGGCAATGAGCTCTGGAAAATCGCCATTGATCAGAGACTGGTGTCCGATCCGATTAGCGACGAAGCAAAACCTGCGAAGTATTCCGCCACCAAGCTGCGAGAAGCAATGATCGGGAAAATGCCGAACTGGCGTCCCACCAGCTTTGCCACGTTCACGGAGGATCTGTCGTGAGTGGAGCGCTTCACCCAGTGAAGCTCTTACGCGTTGCCAATCTGGCAGACAGATGGAACGTGTCGAAGCAGTCAGTTCACAATTTAATCCGCTCTGGTCGACTGCCATCCATCCAGATTGGATCAGCAAAACGCATTCACCCAGACGCAGTAGCAGCATACGAACGAGAGAACCTGACGTGGCACGCCCCAGAAGCACAGACCCATCATACAGCCTCGCAGAACGGAACGGTCGTTTCTATGTCCAATGGTGGGATGGAAAGGAAAAGAGACGTATTTCTCTCGGCACGGCAGATCGCGAGGAAGCAAAACGCAAACTGAGGCAGTTCATGGCGGGACTGGATTCTCCTCTTCCGCCAGAAAGCCCAACTGTTCGCATGATCCTTGCCGGATATGTTGAAGATCGCAGACCGCGCGTCAGAAGCATCGCCAGTATCGAATATGCCAGCGCCGCTTTGGTCTCTCACCTGGGAGATCTGAAGCCCGAGCATCTCACACGTCAGGTTTGCCGAAAGTATGCAGATCAACGCCGTGAAGAAGGAGCGCGAACCCCGTCACGCAAAACAAAGAGGCCGCTATCGAATGGAACAATCATCCGAGAGATCGTGACGCTGCGCGCTGCATTACGATGGGCGGTTAGTGAAAAGTGGATATCGGAAGCACCTCAGATTGAAGCACCGCCCGCTCCACCAGCTCGCGAGCGATGGCTAACCAGGGAAGAGGCAAAGCGACTGCTTGCGGAAGCGAAGACGCCCCACGTCCACCTTTTCATTCTGATCGGCCTCTATACCGGAGCAAGAACAGGAGCCATTCTGGATCTCAAATGGGATCGGGTCGATTTCGTGTCGGGGATTATCAATTTCGGTGCCGGCGAGAGCAACAAAAGGCGCTCAATCGTCCCAATGGTGCCTCAACTGAAGGAAGCCCTTCAGGGAGCAGTCCAGATCCGGTGTACGGATTATGTGGTGGAGTTCAACGGAAAGAAGATCGCATCAGTGCGCCATGCTTTCAGGGATTGCACTGTTGCAGCAGGCCTGAAGAACGTCACGCCCCATACACTGCGACACACCTGCGCCACCTGGATGGTCATGAGTGGCGTACCGTTTGAGATGGTAGCCAAATTTTTAGGTAATAGCTTGGATATGATTGAGCGCGTTTACGGTCACCATAGTCCAGAATGGCTTAAGCACGCCGCCCATGCACTATCTGGACTATGATTGACTAATTTTACGCGAAAATCTTACTCGACCGCTAGGCCCTTTTCACCTGCTATAGGATCAGCTTCCTCCGAAACACTATGAGCAACACCAATTATGATTTCGAAAGCATCACCCAAGCGCAGCCATAAATCAACATCAGCTGTAGGAAGCGCTACATGTGTTGCAACCTCTTCTACAGTCCGCGCTCCGCTAGAAACTGCCTCTGCTAGTCGTTTCCGAGCTTTAGTTGGCATTAGCACAGCCAGAGCACGGTAAACTCCCAGCTTATCCATAATAAACGGAAGATCAATCGGGATCTCTCCCGGTACATTCATAGCGGGGATCAAACTACGGACTTTTTCTGCTGTATTGACACATGCCTTAGGCGCATCGAATACATGAAGAAGCTCTTTGCATATAACTAACCGCTTCATGTGCGGATGAAGTTCCGCGCCGAAAACTATATCGACACGGATCTCAATGTCATCGCTATACGGCCCACCAATGGAGATTGCACGCCTGCGAAATGCCCCGCGATAGGATTTATGTTCCCTATCAACCGGATGTAGCTTGATGATATCGTGATCTGTTCTGGTTCTAATCCAGTTGATCACCTCATTGATTGCAATCGGAAAAGCATCACGATCAGCAAAATCTGAAACAAGGGCGGCGTAGCTCATACACCGCCCTTACCCAACTTATCTCTCTTTGTTAAGAGAGTTTTTTACTTAAGCTGTGGCTAGAAACCTATCTAGTGAGGCTACTCGAAGTGTCTCACTGTATTCGGTCATAGCATCGGTTTGCCCAGCATCGATCTGAACAAAAGCCGCATGTACGTCCTTACAGAATTCTTCAACCGTTACCGGCTGTTCGCCCGGGAAGAACTTGAGATCGAGCAACCTCGGACCTTCCTTGGGGAACAGATTAGCCACTAAGCGATCCATTTCCCTCATTCTAGCCTCCATAAAACTTCAAAAGTGCCTTCTTGCATATGCGTAAGACAGATCCGTTCCAAAGAAGCGATTCCTTTGGAACGGTGATGCATATAACAGTTCATTATATATTGGGTTTCAAGAGCACCGCACGGCACGGGTCAAGCTTTTTTTTATGCACAACAGTTAGCACATTGAATTATGCAAACAGTTTAATGAGTTAGCCAACACAACGACGCGCAATTTGAAACGTAAAATATTTACGTCATCACCATAAACGTATGCAAAAAACATCTGCGCGCACAAGCGGCAACAATGTCACCGATCCATGCGTGACGATGCACATGAACGGTAGCACCATTTTTCAAAACAGGAATTTCCTGTGCCAATTGGCACAGATAATTAGAAAACTACGATAATTTTTTCTGGGAAAAGGCTGGTGCTGCTGGACAGGATTGAACTGTCGACCTCTCCCTTACCAAGGGAGTGCTCTACCACTGAGCTACAGCAGCAGTACCGGTGCCTTGGCGCGCTTCGTATCGCTTCAGCGCGCCAAGTGCAACCCCCTTAATCGTCGCGATGTACCTTTTCCATGCGCTCGTGACGTTCCTGAGCGTCAATGGAAAGTGTAGCAATCGGACGTGCTTCCAGGCGCTTCAGACCAATAGGCTCGCCGGTTTCCTCACAGAAACCGTAGCTTCCGTCTTCGATCCGGAGCAGAGCCATATTGATCTTGGCAATAAGCTTACGCGCACGGTCACGGGTTCTCAGCTCGAAAGCACGATCCGTTTCGACGCTTGCACGGTCTGTAATGTCAGATTCATGAATCCCGCCTTCTGAGAGGCTGGCGAGTGTGCCGTCAGCCTCTTTCAGCAGGTCCGCACGCCAGCGCAGAAGCTTCTGCCTGAAGTACTCCACCTGGAGGGGGTTCATGAATTCTTCTTCGTCGGAAGGGGTATAATCCGGCGGTAGCGTAATCATGCGCATCCAATCCCAGCTAATCCGCCAACGTCCGATCGATAGCCGCGGGCGATAACGCGCGGCTTATAGCCATCACAGATCATTTCGCCAACCCCGTAGATCTTTATTCCATCTCTCCTTCAACCGCAGAATTCCGCGCCCGTGTTAGGTGTTTCTTTACGATACCGCGTCATCCTGAGTGTCAAAGGGTCTTTGTTACAGTTTAACCCGTCAGGATTTCACTGAACTTTCATGTCTGTCCTCTTCAGCTCTCATCCAATTTTTCGGCGCCTAACCGCTATTTTCTGCGCTTTTATCCTGTGCATCCCGTCTCTGACGCTGGCTGCCACCGTCCGCATCAAGGACATCACGGACATGGAAGGCGTCAGAACCAACCAGTTGATTGGCTATGGCCTCGTGGTCGGTCTCAACGGCACGGGGGACCGGCTGACAAATTCCATTTTTACCCGAGAGACTCTGATTTCCATGCTCAACCGGCTCGGTGTCAACATTCGGGATCAGGAGACACAGTTACAGACTCATGACGTCGCAGCGGTCATGGTCACGGCGGACCTACCGGCGTTTGCTCATGGCGGAAATCGGATTGACGTCACAGTCTCTGCAGCCGGAGATTCCTCATCGCTCACAGGGGGAACACTCCTCGTTACCCCACTCATGGCAGCTGATGGCGAAGTTTACGCCGTGGCGCAGGGTAGCCTGGCGACAAATGCCTTCAGTGCCCGCGGTGCTGCTGCTTCCGTGACCCGCAACGTTCCAACCAGTGGCCATATCGCAAATGGTGCGGTTGTGGAGCGTGAGGTTCCGTTCGATCTCAGTCACCGCAAAAACTTGCATCTCAGCCTACGGAACCCTGATCTGACGACAGCAAGCCGGATGGCAGCCGTTATCAACCGCACAATAGGTCCCATCGCTGTTGTCGAAGACCCTCGAACAGTCCTGCTGGACCTCAGTTCCCGTGACCCGGTTCCCACACTCTCTCGCATCGGAGACCTGCTGGTGACGCCCGACAACCCCGCCAAGGTTATCGTGGACGAAGCCAGCGGAACAATCATCATGGGCGCTGACGTACGTATCAGCACAGTGGCGGTTGCGCAGGGCAATCTGACCGTTCAGATCACGGAAACCCCACAGGTTTCTCAGCCTGGGCCGTTTTCAAACGGCCAGACTGCTGTTGTCCCTCGTACCAATGTCAAAGTTGATACGGGCAAGAACAACCATTTAGCCGTTCTTCCGGGTGGAACGACTTTAAGGGAACTGGTGTCGGGCCTGAATGCACTCGGCGTTGGCCCTCGTGACATGATCAGTATTTTGCAGGCTATCAAAGCGGATGGAGCCCTGCAGGCAGAGCTGGAGATGCGCTGATGACTGTCTCAGATCTACCGTCGTTATCGCAGGGCTATGCCCTTCACGATAATGCCCTAGATGCTGCCAAGACCCTTAAGGCAGCGAGGGATTTTGAATCCATGACCATCAACCAGATGCTTCAACCCATGTTCCAATCCAGCGATGACAGTCAGAATATGTTCAGTGGAGGAGCGGGAGAGCAGCAATTCCGTCCCATGCTGGTCGAGCAAATTGCGAAGCAGATGGAAAATAACGGCGGCCTGGGCATGACGGACGCCATCAATCGGCAAATGCTGGCTATGCAGGAGCAGAAATGATGACCACGTCCATCATTACGGCAATGGAAGAGCTCATTGCGATTCTGGCACTTGAAAACAATGCTCTGTCAGAAGCACGACTTCCTGACGCTTTGAAGCTTATCCCTCAGAAACAGGCTGCCGCGACAAAACTGGAGACGGCAATCGCAACCGCCTCTGAAAAGGATGCCTGCGCCTTTACTGGCACACCTCTCCTCCCCGAGCACAGTAGTCTTCTGAAAAAAATGATTACGCTGGGCAAGCGTAATGGCGAGTTGCTCCAGCACGCAATTGCCTCGCAGAAACGCGTCATAGAGCTGCTGACGACTTTTCCATCGTCAGAAATGGTGCAGAGCTACGGGCATAAAGGGGCTTACGCCCATGAAGAGGGAAAACGTCAGGCACTGTTTGTGAGCCGCGCCTGATCGAGACTGGAATCAGTCTTCCGCCAGGACCTGCCGACTAACCTTGACCTTGGCAACACGACGACGATCCATTTCGAGCACTTCGAAAAGCCATCCTTCGAAAGCAACCTTATCGCCTCTGGCCGGAACACGGCGCAACAAGGCCAGTATCACCCCACCCAAGGTATGATAGCTGCCGCCTCCTGGGAGCTCGGGTAGATCAAGGCGCGAGCGCAGTTCATCGGCCGGCATGAAACCCTCAAACAGGTATTCATCTCCCCCCTCAGCGGCCTGAAGCTCGAAGGAATTGGCTTCGGTTTTCTCTTCGCCGACGATGGCCTCGAAAACATCAGACGGCGTCACGATACCTTCGAAAGAGCCGTATTCGTCCAGAACGAAAGTTATGCCGATATTCACGCCGCGCAGGCGTTCAATCATGTCCTGAGCGCTCAGACTGTCAGGAATGACAGGTGGCTCCCGCAATGCTGCCTCAATGGACACCGGCATTCCCAGCAACAGACGATCCATGATGTCTTTGGCAAGAATGACACCTACCGGATGATCGACATCCCCCTCACACACCACGATACGCGCGTAGGATGACTGCCTGAGCTTGCGCACGAGCGTCTCCTGATCAGCGTGCCGGTCCACCCAGAACAGCTCATTACGAGGTGTCATGATGGCACGGACGGGCCGGTCAGCCAGTCGAAGCAAGCGTTCGATCATGGCCTGTTCGTCCGTTTCCAGAACGCCCGCGCGTGCGCCTTCAGCCAGAACCGCTCGGAGTTCTTCCTCCGTCACAGCGGCACGGGTCAGAGGCCCGACACGAAGCAGGCGCAGTACAAGCGATGACGTGCCGCTCAGAAGCCACACGACTGGCTGAGCGACGCGAGCAACGACCACCAGGAGCCAGGACAGGCGAGACGCGATGATCTCAGGCTGCTGCAAGGCAATCTGTTTGGGAACCAGTTCACCAAATACCAGCATCGCAAAAGTTATGATCGCGACGACCAGAACAATCGAGAGCTCACCCGCAAAGGGGTGCAGAGCGGGAACGGTTGCTATCCAGTCCCGGATGTTGGCTTCAATCTGGCTACCACCAAACGTACCTTCCAGAATCGAAACCAGCGTCATGCCGATCTGAACGGTAGGAAGAAACGCATGCGGGTCTTCCGCAAGACGGAGTGCTGCGGGCGCGCCGCGGAAACCCTGCTTTGCAAGGACTTCCAGCCGGGGGCGCTTGGCTGAAATAAGTGCCAGCTCTCCCATGGCAAAAACAGCGTTCAGAAGAATAAGCAGGCAAATAACAAAGATCGGGGTCAACATGGTCCGGCCGGAGTAATGAGACCCTGATGATAGTCAGGACTGCCGTTCGACACCATGACATTCATGCCACACTCGTAGTTCTGTATGACAGAATACAAAAAAACCGGCCTCAAAGGCCGGTCTTTCTGCATAATCCAGCCCCAAAAAGACTGTGTCAGTCAGCAGCGTCAGCCGCCGCAGTCACAGTATTGGCTGCCGGACGGCCATTTACACGGACACGCGGACCACGCGCCGGCTTGCCACCTGTCGTGATCTTTTCCATCTGCTGCTCAACCTGCGCTTCATAGCCGTATTCGGCAGGGCGCTGGTTGGCGAGCGAGATTTCCGGAACCATCGGCTTTTCAGTTTCCGGTCCGAACAGTGCGACCTTGGCGATGTGCCAGGGACGACGAACGGCATCCATCACAGCTGTGGATTCGTAGCCTGAGTGAACCATGCAGTCAGCGCATTTCTCATATGCGCCTGTGCCATACTTCTCCCACTCAGTGTCGTCCATGAGCTCTTTGAAGGTTTTGGCATAGCCTTCACCCAGCAGATAGCAGGGACGCTGCCAGCCAAACACGGTACGGAGCGGCTTGCCCCATGGCGTGCAGTGGTAGTTCTCGTTGCCAGCCAGGAAGTTCAGGAACAGCGGCGACTGTGTGAAGCGCCACTTCTTGCCCTTACCCAGACGGAAGACATCGCGGAAAAGCTGCTTGGTCTTCTGGCGGTTCAGGAAGTGAGCCTGATCCGGAGCGCGCTCGTAAGCATAGCCCGGAGCTGTCATGATGCCATCAACGCCCAGAGCCATGACTTCATCGAAGAACGCAGCCAGACGCTCAGGAACCGCACCATCAAAGACCGTGCAGTTAATGGAAACGCGGAAGCCACGAGCCTTGGCGGCCCGGATTGCTGCGGTCGCCTTCTCGAACACTCCGTCCTGACAGACAGACGAGTCATGCATCAGCTTGTCGCCGTCCAGATGCACGTCCCAGGAGAAAAAGTGGGATGGCTCGTAATCGTCGAGCTTCTTCTCAAGGAGAAGACCGTTTGTGCAAAGGTAAACGTACTTCTTGCGCGCAATCAGACCCTTGATGATCTGAGGCATTTCCTTGTGCAGAAGGGGTTCACCACCTGCAACGGCAATGACGGGGGCGTCTGCTTCCGTGTCGGCATCCAGACATTCCTGCAAGCTCATACGCTGGTTCAGGATCTGTGCCGGGTAGTCGATCTTACCACAACCGGCACACGCCAGATTGCAGCGGAACAGCGGTTCGAGCATCAGGACCAGCGGATATCGCTTGCGGCCCGTGAGGTGCTGCTTGACAACGTACCGTCCGACTCGGACAGCCTGCATCAAAGGAACGGCCATTATAATCCTCTGGTTCTAGCCACCGACAGTGTGCGCCGTGACAGCGCGCCGGGGCCCTAAACATCTGAATGAGGCCCGTATGGCCTAGGCAATGTCGGTTTGTGTTAACCGGCACCGAGAAGGCGCATCGGACTCTTGATTGACTGGCTATAGCCTCATTGCCATGTGGGCCTCAATGTCGTTGGTTGCAATTCTATGTAGTGATGTGGCCATTCGACCACAGAACGATTTCCGCATCCGGCGGTTGATACCGTGCAGCAAGAGCATGACCTCTTGCATAAAACGTCTCAGAGGACGAAAGCATGACCATGAATTCCCGATTTGCCCAGAACGCGACTCTGTCCCTTCTTGTGACCAGCCTCTTCGCAGGCGTCCCGGTGGCAGCAGCGCAAGCCCAGACCGCCCCAGCAGCCAGCGAAAGCTCTGCATCCGCGCCAGCCGCGCCAATTCAGGGTTTGTATGATGCTCTGAAAACTGCGCAGACGACGGGCAAGACTGCACAGCAACGCGCCACAATGATTGCGCCGGCCGTTGACCATGCATTTGATCTTGAGGCCATTCTGCGTCGCTCTGTGGGGGTGCGCTATAATAATCTGAGCGCAGCTGATCGCACCCGTCTGCTCGGATCGTTCCGTCAGTTCACAATCGCGCGATATGCATCTTCTTTCAAACCGGGAAGCAACGCTGTCTTCACTATCCTGCCGCAGACCCGCCCTAACCCAACGGGTGGCCAGATTGTGGATACGACCATTGGCGGCGGTTCTGATGGTGGCACGCCAATTGATTACATCATGACGAGTGGCCCCTCAGGCTGGCGCATCACAGACATTCTTCTGGATGCCCATATCAGTCAGGTTGCCGCACAACGTGCCGATTTCGGCGGCGCTCTGTCTCAGGGCGGTGCAAGCGGTCTTGCAGATCTGCTGGACCGGAAAACGACCAAATTCCTGCATGATTGAGTCCCGCGCGGCTACGAAGCTCTTCCTTCCTGATGTGAAGGGGAGATAAAAGACCGCCGTGCCTTCACCTCTCTCCATTGCAGCTGGCTTCTGTACACTCGTATCTGTAGCTGGAAATATTCAGGCCCTTACGGGGGCGACCCTTCTTGCACGTTTCCGCACGCGGGAACGTCGAGAGGACGAGGCCGTCCGCATGTCGGGCAGGCGTTGGCCAGCTGTTACAGTACTCAAGCCCCTTCACGGCAATGAGCCTTTGCTCCGCGAAGCGCTTGAGAGTGTCTTCGCGCAGGACTATCCCGACTTCCAGATTGTCTTTGGCGTTCACGACGAAGCCGATACGGCCCTGTCTGTCGTGCAGGATCTTCGTCAGAAATATCCTCAGATCCCAGTCAGCATTGTGATCAATGCCGCCGAACACGGTCCGAACCGGAAAGTCAGCAACCTCATCAACATGTTCGATGAGGGGCGCCACGATGTTCTGGTCATTTCAGACTCTGACATTCACTGCGCTCCGACTTACCTGAAGCACGTCGTTTCCAGCCTTGAAGCTCCAGGTGTCGGACTTGTGACGACTCTTTATGCCGGGCGCACAGCTGGTGGAACGCTGGTCCAGCAACTTGGTGCCTGTCAGATCAACCACAATTTCCTGCCAGGCGTGATGATGTCACGCCTGCTGGGTCGTCAGGACTGTCTGGGCGCCACCATGGCTCTCACACGACAGACACTGGCTGAAATTGGCGGCCTTGAAGCTCTTGTCGATCACGTGGCAGATGATGCTGAACTTGGTCAGCTCGTCCGTCAGCGTGGTCAGGGCATCGCCATTGCGCCGTCCCTCACCCATACCACTGTTGGCGAACACACCCTCAGCGAGTTGCTCTCTCACGAGTTACGCTGGGGCAGAACCGTCAAGAATGTTGAACCCGTCGGCTATGGCCTGTCTTCCATTCAGCTTCCGCTGTTCTGGGCCGTCACAGCCGTTCTTTTTCGTCCCAATACATGGTGGACCTGGCTTCTGCTGGGGCTGACCTGGGCCATTCGTGGCCTTGGAAGCCGCATTATAGACCGTGCAACGGAGTGTCCTTTGCCCGCTGCAATCCCTCTTCTGGTCATCCGTGACTGGCTCTCCGCAGCCATCATGGTGGGCAGTGCAAGAGGGTCTCGCGTTGCATGGCGCGGCAGAACGGTCCATATCGCCCGAAGAAAACGTAAATCTTCGGCGCGCGCCACAGCGTTCCAGTCTGGCGCCACCACCCACAGGAGTGTCCGATCATGATGAGAACCCTTTTTCTCCAGCCTCCTTCCTTCGACGGCTTCGATGGTGGTGCTGGTTCCCGTTATCAGGCCAAGCGTGAAATCAAGTCTTTCTGGTTTCCAACATGGCTGGCTCAACCGGCAGCTCTGGTGCCCGGCTCCCGCCTGATCGACGCCCCCCCGGCAAAGATGGGCATGGATCCGATCCTTGAGGACGTGAAGAATCGCGACCTCGTCGTCATGCACACCTCCACGCCGTCCTTCGCATCGGACGTCCGCGTGGCGCAGATGATCAAGGATGCCAACCCGAAGATCATGATCGGCATGGTCGGCGCCAAGGTTGCCGTGCAGCCTGACGAGAGCATGAAGCAGGGTGGCCCGATCGACTTCGTGGCGCGCAACGAGTTCGATTTCACGATCAAGGAAATCGCCGAGGGTAAGCCGCTGGCGGAAGTGGACGGCATCACCTGGCGTAACGCTGACGGCGAGATCATCGCGAACAAAGAACGCGCGATGATCGAGGACATGGACAGCCTCCCGTTCGTGACAGAAGTCTACAAGCGTGATCTCAACATCAATGACTACTTCATCGGCTACCTGAAGCACCCGTACATTTCCATCTACACGGGTCGTGGCTGCAAATCCCGCTGCACGTTCTGCCTGTGGCCGCAGACGGTTGGCGGCCATCGCTACCGCACGCGTAGCCCGGAGCATGTTGCTGCCGAGATCCGTCTCGCCAAGCAGTACTTCCCGGACGTGCAGGAATTCATGTTCGATGATGACACCTTCACGGACGATCTGCCGCGCGCCGAAGCGATTGCCCGTGAAATGGGCAAGCTGGGCGTTACGTGGTCCTGCAATGCCAAGGCGAACGTCCCTTACGACACGCTGAAGATCATGAAGGAAAACGGCCTGCGTCTTCTCCTCGTGGGTTATGAGAGCGGCAACCAGCAGATCCTTCACAACATCAAGAAGGGCATGCGCGTCGAAGTCGCCAAGGAATTCACGAAGAACTGCCACAAGCTGGGCATCAAGATCCATGGCACGTTCATTGTCGGCCTGCCGGGCGAAACGAAGGAAACCATTCAGGAAACCATCGCTTTCGCCAAGGAAATCAACCCGCACACGCTGCAGGTTTCCCTGGCCGCTCCTTATCCGGGCACGGCACTCCACAAGCAGGCAACCGAGAATGGCTGGCTGAACGTCGATGCGGCCGAGCTGATTGACGAGAACGGTGTGCAGATTGCTCCCCTGCACTACCCGCACCTGTCACACACGGAAATCTTCGAAAGCGTCGAGGAATTCTACCGGAAGTTCTATTTCCGCGGCTCCAAGATCGCTTCCATCCTGAACGAGATGATCCGCAGCCCGCAAATGATGAAGCGTCGTCTGCGCGAAGGTGTGGAATTCTTCCAGTTCCTCAAGGACCGTCACGCGGCCTGAGACCGTCCCTGACGGCCTCGTTTTCTCGAAAAGGGGCATGGCTTGACGGCCATGCCCCTTTTTTTATGACCTTCGCCCCCTGTTCCGGAGCTTCATCATGACCCGTCGCGCCATTGTTTCCGCCGATGATTTCGGCATGAGCCTGGAAGTCAACGAAGCCATCGAGGCAGCCCATCGCAAGGGCGTCCTTTCAACGGCAAGCCTGATGGTCGCCGGAGATGCCGCAGCGGACGCTGTCCGTCGGGCGAAAACCATGCCTGACCTGAAAGTCGGCTTGCACGTCGTCGCGATCGAAGGGAAATCCGTACTCGACCTTCCGGCCATTACGGATGAACAGGGCTGGTTTGGCCGCAACCAGCTTCGGCTGGGTGTCGAATATTTCTTCAGTCCCCATGCCCGAAGCGCCATCCGTCGTGAAATTGAAGCGCAGTACCGCGTCTTTGCCCGTACAGGCCTTCCGCTGGATCACGCGAATGCCCACAAGCATATGCATCTCCACCCCACTGTCGGGCGCTTCCTGATTGAATCGGGGCTGGAGCATGGCCTGACAGCTGTGCGCTCTCCGTTTGAGCCACCTGAGCCTGTGGACGCAAAAGATAGCATCGGTGATCGCGCCTTGCGTCGCTGGATTGGGGTCCTTCGCCATCAGATCCACAAAGCGGGCCTAAAGACCAATGACTGGTGCTTCGGGCTGCGCTGGTCTGGCCACATGACCCCTGACCGCATTCAAGCCCTCATTCCGAAGCTTCCCCAAGGCGTCAGTGAGATTTATTTCCACCCTGCCACAGCTCAAAACACCATGATGCATCGCTTCATGCCCACCTACGATCAGGAGGGCGAACTCGCGGCGCTTCTCGATCCCGGTGTTCGAGATGCTTTCACACGTGAAAACGTGAGACAGATTAGCTGGTCGGATCTTTAAGGCGTCGGACCGCTCGTTTTTTTGCTGTTTACTCACTCCGTTCCGAGATCATTATGATATCAGGGAACTGTAGACTTTTGAATTAACAAGGATTTAGAGGGGTGAAGGCAAGAATGAACGGACGGCATGTTTTCAAACGACTGTTTTTTCTCGTCGGGCTTGTAGCCTCACCAGCCTGGGCTAATCCATCCACAGTTCTGAGCGTCAAAGACGGCGATACCGTTCATAAATTCAGCGTTGAAGAGCTTCTGCACCGCCCGGAAACCCAGAGGCTCGATCTGTCCCATATCAAGCAGCCTCTTGGACCAGACGTTCCCGCGATCCCGCTTTCAGCGCTGATCCATCAGGATGATGCGCTGGCTTTTCAGGCCACAGATCTTTTTACGGCGGAAATTCCCAGGAGTGTCTTTGAGCAGGCTCGCAAACATCACGTCACTGCGTGGATCGCCATTGAAGACAAGGAATGGCCTAAACGCCGTCCTCACGGCCATGACCTTGGACCGTTTGCCCTTGTGTGGACCGGTGAGGAAGTTGGCATCATCAAGCAGGAACAATGGGTCGACCAACTCGCTGCGATAACCCCATCCTCAAGTAATGAGTTGCCGGCGGGCACAAGTGAACCCGCCGCAAAAGGCCAGGTCATTTTTGCGGAAAACTGCCTGCCCTGCCATCAGCTCATGGGCGTTGGCGAGGGAAGCATGGGACCGGATCTCGGGCGGCCCATCCCGGTAACAGAGTACATAACGCCCAAAGGCTTCCGGGCCATCATCCGCAACCCGAAGCAGGTCAGGAAGTGGCCAAGCGAACACATGGAGTCTTTTCCGGAAAGCGCCATCTCGGAAAGCGATCTGGATGCACTCTGGACCTATCTTCAGGAAGTCGGCCAGTCAGGATTGGCCCAGAAACATCTTTGAAGCGCAGAGCTGCGGGATGATCCGGGATAACTTCCCGGATCATCCCGTGGTGTATCAGGCGCGCAGAGCAAAATCTTCCTGCGGCCGCGCGCCAAAGCGCGTGATGATGGCGCCAGCAGCCTGATTGCCGAGCTTCGCGCACGTCACAAGGTCATGCTGCTTGCTCAGGCCAGCAAGGAATCCGGCCGCAAATGCATCACCAGCGCCGGTCGTATCCACAACCTTGACCGGCGTAGTCGGAACATCGTGACGCTCGCCCTTGCTGATAACGACAGCGCCCTTTTCGCTCCGCGTGACGATAGCCAGCTGAGTTTCTGCAGCAACCTGACGCAGAGCGTCTTCGAAATCAGTCGTTTCGTACAGCGCCAGAAGCTCGGCTTCGTTGGCAAAGAGAATATCGACGTGACCGGCAACGAGCCCACGGAATGCCGCGTGATGACGGCCGACGCAGAACGTGTCTGACAGCGTCAGAGCGACCTGACGGCCAGCCTTGCGGGCCAGCGTGGCGGCATGTTCGAAAGCTGCCTGAGCATGGGGCTTATCGTACAGATAGCCTTCCATGTACGTGATGGCAGCATCCGTGACTGTCTCTTCATGAACGTCTGCCGGTGTAAATTCCGTACAGGCCCCGAGATAGGTGAACATGGTGCGTTGTCCATCGGGCGTCACGAGCACGATGCAGCGCGCGGTCGGAATTTTTTCAGACGCAGCGAGTGGCTGGGACGGGAAAGTCAGGCCCTGATCATGGATATCCTGCGTAAAATGCGTCCCGGCCTGATCTTCAGCAACCTTGCCGAGATAAGAGACTTTTGCGCCCATACGAGCCGCAACCACCGCCGTATTGGCACCAGAGCCGCCACCGGCAACACGTTCAACAGCAATACGGTTTTCAATGTCCTGCGCGGTTGCCGCATCAATGAGCGTCATGCTGCCTGGAGTTGCACCAAGATCGGCAATAACAGCCGGGTCAACAGAGGCAAGAACATCGACAATCGCGTTGCCGATGCAGAGGAGATCGTGCTTGGGGGCTGACATTAAGGCTCCAGAGTTCAAAAAAAGGCAAAAAATCGTTCAAGACGCCATCTGCGCCATTAAATCAACACGATCATAGGTGCCCTCTGGGAACACGCCAACACCCGGGACGAATGCACTCTCCTGTTCTGCGCATGTCAGATTATGACATTTGCACGCAAGCGCGGGTTGTCCGTTCGGGGCGTGACCGTGTAAGCCTTGTCAGAGGCCGTTCCTGACGAACCCTGCACCAGCAGGTCCGGTGTCGAGCGGCCGAGACATAGTCCTTGTTCTTTCCAGATCCGTAGCGGGGTTTCCTTGTTCAGAAGACGCAAACCGGAAGAAGACGCAAAGCCTGCCGAGACAAGCAAGCTCGCCGGGCAGCCCATCTTTCCCAACCGGCCGGATGCTTCCAGCCAGACCACTCCTGCGTCCGGATCCGGAACAGCCAGCCCTCAGCCCAACCAGCAGAAGGACCCCGCATCTATGGGTCGTACCCCTTTCCCGGCGCCGCCATCCCCGAACAACCTGCCGGGCGCAACGCCGGCAACTGCGCCCCGTCCGGGTGCAGCAGGCGTACCGGGAGCACCGCGCCAGACGGGTCCGGAGCGTCGCACGCTGGTCGTCGGCCGTGGTATCAGCGTCCAGGGTTCGGTTCAGGATGCCGAGCGTCTGGTCGTTGAAGGGACTGTCGAGTCCAGCATGATTCAGGCGGCGGAAGTCGTTGTTGCACAGGGCGGTGTTTTCCGTGGTGCGATCGAAGTTGAAGATGCAGAAGTTGCCGGCACGATTGATGGCACCCTGACCGTCAACGGCAGCCTTACGATCCGTGGCAGCGGTCGTCTGATCGGCAAGGCAAAGTGCCGTCGTCTGCAGGTTGAAGATGGTGGCCAGATCACCGGTCAGCTCGAAATGATCACGGATGGCGTCGCCCCACGCTCCCCGATCGTGGAACCTGCGAAGGCTGCTCCGGAAGCTGCTGAGGAAAAAGCTGAAGGCTGATTCAGCCTCCATCTTTTTCTGAAGGTATCGAAAAGCCCGCTTCCCATGACTGGGGAGCGGGCTTTTTCGTATACACAATGACCAGAAAAGAAAACTTCCGATACAAATCCGTTTTTTCTATAATAAATTTGCTTTTAATAAATATATATTCATTACACGCCGTATAGAATTTACGGCACCAAACAACAGATTAAATCTGCATTTAATTAAATCTCTGTATTAAATGGGAGTTTAAATCCAGCTTTACAACATAATGTGTATATCGGCGCATCTACCTAAACCGCATCAGGACGCGCCAACCAATGAATGCCATTGTTGTCACCGCGCTAAGACGACCCTTAACGTTCGTCGTCCTGTCGATTCTGATTGTGATGCTTGGCATCCTCTCGATCCTCAGGACGCCAACGGACGTATTCCCCAATATCAAGATTCCGGTCGTCGCAGCGGTCTGGACCTATCCAGGTCTTCTGCCACAGGAATTTGCTGGCCGTATTACCTACAACTTCGAACTGGCTGTTACGACAACAGTTCAGAACATCGAACATATGGAGTCCAACTCCTATTATGGTCGATCGATTGTAGATATTTACTTCCAGCCCGGCACGCCCATAGGGGAAGCCGAAGCAGAAGTGACGGCAATTTCGCAGACAGTGCTCCTGGGCCTTCCGCCCATGGTGCCTGCACCAATGATCATGGCCCTGAACCCGTCTCAGGTTCCGGTCATTGCCCTACAGATCACATCTGACAAGCAGACACCTTCGGATCTGTTCAAACTGGGCGTGATTACAGTTCGTCCACTGCTCGCAACCGTTCCGGGTGCCGTCGTGGCTCACCCGAATGGCGGCATGGACAGCTTTGTCATGGTCTCCATGAACCAGGCGGAACTCCGGGCTCATCATCTTGCTGCTGCTGACGTTCAGGCTGCCCTGCGCAAGCAGAACATCGTTCTGCCGGCCGGTGACCAGAAGATCGACGCAACCGACTGGATGGTGCAGACCAACGCCGCCCCGCAGAGCATGGAAGACATCGCCAATATTCCCGTTAAACGGGTTGGCAATGCGGTCATCTATGTGAGGGACGTCGCGGACGTCTATCGCGGCGGGCATCCTCAGACGAACCTGGTGCTGGTGAAGGGCCGTCAGGCCGTGGAAGTCATTACCCAGAAGGGCGGTACGGCCTCCACTCTGGATGTTGTGGCCGCGACCAAGGCGCTCCTCCCGCGTCTGCGCAAAATCCTGCCACCTGATGTGCATGTCTCGATCCTCGAAGACGCCTCCGTGATGGTGAAAGACCAGATCAAGGACGTCGTGCAGGAAATGATCACTGCCGCGTTCCTGACAGGAATCGTGGTCCTGCTGTTCCTTGGCTCCTGGCGCTCAACCGTCATTATCGCAACCTCCATCCCGCTGGCCATTCTTTGCGCGCTTATCGGGTTGGGCTGGGCGGGTCAGTCCATCAACGTGATGACGCTGGGTGGCCTCGCGCTGGCTGTCGGTATTCTCGTGGATGACGCTACCGTCATGATCGAGAACATCGATACCCATCTTGAAATGGGCAAGGATCTGGAACTCGCCATCATTGATGCGGCAAACCAGATCGTCATCCCGACCTTCGTTTCCACAACCTGCATCTGCATTGTCTGGCTGCCACTCTTCGAACTGGATGGCGTGTCAGGCTACCTCTTCATGCCAATGGCAGAAGCCATCATCTTCGCGATGATCGCGTCCTTCATCCTGTCCCGTACGCTCGTGCCCACCATGGCCAAGTATCTTCTCGCAGGACAGGTTCACCATGGCGCGCATGGTGAAACCGATCATGGCCACCCTGAACCCAAAGGCTTCTTTGGCCGGTTCCAGGCCGGATTTGAAACCCGCTTCAATCGGTTCCGCGATGGCTATGGTAGCCTGCTGGAGCGCTGCATCAGCCGCCGTGGCGCTTTCGTCGGCATCTTCATGCTGATCTCCATTGCCTCAACCGGACTCTATGCCTTTGCAGGGCGAGACTTCTTCCCTGAAGTAAAATCCGGCACTCTCCAGATGCATATGCGTGCACCTTTGGGAACGCGTATCGAGGTTGCTGGCCGTATCGCTGCCCTCGTGGATGATCGCATTCATCAGGATCTGGCAGGCAAGGTTGAAAGCATCATTTCTGATTGCGGCCTGCCAGAAGGCCCTCACAATCAGGCGTTCATGCCGACACCAAGCGTCGGAACGCAGGACTGCGACCTGACGATTGCCCTGAAAAATGATGCCTCCCCTGTCTGGGACTATCGCAAGCTGCTCCGCAAGGATCTGTCACAGCGTTTCCCCGGCACGGTCTTCACATTCCAGCCTGCTGATCTGACCCAGAAAATCCTGAACTTTGGATCTTCTGCTCCGATTGACGTTCAGATCTCCGGTCCGGATGCCCTGCTGAACTACGATTATGCCCGTCACATCATCGGCAAGATCCGTCAGGTTCCAGGTGCTGCGGACGTCACCATCCAGCAAACCATGTCCACGCCGACGCTAATGGTTAACGGGGATCGGACCTTCGGTCAGGCAACAGGTGTGACGGAAGCCGATATTGCCCAGAACGAACTGTATACGCTCTCGGGTTCAGCCGTTGTGGACCCGCAGTTCTGGCTTGACCCGGAAGACAACGTCACCTTCCCGCTGAACCTTTACACCTCACAGGATCAGATGACGCATCTGAGCGATCTGCTGACCATTCCGGTGGACAAGGGTGAAGGCAACACGGAGAACATCGACCCGCAGCTTCTGGGTGCCGTTGCCAACGTGATCGCAGCCGGAACACCGGGCGAAGTGTCTCACTACAACTCGATGTCCGAGATGGACATTTACGTAAACGTTGAGGGCACGGACATGGGTTCCGTTCTGGACGGCGTGAAAAAGGTACTGGCGGCCGACGCACATAACGTCCCGCGCTCGGCTGAAATCGACGTCCACGGACAAGCCACCACCATGCATGGTGCCTATTCACAGCTTGTCTTCGGGCTCTGCGTTTCCGTGGTGCTGATCTATCTGCTGATCGTTGTGAACTTCCAGTCCTGGCTGGACCCGTTCATCATCATCACGGCTCTGCCGGGTGCTCTGGGCGGTATTGCCTGGGCTCTGTTCCTGACAAATACGCGTCTGTCCGTTCCGGCTCTCACGGGCGCCATCATGTGCATGGGAACGGCCACGGCCAACTCCATCCTCGTGGTCTCGTTCGCCCGTGAACGCCTCGAAATCCATGGTGACGCCCTCAAGGCCGCACTGGAAGCCGGCTTTGGCCGTATCCGCCCCGTGCTCATGACCGCACTCGCCATGATTGTTGGCATGATCCCGATGGCTATATCGAACTCCACGAACGCGCCACTGGGCAAGGCTGTCATCGGCGGTCTGCTGGTCGCAACGATCTCTACGCTGCTTTTTGTCCCCTGCGTTTACGCCATCCTCCACAATCGTTCTTCGCGTCAGAAGGAAACTGTCTAATGGCCAGCTCTCCGAAAATCTTCGCCATTGCGGGAAGCTGCGTTCTCGCGCTTTACGTGGGCTTCATCGTTGTCGAAAAAACCCATGCGGCAACGGAACTGAAGGCTGACACTGAAGCTGGCGCGATCCAGAACGTTGCGGTCGTCACGCCCAAGCAATCCCCTGAGAAGGTCGCCCTGACGCTCCCCGGCACGATTGATGCCTGGTATCAGGCGCCGATCTACCCGCAGGTCTCTGGCTACGTGAAGATGTGGTACAAGGACTACGGTGCACACGTGAAGGCTGGCGATGCTCTGGCCGAGATCAATGCCCCTGCCCTTGATGCACAGTATGCGCAGGCCAAGGCAGATCTGGACTCTGTGATGGCGAAGTACCACCTCGCCACCGTGACGGCCGAGCGCTGGCGCGCCATGGGGCGGTCTCAGTCCGTTTCCGGGCAGTCCGTCTCGGTGTCCAACGCAAACGAACAGTCTGCCCATGCAGAAGTGGATGCAGCACAACGTAACGTCGATCACTTCGAAGCTCTTGAGAAGTTCAAGACCATCGTTGCACCGTTTGATGGCGTCGTGACCGCGCGTAACATCAACGTCGGTGATTACGTCAACAATGGCGGCGGCGGCCTGAACTCAACGGGTGGCGCATCCGAACTCTTCACGGTTGCCGATGTACAGAAGCTGCGTCTGTTCGTGTCCGTGCCAGAAACATTCTCCTATGTTCTGCAACCAGATCTGACCGCAACCATCAGTGTGCCCCAGTATCGTGGCCGCACGTTTGAAGCCCATTACCTGACGACATCACGCGGCTTCGATCCGACCACCCGTACGGCCGTTGCCGAGTTTACGCTTGAAAACAAGGATGAAGTGCTGTGGCCGGGCACCTTCGCCTCTGCAGCGCTGAAATCCCACAATGAAGACGCACATCTCTACGAAATCCCGACCAGTGCTCTCGTCTTCGAAGAAAAGGGCATGCAGGTCGCCGTCGTCGATGAAAACAGCCGCGTCCATTATCGGAACGTCACCGTCGGTCGCATGGCCGACACGTCGACCGAAATCCAGAATGGCATTTCCCCGACAGACCGCATCATCTCCAACCCGCCAGCCGATGTGCTGGAAGGCGACAAGGTCAATATCGTGGAAGGTCAGCGCGGCTATAACCAGTCAGGCTATGGGAAAGACCAATGATCAGCCCCATCCTTCGCCGTTTTTCACTCGCCTGCGGTTCAGCTCTCTCTCTTCTGGGACTGTCAGCCTGCGATCTCGCCCCGACCTACAAGGCCCCCAGCTTCGTTGTCCCGGCGAGCTGGCAGGGTCAGGCACCGTTCGCTGTCGCCACGCCTGCTGATACGCTCCTTCCGGAAAACTGGTGGATCATGCTGCATGATCCACTCCTGAACGAGCTGGAAGAGCGCGCAACGGCAGACAACGGAGACATTCAGGCAGCAGCAGAACGCTTCATTCAGGCACGGTCCCTCGTAGCCGCGGCGCGGTCCGAACTGCTTCCCCATGCCAGCCTGGAAGCCGGTGCGTCAGACAATAAACAGTCTGCTGACCGCCTGTTCCGCAATGGTGCCACCCTCACGCAAACGGAAGAGGATTACGGCGGGCTCGTGTCCTGGGAGCCGGATTTCTGGTCGTCGATCCGGAACCGCGTACGGTCCCAGAAGCAGTTTGCCCAGCAACGCGCGGCAGACTTCGCCATGGCGCGCCTGAGCACCCAGGCTGAACTGGCGCGCGATTATATTGAACTGCGCGGTTATGACGCACAGGATGCGATCTACTCACAGTCCATCGCCTTCTATAAGCGGGCTGTCACCATAACTGAAAATCAGGTTCAGAACCAGGCAGCCCCACGTCTGGATCTGGCCCGTGCTCAGGCACAGCTCTACACCACACAGGCCGCTCAGCTGGATATTCAGGCGGCCCGTCAGGTCACGGAGCATGCCATTGCCGTTCTGACCAACTCGTCTCCATCGGCGTTCCATATTCCGCAGGTTCAAACGTTCAGCTTCATCCAGCCAAGCATCCCAACCACCGTGCCTTCCGAACTGCTGCAACGTCGGCCCGACATTGCGTCGGCCGAACGCGAAATGGCGCAGGCCAACCGGGAAATCGGCATTGCCCGTGCGGCATTCTACCCACATATCGCTTTGAAGCTCGGCGGCGGCTTCGCATCCAATGGCTTCGATCTGGCCAATCTGGCCAATTCACTCTGGACGTATGGTGCCAGCCTCGACATGCCGCTCTTTGATGGTGGCCTGCGTCGGGCGGAACTCCAGAGAACGTGGTCTGCATACCGGGAAACGCGCGACGAATACCGCATGAAGGTTCTTGATGCCTTCCGCGAAGTCGAAGATGGCTTGTCCCGGACTGAGCGCCTCTCCAAAGAAAACACAGCCCTGGAGCAGGCCGTCAAAGCCAATCTCGACACCCAGAATATGACCATGACCCTTTATCAAGGTGGCGTTGGCACATACCTGGAAGCGATTTTCAGTCAGGAAAACACACTGGAAAGCCGCATCCATCAGGTGGAAGTCGCCACGCGCCTTTATACGGCAGATGTGGACCTGATCCGCAGTCTGGGTGGCGGATGGTCCGTCAAGGCCCTTCCAACCATGGACCAGACGCTGTCTATCGCGCCGCTCCAGTATGACAATCTGCACCACCCGAAGGCTGTTGGGGATGTCACGGCATCACAGCATCCGGAGCAGTTCGAGAACCTCACGGGCACCGCACCTTCGACGCCTGGCCTCGGCCATGACAGGCAACTCCCCTCCCTGCCAATGGGAGATCTGGCAAACCATCCCTGAACAGACAAATGGCCAGAAATAGCCAATAAAAAAGCCGTCCAAATGGACGGCTTTTTTTTAATCGCGACGGTCGCGGATTTTGACGTAGGCGATGGCCGCATGTTCCGCACAGTAGGGCTTACCCGGCAGAGGGGTTGCACCACAGAAATGGAACCCCGGGGTGCCTGGATCACCGATCGGCCAACAGCAGGACGGCCCACGGCGCGTCGGACGATCAATGCTGGCCGTAAAACGCGGCGGCGGAGCCGGACGGACCGGCGGAGCCACACGAGGTTCCGGAGCAGGAGGCTTGGCGGGCGCTTCAGCCTTCAGAGGTGGAACCGCAGCTGCGCGTGCAACTGGTGCAACCACAGGACGGGCCGCCACAGTCTCTGCCGCTTTTGCAGGAGCGGCCTTGGGCGCATCCACCTTGGCTGGGGTGGCCTTGGCGTCTACCTTGTCACCCAAAAGGTCAGCAGTTGCTTCGGCAGGTGCCGCAGCCTTCCGGGTGGGGGGCTTGCGCCGTGGCACTTCCGTTGACGGCGTTTCGCCATCCTTGACCTTGCGGTTCCGGATGGGTGACGGGCGGGGCGGCAGGCCAAGGCGATGCGCCTTGCCAACAACAGCATTCTTCGTGATGGAAAGCTGGCGGCCGATTTCGGCGGTCGAAAGTCCCTGACTCCACAACTCGCGAAGTCTGGCGATCGTCTCGTCCGTCCAGTCCATATATCGTTCCTCTGTCGCGCATCCGGGCCTGTCTTGGCCCACTATCCTGTTACCCGCCGACCCTTTTTACAGGACCGGAATCTTTTGGGTGACGTTCCTTACCAGAAAGTCATGCCCGCGTCGAAGGTGCTTGTCACGCGTCCGCAGGTTCACCGTCTGGTGCAACCCGCTGAAGCTCAACACATCCCTTTACGACAGCCAGTGCGATCTCACCACGTACGAGCGCCAGCGCATCCAGCCCAAAAACTTCACGACGCCAGCCCTTGAGAGCACCGACATCTGTCTCACCAAGTGCAATCCGGTCCAGATCTTCAGAAGACGCCACCAGACGCGGCGCAACTTTGTGCATTTCACACTTGGCTGTCTGAAGCACCCGAAGAAGCGCAACCAGTGCCGCTGATGGCCGTCCACGATCAGACTTGGACGGTGGCTTGGGCAGTTCGGACTCCGGAAGGTTTTCACCGACACGAACGACTTCCAGAAGTCCCTGCCCCATGCGCCCTTCGGCAAAGCCACGCGTTACACCACGGACACGCGCTAGCGTCTCAACGTTTTCCGGCTTGATCGCAGCAATTTCGAGCAGACTTTCATCCCGAATAACCCGCTGCCGGGGAATATCGGCGTTCTGCGCCTCTTTTTCACGCCATGCTGCTATCTCACGCAGGATACCTAGCATTCTGCGATTATTCGTGCGGGCTTTCAGCTTTTCCCAAAGACGGCGCGGATCAGGGCGGAATGTCTCTTCGGACGTCAGAACAGCCTGTTCCGCATCAGCCCAGCGTAGGCGACCTTCATCTTCAAGCTGCTTGCGAAGCGCAAGATAGACTGTGCGAAGATGCGTCACATCCGCTGCTGCGTAAGCGATCTGGGCCTTCGTCAGCGGACGGGCTGACCAGTCACTGAACCGATGAGCTTTGTCGATCGCATTGCCAGTGATAGCCCCTACGAGGCTGTCATAGCCGACCTGATCGCCAAATCCGGCCACCATTGCTGCGACCTGTGTATCGAACAGGGACTGCGGGAGCCGGTCGAAAATATGAAGGAAGATTTCAAGGTCCTGCCGTGCGGCATGGAAAACCTTTATGCATCCGGGCTCATCCAGGAGTTCGCCCAGTGGTGCCAGATCAATGCCCGGTGCCAGCGTATCGATAACGGCGACGTCTTCGGCGCCAGCAAGCTGCACGAGGCAGAGCTCGGGCCAGTAGGTTTTTTCCCGAACGAATTCCGTATCGATGGTAACGAACGGCTCCTGCTTCAGCTTGTTGCAGAGCCGTGCAACCTCCTCACTGGAGGTTACGATGACGGGGGACGGGAAATCAGAGGCTTTCGGACGCATGGCCCGATCCTACACAAAGGAATCGCCTCTGACCACGCCCCCACTGCCCTCGAATGAAGGACAGTGAACAGCGCATCGCTGTCAGATCAGATGGACTTCTCGATCCAAGCCTTGAGCTGGCTCTTTGGCATCGCACCCATCTGCTGTGCAACCGGCTTGCCGTCCTTGAAGACGATCAGCGTCGGGATGCTGCGAACGCCATACTGCGTCGGGGCTTCCGGGTTGGAGTCGATGTTGACCTTGGCGACCTTCAGGCGACCCTGATACTCAGCGCCGATTTCCTCGAGCGCCGGGGCAATCATCTTGCACGGACCGCACCATTCTGCCCAGAAATCGACCAGAACCGGTCCGTCAGACTTCAGGACGTCTGTTTCAAAGCTGCTATCCGTAACGGCAACCGTATTTGCGCTCATGGACGTGTTCCTTGTGATGAAACGTGTTTCTGTAAACCGATATCGGCTTCTCTGGTCAGGACTGCAAGAGCCTGCCCATTAAATCAAGACCCCTCCAGTACACGATCCAGAAGCTCATCTGGAAGAACCATCACAGAGGGCCCCTCCGTCCAGACCAGCGAGCAGTGAATGGCAAAATCGGGGTGCAGTTGCTGGAGAACAGCCCGATAGGCCGCCATCTGCCGCACATAGGCCACGGGTGTACGCTCAACGCGAATCGGTGGAGTACGGTTCGTTTTGTAATCGCAGATCCAGATTTCTCCGTCCCCGATCCAGAGACGGTCCACCTGCCCCAGAACCACGCGCCCCTCACTGATGCCCGATATTGGCTGCTCGGCCCGACTACCTGCCTGAAACAGAGGTGCGAGATCCGGATGATGCAGGACGCCCATGACCTGATCCGTCAGACGCCCGACCTCGTTCTCTGTTAGCCCAAGCGCAGGTCTGGAAAGCCAACGGGTTGCGAGTGCCAGCCGATCTTCGGAAGGCGTTTCCGGCAGAAGCTGAAGCAGGCGATGGATCATCGTGCCGCGCCGCATGGCCTGTTCCCGAACTGGCTTTGGCCTCCCCGCCAGAAGTTCCAGCGGGGAGCGGGCTGCGGGCACTTCGCCAAACTCCGCGCCATCCGGCCGGCTTGGCGCCAGAGGCCGGGTCATGGCGTCTTCTATTGGCGCAACATCCGCGCGCCACTCGGGCGCACGGCCTAGCCAGACCGGCAAGTCCAGCATGGGCGTGACGATCTGCGGCGCGGCATCGGGCGCAGGAGCCACACTTCGCTCTTCTTCCAGAACCAGACGGTCTCCGTCCCACCCCAGTCCCAGCGGTTCGGATCGTGCATTGATGAGCGTTTCAAACCCTGCTTGACATTGACGATACCAGCTTGTGTCTTCCGGCTGGCGTTTCGTGGATGCTCCGCAAATCACCAGCCAGTCACTGGCGCGCGTCAGGGCCACATAGAGCAAACGGTTGTTTTCCGCCCGCGCCTTCTCTGCATCCCGGGCAGACAAAGCGGTCGTGACATCCGTGCCAGCATCTTTCTTCGGGACCCAGATCGGAAGGTCCAGCCCGGCGGCTTCTTCCCACAGGAAGTCTCCACTGGCTGGCGCACGGGACAACGTATCCGGCATCACGACCAAACGGGCCTGCAATCCCTTCGATCCATGCACAGTCATGACGCGGACAGCCCCGGTCTCGCTTTCCGCTTCACGCTTACTGGTGATTTCGCTGGCTTCCAGCCAATGCAGGAACCCCTGAAGCGAAGGGGGGTGCAGTCCCTCATAGCGCAAGGCGGCCGTCAGCAATTCGTCCACCGGTTCAGCCGCTTCCGGCCCTAGACGACGCAGCAGTCTTGTGCGCCCGCCATGCGGGCCAAGGGCTTCGGCCAGCAGACGATACGGCGTGGCATAATCCACCCGTGCATAAAGCGCGGACAGCATCGTCCATGCCGCCTGCCACTCCGCACGCTCCCGATGACGTTCCCGCAGGACAGTCCAGAGCGGCTGACCTTTCGGGCCAAGGGCGTGGGCGCGGCCGTCTTTTGTCGCCAGCGCCATCAGGGAGTCATCGCTCAGTCCACCGAGGGGTGAGGTCAGAACCGCCGCCAGTGTCAGATCGTCTTGTGGCAAAAGCAGTGCCGCACAGAGCGTCATGAGGTCGCGCACAGCGACCTGCTGTGTCAGACCAACGCGCACCAGTGTTGCCACCGGCACATTCCGCGACTTCAACGCCCGGATCAGGGAGCGCAGGAATGACGAACGACGCGGGACGAGAATCAGGACATCACCGGCTTTCAACGGCGCCTGACCCGGTTGCGGCGAACGGCCAATCTGTTGATCGATCCACCCGGCAAGGGCCTCCGCCAGACGCTGTGGTGCACTGCGCTGGCCAGTATTGGCTTTTGGAGCCTGCCAGGGCGTCAGACCTTCATCGTCGTCCTCGCCTTCCAGCACCGGAACGAGCGGCCAGAGTTCAACGCGCCCACCCTGCCCCGGACGCGCGGAGACATGGGAAAGCAGTGCCTCCTGCCCCTGTTCTAACAGTCCGTGTGCCGCATTCGGCTGGGAAAAGACCGCATCTACGAAAGACAGAACAGGTGTGACGGAGCGGAACGAAACGTTCAGATCCGGATCACGCCACGGCAGACCCGCATTCTGAACGCGGCGGGCAAATTCGGCTCTCCAGCTATGAAACTGTTCAGGATCAGCGCCCTGAAATCCGTAAATGGACTGTTTGTAGTCACCGACCGCGAACACGGTGCGGGGTCTCGGTCCCTGCTCCCATGCGCCCTCACCGGAAAAGAACTCGGATGTCAGAGCCCCGGCAATCTCCCACTGAAGGCCGGAATTATCCTGCACCTCATCCAGCAGAAGATGGTCGATACCGCCATCCAGTTTGTAGAGCACCCAGGCCGCCCCTGGATCTTCCAGCAGATTCCGCGTTTCCTGAATGAGATCGTTGTAGTCTACCAGTCCACGCGCGGCCTTGCCCTCACGGAAGCTGGATAGCATCGGCGCGGCAAGGGACAGAAGTGCGCGATTCAGTGAGAGAAGCACGGCACGCTTGATGCTTTCTGTCAGATCGAGGAGGCGCTGGCCTTCCTCTTCCAGCAGCGGCACGATTTCAGGAACGACGTCCTGTGCTTTTTTGCTGATGATGCGGTTCATCTGCCGCACGGTGCCCTTGTCCGTCAGCAGACATTTGCTCCAGACGGGGGCCGAACGGTCTTCCAACTGTGTCCCAAGCCACAGAAGCATCTGCTCCACAGTGGGCTTCGCAGCAGCCGTGACAACGCCGAGCGCCGCCTGAAGTCCGGCCCGCAATTCCGCTTCCTTGCGAGGCTTACAGATCAACCCTTCCAGATCAGACGCGGCCTCCTGCCCTGCCTTCAGAGCACCCCGATAGGCGCTCAGCACAGCGTCCGGCAGCATCTGCCAACGATCCAGCAGGGGACGGACGCGGCTTTCTTCCATGTTCAGAGCGCGAATCCTCTGGAAGAACCGGTCGATCCCGATGGTCCCCGCCACTTCCGCCACGATTTTCGGAGCTTTGGCGAGCTCGTCTTCCATGGCTTCCCGCAAAGCGAGCGTCGTGTCCGTATCTTCCATCAGGGTGAAATGCGGATCGACTGAGGCTTCAAGTGGGAAACGGCGCAGAAGCGACTGACAGAACGCATGGATCGTTTCGATCCGCAGACCGCCCGGCAGGTCCAGAACCTTCAGGAACAGCGCACGGGCCGCACGACGTGTCTCATCCGTATTGGGGACACGCAGTTTCTCAAGTTCCCGGCCCAGACGCTCATCCGGGAGCGACACCCATTCACCAAGCCGGGACTGGAGACGGTTGGCCATCTCGGCGGCGGCGGCCTTTGTGTAGGTCAGGCACAGGATGCGGGACGGGTTTGCCCCTTCGGTCAACACAATCGATCCATCATCCGCGTCCACTTCAAGTGGCAGCATCAGACGAAGCAGACGATCAATCAGCAGCTTGGTCTTGCCCGATCCGGCAGACGCGGACACGAAGACGGACGCCATCGGGTCAGACGCGGCAAGCTGCGTGCGATCAGCTTCAGCAATAACGTCAGCGCGGTTGCGGATCTCGCTCATGAATCGTCTCCTTCCGCATAGGCCGCGCGCCATTCATCCACCCGCGCCAACTGCGCGTAATCCGTGTAGCGCGGCACATGTCCGGCCCAGGGCTGGGAGCGATAGGGTTGATCGGGCTGGTCGTACTCGTCGATGAGGCTACGCAGTTTTTCCATGGCCTCACCAATCAGGGCCGCCGCATCAAGGCTGGACTTCCGGCTTGGGACTTCGCTTTCTTTCCCCGGATCATCGCCGCCTGTCAGATGCCAGTACAGAAGCTGTTTCGTTTCGGCAGCCGGAACGCCTTCGAAAGCGCCCTTAGCCAGCAATGCCCCTTCCAGAACAAGCTGAACGGACCATCCGCCCTCTACCGCTTTGCCTGTTGGCGGAGAGCCGGTCTTGTAATCGAAGATCGTCGCCTTGCCGTCTTCATCAACATCAATGCGGTCCGCCCTACCGCGCAGTTCGAACGGTGCACGTGCAGCTTCGATCTTGAACGACGCAGACACTTCCATATGCCGCGCGACGGCGTGTTCCTGTTCTCGCCGGGTCCGCTCCTGTATGGCGACCCAGTCCGCAATACGCTCCAGCCTTGGGGCCCACCAACTGACCAGCGCAGGTCGCATATTGGCCTTGGCCAGTTCTTCTGCGAACGCGCGCTTTAGGGATGCGGCCACATTCTGCGGCCAGCGATCCGGATAATCTTTGAGAACGCGATCCATGGCCTCATGCACAATCATGCCGAAATCCGCGTGTTCCGCACCTTCTTCAAGCGGCTTAAGCGCCTTCAGCTTCAGGACATGCTTGGCGTAAATGGCATACGGGTCCTGCATCCACGTCTCGATCTCCGTGATGCTCAGACGACGCGGCCGGAGTGCCACAGGAGGCCTTGGCTCTGGGGGAGCCACGGTTTCTGCACCATCCAGCGGCTGATCCATCGCCTTTTGCCATTCGAGCGCGGGATGCACAGGCAGTTTCTGCCCACGGCCACCCAGAAACGCTTCCATTCGCACCATCCAGCGCGCGGGCACACCCGGTGCACCGTCACGCCGGGCGGAACTGGAGAACACGACCTCCCCAGCGGCCAGAGCCGTTGAGACGAAATCATGAGCGCTGATGCCGATCTGCCGCTCAGGAGACGGCAGACCAACACGCGTTCGCATAGGTCGGCTCAACCATGGCCCCGGATCAGTCGCAGGCGGCCAGACCGTTTCGTTTAATCCACCCAGAACCACCACATCGAACGCCAGCAGACGCGCTTCGAGCACACCTAGAATGGTGACACGCGGATGGGCCAGTTCCACACCGCCCCGATGCGCGCGCAAGCCCGTCAGCATCTGCCCTGCCATGGATGTATTCAAAAAGGAATCCAGATGCGCCAACCTTTGCGGTGGCAGGATGCCAGTGTGCTGAATCAAAGCGGCCAAATGGCGGGATAGCGCCTCACCATCATCTCCCATCCAGAGACGCCCGCCCGGATGCAGGCCTTCTTCAGGCTCTGCGGTCAGTTCTGTTTCGGTCGCGGCCAAGGCTTCGGCGGTATGAATCAAGGCTTCCAGCAATTCAGGGAGTGGAACCGCGCCAGACAGGCCAAGCAAAGGCTCGAAAGCGGCTTCAATCCGGGCGATGAATGCCGCTGGTCCTTCCGGCTCATCAGGAGCATCTGCGCTGGCACCATTGTCCGGGTCACGCTGGTTCTGGATATACGTCTCAAGCGCCGCTTTGAGGCCCGCGATCCCAGGTGCAGGTGCAGGTCCACGCAACAACAGACGCTCCAGCCGACGGGCCGAGGCATGACAGCTACCCGGTGTCCGACCAAGAGACGCCAAAGGGTGTTTCAGAACGGAAAGCAGAGCCACCGGGGAAAGCTGGGCCTCGGCTGCCGTGGCGATCAGGCGCAGGAACACGGCGGCTGGCGTCTGCGCCAGAGGCTCACCGGCACTGTCATCAGCATAAATCCCGAACCGCAAAAGCTCGGTCCCAACACGCTGAGCCAGACTGCGATCCGGCGTCACAAGCGCGCAGGTCTGGCCGGGAACAGACACCACATTCCGAAGGATCAGCGCGATGGACTGCGCTTCCTGCTGCTGATCCTGTGCGGGAAGCAGAGACAGGCCGGAAATATTACGCGGGTTCAGATCCCGCCCCCAGGCCGTAATCCCCTGTTCCGGCAGCATGACGCCACGCATCAGGCGCTCTCTGGCCCGATCCCTGCCGCCGTCCCAATCCGTCAGATCGTCGCGTGTCAGCCCCAGATCCGTAAGAATTTCCTTAAGACCAGCCTGTGGGTGTGACGCAGGAAGCGCGTCCCACATCGCCTGAGGCAGGTCCAGATCAACACCCGGCAGGATCACCAGCCCGGCGGGTAACGTCGCAACCGCCGCCAGCACATCTGAAACCGCTGCAGACCCATCTGCGAACCCGACCGCCCAAACGGGCGTGTGGGGTGGGACATGCTGCCACGCCGCCGCCTGCGCTTTCAGACGTGCGACCTGACGGGCTACGGGGTTCGACAGACCTTCTTCTTCCAGCCATTTCGGCCAGATCGTCGTGACGATTTCCAGAAATTTCAGCGTCTGCTGCCAGTGTTCTGAAAAGCGTTCCTCCACAGCGTCCGGCAGGCTTTTCGCCAGATCGATACCACTGCGCTCGGCCTCATCCATCAGGTCCGCCAGCGCCTTGGCGAGAGGCCATGCCCGATCAATGCCTTTGGTTTTGTCCACTCCGACACTGACAATGGGCGTTTGCAGAATCAGCATGGACAGAACAGCCAGCCGTCTTTGTGGTTCAACAGCCGGGGGCAACGAGACATCAATCCCGATGGACGCCAGCGCCTCTTCATCTACGTCATTGATCGCAACGATGCGCGGCAGAAGGGATGCCTTTCCATCCAGCACGCGCAGGAACGCTTCCATCAACGCACGGCCGGCACGACGGCTCGGCACGAGCAGCAGGCCCGGACCGTCCGTTCCTGCGGCAGGATCCTGCTTCAGCCATTCATGAGCGACCCGATCCAGAAACGGTTCGGTACCGGCAATCGTCACAACGGTCATGGCGCAATCCCGCTCAGGCGCTCGTCCGGCCAACCGGTCAGCTCTGCAAACCGTTCATCCTCTGTCGCGCCAGAGGTCAGCGTCAGATGCAGGGCATTGGTAGGGAGAAGATCTTCAGCGCGCTCTGGCCATTCCACCAGCATGATGCCTTCACAGGCTTCATCCCAAGCCAGTTCATACAGCGCATCCGGCCCATCCAGCCGCCATAGGTCATAATGGAAAACCGGCCCGGCAGACGTGTCATAGGGCTGAACCAGTGCAAAGCTCGGGCTTGGAACTTCCATCTGCGGATCACGGGCCAGAACCCGCAGAAATGCCCGCGCAAAGGTAGTTTTCCCGGCCCCCAGACCGCCTGACAGGGCAATGCAATCGCCCGGAGCGCACAGCCCGGCGATTCGGGCGGCAAGATGTTCGGTCGAGGACTGATCGAGAAGACGTATCTGCATCCCCACAATGTGACGCCGCACGTCTCATCCATCAAGCGGTGGATGTTCTGCTTTCTGACAACAGGGCATTGCTCGTCACAAGCATAAAACATGACACAAAACGAAATAAAGTGAACGTTTTGTGATTATTTGAAAAATTCAAACAATCCTTATTGACTCTTTATTACATACACAGAGAAATGGTTTTTAACTTTTCAGTAACCATTCTGAACAAGACCATTCCAATCAGGGTATTTACCGATGACGTCCAACCTTCTGATCAATGAATTCATGTTCAATCCAAGTGCATCGGGAGATCCGAACGAATTTATTGAAGTCAAAGGGGATGCCGACACAGATTACAGTGAATGGTCACTGATCATTGTTGATGGTGACGGCAGCGTCGCGGGCAAAATTGACAACGTTTTTCAGCTTGGAACAACAAACAGCGCTGGCTACTGGGTGACGCCATACCAGACGAATGCTTTGCAGAACGGCACGCAAACTGTCCTTTTGGTCAAGAATTTCACCGGCAAGGCTGGCGATGATCTCGATACAGCCAATGGTGGGACGTTCACCTCCACGCCCTGGTCTGAGATTGGAGATACCATTGCCGTTTCAGACGGTGGCAGCGGTGATCCGACCTATGCTGGCGCTCCGGTTCTGACGGGTAAGCTGATTGCCGGCGCCTCCCGCATTCCGGATGGAACGGACACAAACAGCGCCTCCGACTGGGCAATTGATGACCCCTCACTGGCTGGTATCGAAGGCTACGGAACCACTGCCGCTGCGGGAACGGTTCTGGTCACACCGGGAGCCGCCAATGACGGGAGCGCTACAGGCGGTTCAGGAACAGGCACCAACACAGGTGGCTCTGATACCGGCACGGGAGGCTCTTCGGGCTCCGATACCGGGAGTGGAACGGGTACTGGCACCGGATCGGAAACAGGCGGAAGCTCGTCTGGCGGAACCAGCACCACGCCCCAGACCCTGACAATCCAGCAGATCAATGGCGTCGGCTATTACAGCCCGTATGCGGGTGCCAGCGTCACAACCACTGGCGTCGTCACGGCAATCGATACGAATGGCAGCATCGGCTTCTGGGTTCAGCAGGCTAGCAAAGACAAGGACAGCATCGGTAGCACAGGCATCTTTGTCTATGCGGGTAAGACAGCCACCCTTCCGACCGTGGGTGAAACCGTTACCATTACCGGCACCGTCACGAACTACTCCGGTACCTCTTGGAGCAAGTCCCTCACGCTGCCGGAGATCAATCTGGTCTCTTACACCGATACGGGCGCGACCTACGCAGAGATTGCTCCGACGGTCATTGGTCAGGGTGGCCTGACGGTTCCAGCCGCATCTTACCTCGGAGACCTTGAGCAGGCGATCGATCTTAACAAGAGCACGGCGTCTCTAAGCCCCGATACGAACGCTCTTGATTTCTATCGTAACCTCATCGGTCAGGTCATTACCCTGCATGATGTCGTGGCGACCGGCGCCACCGCGTCCAATGCCACATGGGTTGTGCCTGATAATGGTAATGGCCTCCTGACGCCCACCGGTGCACTTCAGAGCACCGAGAGCAGCATCAACACCCAGCGCGTCGAAATCTATTACGACAGCGGTGTCACCCCTGGCTCTGCCATCAGTGCCGAGGTGGGAGACAAGCTTGGCGATATCACAGGTGTTCTGACCTATTACAACGGCGTCTATGAACTGATCCCGACCACACAGGTCACGGTCATTCACACAGAAACGCCTGCGCCGGTCACGACCTTCCACAAGGACGAGCAGAATCTTCTCGTCAGTGACTATAATATCGAGAATTTCAACGCTCTTGATCCGGCCAATGCAGACCGTCTGGCGCAGGTTGCCAAGATCATCGTGCAGAACCTCGACAACCCGGACGTTCTGGCTATCCAGGAAATCCAGGACGACAGCGGCACAACCAGCGACGGTACGGTCAGCGCCGAGCAAAACCTCGCAGCGCTGGTCAAGGCAATCACAGATGCCGGTGGCCCAACGTATTCCTGGGCTCAGGTTGATCCTGCCAATAACACGCAGGGCGGTGTCACGGGCGGCAACATCCGTAGCGTGTTCCTCTACAACGCAGACCGCGTCACGCTGAAAGAGCCCGTTACCACCATCGGCAGTGAGGAACTGAGCGGCACGTTCAAGAATACCCGCCTGCCACTGGTTGGAACCTTCGAGTTCAACGGTAAGGACGTCACGCTCATCAACGTGCATCTGTCCTCCCAGGCTGGAAGTTCGGAACTGTATGGCGCAACCCAGCCCCCGGTAAACCATGGCGGCACGACGGCGACGGTTAACAACCGTATCGCGCAGGCCCAGTACATCACGAACTACGTCCAGAACCAGCTTTCGAGCGATCCAACCGCGAAGATCGGCATCCTCGGAGACTTCAATGACGTAGCGTGGAGCGACGCCAATCAGGTCTATGCCAACGCTGGCCTGACGGACATGGAAACCAAGGAAGACGCGAGCAACCGCTACACCTACATCTACGAAGGTAACGCTCAGTCCCTCGATCACACCATCGGCACGGACGGGTTCGCCAATGCAGGCCAGTTCCAGACCCTGCATATCAACACAGGGCAGCTGGATGGTGAATCGGATCACGATCCGTCCCTGACCCTGCTGGAAATGACAGATTACAGCGCCACAAGCGGCGCAGCTCTGTCCGACGTTGCTCTAACGAATAGTCAGACCGCTGCCGTTCACAGCGGAAGCACAGCCTCGAACATCAGCGTTGGTGATGGCAGCCGTCTGGCACTTTATGCCGGCAGCACGACCAAGAATATCCATCTTGCCAGTGGTGCAAAAGTGGATCTGCCGGAACTCGCCTGGTCCAGCGGCACAACAGCAACCCTGACAGACCCTTCCACGCTGGAAATCTCCAACGGCACAGACACCTATACGATTGCTCTCGACAGCGATTACGCCGCCGATTTCTTCACAGTTCAGTCTGACAGTACAGGCGGCACACTCCTGCTGGCCGAAGGGACGCCGTGCTATTGCCGTGGCACGCTCATCCTGACGAACCGCGGGGAAATTCCCGTCGAGCAGCTTGAAATCGGTGACCTGGTTCAGACCCGCTCGAACGGTCTGCGAGCTATTCACTGGATCGGTCGCCGCAGCTATTCGGGTACGTTCGCCAATGGCAACCGCGACATCCTGCCAGTCATTTTCCGGAGCGGTTCTCTGGGCAACAATCTGCCCCAGCAGGACCTGTCCGTTTCGCCGCTCCACGCCATGTATCTGGACGGGGTCCTGATCCCTGCAGTCGCTCTGGTCAATGGCACGAGCATCCTTCAGGCAGAACGCATGGATGAGGTGGCCTATTTCCACATTGAGCTGGAAAGCCACGACGTCATCTTCGCAAACGGTGCGCAATCTGAAACCTTTGTAGACGACAGCTCTCGCGGCATGTTCCACAATGCCTCTGAGTATGATGCGCTTTATCCTGCGGCAAAGCAGGTTCAGGCCCGCTATTGTGCGCCGCGTGTTGAAGAAGGCGCTCAGTTGGCCGCCATCCGGGCGCGCCTGAACGCTCTTTCGACAAAAACACGTATGGCAACGGGCGCTCTGGAAGGCTTCCTGGACGTCGTAACCCACACTCATATTGAAGGATGGGCGCGCGTTCCGGGCAGCACTGACGCCGTTCGTCTTCAGATCCTTGATAATGGGGTTGTTCTCGGCGAAGTCACCACTGCAACGGCAAGGCCAGATGTTGGTGGAGCCTGTGGCTTCCGATTTGAAATTCCAGGCGGTCTGTCTCCGCTGGATCGTCACGTTCTGGAAGTGCGTCGCGCCACCGATCATGCTCCCCTGGGCAACACGCCCTGGATGATGGACCAGATGGAGCAAAAAATTCCACAGGCTGTTCTATCACCGTCGCCAGTGGCCCCTCTGGATGGCTTCATCGACATCGCTACACGCAATCGCATCTCCGGCTGGGCGACGAACCCTGCTGACTCCGAAGATGTCGTGACGCTGCAGATTGTCGATAACGGTGTGGTTCTCGCTTCCATCGTGGCGAACGGTCGTCGCCCCGATGTTGCCAAGAGCGGACGGCCCCTGCTCTGCGGCTTCGATGTGATCCTGCCCGGCGGCCTCTCCCCCCTCACACGCCATGTTCTGGAAGTGCGTCGGGAAGAGGACGGCGCACTTCTGGGCACACCACAGGTTCTGGAACCCGTAACGGCCTTCGACGCGGATATGGAGCAGACTGTAGCCCGCGCTGTGTCTGCCGCCGCTGACGAACAGTCCGGCGATCAGGTTCTGTCCTTCCTCCTCGGACAGGTGGAGAAACTTCGACAGTCCCGTGCGCTGGCCGTGAGTGGTCTGGCAGAACAGTCTCTTCATGCCACGCGCCGTCGCCGGGGAATGCCCACGAAGGCCACCACGCAACGCAAGCGCGCACTCGTCATTGACAGTCTTCGCCCCGATGCCAAGCGGGATGCAGGGTCGCAGGCGATCCTGTCTCACATGATGGCCCTCGAAACTCTGGGTTATGACGTCTGTTTCGTAGCCGCTGACCAAATGGACATGACCGCACCTCTGGACTCACTGCCGAGTGTAAAGGTGCAGGGACTACCGTTCTTTGCGTCCGTCGAAGACGTTCTGCGTCGCCAGTTGAACAGCTTCGACGTCGTGTATCTGCACCGTGAAGACATCGCGACGCGCTACATGGCACTCGTCCGCCGTAACCAGCAGAAAGCCTACGTCCTCTACAGCGTCGCAGACCTTCACTTCCTGCGTCTGGCACGTCAGGCTGCAGTGCAGGGCCGACCGGAACTGATGGCGAAAGCCAATCAGGTTCGGGTGGCGGAATACCGGGCGGCGCTACAGGCGGATGCTGTCCTGACGCATTCTGAAGCAGAAGCGGCCCAGCTTCGGAAAGATCTGCCGCAAGCCATCGTACATGTGGTTCCATGGGCAACACCTGCGGCGAGCACATCGTGCAGAAGCCACGACAGAAACGGCCTACTGTTCATTGGTAACTACGCACATGCCCCAAACAGCGATGCCGTGCAGTGGCTGGTGCATGACATCATGCCCGCAGTGTGGGCCATGGATCCGACCATTACCTGCACTTTGGTTGGGGCAGAGATGCCAGACAGCATCCATGCTCTGGCCAGCGATCACATCCGGGTTCTTGGTCATGTCCCGAACCTGGACAGCGTACTGAATCAGGCGCGCCTCAGTGTCGCTCCTCTCCGGTTCGGGGCAGGCATCAAGGGCAAGGTTCTGGAAAGCCTGTCTGCGGGCGTGCCCTGCGTCATGACGCCCGTGGCCGCAGAAGGACTGGCGCTTCCGGAAAGCCTGCGTGGCCTCGTCCAGTCCACCACCCAAGACATGGCCCAACAGATTGTGGCGCTGCACTCCGCCAAAACTCTGTCTGGCATCATTGAAGCCGGACAGACATACACCAGCGTCACATTCTCTGAAGACGCTGTTACAACGGCACTAGGTATGGCACTTGAGCGGAAAGTAACGCTTCAGGCAGCAGGCTGAAGAAAAGTCAGGACTGACCCAGGAGAGCCATCCATCGATCCATGATGGGGCCTTCCTGAAATTCCAGTGCTTTAAGGCGGGCCATGTCAGACATGGGCCGCCTTTTTTCATTCTGCTCCATCAGAGCCAGAAGAGCTTCAGCAAGTCCGATATAATCCTCTGGTGGCACGAGGATTCCTGTTTCCTCCGGCACAACCACTTCCGCCGGGCCGGTTTCGCAATCGAAAGCCACCACCGGCAATCCCGCAGAGGCAGCCTCCAGCAGAACCATCGGCAGCCCTTCGTAGCGCGATGAACACACGTAGAGCGCGGCCTGCCGGTAATCGTCGTCAAGATGAGGGGTCGCGGGTGCAATCGTCACCCGTTTGAGGCACGCCGCCTGTTGCAGAAGCATGAGCCGTTCCGGTCCGTCTCCACGAATAAGCAGAGACCAGCCTGCTCCGCGTTGATCGGCTTCTATAATCGCCCAGGCTTTCAGAAGGAGATCATAGCCTTTCTGAGCGGTCAGCCGACCTGCCGTCAGAACAAGACGAGAAGCCTGCGCATAAGCTGTCTGCCAGACCGGGGGGGCCATATTCGGAATAACTGACAGAGACGCTTTGAGGGATAGTCCTGCCTGCCAGAGCGCTTTGTCACGCGCCGTCAGGACCACCACATCATCAGCCCATCGTGCCGCAATCTGCCGCCCCCAGACCCGTTTGCGACGCCCCAGCGTAATGTTGAAATTGAAGTGCTCCCACACGATGCACCGACACCCGGCCAGACGGGCCGCAGCCACGCCATACAGAGCATGTGTGGCTTCCACGACAATTAGTGTGTCAATGCGGTGACGCTTCAGATAGCGCACCAATTTCCCAACAATGCGTGGCCAGGAACTGAAAATTTTTACCGGCTTTTCAAACAGGGATTTTACGGGAATTCTGTCATCCAGCGGAAAGACGGGCGGGCCGTTTCCCACCAGTTCCAGCAGATGAACCGTCACATCCCGCGGAACAAGCCCGTTCATCACCGCGCAGGCAGAGCGCTCGGTTCCACCTGTTGCATTAATATGTTGGATGACAAAGGCGCACCGCATGCGGGATGGTCTACCCCATTCAACTCAAAACGCCTAAGAAACAGATATGACGATTTCACCTCAAACCCTCTCCACCGACGTCGCGATTGTTGGCGCCGGTCCGACCGCCCTCTTTGCAGCTTTTGAATGCGGAATGCTCAAACTGAGCTGCGTCCTGATTGACGCGCTCGACAGCATTGGCGGTCAGTGCGCGGCGCTCTATCCGGAAAAGCCGATCTATGACATTCCGGCGCACCCTTCCATTGAGGGCGGCGCACTCATCGAAGCGCTGGATCAGCAGATTGCACCGTTCGACGTTCCCCGTCTGCTCGGCTCCCGCGTGGAAACCCTGACGGGCCACCGTGGAGACTTCACGCTCACCACAGCGCGTGGCGACACCGTGAAAGCCAAGGCTGTCATCATCGCGGCTGGAGCTGGCGCATTCGGTCCGAACCGTCCACCACTAGACGGACTGGAAGCGTACGAGCGCACGGGTGCAGTTCAGTACTACGTCAAGAAGCGCGCTGATTTCGCCGGCAAGAAAATTGTCGTTGCCGGTGGTGGCGATTCTGCTCTGGATTGGGCGCTGTCGCTTTCAGATGTTGCTGAGCACATTTATCTGCTGCATCGCCGAGACCGCTTCCGCGGTGCCCCGGAAACACTGTCCCGCATCGACGATCAGATCAAAGCAGGCCGCATTGAGAAAGTTGTCCCGTACCAGCTTCATGCGCTGCACGGTACGGACGGCCAGCTTTCTGCGGTGGAAGTCACCACTCTGGCTGGCGAATCCCGCCATCTGGATGCTGACACGCTCCTGCCGTTCTATGGCCTTTCCACGGATCTCGGCCCGATCGCGCTTTGGGGTCTGGACACGCATCGCAACACGGTTCCGGTCACCCCGGCGACCTTGGAAAGCAGCACACCGGGCATTTTCGCCATCGGTGATGTGGCAACCTATCCTGGTAAGCTTAAATTAATTCTTCAGGGATTTTCTGAAGGTGCGATGGCAGTTCATGCCATTCACGCCATAGTTCATCCGGATACAGCCCTGCACTTCGAATATTCCACCAGCAAGGGCGTTCCGGGCTGAAAAGCCGGGGTAGACAACCGTTTCCGCTGGTGCTGATCTGATCGGTACCAAATCGAAAATACGGTTTTCTACCAATCGGAAAGCAGCAGAACTGTCATGAAAATCATCGTCATGGGCGCCGGCGTCATCGGCGTGACAACCGCCTGGTATCTTGCTCAGGAAGGTCATGAAGTTGAGGTTATTGACCGGCAGCCTGGCGTAGGGCTTGAAACGTCCTTCGCCAACGCCGGTCAGGTCTCCCCTGGTTACTCGACACCATGGGCCATGCCGGGTCTGCCGTTCAAAGTCGCCAAATGGATGACCAGCAAACACAGTCCGCTGATCATCCGCCCGCGCTTCGACACGGCCATGTTCCGCTTCATGGGCGAGCTGCTCGCGAACTGTTCGGAAAAAGCATACGACATTAACAAGAGCCGTATGCTTCGGATTGCGGAGTATGCCCGCGATAAAATCGACGCCCTGCGCGACGAAACCGGCATCACGTATGACGGAGACCAAAAGGGTCTGATCCAGCTTTTCCGGACGGATGCCCAGGTCGAACACGCAGCCGAGGACATGCGTCTTCTGGCAGAAAGCGGCGTGGATCATCAGCTTCTGAACGTCGATGAAATCATTGCGCATGAACCAGGTCTGGCCCATGCCCGCCATCGCCTGCGCGGTGGCCTCCGCCTTCCAGGCGACCAGACGGGTGATGCGCATCTCTTCACACGTCGTCTCGCCGCCATGGCCGAGCAGAAGGGTGTGAAGTTCCGTCTTGGCACCACGATTGAAGCCATCGAAGCGGCTGACAAATCCATCGTGAGCATTCGTACCAGCGCTGGGCGCATGACAGCAGATGCGTATGTGCTGGCTCTTGGCAGCTACTCCCCGCGCCTGATGAAGCCGCTGGAGCTGCGTCTGCCGATCTATCCGGTCAAGGGATACTCCCTGACCATGCCAATCACAGACGAGAGCCGTGCGCCGGTATCCACGGTGAATGACGAAACGTACAAGGTTGCCATCACGCGCCTCGGGGATCGCATCCGCATTGGCGGCACGGCCGAACTGACTGGCTTCAGCTTACGCCTGAGCCCGGACCGTCGTGAAACGCTCGAACTGTCGTTCAACGAGATGTACGGCGGCGGCGACCTCTCCGCCGCCCGTTACTGGACCGGCCTGCGTCCCTGCACGCCAGATGGCACACCCATCGTCGGGCCAGCTCCGCGCTACGGCAATCTATGGCTTAACACCGGTCACGGCACGCTGGGCTGGACGATGGCAGCGGGCTCCGGCCAGATCGTTGCAGACCAGATCTCTGGCCGACAGACGGCCATCCCGTCACTGGATCTCTCTCTCGACCGTTATCTGTAAAAATATTCTCTGCCTGTTATTGCGATAAATAAACAGGCAGAGAATAAATTTCGATTAACTAGAGTGTATTTTGACCCATTTATTTCTTATTGCTAATATCCAAAGAGCACTCGAAAGCCCTTAGCTTGGATACAAACTTATCATGAATATTATTAAAATTCCCGGGAGATGCAATTTCGGAAATAAAATTATGCAGTACCTAGCTGCTTGCAAAATAAAAGATCAGATTTCACAATCCATAATTTCAGAAATTTCTATTCCAGAAATAAATATAGATTTTTCAAAAAAAAAATATTCATCCACAAAATATAAATACAAAATTGATGAAGAAAACTTTGATATTCTTCAAATTATAGATGCAAGCCACCGCCTAGGTGGTACCGAATTTATTATGGAGGGATTTTTTCAAAACATCGACTATTTTCCAAACAAAAACGAAAGCCGAAAATTATTAAATATCAAAGAAAATTTGGAAATTAATTTTACAGAAAAAGATCTTGTCATAAATATTCGCTGCGGAGATATTTCTTGTGGGGTCGAATGGTATCCTATGATACCTGTCTCTTTCTATAAAAACCTTATAGAGATCACTGGGCTTCGGCCTGTCTTTTTAGGACAACTTGATAATCCGGCCTATGTAAAATTACTTAAAGCCGAATTCCCTGATGCACGTTATATTCCATCAGCTGGGGTTATCGAGGACTTTGAAAAAATTCTTGGCGCACAAAATATCTGCATTGCAGTGAGCACCTATTCTTGGCTCGCAGCGTGGCTGTCTGAGGCCAAACAGATATTTTACCCTATGGCAGGTTTTTTACATCCAGCACTCCAGAACTGCTACTCTATACGAATAGCTCCTACGAAATTAGTGCCTTACAAAGATCCCAGATATCGATTTTTTATACTGCCCCTGTTCTATGGTGAGAATATTAATTCTTTTATTGAAACACATAAAAATCATCCCCTCGTTACAAAAGAGATCGACCGATCAACAGTAAGGTTGCTGCATGAAAATGGAAAAATAGCAAAAAAACAAAGCGTAGAAGTTAACTCTGTCGATAATCACTGGTACGTAAAGAGATATCTCGATGCTGCGTGGGAAATTAGTCAAGGATGGTATTCATCCCCTGCAGATCATTACAATAGAGTTGGAATAAAAAGAAATTTTCTTCCTTACAGACCTGACTTTGATGAGCCAAAAAATATCATCGATTTAACAGGGTGCAAAGCGGAGCAAAGTAGTATTTCAGATTGGTCCGGAGGAAAAACCATTATTGAAGATGCCACTAGAGTAATCAATGCTCACCCACATTGGTCCTACGCTAATCATACGTCTTCAGAAACAAACCCATGGTGGCGAATAGATTTTCCAAAAAATACTCTTATTACTGGAATGGTAATTTATAATAGAAAAGAAAATTCCACCACCAAACAGAGACTCACGCCATTTGTAATTTTATATTACAACGAAAATAATAATTTATTGAAAATGGAAAATTTCAAAATCGAAAATATTAACGACGGAGATTGTTTTTTAATAAATTTCCATAAAGAAATAATAGCAAAAAAAATAATTATTTCTCTTCCAGGAGAAAACAGAATACTCCATCTCAAGAGTGTCCGCTTCCTTGGAAAATAAAAAAATGGGTGAGGGGAAATGCTCCCTCACCCATTTTATATTTTTGAAATAAGTTTTCTTTAGTTGGACGGTGCTGCTTCATCCGTCGTGGAGGCAGCAGCTGCAGCCTTCTTGTGCTTCTTGTGGTGGTGCTTCTTGTGATGATGCTTCTTCGTGGTGCTCGTCTTGTCAGACGTTGCGGCATCCGTGGATGCTGCTTCCGGAGCGGCGGCAGGCGCAGCCGGTTCTGCTGGCGCGGCAGGAGCCGTCGGAGCAGGCGTTGCTTCGACCGGAGCAGACACTGGATCAGCGAAAGCCGGAGCAGCTGTCAGGGCCAGAGCAGAAACGGCGGCGATTAGGGAACGATTGAAAAGGCGCATCTGAGAACGAAGCTCCAGAGAACTGAAAAACGGACCACATTTCAGAAAATTCGAAGTGGCCATGCTTTGAAATTAGCACCAGTGCGCGTCTTCGTCGTGCATTAACTTTATGAAATTTCAGGGGGATAGAGGTTCCTCTTCGCAAAGACGCCTCAATTCCGCCAAAGTCCCGTCGAGGACTTCCTGATTTCTTGCCTCTCGACTCTCAGCCATAAAAAAAACGCGCACCGGAAACCCGGTGCGCGTTCTTCGAAATCTATTCCCTGAGGGGAAAGATCAGCTTTCGCGGCTCTTGGAAGCGCGCTTACGCTCGTTCGGATCCAGGTAACGCTTACGGATACGAATGGCGGACGGCGTCACTTCAACCAGCTCATCGTCTTCAATGTAGGCGATGGCCTGCTCAAGGCTCATACGGCGCGGCGGCGTCAGAAGCAGGGCTTCGTCCTTGCCGGACGCACGCATGTTGGTCAGCTTCTTTTCACGGACCGCATTGATGTCCAGATCGTTCTCGCGGGAGTGCTCACCCAGGATCATACCTGTGTAAATCTTCTCGCCAGCGTCCACGAACATCGTGCCACGATCCTGAAGGGCGAACAGAGCATACTGCGTTGTCTGGCCGTCTTCAGCGGAGATCAGCGAGCCGTTACGGCGTCCTTCGATCGTGCCGACATACGGCAGATAACCATGGAACAGACGGTTCATGAGGCCCGTACCGCGCGTGTCGGTCAGGAACTCACCGTGATAGCCGATCAGGCCACGGGACGGGATCAGGAACGTCAGACGAACCTTGCCACCGCCGGACGGACGCATGTCCTGCATCACACCCTTACGCAGGGACATTTTTTCGACGACAACACCGGAATATGGCTCATCAACGTCGACCAGAACTTCTTCGAACGGCTCTTCACGATCGCCGGTCTCTTCGTTTTCACGGAAGAGAACGCGCGGACGACCGATCGTCAGCTCAAAGCCTTCACGACGCATCTGCTCGATCAGAACGCCAAGCTGAAGTTCACCACGACCGGCAACTTCAAAAGCTTCGCTTTCCGGGCTTTCCGTAACCTTAATGGCCACGTTGCCTTCGGTTTCCTTGAAAAGACGGTCACGGATCTGACGGGACGTGACCTTCTTGCCTTCACGGCCACCCAGCGGACCATCGTTGATACGGAAGGTCATGGACAGGGTCGGCGGATCAACCGGGCGGGACGGCAGCGGCTCGCTGATGGACGGGTCAGCAATCGTATCCGGAATCGTTGCTTCGGACAGACCAGCAACGGCCACGATGTCACCAGCTTCGGCTTCATCAACCGGCACGCGGTCCAGACCACGGAAAGACAGCAGCTTGGTCAGACGGCCGGTTTCAACAACCGTTCCGTCCGGACGCAGCACGCGAACCGGCATGTTCACCTTCGCACGGCCCTGATCGATACGACCCGTCAGGATACGACCAAGGAAGTTGTCGCTCTCAAGGATGGTTGCAACCATGCCGAAAGGCGCATCCTTGTCGACGTTTGGCGTCGGGACGTGGCGCAGAACCAGATCGAACAGCGGGGACAGGTCCTTCTTCGGTCCGTCCAGCTCAAGATCAGCCCAGCCCTGACGGCCGGAAGCGTACAGCATCGGGAAGTCGAGCTGGTGCTCGTCAGCGCCCAGGGATGCGAACAGATCGAAGATTTCTTCGTGCACTTCGTCCGGACGCGCGTCGCTACGGTCGATCTTGTTCACGACCACGATCGGGCGGATGCCACGGGCCAGAGCCTTGCCCAGAACGAACTTCGTCTGCGGCAGAGCACCTTCAGCGGCGTCAACGAGGATGATCGCGCCATCCACCATGCTCAGGATACGCTCGACTTCGCCACCGAAGTCAGCATGGCCCGGCGTATCAATGATGTTGATACGCGAGTCTTTCCAGACAACGGACGTGCACTTGGCAAGAATGGTGATGCCACGCTCGCGTTCGAGGTCATTGCTGTCCATCGCGCGATCAGCAACGTGCTGGTTCTCGCGGAAAGAGCCGGACTGCTTGAGGAGCGCGTCAACCAGCGTGGTTTTGCCATGATCGACGTGCGCGATGATGGCGATGTTACGGATTTCCATTTGGTCTTCCAGACGGTGCATCGAAGATGAGAATTTGCGCCGTCTTCTGCACCGAATCCCGCGAATATGCAAACTCTGTCGCAGTCTTTTCGTAAAGGGGCCGGGTTGAGTGAGGCGCAAAGCTGGTCCACATCTTCGGAAAACACAGTCTTTCCGCGAGAAGAATCCACCATGTCCGACCATCATCCAACCGGGCCTTCCGCCCCGGGAACTGACGCCCTGAGCCAGCTTGGCCGTAACACGCCTGCCGCAAACAGCCCGGAAGAAGCCGTTCTGGAGCGTGTGCCCTCCCCTCATCAGGGTCGCAAATACGTCGTGCGCTTCACGGCACCGGAGTTCACATCTCTTTGCCCCGTGACAGGCCAGCCGGACTTCGCGCACATCGTCATCGATTACATCCCGAGCAAATGGATTGTGGAGAGCAAGTCTCTCAAGCTGTACCTGACCAGCTTCCGCAATCACGGCGCTTTCCACGAGGATTGTTCCGTTGCGATTGCCGAACGCCTTGTCGAACTGCTCGATCCGGAATGGCTGCGCATCGGAGCCTACTGGTACCCCCGCGGCGGCATTCCAATCGATGTCTTCTGGCAGACAGGTGAACCGCCAGCAGGCGTCTGGATTCCTTCACAGGACGTTCCCGGCTATCGGGGCCGTGGCTGAGACATGACTGAAGCGGCTGCCATTGCCCGTGCCCGCGGGCCTGTCACCCAGGCACGGCTGGCGGTTGATTTCAGACGGATTGGCCTTGAACCCGGCATGACGGTTCTGGTTCATACGGCCATGAGCCGTATTGGCTGGATCTGTGGCGGGGCCAGAAGTGTTATTGAGGCTCTTCTTCAGGTTGTGGGGCCGGAAGGCACGATTGTCATGCCTGCGCAGTCTTCGGACCTGAGCGATCCCGCCGGATGGTGTGATCCACCCGTTCCACAGACCTGGTGGGACACCATTCGGGCCAGCATGCCAGCGTTCGATCCCCGCACAACCTCCACGCGGGGCGTTGGCACCGTTGCCGAGACCTTCCGCACGTGGCCTGGAACGCTCCGAAGCCTGCATCCGCAGGTTTCCTTTACAGCCCGGGGGCCACGGGCTGCAGACATCCTCTCCAGCCAGCCTCTCGAAGACCCGTTTGGCGTTGTTTCCCCTCTCGCGGTTCTGAACCAGTGCGGCGCTTACGTGCTGATGATCGGCACAGGCTGGGAAACCTGTACGGCGCTTCATCTGGCGGAACGCCTCTCAGATCCGCACGGTCCCACGTTTGAAGACGGAACTGCTCTGCCGGTGGATGAAGAACGTCGTTGGGTCCGGTTCCGCATGCCGCAAACGAATGTGGAGCGCTTTCCGGCCATCGGGGCAAAGCTAGATGGGCAGGCCATGCTGCAACATGGCCATGTCGGGGCGGCCCCCTCGCGGCTGTTTCCAGTTGCGCAGGCGGTTGATACGGCCGTGGAAATGTGGAGCTTACCGTCCCCCTTATGATGTAACCGGGATGCGTATTTCAGTCCGCCTGTGCGGGCTCTTTCTGAGGGCCAGCACAATGAGAACCACTCCATAAACAAGCGCCACACCATCCACACTCGCAGCCAAGGACGTAACCTCTCCCGACGTCAGAGATCGTGTCATGTCTGTCAGGGGAATCAGCAGGGTCAGCACGCCAGCAACAGTTAGAAGGGGACGAAGACTTTTCGTTCCGCCCCAACACGCAGCGACAGTGAGGCAGATGAAAAAGACCGCGTAAAACAGGGCCTCAGCTGCCTGGTAGTGGCCTCCTTCTGGCAAGAAAGGCGCGGCAGCAAGAACTGCGGATACACCGCTGACGCAGCCAATCATGCAGCCTGTTGTCAGAGCCGAGAGGCAGCGCGTTCCAAAGCTGTCTTCCATCAAACCCGCCGAGCGGTCACGGCGCCTGCGCGATGAGATCCAGAGCTGATTGCCTGAGTAAAACAGGAAAGCTCCACCAAACCCCAAAACAGCATAGCCCCACCGGATCAGCCACCCTCCGTAAGTCCCGAAATGCAGAGCGTAGATCAACGTGAGGGCCTGGAATGCCGGCTTCTGATGGTTGGGCAGAAAATCAGTTGAGATCAGGCGCCCTGTGTAAGGATTGACCTCGCCATACCCACCATCCGGTCGCCGGCTGATCTGCGCCGCATCCTGTACCGTCACGTGCAAAGACAGCTTCCCGCCCCGGCTGGAATAGGCCAGCGTGTCCGGCTCAAGCCCCGGAACCTGCTTTCGGAAGGCATCGACAATCGCCAGTGGCTCAAGAAGTGCCTGAGGCCGGTCACCCTGGTGCGAGTGATTTTTCTGAGGCGGATGTGCGGACACTGCTGGCAGAAACAGGGTTTTCTCCAACGCCATGATGGGCTGATGAAATGCAAACCCAGCAGCCGTTGCAGCCATCACGATGTGAAACGGCAGCGAGCAAACACCCAGCAATGTATGAAAATCGAGCCACATGCGGCGCAGATTTTCGGTCAGTCTGACGGCAAAGAGATTACGGACCAGAGAGGGCAGCAGAACAATCGTGCCCGACACGAGAGCCACAGCATACAAAAGCGCCACAATCCCCATAATGAGGCGCCCATATTCCCGGTTCAAGGGAAGGCCTATTCTTTGATGCAGGATGTTGAGGAAATACCCGACCTGCGAGGGTGTTCTCGTCTGGGTAACGAGTGTGCCATCTGCGGCCAGACCTGCATAAACTGTCCGTGCAGGCCCATGGTCCCTGTCTGATGAGACAACCCACATGAGGCTCGATGGACTGGTCTCATCCGGATGCAAAACCACAGTATGGTTGGCAATCATGGACGGATCTACCGTCTCGGCCTTCTGCACCAGTTCGGACAGGCGATCAGCCGGAACCGGGGCTGGCAACGTAGCTGTGCGAGAGGCCCAGTTCCCCAGCGGCAATTCAAACATCGTCATGCCGCCTGCGTAAAAGGCGATGAACAGGAACAGCCCTGCCATAATGCCCACCCAGCTATGAACATTCCGGTAAAGCCGAACGACATCTCCGCGAATCTTCATGCCATGACACCATGCAGCAGGAAAAACAGGACCCACACCACGGCATTGACCACAACCAGCGTCAGCCATGCCTGACGGGGTGAGCGGAACAGGAAAGAAAATGCCACCACGAGCCCCCAGACAGGCCCGGGAAACCATCGCAAAATCTGGGATGCTGCGGTTTTAAGCTGGGCATCGGCGTGAAACAGCAGCCCCAGGATGCCCATCAGACCGATCGCGAGCGCCGCGCCGAGTATCAGTCCAGCCAACACCTTCCCGATCCATCCTGTGCCATCCAATGGCTTGGGCTGCGTCGTACCACTCACAATGTGCGCCCCTGAGGCCTAAAAATCGCCAATGTCAGAGGCAGCAGAATACACGCCAGCATCAGCACGGTTCCGACGATCAGCAGTGCGGTCAGAAAATGCATTCTCAGGCTCATCACCGCCACAGCAGCCAACAGGCTGAGCAGCCCCGGCAATAAGCCCTCACGCGGCGAAAGAGAGCGGCGCAGCAGACACTGAGACGGTACAGACAGGTAAAACAGTCCAGCCGCGAGACTTGTCAGGACTACAGAAAGGAGTTCGAACACCACCGGTCGCTCACCAACGATAAGACAGAGTGACGAAGACTGCCCGCCCCGGCGCCCACGCACAAGCAACCGAGCGCGTACATGCGGCGACGTAGTGGCGGTTTGCAATATTGGTGCCGTTGAACTGAATTCCGAAGCGCTGATAATCGATGTGCGCCTGCAAATCCCAGACAAGCTGGCTTGGAACCGTAAAGGTCGCAGGAAGTGCGCCTGCCGTGTTGCCCGTATAGCGCACACCAGCGCCCAAACCCGTCACCCAGTTTCGGGCCAGATGGAAATCACGCTTCAGGAACAGGGATGCCATATGAGATGGGATGGCCACTGGACGCTGGTTTTTCTGGGCCGCGACGGTCGTCTTCGTGATGCGAGGGTCCTGATAGGTGAAAGACGCCAGCATATCGATCTTGTAAGGAAGTCGACCCACGCCTTCCGCCTCGAACCCCCGTGTTCTCTGTTCGCCCGTCTGAATGTCATAGGTCGAATCAGCTGGGTCAGTCGTCAGAACATTGCTTTCGACCAGATTGAAGAAGTCAGCCGTTAACATGAAATCTTCGCCCCAGGGCGTGCCATGTGGTGGCTTGTATTTCAGGCCAGCTTCGATCTGCCGTCCGCGTGTCGGCAGAAAAGGCGTGTTCTCACGTGTCGTTCCAACCTGCGGCTGAAAAGACGTTGCATAAGACACATACGGCGCCAGACCGATGGCGGATTTGTAAAGCAACCCAACACGCCCGGTGAAGGCATTGTTCTGCTGAGGGGTCTGCTCCCCGGTCCGATTATTGACCGTCAGGCTTTGCGTGAAATCCTCACGGCCAGAAAGCGTCAGGTAAAAGCGATGCCAGTCTGCCTGTTCCTGCGCGTAAAGGCCTGTCTGTGTTTCTGTCTCGTTTGTATTGGTGGTCGTACCGTAGGTCGGCCAGGAAATCGGATTGTAAACGGGATTGTACAGATCAAGAGAGGGCGCTGTCTTTTGCCCACGACGGAACGCCATGAAGTCACTGCGAAAATCCACACCGACCAGTAACTCATGGTGAACAGGCCCCGTCCTGAGCTTCAGGTTTGAGCGCGTATCCAGCGTGACATTGTTATAGTTTGAGGATTGCAGCAGAGCCTGACGCGTCAGAGTTCTCTGGTCAGCAGACAGGGCAACAGCCGTCACATATCGGTATGACGCATCAATATGCGCGTAACGCATGTTCTGACTGATGGTCCAGTTGGGCGTCAGATGACGTGTGAAGCTGTAGCCAATGGAAACCTGGCGCTTTGAGTAAACATCATAGTCTGCATCGCTGTTCAGGAAATTGCGCGCAATATAGCCGTATGGGCTCGCATAAAGCGTTCCGTTTGCGGGAAGAAACTGGGACGTAGACCCGCCATCGACCTGCTCATAACTGGCAAGGATCGTAAAATCCGTCTTGCTGTCCGGCCGCCAGCTGACGGAAGGCGCGACGTAAATCTCATTGTTCTTGATGTTCTTGGCATACGTGTCGGATTTTCGGATCAATCCGTTGAAGCGCCACAGGAGTGTCTTGGAGGCGTTCAACGCTCCACCCACATCTGCTGCGCCCTGAACACGACTGTAAGACCCGGTCTGGAATGTCACCTGATTCTGCTGATTCAACCGCGGGCGTTTGCTGACAGCATTGATAATGCCGCCAAGCTGTCCCGACCCATACAGCGCGGACGAGGCACCACGCAGCACGTCCATCTCCTCAAGGCCCCACGGCTCAATGCTGTAAGAAAAAGACGTCGTCGCGTCCGGCGTCCGTGTGCCATCAAGGTAAATATCAGGCGAAAATCCACGGATCGTTCCGAAATAGCCGCGTGGGTCATCCTTGGAGCCATAATCGGACACACCAGCCGCATAGCGAACTGCTTCGGAAATACTCCGGGCGTTCAGCATCGTCATGCGGGCCTGCGTAATGACGGTCAGGTTCTGGGGCACGTCTTCAAGTGGCGTGGATGTCTTGGTCGCAGCATTTCCGCCAGCCGCTAGCAATCCGACATGACTGCCCTTCACTTCTAGACGTTCTTCCCGTGACAGTTCGGGGGAATGACCCGCATGTCTGGAATGCTCAGCAGCTTTTTCGCGTCCAGAAGGTGGGTGCTGATAATGCCTCGGACGTTCTTTCTCCGGCTCCTGCGCAAGCACCAGACCCGAAGGCAGCCCCAGCAACATCGTTGCACAGGGAATAAGACACGACCGTACCCGCATCACAAAATCTCCGAAAAGCGAGCGCGGAGATAACACTAATGATAATTATTCTCAACAACGAAAAATGAGGAATTTCGAAAAAAGCTTCGAAATTTCCATCACTTTTTCAGATCATGACCTACAGGTCATATCCCTGTAACCAAAGCAGGCGAATGGTTACGCTTCAATTCCCAACTGACCCTGGAAGTACAGTAATGGGGCTTCATCACGAACGGTGATGGACGTGGGCTTCGCCATAAACAACGCATGCGTGCCACCTTGGAACGTCTCGACGAGTTCGCAATGCATCTGCACCAGCGCGCCATCGATGAAGGCTGTGCCATCTTCAGCTCGCACTACAACGTCTGACCCGAATTTGTCCGCCGTTCGGCTGGCAAACAGCATAGCCACATCCTTGTGGCTGTTGTTCAGGATGCTCAGACCAAAACGCCCGGCTTCAGCAATCGCTTTATAAGTCGAGCTGCCGCGATGCAGGCAGATCAGAAGCAGGAGCGGATCAAGAGAAACCGATGTCAGGGCGCTGATGGTTGCGCCCTGTTCGCCTTCGCTTCCCTTGGCGGTCACAACTGCGACACCCGTTGCGAAATGGGACATCGCCCGGCGAAAGTCCTGCTCATTCAGTGTCGTCATGACAACTCTCCTGCCATCGTCGGAATTTTTGGTTCCGGCACCATTACAGGAGAACTCTGACCGTCACCAGAAGCCAGGGAACCGCTGGACGCTCTCTTTTTTCAGAAACGGGCAGTCATCGGATGCGCGCCCATACGGCCATCTTCGCGATCAAGTTTTTCAATCGCTGCCATGTCACTCTCCGTGAGGGTGAAGTCGAAGACGTCCAGATTTTCAGCCAGTCTCTTTGGGTTCGCTGATTTCGGGATCACGATCAGACCGTTCTGAAGATGCCAGCGGATAATGACCTGAGCGGGTGTCCGACCAACACTCCGGGCAACCTCCCCAATCGTCGCGTTATCCAGCACCTGCCCTTTCCCGAGCGGGCGCCATGATTCCGTGCGGATATTGTGCTGTTCGTTAAAGGCACGGAGCGCCTTCTGCTGGAAAAATGGATGAAGCTCAATCTGGTTGACCGCCGGAACGACGCCAGTTGCATCCATAATACGCGAGAGATGGTCCGGCTCGAAGTTGGACACTCCAATGGACTTCACGCGCCCCTCCTTTTGCAAGGTCACGAGTGCCTTCCATGTTTCCACATACTGCCCCTGCTCCGGCATCGGCCAGTGAATGAGATACATATCCAGAACCGGACGGCGCAGCAGCCGGCAGCTCTCCTCATAGGCACGCAGCGTACTGTCGTAGCCCTGCTCGTCATTCCAGACCTTCGTCGTCACGAATACCTCAGGATAATCCGCCAGAGCTTCACCAACGCCATCTTCGTTCCGATAAAGACGCGCTGTATCGACAGAATGATATCCGAGCTTCACAGCCTCCCGCACAACCGTTGCTGTTTCTTCAGGGGGCGTCTTCCAGACGCCCAGCCCGAGCTGCGGAATGACCCGGCCATCGTTCAGTGTAATTCTTGTCTGGTTATCCAGATATGGCACCTCATCGTTCATCAGAAATTCCTTTTCAAATCTTGTTCTTACATATCAAACGCCTGATCGGCGGGCTGAGTTCAGGCTGGCACCACCAGCTGTGAAAGCTTGCGGGCCAGAGCTTCTGTGCTGAACGGTTTCACAAGCAGAGCACAGCCTGGTTCAAGCAGCCCTTCATCCAGAATATTCTGCTCCGCATAGCCGGTAATGAACAGAATTTTCAGATCGGGAAATCTGTCTCTCATGCGCGCAGCGAGTTGCCGCCCGTTCATGCCCCCTGGCATACCAATATCCGTAATCATCACGCTTGGCTGAACGCCGTTCGAAAAACGATCTGACAATTCCAGAGCTGAAATACCGTCCTCTGCTGTCAGAACTTTTGCACCCAGATCGCCGACAACGTCACTGACAATGAGGCGCACGGCTTCCTCGTCATCCACAATCAGCACCAGCTTTCCAGCCAACCGTACTGACGCCGTTTTTGTCAGGATATCACCGTCCGGAACATCTGCCGGTAACACAGTGGCAGGCCCGCTGTAGCGGGGGAGCCAGAGGCTGACAGACGTTCCGTCTCCCGGCCGGGACCTGATCTGGGCTTGCCCACCAGACTGACGGGCAAAACCGTAAATCATGCTCAACCCCAGGCCCGTCCCTTTCCCTAGAGGCTTGGTCGTAAAAAACGGATCAAACGCCCGTTGCAGGGTTTCTTCCGCCATCCCACAGCCGTTGTCCTCAACCTTCAAAAGCACGTAGTCACCAACAGGCACCCCAGCTTCGTGGCTGGCCACAGATCCTAAAGATGTATTAGCGCTCACGATCCGTATGGTCCCGCCGCTCTCTCGCATCGCATCACGTGCATTGATACAGAGATTAAGCACGGCGTTCTCAAGCTGGTTGGCATCGACCCGTGTCGTCCAGATTCCTGGCTGCAGATCAAACTGAATAGACACCAGTGGGCCAACGCTTCCGCGAAGAAGGGTCTCCAGACCGCTGACCAGACCATTCACATCTGTCGGCACGGGGTCCAAAGGCTGCCGACGCGAAAAGGCTAACAGACGGTGCGTCAGTGAGGCCGCACGTCGCACCGCGTCCTGCGACGCCGTGATATAGCGATCAAGACCAATGGTGCGGCCTTGCGTCAGTCGGGTCTCAAGCAGCTCAAGACTTCCACCTATTCCCGCAAGCAGATTGTTGAAGTCATGTGCGAGACCACCCGTTAGCTGGCCAACGGCTTCCATTTTCTGGGACTGGCGCAACTGCTCTTCCAGATCATTGCGCTCGGTGACATCACGGCCAACACCGTAAATGGTGTCACCTTCATTATTAAAGTTCCAGTTATAGAGCCGCCATGTACCGTTCCGGTGCTTCATCCGCACGTCCAGCGCGACGTCGGACCACGGCGTGCTGTGTCGAACCCGATCAAAAGCTTCACAAACGGCGCCCTGATCATCCGGGTGACACAGGGCTTCAATCCTCAGCCCGATCAAACCTTCCTGTGTGTAGCCCAGCGCCCGCAACCAGGAGGGACTGACAGCCATGTAGTGACCACTTCGGCTGATGATAACGAACAGGTCTTTGGCGATGGTCCAGAGGCGGTCACGTTCCCGCGTTCGCTGGCGGATTCGCTCCTCCAGCATGACGTTCATTTCACGCAATTCCTGCTGGGTCTTGGCCTGGCGCATGGCAGCATGGGTGCGATCCGCCACAGCGCGGGTGAAGACAATTTCTTCTTCCGTCCAGACATGCGGAACAGTGGAATACACGCACATCACACCCACGAGCCTGCCAAACTTGAACAGGGGCACATTCAAAAGCGCGCGAATGTTGAGGGTTTCAAAGCGTTCGACACGCTTAAGCGTCAAAGTATCCAGACGCACATCTGAAATTGCGACAGTACGCCCGCGAGCCAACAGAGGGCCATAATCGCCATAGTCGCGGAAGGCATGGAACCCGCGGATAGACGCCTGACGTTGAACATGACTGCCTGACCCCAGCGTCACTGTCCGCATTGCACCAATCAGCAGACCCGTTCCCGCCTCATCGACGGTTCCGTAGGCGGCGCAGCTTACGGAAAGTTCGCGACACAGGATCTGCGCTGCGACGCCTTCCATCTCATCAGCGTTTTCCAGTGCCCTCAGGCGATCTCCAAGCTCCACCAGGGCTGCCTGACGGAGGGCCTGTCTTTTGCTGTGATCAATATCCAGCACGATGCCGGGAAAACGGAGCGGTCGCCCGTCTTCAGTCAGATCGCAACGCCCATTCCCTTCAAACCATCGCGGGCCGGCTGGTGTGTGGACACGGAATTCGAAATCGCATCGCCCCCCTGTGTGGAGGGCGTTTGTGATGGCGGCCGCAACGCGCCCCTGATCTTCCTGCTCGATAGCAGCATAGAACGCCGTAACAGGAACGCCCTGCTCCAGCGCTTTTGCATCAAGTCCCAGCGTTTCAGCCAGACGGGTATCCCCGATCACGAGAGAAGAATTGTCATCCCACATCCATGTTCCGGCAATGGCGCCTGCATCCAGTGCAAGCTGGAGCCGAAGACTGGATTGATTGACTTCCGTCAGATCACGCCCCGTCGCCAGAAGCCTCTGGACGTCTCCGTCTTCTCCGAAAATCGGCGTAACGGCCACATCCCAGAAGCGGCGGTTTCCCCGCATGGTATTGGCATACCCCTGAAAGCGTCCCGCCTCTCCACCCAGTGCCGTTTTGACGGCCTGAGTCGCCATGATGCGGGCCTGCCCCCGCCACAGATCAACCCAGGGAACACCATGCAGGATAATCGGGCTGTCGAGTTCCATTGCCTCGATGCCACCTGCATTGATGAACCGGATGCACCCATCCATGTCCAGAATATGAATGCAATCTGGCGAACTGGAGAGAAGAAGGTGGGTAAAGGCTTCGCTGGATCTGAGTGCTTCAGCCACGGCCGAGGCGTTTGAAACATCCATGACCACGCCGACAGAGCACAGATCATCGTGACCCGGCCGATCATCATCCCGCCAGCCACGAATAAGCAGATGCCGCACCATTGTCGGACCCTGCGCATGTGAGACCACGATGCGGAAACGGAATTCGAAAGTGCCCTCTTCCCGCAGTTCGTCTTCTGCAACACTTTCATATGCGGCGCGGTCATCTGGGTGGAGGCAGGCATATGCATCTTCCAGCGAAAGCCCCTGCATCAGCAGTTCGGGAGGAAGCCCCCAGATCTGGGCAAAGCGCTCATCTCCAAACAGAAGCCGACGCGTCAGATTACAGCGGAAAAAACCCATCTCCGCGGCTTCGGCCATTCTTCTGATACGCCGATCCAGCCGATGAAGCTGACTGGCCACTCCGGAGCCGTCTGCCACGGGAAATGACCTGGCAATATGGCGCGCGCAAAGAGCCTGCACATTCTCCAGACCTGGCGTTTTCTGCCTGACACACAGCCAGACTTCAGGAGAGCTTTCATAAACGGGAAGACGGCAAACTGTCTCAGGATTTTGACCTTCAAGCTCGGCAAGAAAGTGACTGTCTCCACCAGAGACAATAACCCACTCCCGATCATGGTCACGGAGAACCAGAGCAGCAGCTCCACCGCCCAGACTGACCGCCAAAGCCAGAAGATGCTCCGAGAAGTCTTCAAGGGCTGTTCTGATCTGATGCACGATCGAAGGAGGAAGAGCGTTGCCGCTGGCTTGCGCTACTTCTGAACCGGCCGTCATGCTGTCTCTCCCGGTCACGCCGCTTTTCCCGGATGGACGAGGGCCGACCTCACACTAACAGATCTTCACAGGAGCGCAGCCTCCCGCCAGAGTTCTTTTCCATAAAACCTTTGCGACCATCAAGAGCGTGCCGCGTTTCCTTCGCCATGTGCCATCCGATGAAGAAGGAAACCCGCCATGCTTGGAATTGATCTGAGTGGTCGTACAGCCCTTGTCACAGGGTCCACTGGCGGGATCGGGCTCGCCATAGCGCGGCGCTTGGCAGAAGCTGGCGCAACCGTCATCATCAACGGCCGCAAACAGGAAAGCGTAGACAAAGCGCTGGACGTTCTGCGGGAACGTATTCCTGGTGGCACTTTCCGCAGTGTGGTGGCGGATGTTGGCACTGCCGAAGGGTGTGACACGCTTGTGAACACTGAAGGCGCAGTTGATATTCTGATCAACAATGCCGGAATTTTCGGCCCCAATGACTTCTTCAAGACTACGGATGAAAGCTGGCAGAAGCTGTTCGAGGTCAACCTCTTTTCCGGTGTCAGGCTGGCCCGCGCCTACATGCCAGGCATGAAAGAGCGTAACTGGGGCCGTGTTCTTTTCATTGCATCGGAATCTGCGATCAACATTCCGGTGGAAATGATCGATTACGGTGTCAGCAAGACGGCCATGCTGGGTCTTGCCCGCGGTCTGGCCAAGGATATGGCGGGAACGAATGTCACGGTAAATTCCATCTTGCCAGGCCCAACCCTTTCCGAGGGTGTAGAAGACATGCTCAAGGCCCAGAACCCTGACAGCACTCAGCCTGTGGAAGAGCTTGCGGCGGATTTCGTCCGGAAGCACCGCCCGAGCAATATCCTTCAGCGCATGGCAACAGTCGACGAGGTCGCGAATATCGTTGTTTACGCCGCATCGCCCCTCGCCTCCGCCACGACAGGCGCAGCTTTGCGGGTTGATGGTGGAACCGTCGATACGATCTAAAGACCCGAATTGAAAATATAAAAAAGCCCCGGCGCCTTTCGACGCCGGGGCTTTTTTATGGGGCGTTACAGGCTCAGCCGCGACGTGCAGCGGCCAGCTTCTGATCTGTGCGATACTGGCTCAACGCATACACGGACCAGATTGCAGCCGGAATCCAGCCAATAACAGTCACCTGAAGGAACAGGCAGATAATACCTGCAAACGGGCGACCAATGGTGAAGAACTGAAGCCACGGCAGAAGCAGGGCAAGAATGAGACGCATAAAATAGTCCTTTCCTAAAACAGGGTCCGTCATTCTTCGTCAGGTCTGACATGGATGCAATGTTTCATCCGCCATGTCCGCCGTCAGGCACACTCGCCAGCTTCACGACAAATCAGTTCCAGCAGCAGCAGAGACCGACCGGTGACGGTGTATTCATGCTTCTGGTCAAAGACTTCTTTCTCAATCTCGCTACCAGCGTCTGGCTGGTTGGTGTCCAGCAGAAGCTTCCACCGGCCTTCTCCTGTCTCTGGCAGTATGAATGGAACGGCATCTTTCCATCCATTGAATACAAGCAGTACCGTCGCATCTGACCCGCGTCGCATGATGCCACTCCGTTGACTGCGACCGTCGATCATCAGACCAAAACACTGATCGTGCCCCCAGTCTTCCGGCATCATCTGATTGCCACCGGCAGTCAGCCAGGTGAGTTCCTGAACATCCAGCTCTTTATTGTAAGCCTCCGTCAGAAAGCGCCCACGCCGGAGAATGGGATACCGGCGCCTCAACCCTGTTAAGCGGCGAACGAAACTCTGAAGTTGAGCGCCTTCTTTGCCGATCTCCCAGTTCAGCCACGAAATCTCACTATCCTGGCAGTAGGCATTATTGTTCCCCTGCTGCGTCCGGCCAAATTCGTCACCGGCTAGAAGCATCGGCGTTCCCTGTGACAGCAGTAGTGTGGACAGCATGTTCCTGCATTGGCGCCAGCGAGTAGCATTAATATCCGGGTCTTCTGTCGGTCCTTCCACGCCATAATTGAAGGATCGGTTATCGGGAGAGCCATCCTTGCCCTCCTCCCCGTTCGCATCGTTATGGCGCTCGTTGTAGGAAACGCAGTCCATGAGCGTGAAACCGTCATGAGCCGTGACAAAATTCACGCTGGCCCATGTCTGACGTCCACTGTGGTTGAAACGGTCCGGGCTGGCCAGAAGCCTGGGCGCAAGAGCGCCTGACTTGGCCTCGCCACGCCAGAAATCACGAACAGTATCCCGGAACGTGTCGTTCCACTCTGCCCAGCCCGGCGGAAAATTCCCAACCTGATAACCACCCGGACCAACGTCCCAAGGCTCGGCAATCAGTTTCACATGCGACAGGACCGGATCCTGCCGGCAGACACGCAGGAACGTTGCATCATTATGGAAACCATCTTCTTCACGCGCAAGTATTGTTCCGAGGTCGAACCGAAACCCATCAACGCCCATTTCCTTGACCCAATATCTCAAGCTGTCCGCAACGAAGCGGATGCAATTCAGATGCGTCAGGCTGAATGTGTTTCCGGTTCCCGTTTCGTTTATGTAATATCTTTTATTATCCGGCATGAGCCGGTAATAGGAAACATTATCTAAGCCCCGAAATGAAAGCGTAGGACCAAGCTCGTTACCCTCGGCGGTATGATTATAAACAACGTCGAGAATAACTTCGAGGCCCGCCTCATGGCAGGCACGCACCAAAGCCCGAAATTCCTGAGCCGCATTATCAGGCTCTGCTGCGTAATGGCTTTCGGGAGCAAAAAAACCAATCGTATTATAGCCCCAGTAATTTCTCAGGCCCTTATCCGCCAGAAATTTGCTGTTAACGAAGCTCTGCACCGGCAGGAATTCCACCGCCGTCACGCCCATATCCCGAATACTTTTCAGCAGTTTCGGGTCTGACAGTCCGGCATAGGTTCCCCGCAGTTTTTCGGGCACGGTAGAGTTCTGACGGGTATACCCCTTCACATGCATCTCGTAGATGACCGTATCCGTCCAGGGTGTATCGGGATGGTCAAAATGCTGCGGCGTCGGGTCAATGATGATGGCTTTGGGGACGAATGCAGCACTGTCTGCCGTGCTGAAACTCAGATCCTTGTCCGGGCTATCCAGCTCATAGCCAAACAGGGAAGGATCCCATTTAAGATCCCCATGAAATGCTCTGGCATATGGATCCAGGAGCAATTTATTCGGATTGAACCGGTGCCCTTCGTCGGGCTCATAAGGCCCATGAACACGGTAACCATATAACTGCCCCGGCTTCAGATCCGGGATCCATCCATGAAAAACATGATCGGTATATTCAGGCAGACGGATCCGATCTGTCTCGCGTGTTCCGTCTTCATCGAACAGACAGACTTCAACAGCTTTGGCGTGGGCAGAAAAAACGGCGAAATTTACCCCGGAATCGTCATAGGTAGCTCCGAGATTATTAGGATTTCCTTCCTGTAATCCCTTCTGACGCGAACCGCTCATTTTGATTGTTCCAGCAAAAACGCAAGTCGGTTTTCCTGCCCCATGGCAGAGCCGTGCAGCTTTTGGGGCGATAACGCTGGAAGTGCTTCTGACACGACTATAAATTATTTGTGAAGGCGTTTCCAACAGCATCCATCAGGCGTTGTTTCATCGACAAAGCCAAAAAATATCCAACTCCGCAGGATAGCGAGAGGTGTGTGTGTGATGACGCAGAATACGCCCGCATCAGCTGTGAGAGAGCTGCAGCTTCTTTCCGTAGCGGCGGAGATCTATCCGCTGATCAAAACCGGGGGACTGGGAGATGTCGTTGGCTCACTGCCAGCGGCACTTGAGCCTCACGGGATCAGCACACGCACCATTGTGCCCGGCTATCCGGCAGTTCTGCATGCACTGTGCAACCGCAAAGAAACAATCCGGATCGATAATGTTCTCGGATATTCCGTTATTCTTTGGGAAGGCCGCACTGATGGAGGCACGCTTTATGCTGTGGACGTGCCAGATCTCTATAATCGTCCCGGAAATCCCTATCTTTCGCCAGACGGTCAGCCCTGGAGCGACAACGGCATTCGTTATGCGGTGTTATGCCGAACGGCCGCATTAATTGCGGCCGGATTACTACCGGACTGGAAACCAGACGCAGTTCTGAGCCACGACTGGCATGCCGGGCTGGTTCCCGCCTATCTGCGCTATATGGAGGGCCCGACACCGCCGGTCGCCCATGTCGTACATAACCTTGCGTTCCAGGGGCTCTTCCCACGCGAAATGCTACACGCGTTCGGTTTGCCAGAGTGGTCTTTTACCTTCGACCAACTCGAATATTACGGCCAGATCAGCTTCATGAAAGCCGCTCTTCAGTTTTCAGACCGTCTGATCAGTGTGTCACCAACCTATGCAGAAGAAATTCAGACCCCTGAGGAAGGAATGGGGCTGGATACCGTCCTGCGAGCACGTTCCAACGCCCTGACCGGCATTCTGAATGGCGTGGATCTTCGGGAATGGAACCCCATGACCGATCCTTCCGTCTTCTTTCCTTATGCGGTTGGAGACATCATCGCGCGCCGTGCGAACAAGCGTGTGTTTCAGGCTGAGTTTGGCCTTCCCCAGAAATCGGATGCTCTGCTTCTCGGGATGGTCAGTCGTCTGACAACACAGAAAGGGGCTGACATACTGGCAAAGCTGGCCCCTCGCCTCTTTCAGGAGAATATCCAGCTCGCAGTTGTCGGTGTGGGTGATGAAGGCATCATGCAGGAGTTTGCGACCCTACGTAGCCGGTATCCGCAAAGTTTCGTCTGCCATCTGCGATACAGCGAGACACTTGGCCACAGACTGCACTCTGCGGTCGATGCATCCCTGATCCCTTCCCGTTTTGAACCCTGCGGCCTGACGCAGTTTCATGCCCTGCGTTACGGATCGATCCCGATTGCAGCCCGTGTGGGGGGGCTGAGCGACACCATTATTGATGCCAATTCAGCCGCTGTATCAGAGGGCGTCGCAAACGGAATTCTGTTCTCCCCCACAACAGAGGACATGCTCTATCTGGCAATCCGCCGCGCGCAGGCACTGTTTCGTCAAAAGGCTGTCTGGGCACGGATGCAGCGAAATGGGGCGCTGCACGATGTGTCCTGGAATGGCAAAGCCGCCCAATACGCCCGCCTGCTGCAGGACATGACCGGCCATGAAACAGTCATGACAGAGCCGGGCAGTGATATCGCCCCACGCCGGGCCGATCCGGCATCTGCACGTCCACGGCTGTCACGGCAGGTTGCACGGATGCCGCGCACCGCAGGCGACGCCGCGACGTCTTCACTGGTTCCATTCACGCCCCGTACGGGCACCCGTTCCTGAAGGTATTTTTGCATGATGGCTCGTCCGGTCGATCCCGTTCTCCAATCCATGACAGACGCACTTATGGCCGGGCAGTGCAGTGACCCCTTCGCACTCCTGGGCCGCCACCGGGATCATCGCCAGGATATTGTGAGAGTCTTTTACCCCGATGCTGTGGAAGTCCATCTCATGGTGGAACAGGCATCAGGGCAGATTTTGGAAAAGACCATGCGTCGGATCGATGATCGCGGCCTGTATTCCGCAACGCTCCCCCGCTCCGCCCGCTATCGCCTGCGCATCCGCTGGGCCGACGCCTGGCAGGACACCCATGATCCATACAGCTTCGGACTGCTTCTTGGCGACATGGATCTGTACCTTTTTTCGGAAGGGAAACATCAGCAGATCGACCGGATGATGGGCGCCATTCCCATGGCCGTTGACGGCGTAAATGGCGTCCGCTTCGCAGTGTGGGCACCAAACGCCAAACGTGTCTCCGTCGTTGGCGATTTCAATATCTGGGATGGCCGCCGGCACTGCATGCGCCTACGTCATGGGTCTGGTGTGTGGGAGTTGTTTATTCCTGGAGTGCACGCCGGAGAGCGTTACAAATACGAAACAGTCTCTCAGGATGGACACGTTCTTCCCGCCAAGGCAGATCCCTATGCCAAAGCCGCAGAACTGCCGCCGGCCAATGCCTCTGTTATTGCGGCACCAGATGACTTTGTCTGGCACGACGCGGAATGGATGAGCACACGTGCGGCCAGACATGCCAGTCAGGCTCCCATTTCAATTTACGAAATTCATGCCCCCTCATGGCGGCATCCCCAGCATGGCAATGACATCATGACGTGGGAGGAGCTTGGTGATGCGCTCATTCCGTATCTTCAGGATCTGGGATTTACTCATCTCGAGCTGCTTCCGATCGCGGAGTATCCTTATTCCGGCTCGTGGGGATACCAACCGCTCAGCCTGTATGCACCTACAGTGCGCCATGGTTCACGCGCCCAGTTTGCCAATTTCGTTGACCGTTGCCATCAAGCTGGCCTCGGCGTCATTATCGACTGGGTTCCTGCCCATTTCCCTGCCGATCAGCATGGGCTGAGCCAGTTCGATGGCACACACCTGTATGAACATGCAGACCCGCAGGAAGGCTATCATCAAGACTGGCACACCCTGATTTATAATTACGGGCGCAACGAAGTCTGTGGTTTTCTGGCTGGCAGCGCCCTGCACTGGCTGGAACAGTTCCACGTTGACGGTCTGCGCGTCGATGCTGTCGCGTCCATGCTGTACCGGGATTACAGCCGCAAGGAAGGGGAATGGCGCCCCAATATTCATGGAGGGCGCGAAAATCTGGAAGCGGTCAATTTCCTGCGCCATCTGTCAGAAACTCTGGAAGACCTTCACCCTGACACCATGCTGATCGCAGAAGAGTCGACGTCCTGGCCAGGCGTGACAGCGCCCGCCAGAACAGGCGGCCTGGGCTTTACCTACAAATGGAATATGGGCTGGATGCATGACACGCTGCGGTACATGGAGCTTGATCCGCTCTGGCGCAGTTACCATGCAAACGACATCACTTTCGGCATGATCTATGCTTATTCGGAACGTTTTATCCTGCCACTTTCCCATGATGAGGTTGTTCACGGAAAAGGGTCTCTCCTGACCAAAATGCCGGGAGATGAGTGGCAGAAACATGCCAATCTACGCGTACTCTATGCCCTGATGTGGGCCTATCCGGGCCGAAAACTTCTCTTCATGGGTGGAGAGCTGGCTCAACCGCACGAATGGAATCATGAAGGTGAGTTGGCGTGGTATCGGCTGTGGGACGGGTATGGCCGCGGCATGCATGACACGGTTCGTTCCATCAACACGCTGTATCGCTCTCACCCTGCCCTTCATGCTTCCGATGATGAGCATGAAGGGTTTCAGTGGCTCGTTGCTGACGATATCACCAACACGGTTTTTGCCTGGCTCAGACAGTCTTCAGATGCACGCCCTGTTCTTGTTGTAGTCAACATGACGCCTGTTCCGCGCATGAACTACCGCATTGGCGTTCCATGGCGCGGTGAATGGCGAGAGCTCCTCAATACAGACGCAGCCCATCTGGGTGGAAGTAATCTCGGCAATCATGGGCAGGTGTATGCCGAGGATATTCCCGCCCACGGCATGCCACACTCTGTCGAACTGATCCTCCCCCCCCTTGCCGTGCTTTATCTTTCTCCAACCCCCTGAGACAAAGGACGCAGCGCATGTCTTCCTTCAGGTTTAAAAACCGCCTGGGTGCAGAACTCATCGCTCCCGATCGGACACGGTTCACGCTCTGGGCTCCCTCCTGTGAGAGAGTTTTCGTGGAGGTGGAGGACTTTCCACCTATCGCCATGAGGAGACACGCGGATGGAACATTCGTCGCTGAAGCACCTTGCGGTGCCGGGGCACGATACCTTTACCGCGTCCGCGACAACATCACGGTTCCTGACCCGGCCAGCCGCTTTCAGCCTGATGGCGTACATGGGCGAAGCGAAATTCTTGACCCCGATTTTTATGATTGGAAAACACCCGACTGGAAGGGGCGCCCGTGGGAAGAAACGATCATTTACGAGACGCATTTGGGTCTCGAAGGCAATTATGAGGGCATGAAAACCCGCCTTCAGGAACTGGCGGATCTGGGCATCACAACGGTTCAGTTCATGCCGGTCAACAGTTTCAGTGGTCACTGGAACTGGGGATATGATGGCGTTCTGGTTTATGCCCCAACGCCAGCTTATGGACGGCCTGAAGCCCTGAAAGACCTGATCGACCATGCTCATTCACTGGGTCTGATGGTTTTTCTGGATGTGGTGTACAATCATTTCGGGCCAGACGGGAATTACCTGCTGGAATATGCAAAAGGCTTCTTCGACCCGCGATACGACACGCCCTGGGGTGATGGTATCGACTTCCATAACCCAATCGTAGCGGATTTCTTTATCGACAATGCGCTTTACTGGCTGATGGAATATCGCTTCGACGGCCTCCGCATCGATGCCGCATGGGCCATTACGGATCGACAATGGTTTTATAAACTTCAGAGCCGCATTCACAAAACCGTCGAAAAGGGCCGCCATGTTCATTTAATTCTTGAAAACGAGAATAATGACGCGGGCCTTCTTCGCGACGGCTATTCCGGACAGTGGAGCGAAGACTGGCACCACACCCTGACCGTCATGCTCAGCGGAGAGGACAAGGGGTTTTTCCTGCCGTTTCATCACGAAACAACCGGCCTTCTTAAACGTGTCCTGACAGAGGGGCTTGCATGGCAGGGCGAATTTTTCCCGCCGCGCCAGAAACCGCGTGGTAGTCCGAGCAGCGATTTGCCTCCAACAAAATTCGTAACGTTTTTACAAAACCACGATCAGATCGGTAATCGCCCTCTGGGGGAAAGATTGATCACCCTTTCTAACCCGGACGCCTTCAAAGCCGCCTATGCGCTTCTTCTTCTTTGCCCCATGACGCCAATGCTGTTCCTTGGGGAAGAGTGGGGCTCAAAAACGCCGTTCTATTTCTTTTCGGATTTTCACGGGGCCATTGGCGAGAAGGTCCGCCGTGGGCGCGAAGAACAGTTTGCCGAATACTGCAACCTGACGGACCCGGACATTCTTGCGACACTTCCGAGCCCCACTGACCCGAAAACATTTCGAATTTCTCGCCCGGACCGAGCCGAACGGGACACACCGGAAGGTCAGACATGGCTTGCCAGAACAAAAGAACTTTTGGCCTTACGCCATTCCAAAATTACGCCGCACCTGAAAGGAGCTTACAGCGCGGGAGCTGATATTCTGGGAGAGAAAGCTGTCATTGCCTCCTGGACTCTTGGAGATGGCAGCCTGCTGACCATCGCCGTTAATCTGGGGACAGACACTGTATCGGTCCCCGAGCCAGAAAACATCTTTTACGAAACTAGCCCTAAACGAGCATCCCAGACACTTCCGCCCGGAACGCTCGTTGCGGCACTTGGTCGCGCCTTTTAAGCGGGACGACCTACAAAATTACAGCGGACGGTCGCCCTGGCTGGACGCTGTTTTTTCGTTCAGCCAGCCGCCCTGAAATCCCGCGCGCTTTAAGCCATCACGCAGGTAAGGATTCTTTTTCATCGTGTTCCACACGAAGCCACTACGCCAGTTTTCCAGCATCAGCAGAATAGGTCCCTGATCAATACCAAGCTGCTGCCCGTCGACCCAGTAATCATTCTTGTCTTTGAATGACGGGTTGAAGGAGTCTAGGAAGCCATACTGATTGTAAATCCGGCTTCCGTAGCGCTTGCGCATCTCTTCCAGTGCGGGAAGAGCAATTTCAGGCGCGAAGGCAATCGATCCGCCCGCGGCTGTTGGTGCAATGGTGCCATCGTCCAGAATGTAATCCCGGCCCGCCCCGCGCGCGCTGTAGGCGAGGTAATGGCGATGCTTGCCGTCATAATCCTGCTGAATGTCCCCGGGGCCATCACAGGCGGTCAGACCCCAGATATTAGCGCCGTAGTCTTTCCAGTCTCCGGGATTCGCCTGTGCGTAAGCGCGCTGCGCGTACACGGCTTCACGCCCGTTCTGGAAATAGTCATCATCATGCTTGCGATTGAAATCGTCCTGAATGCCACGGAAATCAATCCAGGATTCGCTGTACTGGTGACCAAAGAGTGGTGCGAAATTAAGCAGCTTATGGCCCTGAAAATCTCCCCATTGCCCATCGTAGGTTGCCGTCCAGGTCTTCCATGTTTCTGCCGGAAGGGGATGCGTCGGCGATGCTATGGCCAGAAGATAAATGATCAGGCCTTCATTATAGCCCTTCCAGTCCGTCGTGATGAACGTGTTGGGCGGCGACCAGCCCATGCTCAGCCAAGGGCCATGCGCTTTCATCCACGTCCAGTCGATACGGCGATACAGGCGATCGGCAATGTCGCGGATTTCTTTTTCCTGCGCAGTATCGCGGTCATAATAAGACTGGGAAAACAGAACGCCGCCCATAAGAAGTGTTGTGTCTACACTGGAAAGTTCAGACCAGTCCGCGACGCGCAAGCCGGTATTGGGGTCCAGAAAATGGTAGAAAAAGCCTTTATACCCTGCCGCACCTGAAACCTTGTCGTTCTGCGGCAGACCAATCAGAAATCTCAGGGTGGTCAGCGTGCGGTCCGCAGCCTGTTGGCGGGTTATGTATCCGCGCTCCGCTCCAATTCCATAAGCCGTCAAACCGAAGCCCACGCCCGCAATGCTCGCAGCGCCGTTCGGCAGCGGAGAACGATCAGGGATCAGCCCATTCTTGGGGTTGGCCGTATCCCAGAACCAGCGGAACGTCCGATGTTCCAGATCTTCCACAAAAGTCTGATCGGCCGCCGTGAGGGATGGTGGTTTGTCGGCCTGCGGTATCGCCGCACCTGCTGCGATGGCAGATCCTGAAAAGAGGGCAAGGTGCACAACCCCTGCCGCTACTCCAGTCCGGAGAAAACGGGAGGATGAAGCACAGAACTTTTGTCCTGCACGTCGTGCTGTCGAGAGAAACCTGCTGCCTGGCGCAGGCTGCATCCGAAAGTCAGTGCTCATAGGCTCACCATAAGCGCAGAAGATGCATCACTTGAACGTGGTGTTACATCACAACGGCGTGATGTCTGCGAGGCTTGGAAAACTGCCAGAAATATCGAAAATTATCCACTCGGAAATCACGAATCCCGTACGATTTTGCAAGCTTCCGTTACATGAGCGAGTCCCGGATTCCTACTGCCGTCAAACTTCCAGCAAACGAGCCGCAATTTCTGCCGTCACGAAAGCTGCAATCATTTCAGGACGCTTGTCTCGGACGCCAAAATCTCCAATCGGACAGACCAGTTTATCAATCTGCTCCTGCGGGATATCGATTGCCCGGAACGCACTCTCAAAGCGTTTGCGTTTCGTACGAGAGCCGATCATCCCCACGTATCGCAGATCATTTCGCGCCAACGCTGCCCCCGTAATGAGGGCATCCAGAGTGTGACTTTGTGTCAGCACCAGAACGCCCGAACCAGCAGGCGCTGCATTCAAAGTACTTTCCCAGTCTGATGTGACCTGTGCTTCGACTGTTGGCGGAACAGGCCCGAACTCATCTTGCCGCGCGTCAACCCAGACAAGCCTGAGGGGCAGAAGCGCCAGTGATTTCGCGAGCGCTCTCCCAACATGGCCTGCCCCGAACAGAATCAACTGAGGCAGCGTCTCCCGCTCTTTCCAGGCCTGACGCTCAATGTCATCCAGGTTTCGTATGCGCTCGATGCTCACCGTCACAGCGCCGCCACAGCACTGGTTGATGGCAGGCCCCAGCGGGATATGCCGCTCCAGATGGTCTGCACCATCGGTCAGGAGGGCCCGGGCATCCGCCATGCAGTCCCACTCCAGACGTCCCCCACCGATGGTCCCAACCTGCTCGCGTTGTGTGAGGAGCATATAAGCCCCGGCCTCACGCGGCGTGGACCCTTTGGCGACCAGAACCGTTATTCTGGCCACCGCTTCCCCCGCATCACGCCAGCGGCGGATGGCTTCCAGCATGGTCAGTCGTTCTCGCCACGCAGGCTCATGGCAGTCCGCAGAACACGTTCTGGCGTCGCAGGCGCATCAAGCTGCGGGCAGGTCTTGTAGTCATTCAGGCTGGCAAGAGCGTCCGAAATGGCCTGAAGAACTGCCACGCCATGCACAAAAGGAGGCTCCCCAACGGCCTTGGACCGGAAAATCGTCTCTTCCTGGTTCGGGGCGTTTTCCAGCAGTTCCACATTGAAAATCCGTGGCCGATCGGAACAGGCCGGGATCTTGTAAGTGCTGGGCGCATGGGTCCGCAGACGACCAGCCGGGTCCCAGACCAGCTCTTCCATCGTCAGCCAGCCCGCACCCTGCACGAAGCCACCTTCGATCTGCCCGACATCAATATCCGGGTTCAGGGACTGCCCGGCGTCATGGAGAATATCCACGCGGTCCATGGTGTTCTCACCCGTCAGCAGATCAACGGAGACTTCCGCACAGGCCGCACCATAGGCAAAGTAAAAAAACGGACGTCCCCGCCCCGTTGCCGGATCCCAGGAGATCTTGGGCGTCTTGTAGAACCCGTTGGAAGACAGGGAAATGCGGGCGAAATAAACCTGCCAGGCCAACTGCTGGAAGGTCATGACATCTGACCCAACATGCACGCCATCGGGCAGGAACTGCACGTCTTCCTCAGCAACGCTCCACTTCTCGGCGGCAAACGCGATCATGCGGCGCTTGATCTTGGTGATGGCATCCAGAACTGCCATGCCGTTCAGATCTGCCCCAGAAGACGCTGCCGTTGCGGACGTGTTGGGAACCTTGCCCGTTGTAGTGGCTGTGATGCGAACGCGATCGGACGTCAGCCCGAACTCACGCATGGCAATCTGCACCATTTTCGTGTGCAAACCCTGCCCCATTTCGGTCCCGCCATGGTTCACCTGTACGGAACCATCCGTATAGACATGAACCAGCGCACCCGCCTGATTGTAATGTGTCGCCGTGAAGGAAATGCCGAATTTTACCGGCGTCAGGGCAATCCCGCGCTTGATGTAACGACTGGTTTTATTAAACGCGCGGATCTCTTCCTTGCGCTTCGCGTAATCGCAGCGCCGTACCAGTTCCGTGACGATTTCCCGGCTGATCGAGTCTTCCACCGTCATGTGATACGGCGTGATGTTCCGGTCTGTCGTTCCATAAAAATTGCGCAGCCGCACAGTCACAGGATCAAGCCCTGTCGCAAATGCGACTTCCTCGATAACACGCTCCGCCGCGACAATGCCCTGCGGACCACCAAACCCTCGGTAGGCCGTATTAGACTGCGTGTTAGTGCGCAGTGGCTCGGAACGGAACCGCACATCCGGATAGAAATACGCGTTGTCCGCGTGAAACAGCGCACGATCCACAACAGGCCCGGACAGATCGGCGGACCAACCACAGCGGGCAGCCAGAACCATATCGACTGCTAGAATGTCTCCGTCATCCGTGAAGCCGACCTCATAATCCACGACAAAATCATGCCGCTTGCCGGTCATCATCATGTCGTCGTCACGGTCCATACGCATCTTGGCAGCCTGCCCGGTCAGATCAGCCGCAATAGCCGCCAGACAGGCCGCAGCATTGGCCTGCGTTTCTTTGCCCCCAAAGCCCCCGCCCATCCGGCGCACTTCAGTCGTGACCAGATGATGGGGCCGCCCCAGAACACACGCCACCAGATGCTGCGTTTCAGACGGATGCTGCGTGGAAGACCAGACACGCATTTCCCCAGCCTCACCCGGCTGAGCCAGAGCGGCCTGGCCTTCAAGATAGAAATGCTCCTGCCCGCCCATCGTGATATTGCCGGACAGACGGCGCGGCGCGGCAGCCAGTCCGGCATCCACATCACCGCGCTTCATGACCAGTGGACGCCAAACCAGATCGCCGCCAGCTTCCCGCGCCTGAGCAACGTTCAGGATAGCGGGCTTTTCTTCATACTCGATCTTCGCAAGCCGCACGGCCTGACGGGCAGCCTGCCGGGACGTCGCCACTACGGCAAACATCGGCTGGCCCCAGTAATAGACATGATCCGTGGCCAGAAGGGGCTCATCATGCGCATGAACCGGGCTGATCTCGTTCTCGCCCGGGACATCCTCGGCCGTCAGAACCCGCACCACACCCGGAGCAGACCGCACGGCGCTCAGATCCATGGACACGATCCGCGCATGAGCCTTGGTGCTCAACCCCGGAACAACATGCAACATGCCTTTCGGCTCGGGCATATCGTCAATGTAGTTTGCGCGCCCTGTCACATGCAGGATCGCGCTTTCATGCTTCATGCTGGTTGAGGCAGCCCCCTGAACCAGCATCTTGCGAGCTTCAGACATGGGCCAGCCCTCCCGTACGGGCCAGACGCGCCTGTGGGCCGCCCGTTGTTTCCTCAAAAAAGCGCGTCAGCAGATTCGCGGCGACTGTCCGGCGATACCAGTCTGTGGCGCGCATATCCGTCAAAGGCGTGAAGTCCTGTGCAATCGCGGCTCTTGCGGCGTCCAGCGCCGCTTCATCCCATGGGCGGCCGAGCAGAGCTGCTTCAGCATTCGCTGCGCGCTTCGGTGTTGCTGCCATCCCACCATAGGCCAGCCGGATAGACGTAATGATTCCGTCTGCATTCCGGCGCATGAAAAAAGCCCCCAGAACCGCTGAGATATCCTGATCGAACCGTTTGGAAATCTTGTAAGCGCGGAACTGAACGTCCTTTTCAGGAACCGGAAGGGTAACGGCTTCCACAAACTCCCCGGGCCGCCGATCCTGCTTTCCATAAGCAATGAAATAGGCTTCCAGAGGCATGGAGCGACGTTCATTGCCCAGTCGCAAATGCAGGGTTGCACCAGCCGCAATAAACATCGGCGGCCCGTCACCAATTGGAGAACCGTTGGCGATATTTCCACAGACTGTCGCGCTGTTCCTCACCTGCGTTGAACCCAGACGACGGATCATCTCTGCTGCATCGGGAAGGAGGTCTGCGATAAACGGTTTGGCTTCCTGATAAGTCACGGCAGCACCGATCGTCAGGCCTTCATCAGTGCGCTCAATCTTCCGTAACTCAGGGACACGGCCGATCGAGACGACATGCCGCAGTTGCTTCATGCCTTTGGTCACCCACAGACCCACATCCGTTGCCCCGGCGACAATCGTGGCTTCGGGATGCTGCACCAATGTGTCGGCCAGAACATCTACAGTCGCCGGAATTGTGAGGGTGCCTTCTGCGCCAGACACCTGAACGGTTTCACCGTCATTCAGGGCTGTGAGACGCTCCGTGATCGTCGCAACCTGCGCATCGAAACGGTCCGGGCCGGCCGACATGGACTGTTTCATGGCGCGCACGATCGGCGCGTACCCGGTGCAGCGACAAAGATTTCCAGCCAGAGCATCGTCAATCTGGGCATCATCAACAGTTGCACCAGGCGTCTTGCGATACGCGGCCATGGACATGACAAAACCTGGCGTACAGAAACCGCACTGCGAACCGTGCTGTTCCACCATAGCAGCCTGCACGGGATGCGGTGCATCAGGCGTACCGAGGTCTTCAATCGTATAAACCTGCGCACCATCCAGCATGCTGACAAACTGAATACATGCATTCACAGCGCGCCAAACGAGCCGATCCTGATCCAGTCGTACGACCAGCACGGTGCACGCACCACAGTCACCTTCGTTGCAGCCCTCTTTCGTTCCGGTTTTGCCACGATCTCGTAGCCAGTCCAGAAGAGTCAGGGTCGGGTTCAGGCCATTCAGAGTGCAGTGCTCATCGCCCAGATAGAATTGTACAGCCTGTCTCATGATCCTTGCCCTCCATGAGGCAACACACGCAAAGCAAAACGGAAGAAGGCTGGCTGGACTGTCAAAGTTCGACCCTGGTGAAGATGGGGAAACCCCGAATATGAAAATGGGAGACTAGCAAAGTCCTGCACCGAAGAGGGCGTTGCCGTCCATATCCAAGATACGCATAACGCGTTGCTTTTTCGAGAGCACAAATAACGCCCACTGACACACAAGACCGAGCTCACTTTCCGCTTCGTTATGCCGCAGCTTCAAGCACGCCTTTATAGCTGTTGCAGCGCGCCGCCTCAGAGAAGACCTTTTAGAACAGACCAGAGCTCGGGCTGCTCCACAGCACTGACGGTAAACCTCAACATGCTCGACGGTGCCTGCGTCGGAGAAAATAATGTTCCGGGTGCCAAAAGCATCCCTTTTGCAGATGCCGCCCGCGCAACGGCCTCAGAATCCTGCCCACAATCCGCCCAGACGAAAATACCCGCAGGCGGAAGATACGGCAGCGTAAGACCACATCCGATGAGCGCATCAGCACATTTCTGGCGCGCCTGATTGACCCTCTGCCGGAGCCGGGAAAGATGCCGACCATAGTGTCCATCTTTCAGAAGACGTGCCATGACGTTTTCTCCCAGTTGCGGCGTACATAAACCAGCAAGAAGTTTTAGGTCCGTCAGCCGCGCCACAATATCCGGACGTGCCGCCAGCACACCCACTCTCAGACCAGCCGCCATCGTCTTGGCATAGCCTGTAACGAGAATAACCCGTTGCAGGCGGTCCATGGATGCAAGACGAATAGCAGTTCCATCATGGAAGTCCGCGTAGGTATCGTCTTCCAGAACCATGAAGTCATATTTCTCGGCCAAACGCAGGATATCATGCGCCGCTGCGGCTCCGAGAGTATAACCCGTGGGGTTGTGAACAACGCTGTTAATTAGGAAAAGCTTCGGTTTATGCTCCGCAGCCAGACGCTCCAGAACCTCCAGATCCGGCCCTTCCCGTCCCCGCGGCACACTGATGATTCTTGCCTCGTAGGCAGCCAGGCGACCAAAAATCAAAGGCCAGCCCGGCTCCTCCACCAGTACGGTATCTCCACGCTGGACCATCAATCTCAGCACAAGATCAATTCCATGCGTGACACCCGCCGTCATCAGCAGATGATGATCCGGATGCGCAGCGATTCCCTGACCACCCAGCATGGCCGCAATATGTCGGCGTAACTGCGGGCTCCCCTGGGGATGGCCGTACTGCAGTAACCCCGCAGAATCTTCCCGTGCGGCCGCCCGAATGGCGCTGGCGATCAGATCCGCATCCAGCCAGTGCGATGGAAGAACACCAGAGGCCGCAGTCAGGCGATTAGACTGTCCGGTGCCGAACATTTCGCGCAAAAGCCATGTCACATCGAGCTTTGACTGTTCCGGGGGCGCCTGCGTTATGGCTTCCGCAAAGACCGGCGGCTCGACGGGTGAGCGCACGAAATATCCCGCGCCTGGCCGTGACAAAACCAGCCCGCGCGCCAGAAGACGCTCATACGCTTCCATCACCGTATAGCGACTGAGCCCTGCGCTTTCGGCCATCTTGCGAACTGACGGCAGGCGGCTGCCGGGCCTGAGCCTGTGTGTCTCTATACGCTCGGCGAATTCAGTTTCGAGTTGCTCGACGAGCGTTGTGTCACCACCACGGACGGGCTTCCAGAGGGGAAATGTCCCATGCTGAGCTGGCATTACTGTCATGGTCAAACCTCCGGAACAGTCTGAAAGAATCCTGTTCAACTGTACCGGTACTGTTCCGGTAATCCTTGTCATAGTGATCAGGATAATCCCGTCTGCAACAGGAAATTCCGTCATGCCGACTTACTGGCAGGCTTTTGCGCCTCTCGTTCTTTTCACGTTTGTCGCATCCGTTACGCCCGGCCCCAACAATATGATGCTGGCGTCCTCCGGGCTGACACACGGATTCCGCCGGACGATCCCACATATGCTTGGGGTTGCGCTGGGGTTTGTCCTAATGGTGGTTATTCTCGGCCTTGGGTTGGGAAGCCTGTTTGAGCATGCACCCTGGTTTTACGTTGGCCTGAAATATGCCAGCGCGGCTTATCTGCTCTGGCTGGCTTGGAAAATTGCCACATCCTCAGCAACGCCTGAAGCCAATGGGAAAGGAAAGCCCATCAGCTTCCTGCAGGCTGCTGGTTTCCAGTGGGTCAACCCGAAAGCCTGGGTCATGGCCGTCGGTATTGTTGCAGCCTATGTTCCGAAGGAAGGTTTCTTCTTCAACCTTGCCATCGCCGGCGTCATCTGTGGGTTGGTGAATTGCCCTTCCGTCGCGCTCTGGGCCGGCTTTGGCGCAGGCATGAGACGGTGGCTTCATCGGCCGCTTCTGTTACGGAGCTTCAACTATGCGATGGCTCTGTTACTGGTTGCGTCCCTTTACCCACTGGCTTTTGAAACGGCCTCTCGCTGAATTTCAACTTCACAGAGGGTAATGGCAGGCGACCTGCCGTCCCTCACCGGACGGCTGAAGTACAGGACGTTCTGTTGCACAACGCGGCTGGGCAATCGGACAGCGGGTATGGAAACGACACCCTGATGGCGGATTGATCGGGCTAGGCACGTCGCCTTGCAAAGGCGGCGGCAAGGCCCGATCCGGGCGCGGAACCGCATCCAGTAATGCTTTGGTATAGGGGTGTGCCGGCCGGTCCAGCACATCGAGGCCGTTTCCCTCTTCCACAATACTGCCCAGATACATGACAGCAATCCGATCTGCCATTTGCCGGACAACGGACAGATCATGAGAGATAAAGATGCATGCCACGCCGAGAGAAGCCCGCAGATCCCCAAACAGATTGACGATCTGAGCCTGAACAGAAACGTCCAGTGCGGAAACGGGCTCGTCTGCGACAAGAAGCTCCGGCCCTAGCGCCAAAGCGCGGGCAATGTTCAACCTCTGTCTCTGCCCCCCGGAGAACTCATGCGGAAAACGCCCCGCGACTGACTGGGAAAGACCCACCTGATCAAGCAGTTCCGCAACACGCTCCCTAACCCCGTGCCGACGATGAATGCGGAGGGGCTCGGCCAGAGACTCCCCCACGGTTCGGCGTGGATTGAAGGCAGCAGAAGAATCCTGAAAGACCATCTGCATTCGCGCGCGCCAAGGGCGCATTGCGCGATCGGACAGTCCGGAAATTTCCTCCCCGTCGAACATAACCTTGCCAGATGTCGGCTGTGTCAGACCAATCAGAGTACGTCCCAGGGTCGACTTTCCGCATCCGGATTCCCCGACGAGCGCCAGAGCTTCTCCTTTCCGCACCTGCAGGGAAACACCCGAGACAGCATGCAACACACGTCCCCGGCCAAGACGGTAAGATTTCTCCAGATTGCGCGCTTCCAGCAGAACACTCATGCCGCATACAGGACACACGCCACGCGTCGTCCCTCCTCGATTTCAGTCAGCGGCGGACGCACGGCACATTCTGGCCGAACGACGCTGCATCTGGGAGCAAACACACACCCGGTTGGACGACTATCAGGTGTCGGCGGCTGACCTAGAATGGTTGGAAGCCGTTCGGGTCTGGGACCGTCCAGGGGTGGAATGGCTGCGAGCAACGCCTGAGTATAGGGATGCAAGGGACGATCCAGCACATCCCGAACCGGGCCATTTTCAACCACCAGTCCGGAATACATGACTGCCACATGTGTGCAGGCCTGCGCGACAACACCCATATCGTGCGTAATCAGCATGACCCCGGCGCCGTCTTCCCGGATTTCGCGCAGCAATGTCAGGATCTGAGCCTGCACTGTGACATCAAGCGCCGTCGTAGGCTCATCAGCAATCAGTAGGGCCGGTGTGCAGGAGAGTGCCATCGCAATCATGGCGCGCTGGCGCAGACCGCCTGACAATTGATGAGGGTACCTCTTTGCGGCCATGGCCGGATCGGGCACACCCATCCGCTCCAGAAGCTGCACCGTCCTTGCACGGGCCTCGCGTCTACTGACGCGATGATGCAAACGGATCTGCTCGTCAATCTGCGCCCCGATAGACCTTACTGGTAAAAAAGCCGTCATCGGGTCCTGAAAGATCATCGCAATCCGCGCGCCCCGAAGCTTACGCATAGCCTTGTCCGGAAGGTTAACCAGTTCCTGTCCAGAAAAGAGGATGCGCCCTGATGCTTTCAGGCCGGGAAGAAGCCCCATGACGCTCATGGCCGTAAGGCTCTTCCCCGACCCAGATTCCCCCACGACTCCCAGAGCCTCGCCAGCTTTCAGGTGAAACGAGACACCTTCAAGGAGCCGCGTACCATCGGGCAGGTTCAGCTTCAGGCCCTGAATATCGAGCAACTGTTCAGCGTCCATGCTGACCATTCCTGATACGCGGATCGAGGAGCGCATACAGTCCATCCACCAGAGCATTCGCGATGACAACGAATACGGCTGCATACATGACCGTCGCCATGATCAGAGGCAGATCCAGGGTGGCCAGAGCCTGATAAGTCAGACGTCCCACGCCCGGCAAAGCAAACACGACTTCTGTCAGCAACGCTCCGCCTCCTAGCAACTGGGCAAAATCCAGACCGAAGAGAGAGACATAGCTCAACCATGACAGTCGCAATCCATGCCAGAGCCACACACGTGCCGGCCCTGCGCCTTTCGCTCTTGCCGTGCGGATAGAGTCTTCTCCCATCGCACTCAGAAGCTCTGATCGCAGAATACGGGCATATAGTCCCATGAAGGAGACCGAGAGCGTCAGCGATGGAAGAAGCAGGGATTTTGCCCAGCCGATCGGACTTTGAGAGAGCGGTACATATCCCAGCGGAGGCACCCATCGAAACAGCCACGTATCGTGCCAGCGACTCTGGGTGAACAGATTGATCACCTCCCCGAGCCAGAAAACCGGCATGGACAGCCCGATCAGACCCAGCACCATCAGGACGCGGTCCACCCAGCTATCCCTTAGCACCGCGGACGCAACGCCAATTCCCAGAGATCCCACAACCCAGAAGAAGGCAGCCCACACAACGAGGGACAGCGTTACCGGCGCCGCAGACACCACTTCGGGCACGACTTTCTGACCGTGATTGACGAAAGACGTGAGATCTCTGGTGACGAACAATTTCTCCATCATGCGCACGTACTGAACAGGTAACGGGCGGTCGAACCCATATTCGGTACGGATCCGCGCCATGACCTGCGGGCTAGCGCCTCTCCCTGCGATACGCGCAGTCGGGTCTGCTCCGGGAGTGGCGAAGAAAATGCAGAATACCAGAACGGAAATGCCGAAAATCACCAGCGCCATCTGCCCGGTGCGCGACAGGAAACTGCGTATCATCGACCGGCTCCCTTCGGGTCCAGATGATCCCGAAGGGCATTCCCCAGAACATTCAGGGCCAGCACTGTCACGACAATCGCTATGCCCGGCGCTATGGCGACAATCGGCCTCGTATAAAGAAGGCCTTCTCCATCCTGAATGAGCGTTCCCCATGACGCTGCGGGGGCCTGCACACCAAGAGACAGAAAGGACAACGCCGATTCCGCCAGAAGGCAAAGAGCCATGACGAGAGGCCCGAGAACAACCATCGAAGGCGCAAGACTGGGCAGGATTTCACGTCGGAGAATACGAAAATCCGAGGCTCCCATCCCCCGGGCAGCCATGACGAATTCTGCTCGTGACAGACTCAGGACACGGGCTCGCAATGGGCGGGCAGCATACGGCACATAAACCAGCGCAATAATGCCTATGGGAATCAGAAAGCTATCGGCAGCAAGCGTTATAAACCCCAGATGAAGGCCATGCCCTACCGTTACAACCGACAGTGAAATGGCAAACAGGTAAACCGGGATAGCCCACAGGATATCGAGTAACCGGGACAGGACGACATCCACCCACCCCCCGAAATATCCGGCACAAATACCGATACTTCCCGAGAGGCACAGACACAGCAGTGCGGCCGATACCGCGATCAAGAGGGAGCTTCGACCGCCATACAACAGACGAGACGCAACATCCCGTCCCTGGGAATCAGAACCCAGCATATAGGCACCCGGTGACCAGTCAGGCCCCAGGGGCGTCAAACCCAGATGCAGAGGATTATCGTTGGGCTGCATCAGGTCCAGTGACTGGCCGTGACGTGTGGTGGTTCCCGCGATGTTGGAAGAAAACGGGTCCACTCCCGCCATTTGGGCGTAGAGCGGAGCGCATAAGCTCGCCAGAATGACGAGCCCCAACGCCGCGACTGCAAGAGCAACGCCTTTCTTGACGGAAAGCGCGCGGATCATTCGCAGAAAACCGTTTCCTCCCACACACACTCCCATCTGCCGATCTGTTCAGCCTACCGTTCTAGCGGACCGACAGGGGAAGAGAAGAGGTGTAAAGGAAGAAACGTAAATCGTTTATTTCAGATCGGCCTCAGAACGGACCGTGCGTGCTGCGAGACCAGGCGGCGCAGGGCGGACAAATCTGTCAGGGTCTGGTTATGCAGCCCGCGAACGCTGTCATGGGCGGCATAGAAGCGGCGCGCACCCGTTGCGCTGACCAGAATGGCAACGCCGAGAAAAATACCATTGATTTCGATAACTGTGGAACCAAGCATGACGTCGAACCTTAAAAGCGCCCGACATCTGTGTGCTGTCGGGAAATTACGAATGAAAAGAGAAAGAATTCCGGCTCGCGGAAAGTCGGCAACACGGGGGTTGCCAGCAGCACATTCGACACATCATCAGGATGCCCTTCCGGTGGATCAGTTCATGCTCTCATAACGGATGAAACGTCAGATCGTCAATATATTACGATAAACAATAAGTGATTCGTAAAATTATATATTATATTACTTTTATATTTAGTTTTTTAAGATCAAATTCCGTCCTGCCCTTTTCCACGTCCTGTGATACAGAAACGATATGAACAAAAAGGCCTTGTCTTCCCCCGCTCCCTTCGAAGGTTATGCCGCTCCGCGCGGTAAGGTTTACAACTCATTCCTGGAGACAGTCGGGGGCACGCCGCTCGTTGCACTACCCCGCCTGACGGAACAGGAAAAGCTGCAGGGGCGCCTCCTGCTGAAGCTCGAGTTCTTCAACCCGCTAGGCTCCGTCAAGGACCGTATTGGCGTTGCCATGCTCCGCGATGCCGAGGCCCGCGGGCTGATCACGCCGGGACGGACAGCCCTCATTGAGCCGACATCCGGCAATACAGGCATTTCGCTTGCATTTGCGGCTGTTGCGCTAGGCTATCGCCTGATCGTCACCATGCCGGAAAGTGCCTCCATTGAGCGGCGCAAGATGCTGCGTCTCATGGGCGCGACAACCGAGCTGACACCTGCAAATGACGGAATGGCGGGTGCCATCCGCCGGGCAGAAGAGCTGATGGAAACGCTGCCTGACGCGTGGATGCCAAGTCAGTTTGAAAATGACGCCAATCCGGCAGTTCATGAGCAGACAACCGCGTTAGAAATCTGGAACGACACTGCCGGGCAAGTGGATATGGTTGTAGCCGGGCTGGGCACTGGCGGCACAGCCTCCGGAATTGCGCACGGCCTCAAGAAACACAACAAGGCGATCAAGGTCTTTGGTGTAGAACCACGGGAAAGCGCCGTTCTACATGGTGATGAACCTGGCCCCCACGGTATTCAGGGTATTGGCCCCGGATTCCAGCCAGATACGCTGGATCTGCGGGCACTGGATAGCGTGATTGAGGTTTCAGAGCAGGAATCGCTGACAACAGCCCGTCTTTGTGCCGCCGTCGAAGGCATTCCCATCGGAATTTCCTCTGGCGCCGCACTCTATGCTGGCATGACTTTGGCCAAGAAAACCGCCAATCGCGGCAAGACGATTGTTGTTATCGCCCCGTCTTTTGCGGAGCGTTATCTCTCCACACAGCTTTTCGACGGGCTGGCCTAAGAATGTTCAATAAAATAACTTTATAATATAGTTATTTTATTGAACTCTGATTTATGTTCGTTATTAATCCAGATCACAAATCCTGATCGGGAATTGTCTCCCGGTCAGGTTTCTGGAGGCTTTGGGCATGAACCTTTTCTCTGGCCGCGCAACTGCTCTGGACCTAGCAGCGAGTGCTCGAGCGCTTTCCTTTCAGCACTCGTCTGAAGAGACGGTTCTTGCCGCCGAATTTCATCACATCAAAACACAGTTCACGCCTTTGCTTGTGCCAGGGCTTTTCGGTTCCGGACAGCACCACTGGCAGACCCGATGGGAAACTGCTTTTGGCCTGCCTCGCCTGCATCAGGCAGATTGGGAAAATCCAACACCGGAAGAGTGGGACGCTGCGCTGACACAGGCCATTCAGCAAGCAGAAAAACCTGTCCTTCTGATCGCCCATAGCCTTGGTGCGGTCCTGACCATGCGGTGGCTCGCACAGCATGAGTCATCCAATGTCGCTGGTGCGTTCCTCGTCGCGCCAGCGGATATTGAGCATACGACGCACCCGGAAGCATCTCGCATCAACGCGTTTGCTCCACTTTCAGAGGCTCCCTCTCCGGTTCCCGTTGCCATGATGGCCAGCCGGAACGATCAGTGGCTTTCCAACGATCGTGCCCGGCTACTGGCACAACGGTGGCAGGCTGAATTTACGGATGCCGGTCTGACAGGACATGTGGGGAGTAATGACTTTCTGGGACTCTGGAGCCATGGCGCCAGAACCCTTATCTCCTTTGTTCAGCGCCGCCTCACGCCACCAGCTCAGTGATGAGAATGTGGTTTCCAGCGGTTCAGCAGCAGGGAATTACTAACGACCGAGACTGAGCTCATGGCCATGGCTGCACCCGCGACAATCGGGTTCAGCATGCCCAGTGCGGCCAGTGGCAGACCCAGAACGTTGTAGATAAAGGCAAAGAACAAATTCTGCCGGATCTTCGAAAGCGTAGCCCTGGATAGGGAAATGGCATCCAGAACGGCCGCCAATTCACTCTTCATAAGCACGACATCTGCCGTGTCCAACGCAACGGCAGAACCGGCCCCGACAGCAAAGCCCACGTCCGCTGCTGCCAGGGCCGGTGCATCATTGATGCCATCCCCGACCATCCCCACAACGGCACCTTCAGCACGATATTTCGTCACGCTTTCAGCCTTGTGCTGCGGTAAAACGCCAGCGAGGTAATCATCCACGCCAACCTGCCGCGCAACAACAGCTGCGGCACGCTCATTATCGCCCGTCAGCATGACAACCTTGATTCCACGTGCCTTCAGCGCTGTAACCGTTGAAATGGCATCCGGGCGAAGACCATCCCCCAACGCGACGATGCCAAGCAGGCGTCCTCCCGTGGCGACCGCAATTACGGTCTGCCCTTCATTTTCGAGCGCCGCCACAGGAAGAGCATCCAGGCTGTAGCCGGCCTGCGTAAGATAGCGCGGAGATCCGAGCAAGGCTGCCTCTCCGTCAATCTGGGCCTCAACGCCCAGACCTGGGATGGCCTTGAACCCATCCACACTCAAAATCGTCGCATGGTGAGCTGATGCATAATCCACGATAGCCCGAGCCAGAGGATGCTCGGAATTCTGCTCCAGGGATGTAGCTACGGCCAGCAGACGGTCAGCCGAAACGCCGACAGCAGGATGCAAACTGGTGACGGTCGGGCGACCTTGCGTCAGGGTTCCAGTCTTATCGAGAATGATTGTCGTAAGTTTCTCGGCTTGCTCCAGCGCATCTGCATTCCGGAACAGAATACCATTCTGGGCCCCTCGCCCTGTCCCGACCATGATGGCCGTCGGTGTAGCCAGACCAAGCGAGCAAGGACAGGCAATGACGAGAACAGAAACCGCTGAAATCAGGCTCCATGTCATGGAACCCGTCACCAGCCATCCGATCAGGAAAGTCGCAACAGCGAATGCGACAACGGCGGGAACAAAGATGCCGGAAACACGGTCTGCCAGTCTCTGGACATTTGCTTTCGATCCCTGCGCCTGCTCGACCATGCGAACAATCCGCGCCAGAGCTGTATCCGAGCCAACACCTGTTGCCTTAACTCGCAGCATACCGTTCGCGTTGATCGTCCCGCCAAAAACTTCACTCCCGACCTGCTTCAGAACCGGTACGCTTTCGCCCGTCAGCATGGCTTCGTTTACATCGGAAGCACCATCCAGCACTTCGCCATCCACCGGGACACTCTCGCCCGGCCGGACGACAAAGATGTCTCCGGTGTGCATATCAGCTACCGCACGATCAACCAGAACACCGTCCCGCTCGACATGTGCGGTTTGCGGCTGAAGCTGCAACAGGCTTTCAATCCCTGCACTGGTACGTACTTTGGCGCGCGTTTCCATCAGCTTGCCGAGCGAAATCAGAGTGATGATTGCACCGCTGGCTTCAAAATAAACTGGCTGGGGCAAGTGCAGGATCGCCACCAGGGCACTGAACAGATACGCGATACTCGTTCCCAGAACGACCAGCACATCCATGTTCGCCGATCCGCCCCGAACTGCATTCCAGGCCCGGCGATAAAGATGAGCGCCACAGACGAACTGAACCAGCGTCGCACTTACAAACTGAACCGCAAGCGGGACTGTCTCCATACGCCCCAGCAACATTCCGAACATTTCAATGAAAAGCGGTAGTGCAAGTACGAATGTCAGCAGAAAGCGGTTTCGCTCCCGACGCCATACAGCTTCACGCTTTGCCTTCGGATCTTCGCGCGTCCCTTCATCCAGACGAGATGCCCCAAACCCAGCCTTGGTGATTTTGGTTGCAAGATCATCAGGCGTCACAATGCCTGGAACATAAGTGACATGCGCACGCTCGGCAGCGTAATTTACGCTTCCCTGCACGGACGGCATCCGGTTCAGAACCTTTTCAATCCGCGCAGCGCAGGCAGCGCAGGTCATGCCCGTAATTGCGAAGTCCACACTCTGCTCATCCACCGAGAAACCGGCTTTGCGCACTGCGGCAATAACGTCCCCGACTGTGGTGCCCGAGCCTTCCAGTTCGACCTGCGCACGCTCAGACGCAAAATTGACGGCTGCCTGAACACCATCCTTGCGGTTCAGAACTTTCTCGATCCGCGCAGCGCAGGCCGCACAGGTCATTCCACCAACTGGAAAACTGACCGTTTGTGACATCTGGGACTCTCCTGAGCGAACGGAATTCGCGAAGCCACAGGCTCCAAAACAAAGGGGAATAATATACCCCCATATGGTATTATAAAAGACGCTGAACAGTTACGCTTTTTTCGCGAAGAATCATTTCCTGGCCATGAAATGCCTTGAGGGCTGCGTGATGCGCAACACTGATGAGGGTGATGTGAGGCAGGCGTTCAAGGAGGCGCGCATAAAGATCAGCCTCGTTCTTCTCATCCAGAGCAGACGTCGCTTCATCGAGGAACAACGTGGATGGTCGAGCAAGAAAAACCCGAGCAAATGCCAGTCGTTGCTGCTCTCCCGGAGATAACACGTCTCCCCAGGCCGCTTCATTCTCCAGGTCTGGCATAAGAAACTCCAGATTTGCCGCCAGAAGCGCCTCTTCACAGGCTTCACGGGCATAGCGATCCGGGGTTGCTGGATAGCTAAGGGCCTGAAGCAAAGAGCCAGCCGGAACATAACTGCGCTGAGGCAGGAACATGGCATCGCGCATGTTGAAAGAAATATGCCCCGTCCCCCGCGTCCATAGTCCGGCGAGGGCACGAAGCATGGTGCTCTTTCCTGCCCCGGATGGCCCGCTAATGAACCATCGCTCTCCCGCAGGAATATGGAGACTTCCTATATCAACGATGCGAGAACCATCAGAGCGATCCAGAGACAGAGCTTTGATTTCAAGCCCGTCTGCATCCGTCGGCGTCCGCACGATGCCACCAGCCGGAAGGCTCACAACAACACGCTCAAACTCCCCCAGACGCTGAAGGATGGAGCGAAGCGTTGCCAGATCCGTGTAATTTTCGATAAACCATTGCAGGCTTCGGCGGACATTCATGAATGCTGAATTGATTCGCGAATACAGACCAAACGTCAGAGCATGTGCCAGCAGCTTCGGCACAAGCAGCGCCCACAAAACGATATTAACGCCACCCGTATAGAGTTCGACCACAGTATTGGCGCGCCACGTGTAGGTCATGACGCCGCGCCAGTTTTTGGCAATACGGTTCAGGCATTCGGACAAACGGAAGTGCTCCGCAGCCTCCCCACCATAGAACGCGATCTGTTCCGCGTTGCGGCGAACATCCAGCAAGGTCGCGCGTAAATCAGCATCGTAATGCTGCTGACGATAATTAGCGCTTACGAGGGGGCCACCTGCTTTCTCAAGCACGAACGAGACCAGAAGAATGGAAATCGTCGTTCCAAAGAACATGTATCCCGGGATGACGATGTGCCAACCATGCCAGACAAATGAGAGCGTTCCACCAATTGTCCAAAGCACGACTGCAAAGGACAAAAAGGTTGTGACAGCCTGAATGGCTTCCAGCCCGAGGCGGAGCGTCCAGACGGTCATCTGGGCCAGATCATCGGCAATACGCTGGTCCGGGTTATCCGCCCGGTTCTGACCATGTTCCAGATGATAATAGGCGTCATCGGAGAGGTATTTGCGCAGAAAAACCCGTGTATTCCACAGGCGCCAGCGCATGGAGAGCACCTGTGTCATATATTGCTGGATAACTCTCATTCCGGCGCTAAGCGACGTCATCAGAATATAAATTGGCAGTAACGCAATGCAGGCTGCAACACGGTACGCGAACATTGTGTCGAAAAAGGTCTGGTCCCATTTCCCAAACCACACCGCGACCTGAACATCCAGAAAGGACAAGCCGATAATACTGCCCAGTAGGCCCAGCGCCTTCCAGCGATCTTCCGACCGCCAGTAGGGGAGCAGAACCTTCCAGTCAGAAAGAGAATGTGGGGGTGTCGGGGATTCAGTATGTGCCACGAAGCGTTGCCATGAAACTGCGGGGAGCGGCTGGGAAGTTAAACTGCCAGACGCCGCTGGCACGTTCGTAATAATAGCGGTCTGTCAGGTTATAGGCGTTCAGCTGAAGTTTGAGATGCTTGTTGAACCGGTACCCAATGACGCTGTCGAGCGTCATGTAACCGCCCTGGACTGTCGTGGCATAACTGCCCCGAAGATTGCTGTATGCGTCCAGCCCGACGCCAAAGTTCAGTCCCTTCAGACGACCTTGCTGCACATTGTAATGTACCCAGGACTTGAACATGTGATGCGGTGAGAAAACACCCCCGAAGTCTGAAACTTTCGGGTTGGAAACCTTGGTATCCAGATATGTGTATCCGATGGAGACATCCAGTCCCGGCAGGATCTGGCCATCCACCTGCGCTTCCCAGCCTTGCCGACGGATTGGGCCGGTCGTGATATAAAAGCTGGTGTGATCCGGATCCTGAACAGGCTGGTTCACACTCTCCATACGAAACAGGGCTGTCGAGATATTGAGGCGCCCATGGAAGTACTCGCCCTTAAACCCCGTTTCGACCTGATTGCCCTGCTGCGGCGTCAAACCTTCTCCGTTGAAAGTCAGCCGCCCCACAGAAGGTGTGAAGATGCTGGCATAGCTGGCGTACCAGGAGAGGTTGGGCGTGATCTGATACACCGTGCCGAGATAAGGCGTCAGTTGGCCATGAATATTCGCCGTGGTTTTCCATGGGCTTTCCGGAGACGGACTGCCATCCCGCGTCTTTTCGGAAAAGCGTGACACCCGGCCGCCAAGAATCAGCGAAAGATGATGGATCAGCTCAAGGCGTAGCTGACCATAGAACCCCCACTGATAAGCATTGTCGTCTGTGCCTTCAGCCCCGTCCGCCGGGTTATAGGTAATACTGCCTGTGGCAGGCTTCTTTACAACTGCCGTATTGTTAATGCTGACATCAGAGTAGAGCGCGTCTGAATTTACAGCTCCGTAGGCAACATGTGTGTTGTAGGCGTTATAATTAAAGCCCAGCAGCAAATGGTGCGTGCGGTGCAGAAGGCGAAAGCTGCCTGTTGCGTAGATGTCCGCAGATCTGGATGTATTGGTCCCACGATAAGGGAAAGTCCCACTGTCTACGTAACTTGTAAGGCCGGTACGCACATCCGGAAGAGTGTCGGGAGAATTATACGATGTATTGTAGCTTTGGTCGTAGAATGTCCCACGTGCTGTGACGCTCCAGTCGCCCCAGAGCTTCTGCGTCAACGAGGCGATCGTCTGCTGCGTCATGTAATTGCTGTAGCCCCAGGGAGGCGTGGGGTTCGCATCGCGCCCGCCATACCAGAGCGTCCGCGTGGTCGTGACGGGGAGCCCGTAATAGGGTGCATCAATATTCTGCTTCTGAGCTGCATGAGACACAAGGAATGTGGTGGACGGTGTGATGTCCCATTCCAAAGCGCCATAAGCCTGCCACATCCGATTATGGGCATACTTGTAGAAGTAATCGTTATCCTGAAAGACGTCGGCCGTACGGAACCGTAGCGTTTTGGAGCGATTGAGCGGAACGGTCAGATCAACATCGGCGCGATAATTATTGAAGCTACCAACCGAGGCACTTCCGCTTGCAGCAAAATCCTTGCCGGGCTTTTTTGTCACCTGATTGACAACGCCACCAGCTCCGCCAGCACCTTGCAATAGTCCAGCCGACCCGCGCATGACCTCGATCCTGTCAAACATGGACAGGTCAAAACTCGCATTGTTCAGCGTTCCAGCAGCGTTCGGCGTATTATCGATGGACGTCGTGAGCTGATAGCCGCGTGAATAGAAATTACTGTTGGCAGTGGAACCGGGAAGAACGCGGATACCGTTAATCTGCCGCATGGCGTCCGTCATCGTCAGCATGTTGGAATCTTCCATGCGCTGCTGTGTGATGACAGAAATGGAGTGCGGAATATCCTTCAATGCGACAAGCGTTTTACCCCATGCCTCTACGGCGGGTGCGGTATAGGAGCGTGGCGTTCCATAAACACGCAGGTTCTCTGTTCCGCCTTCTACGGTCGAGGCCAGATCGGGGCTTTGGGCCACGGGTGCTTCAGCAATAGCGGCTGTAGTTTCCGGAGAAACCATCGGCTTCCCGCAGACCTGTCGTCCCCCCGCATCTTTGTGCTGAATGCGGCAATGAGACATTTTCTGGCGTGTTTTCTCTCCGCGTTCAGCAGCCTGAGCATCAGGAGCGGAGCCCATCAGGACAGTCCCACAAAGAAGGGCAGACCCGGAGACCGAGAACTTCAGGAAACGTCTGGATGCGTCAATGCCGTGATGTGTCATAAAACCTGCCCAGAAAAAATAACTCTGCCGCACAATTTGTTTCGATTTGACAATATAACGCTGCAGCATGACACCCGGACTGGTTTCACAGATTGAACCGGGTGTTGTGTACCGTGCGCCTCTCTGAATGAGAAGGCGACGCGCGTTAGGAAACCAGGTCGAACCCTGTCTCTTCAACAGTTTCGGCCAGCCCCGCAGGAGTTGCCACGTCGGGATCGTACGCCACCGTAACCTGTCCGCCAGCCAGTACGACTGTAACCGATGAGACGCCGCGCACGTGTTCCAGCGCCTCGCGCAGACGCTTTGCACATCCTTCGCAGGACATTCCTTCCACTTTGAGATGTGCTGTCTGCGTCATGGTCATTTTCCTTCCGGCTTACTCAGTATCCTTGGAATACTGCGATTCTTTCATACCCCTGTTGGGTATATGTTTTTCTCCTATGCAATTTCCGGGCGGTTTTGAAATTAAAATCGTTAATATACCGTATTAAATAATGTGTACGGATGGGGGGTATCCAAGAGAAATCCTGTCTCCCTCCTTTTTGTGTATGCTCTGTGGGTGAAATGTCTCTTCCATTCATTCCCTGCCTGGGTATAGGGTCATTGCAGGAGGCAGGCGAAAGGACATCCAGACGCCTGTGGAAGACAGGGATCTGTGATGCTCAAAACGCATACCCGGACATGGCTTGGCGTCATCGCCTGCCTGCTGATGCAGGTGGGACTGATGGCTGGTGCCTTTCCGGCGCATGCAGCATCACGGGCACACGCCATGGCCATGACGCACTGCGCATCCATGACTCACAAGACGTCTGATGCCTGCGACAAGCACAGTATGCCGGGCCTCGGAACTCCCACTCTCCATGATCATCACCGCGCGGGGCATGGACAGGGCTGCTGCCACATCCATTCCGTGTCGGCTGACCCTCTCTTGACGCTTGCGAACACACCCTCGTTGTCGGCGCATCCTGCGATTGCCAGACGCTTTGCCAAAACAGGCCACACATCGCTGTCTGGAACAGACTGGATTCCGACGCCCCCTCCCCCCAAACAGCTGATTTCCTGAAACGACCCGATCCGCAGCTTTGCTGCGGCTGGAGTGTGCATCCGTGCGCTCCGGTTTTCCTGCACCGTTTCCCGGTTTTCAGCTGATGCCTAATTCATTCGACCCCATACGCCCCCTGACGCGGCGGCGTTTTGTTACGAGCCTCGGTGCGGGAGCCTGCCTAAGCGCCCTGCCTCACAAAGCACAAGCGAGCACTCGCACGTCTACAGGCCTTCTGCCTTCAACCCCTTCCAATATCTGGGATCTAAAGGTCAGCCGAACGCATATTTCTCTCGATGGAAAATCCATGCACGCCCCCAATATTGGTGGAACAGTGCCTGGCCCCATCCTGCGCTGGAAACAGGGCGAAACCGTCACACTGAACGTCTCAAACGCGCTGGATGAAACAACGTCGATCCATTGGCACGGCATCCGCGTCCCGTCCAATATGGATGGCGTGCCGGGCCTGAGCTTTGCGGGCATCCCACCGGGCAAGACTTTCAGCTATCGCTTTCGCCTGCATCAGAGCGGCACATACTGGTATCACAGCCATTCCAACATGCAGGAAGCGATGGGACTGTATGGCGCCATCGTCATTGACCCCATTCGTCCTGATCCGAATGCCTGCGACCGGGATTATGTTATCTTTCTGGGAGAATGGACGGATGTCATGCCGCATGACATCGTCAGCAATCTCAAAATGCAGGATGACTATTACGTCTTCCGTCAACGAACAGCCGCATCCTTTCCCAAAGAAGCCCGTGATGCGGGGAGCGCCATGGCCGCTCTGAAGGACCGGCTTGCCTGGTCCCGGATGAACATGGCCGCAACCGATATCGCGGATGTTTCAGGCGCTATCTACACCTATACATTGAACGGCAACGCGCCAGACATGAACTGGAACGGCCTGTTCCGCCCAGGCGAGCGTGTGCGTCTGCGCTTCATCAATGGCGCCACCATGACGCTGTTTGACGTGCGGATTCCCGGGCTCGAAATGCTCGTCGTTCAGGCAGACGGCAACGATGTGGAGCCAGTTCCGATTGATGAATTCCGCATCGGCGTGGCGGAGACATATGACGTCATCGTTCAGCCCAAGGAAGACCGGGCCTATACGATCTTTGCTCAAAGCGAAGACCGAACAGGCTTTGCCCGCGGCACACTGGCGCCTCGCTCGGGCATGAGTGCACTGATTCCGCCCATGGATCCACGCCCCGTCCGCACCATGGTCGACATGGGTATGGGCAACATGAAGCCGGGAGAGAGCATGGACCACGGCACGGACATGAAGAACATGCCTGGAATGGATATGTCTCACATGGACATGAGCCATATGGGGCATATGTCCATGCCAAAGATGGAAATCGACGATCCTGGGCCGCCGCCGATTAATGTCGAAAACCAGAACGTCGCGATAATGCCGATTGATCGGACAAACAGCCCAGGGGATGGGCTGGAAAACAATGGCCGACGCGTCCTGAATTATGGGCAGCTTCGCGCGACACGACCGGGCGCAGACCGCAGGCCTCCATCACGGGAGATCATCCTGCATCTGACGGGAAATATGGACCGTTATATCTGGGGCTTTAATGGCCGAAAATTCTCAGAGTCCGGACCAATCCGCCTGAAAAAAGGAGAGCGGGTCCGCTTCACACTGATCAATGACACCATGATGGAGCACCCGATCCATCTACATGGCCTGTGGAGTGAACTGGAGAATGGCCAAGGCGATTATCGCCCTTACAAGCACACCATCATTTCACAACCGGGATCTCGCATGAGCTATCTCGTGACGGCAGATATTCCCGGCATGTGGGCCTATCACTGTCATCTGCTCTATCACATGGATCTGGGCATGTTTCGCACCGTGGTGGTGTCATGAAAGCCGCCTGGGCAGCAACCATGCTTCTGGCTGGAACCGGTATGGCTCATGCCGAAGACACCACGCAATATCACGCCGCGGATGCTCCGATTCCGGGCGCGGTCACGCATCTTGGCAACATCATGCCCGTGATGATGGACCAGAGCAGCTGGTTCCATGGCATTCTGGAGCAGGCAGAAGGGCGCTATGCCCCCGCCGGCACTGATTTCCGCTGGGACGGTGAAGTCTGGTACGGCACGGATTATAATCGACTCTGGATCAAGTCTGAAGGCACCCTTGAGAAAGGGCGCCTAAGCGATGGCCAGCAGGATATTCTCTACAGCCGTGCCATTTCCACATACTGGAACCTGCAGGGAGGCGTGCGTGTTGACTTGGATGATGGCCCGGCCCGGACGTGGGGGGCCTTCGGTATTCAAGGGCTGGCCTTATACCAGTTCGAGTTCCAGGCCACAGGTTATGTCAGTGATCGTGGGCGCTTCGGTGCCCGCGTCGAAGGATCATACGACTTCCTATTGACCAATCGTCTTATTCTCCAGCCTCAGGCGGAGTTCAATCTCTATACGAAGTCTGATCCAGCCCGGCAGGCAGGCGCAGGCCTGTCAGACGTCGATGCCGGGCTCAGGCTTCGTTACGAGCTATGGCGAAAATTCGCGCCTTATGTGGGCGTCACATATTCCGGCCATCTGACACAGGCTCGCAGGATCGTACGGGATCAGGGCGAAAAGCCCGGCTCGGTACGCTTCAGCCTCGGCATCAGAAGCTGGTTCTGATCTTCATTTTTCAGGAGTTCTTATAATGAAAAAAGCTCTTCTCACCGCCTCTGCCTTTCTGTTCGCCACAGTGGCATATGCTGCCTCCAGCCAGACAACCGAACCAAAGGCGCCTGTGGCCGTAAAGGTAAAGGCAGATCCTCTGGCAGGCCTGACCATGGATCAGCAGATGGAACTCTGCGAGCGCCTTGAAACTCTCAAGACGCAGAGCAAACCTTTAACTCCGAAGATGCAGCAGCAGCTCAAGGCCTGTCAGGCGATGAGCATGGACGCTCCTTCTGACACAGCCCCGGACGCGACACAGGACCGCTAAATCCACCGATGGAAAAGAGGAGGCGTCAGCGCATCATCCGGCGCACGACCTGCAAAAGCTCGTCAATCGCCTCTTCGCCACCGTCCGTCTGCACGGCTTTCCTGACACAACCATTAGCGTGGGTGGACAGGATCTGGATGGAAACACCATCAAGCGCGGATTTGATTGCGGAGATCTGTGTGAGAATATCAACGCAGTAACGGTCATCCTGAACCATGTTCAGGATACCACCAACCTGACCTTCGATCCGACGGATGCGGTTCAGCAGTGCCTTCTTCTGGGGTTGCTCAACGCGCTTCTCACCGGGGACCTCACTGGTGGCACAATGCACACAGCCGTCTGCCGGAATCTCGTCTTCTCTCGTCATACTCTTCATAGGTCACGGCTCCTCTGCGGTCATGCGAAGGCGTTCATAGCATCTCCACGCTCATTCCGACCATTCAGCCCTATCAGACGGGCTCTTTCTGGCGTTCTTGAGGCGGCCCACATGATATCACGCAAGAAAAATCCTGAGGCACACAGTCAATAAGTAAACTGTGGATGCAAATAATTCTCATCTCTCTCTTTTCGCTCCCGCCGGATGAGCCTATCTAGGGAAACGGCCAGCACGCCCAAGGGAGAGCTGGGAGGCACTGGGATAAGAAACTGATGTGGTATCTGAATACACTCTCCAAAGGAGATCATGCCATTATTGATCGGGTCGAAGAGCTGACACTGGCAGACCCCATTTCTGCCCGCCTCGGTGAACTTGGCTTTGTTCCGGGCGAGAGAGTGGAAATTGTGGCGACCGGTCCAATCGGCGCAGACCCTATTGCTGTTAGTCTTGGCACATCCCGTTTTGCGCTCCGCAAAGGAGAAGCAGCGCGTATTGTTCTGCGCCGCCCAGTCTGACCATCATAATGACGTCTCCCGCCTCGCCGTCTCCTATGACTCATGTGTTACAGACTGCCCTTGTTGGAAACCCGAACTGCGGCAAGACTTCGCTTTTCAACCAGCTGACCGGAAGCCGTCAGAAAGTAGCGAACTACGCTGGCGTCACAGTCGAGCGAAAAGAAGGCTTTTTCTCCACGCCGCAAGGTCGCCCGATCCGCGTTCTGGATCTTCCTGGGGCTTACAGTCTGGCCTCTACAAGCCCGGATGAGGATGTCACGCGCGATGTCTGCCTGGGACAGCACCGTACTGAAAAACGTCCTGAACTTCTGATCAGCGTTATTTCTGCAACCAATCTTCGGCTCCATCTGCGCTTTCTGCTGGAACTTCGTCAGCTTGAAGTTCCCATCATCGTTGCGCTCAACATGATGGATGAGGCCAAGCGCAATGGCATGACCATTGATATTGCCGGGCTTGAGCAAGAACTTGGCATGCCGATTGTGCCTGTCATCAGCCTGAACAGGCAGGGTGTTCAGCCTTTATTGGAAGCCTTGGACCACCCTCTTCCGCCTCCACCAAAAGCGCTTTCTCCGGACGCGGACCTTCATGCCGAAGTCCGACGTCTGCTTCAGGCATATGTTACGGATCGCTCTGCTGGCCATGCCCGATTAGTTGATCGACTGGATCGCTGGTTCCTGCATCCTGTCTGGGGCCCAGTCATTCTGCTGGTCGTTCTGTTCGTGATGTTCCAGACAGTCTTTGCCTGGGCACAACCTCTCATGGATGCTCTGGGAAGTGGCATTACCATGCTTGGGGAGTTCATTCTCAGGCCGCTGCCTGACGGTGTCTTGCGGAGCTTACTGGCTGATGGCGTTATCGCAGGTGCAGGAACAGTCATTGTTTTCCTCCCGCAAATTCTGATTCTCTTCCTGTGGATTCTGGCCTTGGAAGAGTCGGGATATCTGCCGCGTGCGGCATTCCTACTGGACCGTGTCATGGCTTTGGCCGGACTGAGTGGCCGGTCTTTCATCCCGCTTCTCTCCAGCTTTGCCTGCGCCATTCCCGGCATTATGGCCGCACGCACCATTCAGAATCCCCGGGATCGGCTGGTCACGATCCTGATTGCTCCACTCATGACGTGCTCCGCCCGTTTGCCAGTTTACACACTGCTAATTGGCGCATTCATCCCGCACAAAACAGTTCTTGGGATTTTTGGAATTCAGGGTCTGGTTCTGTTTGGGCTCTATGCTTTGGCGATCGTCAGCGGCATCATCGCCGCCCGCATCATGACGCGTGGCGTCAAATCAGAAGAACATCCACTCCTTCTGGAGCTCCCTCCGTATCGGCGCCCTAATCTCAAAAGCCTAGCGCTCGGTCTGTGGCAGCGTGCCGTGATGTTCCTGTCACGGGTTGGTACGATCATTGTATCGCTGAATGTCCTGCTTTGGGGTCTATCCAGTTTCCCGCTTCCCCCCGCCGGCGCAACCGGTGCTGCTATTGACTACAGCCTTGCGGGACGGATTGGCCACCTTATGCTCCCGATTTTTGCTCCCATCGGTTTCAACTGGCAGATCTGCGTTTCCCTGATTCCCGGCCTCGCTGCACGTGAAGTCGCCGTCAGTGCGCTTGCAACAGTCTATGCCCTCGGGGTGAGTGAAGACGCTGCATCCGCGAAGCTTCTGCCACTTCTTTCGAGCCAATGGAGCATTGCTACCGCTCTCTCGCTGCTGGCGTGGTATGTTTATGCTCCGCAATGCATCTCGACTCTGGCTGTCATGCGACGGGAAACCCGGTCCATGAAAGTCGTTCTGGGAGCAACAGCGTATCTTTTTGGTTTGGCATATGTCGCAGCCTTCATAGTCTATCACGTCGCCAGGGCTGTCACAGGAGACGCATGATGATTGAAACAATCGTTGCCATTCTACTGGTCAGTATCGCAGCACTCTACTGGTATGCACGTCTCTTTCCAGTGAGCTGGGGGCGCCTGAAAACTGCGTGCGGGTTACAATCTCGCACCCCTGTTGCTATCCCGTCAAAAGGATGCGGCAATTGTAAGGCTTGCAGTGGGAAAGCAGGAGGATGCCACTGAGCTGTCTATGTTTAGGCGCTCAGGTTCCTGCACTGACCGGCAACCCCTGGATCATAAGCCTTCTCTTCACTGCCAACTGATTGCTAGGCATTTCCAAGGCAGAGATGAACGCGCGAAAAGCCGGCAAGACCGCGTTAGCGTCCCTGCTGCTAGGTGACACGGCGATCTATGCCCGCCAAGTCGTCCGCCTGACCGACGCTCTGTAAGCGCACCGGGGCCCGGCTGAAAGCTGACGACGCGCTGCTGACGTTGATCGCGAGAAGATTGTGCTGACACTCCTCGGTGCTCTTTACGCTAGCCTGCAGAACGAGGCCACTGGGACGCAGGCTAGAAAAGCGATGCGGTCTCTGATCACGCGGCTCAAACTCATTCCGGAGAATGGAGAACTTGCGATTTTTCTTGAGGATGACCTTGCCGGCCATCTGACGGTTGCGTCGGGTGGACGAACGAAAACCCCAAGCTGTTTCCGGCCTGGGG
>NZ_JASGXC010000008.1:0-7266 GCF_032913585.1 Gluconobacter sp. GP1
ATCAATCAGCACGCCAAAACTCTGAAATCAGGAGCCAGACGCATCAATCAACGGTTCTTCGATCTCTCCACGAAGATCGTGCGCAGGCTCCTGGAAAAGGCGATTGAAGCAGGCGTCATGAATGCCGATGACGGAGAGACGTTTCGCAAGCGTGTGAAGTCCGTCAGCTCGCACATCGCCATGCTCAAGGAAAACATGGTTCTTCCCCCGGATGCCGTGGCCTGGGTCGAGGGACGGATTGCGACGGATGCCATCACCGAAGGCGATGACATCATGGTCTGGCGGGATGCGGCCGTGCTCTATCCTGCGTATCAGGCGATGCTGCGCGAAAGCAATCGCGCGGATTTTGCAGACCTGCTGCTGTGGCCTACCGTGACCATGCTCCGCGACGAACGCTACAGACGGGACTGGGCGGACCGGTTTGACTGCGTGCTGGCCGATGAGTTCCAGGACGTTAACCGGCTCCAGTTTCTCTGGCTGAAATGCCTGTCCAAAGACCACAACGAGCTCTTCGTTGTCGGCGACGATGCGCAGTCGATTTTATAGGTTAATTGGAATGCATTGATTTAGAGTGATGCCGTAGCAGCAAGAAAGGGTGTGTCATGCCCGTTCCAGACTGGTCACGTTATCCGCAGGTTTCCGAGAACCAGCAAGGATGCTTGTGGCTCTCGCTACTCGATAATCTTGGGCGCTCACCCGCGACCATTGATGCCTACGCCAGAGGTCTGGATCAGTATCTGTCTTTTTGCACAGCAGTAGGCATACCGGCTGAGGCCGCGACTTTGGCTCAGGTCGCTCTGTTCGTACGGTATCTGCGTGGGGAGGCGGTTCCCCTTCTTTCCGTTCGCCCGCCAGTAAGCAATGCCACGCTGCATCAGCGTTTGTCCGCCGTTCGCCTGTGGTATGACCATCTGGTTTTTGAAGGGATCATTCATCGAAACCCAGCGCCGCGCGGGCAGGCTGTTGTAGGACGGGGTCCATTCTCTGAACATGTCGGATTTCGATATGGTTTGGTACGTCGTTCCAAGCTGTTGCCCCATTTGCCGTCCGATCCAGAATGGGGACGCTTGCAAGAAGTAGTCGCACAGGAAACGGTGAGAAACCGTCTCATGTTTGCGCTGGCGTATTACGGTGCATTGCGCCGAGAAGAATTAGTAAATTTGCGCGTCTCGGATATCGACCCTGCAAGACGTCTGCTCACCATTCGGGCTGAAACAAGTAAAAGCGCCCGCCCGCGTGTGGTTTGTTATTCAGCGGCGCTCTGTCCTGTGTTGGCGGTATATCTGCATCAGAGGCGCAACGCGGCGACCCATTCAGCGGCCCTGTTTCTATCTGAGTCAGATCGGAACTTTCGGCAGCCTATTACGAAGTGGTCATGGAGCAAAACTGTCAGACGTCTTGCTCTCCAGGCTGATATGCCATTGTTCAGTACGCACACATTGCGTCACCTGAGATTGACGCATCTGGCCCGTGCTGGCTGGCGTCTACATGATATTGCGACCTATGCCGGGCATCGCAATGTTCAAAGCACGACACTCTATATCCATCTTTCCGGTGAAGATCTGCTTCGCAAGATCGCAAACTCAGTCGAACAGATGGATATGAAGCTTGGTAACAGGGTCTTCGGAGGATAGAAAAGTGGCAGAATCTCACGTTCCTCACGTCCCATCCGAATACAAATTCCACATTAATCTCGAAGACTACGATAGACGGGTGACCTTATCGGAAGACGAGTTAAAACTTGTCCGACGTTGGAAAGAAGAGCATCTTATTATTACGAGACGGCAGGCGCCACGTCTTCGCAAGCCTCTGACGGACGTCCTGTATCGCAGTAACCTTGACCGCGCTAACAGTCACCGTGCCCTGAAGTATTTACTCCTGGAAGTCGCACGTCAGGAAGCACCGTATTGGGGCTGGAGTGAAGACCTCTGGGTTGAGATTATCAATAACAGCCCTGTTCTGAAAAAAACTGGAATTGTACCGCAGATCATTGCGGTAGCTTATCTTCTTTGTGGTTTTCGAAGCCTGTACAAAATCCAACGGAATGTTGCGACGGCTGTTGTCGCCCGCTTGGTTTTTGGGGCGGAGATCGTTGATACAGAATGTGAGCGACTGTTCTCGGCCCTGACCCGTGTCGGCTTTGTCTGTCAGACCGTGCGGCCGCTGGTACCATCAATATTTGCGGCAGTTGCGCTGCAAGGCGAGAACCCAAAACTTGAAAGTTTCAACAGAGAGATATTGGAATATACACGCGAGTGTTACGCGGGAAATCACGTCGCCAACCGGATTGGAATTTTGTCAAACGGTTTGGCGGCGATGGGGCTGACATCAAAAGTCATCCATTTTCGGGCATATCCACCCCGTCACGGAACTGAAACTGACAATATCAATCCCGAATGGATGACATGGTGCCGACGCTGGCTGGAAACAACAACCCTGCGGGAAGGATCGAGGCGAGCGGTCTATAACACACTGACCCGTATCGGGATCTGGCTGAGTCGGGAGCACCCGGAAGTTACGGGACCAGAACAATGGACGGTATCGGTATGCGCTGACTATCTCGCCGCCGTCGACAAGTTACACGTCGGCGGTTGGGGCGGATCGACCTTTGATTATCGGCTTATCCCAACCGCTGGCCAGCCTCTGCAGGCGCCGACGAAAGTCGCTTATTATCAGGTAATGCGTCGGTTTTTATCTGATATTCAGAGTTGGGAATGGGCGCGGCTCAGATGTAATCCGCGCTACCATCTCGCGACACCGAGGAATATTGCGAAATATCTTGGGGTAAACCCCAGAACCATAGATGATGCAGCCTGGCTGAAACTGACCTGGGCCAGTCTCAACATTGAACCAGCTGATCTTTCTCCTGACTGTTTCTATCCATTCGCTCTGTTGCAGGCCATCGCCGTGGTGTGGACACATGCAGGCCTCCGGAGCAATGAGATCGCCCGACTTCGGGTTGGTTGCACGCGTGAGCAATCAGAAGATGTGATCGATCAGTCTGGCAACGTCGTTCCGGCAGGTCAGGTCTGCTGGCTTGATGTTCCAGAAGGCAAAACGTCGGTTGCATACACAAAGCCGGTCAGTCACGCGGTTCATAAATACATTGCAGCCTGGATGAAAAAACGTGCATCTCCCCATAAGCATCTTGATCGCCGAACCGGTGAGCATGTGCATTTTCTTTTTCAACTTCGAAATAGACCGATTGCAAAGGAAGTTTTAAATCAAACGGTTATTCCGCTTTTGTGCAAAAAGGCTGGTATTCCGCTTGAGGACAGTAAAGGCCGCATTACAAGTCACCGTGGACGGGCCTCCGCTGTGTCTATGCTGGCGAGTGTTCCACAAGGCATGACAATATTCGATCTGGCAAAATGGTGTGGCCATACGTCCGTTCAATCGACCATGAGCTATGTTCGGTCAAAGCCTACGCAATTAGCCAGCGCGTTTGCCAAGGCGGATCAGGCGGCACGGATGATCGAAATTGTTATTGATCAGGAGGTTATTGCGGCAGGCGCACCGAAAGACGGGGCGCCCTGGAAGTACTACGATTTGGGTGACTCTTACTGTAGCAATGCGTTCTGGAGTACCTGTCCGCATCGCATGGCCTGTGCACGCTGTTATTTTAATATCCCAAAACCAAGCGCCAAAGGGGTTGTTCTGGCCGCTCAGCAAGCGGCCAATCGCTTACTGGAAGAAGTTTGGTTAAGTCCAGAGGAACGGGATGCCGTGTCCGGAGACGTTGAAGCGTTGGAAGGAATGTTGAACAAACTTCGTGATAAGCCGACGCCAGATGGTCGAACTCCTGGCGAGATTTCGGCGACGAGTGGGGCGCTGGCGTCGTCTCCAGTTTCAAAATTAAAGTAATCTGTGACGTGGCTGGAGACCAATCCCAAACAGAAACGCTAGCTGGGCTTTTGGAACGGGTAACTTACCATAATGCCAACAGTGGCTTTCGTGACTTTGTATAAAACAATATAATCAGGACTACTTGCGTCATATTATTCAAGAATTCACTTTTTTGGCGGCTTTTTCCCTTTTCTTTTTGGTGCAGGAGCTCGGTACAGACTTACTATTGAATGCCTGATTTTGACCTCCACGCCTGTACCACTATGGATATGCGAGCTAATAAAAGAATTATTGTCTTTTGGGCAAGAATTAATCGTGATTCCATCAACATTATATTCTAGGTATTCTCTCCATGAACCGATAACCGAATCTGATCTAGAGCCGTAATTATAAATTATTAGAGCTCCTCTATTTTGATCTAAAGCGCCCGTCATGTAACGAGTGCTTAATTGATCATATCCGGATAAAAGCCAATCGTAATCTCGGTGTATTTTTGCTTCGCCCCACCATAAAAATTTTTTATCTTTTTCGATTAAAATGTCTGAGTGTCCACCGGTCATTGTATCGTGAGAAGCAGAAAATCCCATAGCCCTCAGGTACCCAACTATATCCAGAGTTAATTCGTCTTCAGATCTCCCTTGTTTTAACTGTGGGTTTCTAGATATTTCCTGGGAGGCCCAACCCACTGCATCATCGCAAATTTCACAAAAATCATCATATGTACAGCAAAGTAGACTTCTAAAAAGAATTTGCATAGGTGCATCAGTGCAAATGGAACGAAGTTCTTCAATGGTGGTATGAGATGCAACACTCATGCTGAATTTTTCAATAGTCTAATTTTATTGGAAATTGTGTAATATATAAATATATTATTCTCTAATAATTCCACTTCTGTCCCAGTAGAAGGATCTATTATTGTCCCCAATTTTTCAGCTTCATTAAAATCTTCTTCGGATAATGGGTATTCTTTTTTATCTGCTGCAAAATAAAGAAATCTTCTTTCAATAACATTTAAAGAAGAAGATAAAATTAGAATCGCAGAAATAAGGTCTCTATCAATCGAATTTTCATTAGAAATATGAGCAAGGGTTCTCATGCTCAACATCTCTAATTGAGAAATTGGGTTTTCTTCAACGAAATCAATGATTTTTGAGCAAATATGACGCGCAGGCATTTCTGGCCAGTGGTCTAACTCGCTCTTTATATGATTTAGTTGCTGCCTCACGTGATTATTACACTACCTCCATGTGATGTATTAAGCGGCTTTGAACATTAGCATAATCTGAAAATCCGCGACATCCGCGGATGATCACATCAGAAAGCATGGACGATCTAGACGATCCCAAAAAGAGAGCCTCTGGCCGTCCTAGGAATTGATTTGCAGAATACAAGTCCCACTCCACCGCTAAGCGGAAAGGTTCTATAGGAGCATTCAGACCATTTTTCCCGGCAACATGATAATTCTCCTCACGTAAATCTAGATGTCTAAGGCGCATTTTCTCGTGTTTGGAAGACGCAGTATTGGTGGAAAATGCTAGTTCTACGACTCTTCCTTCCGTAGAATCTTGATATATTCTGTTGATCAACCCAAACATATCCAACGGTACAAAGGATAATTCTTTCCCAATGCTATTGCTAATTTTGTGAGCAATCTGATTGTGCGCTATGTCACTGACTTCATGGCTCGTGCCAGGAGGGAAGTCTACTCTGACACTGACGCGGTTACCTGTATTTGGTACCCAAATGACGTCTAAGGCTTCCCAATGCTGAAGCCGCATGCCTACTACTTCATCGAACTTTTCGATGGTTTCTGTAGCGTCGGGAAAATCATCACTTGTTAAGAGCTGACGATGTTGAACCGATCGAACCGATCCTAGTATAATTGCTGAGGCATCTGGGTAGTTTCTGACTGCTACGACATTAATTCCCAGAGGACGTAAAGCTGAAAGATCATCCTCTGGAACCAGGTTCGGGAAATATTCTGAAAAAGGGCTTTTTTCTACTTCGCAACTTTTCGAAAACTGACGAATCAAATCCATATCGTCGTTTTCCAATTGATAAAACCGTACAGATTTTTCTCCACAAAGAATGTGCTCTTCAAGCGCGAGGCGCAGAGGAGTTTCTTTTGAAGCGACGAGATGATCTTCCAAGAGTTTATGAGCAGTCTTATCCCAACCACGCCCCGTAGAAAGACCAATTTCTTTTATGATCGTTTTGCCTACTTCCCAAGGAATTCGTCGGCGCATTGAATGGACTACTTGGGACAGACTCATCTTTCATTCCCTAATGATTGGCTTTATTCAAAATACATTCCAACCTTGATACCCGTTAGGGTAAGCGCTGGCAATCATGCTTCGATATGCGCTATATAAATCTGTATTATGCATGTAGCCTTATCAGGCGTTTGAACAACAATTATTTTGTCTGACAAATCGTCGAGAGGTGGCCCTCGTTTTTTTGCCAGGGGATTCAGCTATAGACCGGCCTGAGAGAGGACGGATCTATGGGCAAGGTTATGCTGAAACAGTATTCGGGTTAGTTCAGGTCTCGTATTGCTCTGGAGGCGACCCGAAGGAAGCAGAACTGGCGGAGTTGTCGTCAAAGCACGGTGTGCATTAGACAATGGTAGCCCTAAGTGATTGAGGGTATGGCGACGGTTTTCTCTGGGAAGCAGACGCCAGAGGCGGCGGCAAGTTTGGCCGAGGTGGAGACACTTCACGTAAAGATTGGCTCACAGCGACACCGTCAAAATGGCGGTACAACAATCGGCTATAAGTTGTCACGCCCACAACACTGTCCGAACAAACGGGTCCACTTCTGGGCGACGGTTTGTCTTATCGCTTTGTTGAGGAGCAGAATTGCTGCTTTCCTGCAAAACGTGCCTTTAGAGCGTAATTTTGAGTTGAAAAATTGTATTCCACATAAACGGCTGGCGTGGGGCCAATGTCCGGATTATCCGAAGCTTTCTCAAGGAGTTTCCGACCGGACGCATGATTGCCCTGGAGCAGAACTTCCGCTCGACCGGTCATATCCTGTCAGCGGCCAACGCAGTCATTTCTCACGACACCAACCGGCTGGAGAAAACACTGTATACCGCGTCCGGAGATGGGGAGCCAGTGGATATTCTGCGGCATACCGGCAGTCAGGACGAGGCCTCCGGGATTGCTGCCGAGATCGGACGTCGTGCCCTGGAAGGCGTGCCTTACGAGGACATGGCGGTGCTCTATCGCTTCAACCATCTCTCCCGGCTGCTGGAAGAGTCTCTGCTGCGCGCAAAGATCCCGTATGAGCTGGTCAATGATACCGCCTTCTGGCAGCGCGGCGTGGTCAAGGACGCGCTGGCCTTCCTGCGTCTGACATGTTTTCCGTATGAGCGGCAGTCAGACGAGGCCTTCCGCCGGATCGTCAATCAGCCCGCCC
>NZ_JASGXC010000008.1:7276-35140 GCF_032913585.1 Gluconobacter sp. GP1
CGGGATCGGGGCCAAGGCCATGGCGACATTCGAGCAGGTCGCGGATGAGGAGGCGATCTCGCTGTACGAGGCGGCGGAGCGCACGGTGCAGGGACGCACCGGCAAGGCTGCTGACAAGCTGCGTGGCTTCCTGGACGTGATTCTGAAAGGCGCCCGCAGTGACGAGCCCAGTCTGGGAGAGCGTCTGAGGGTTCTGGTCGAAGAGAGCGGGTATCTCGCGATGCACCAGGCGGCCGGGGAGGATGGACGCACGGCGCTGGAAAACCTGCACGAGCTTCTGTCGCTCGCCAACGAGTTCAGCTCGGTGGAGGAGCTGTTCGACCATGCGGCCCTTGGTTCGGAAAGCCGGGATGATGACAGTGTCGGTCGGGTCAAGCTGATGACCATCCATGGCTCAAAGGGCCTGGAGTTCGGGCATGTCTTTCTGATCGGCTGGGAAGATACGCTGTTCCCGTCGCGAACGAACATTGATCCGGCGGAGGAACGTCGACTGGCCTATGTCGCACTCACCCGCGGCCGCCAGCGCGTCAGTGTGTCCTGGTGCGAGTTTCGTCGGGGCGAGCAGGCCAATCCGAGCTGCTTCATCGACGAGATCCCGCTCCAGGCGCGGCGGGATGGCTGGGGGCGCAATCTAAAGCGCCGTCCCGCGCTCCAACGGGGAATGGTTTTCAATAGGCAGACTCAGAGAGAGGCGATGGGGTTCTGACCACTCACGTGCGGTGGCCGCACTTGGGGGATGCGGAAGGTCGGCTATCTGTTGAAAAACATGAGAAAGCTGCCACTACTTTCCTCCTTGCGGAACTGTCCTTCAAATAATCAGAGCCGTATTATTGCGGTCCAAGCGTAGAGGACGGATAGAGTTTGCGGGCAAACCGCTCCATGGTTAGCCCCTGCACAATGATCGTAAACACCACCACGCCGTAACAGACAGGCAGCATCAGCTCGCGCAAGTCTCCGGGCGGCAAGCCAAGCGCCAGCGAAACCGAGATACCGCCACGCAAACCGCCCCAGGTCAGGACACCAAGAACACGGCCCCGCTCCCATTGCCTGAGGTGAACCGGAAGCGTTGAAAACAGCACGCTCAATGCCCGCACGGCAACAGACAGCGGGATCACAGCAAGGGTCGCCAGCACCGTAAACAGATGTGGCGTGACCTCAAGGATTTCAAAGCCGATCAGCATGAACAGCAGGACGTTCAGCACCTCGTCAATGAGTGTCCATGCGACGTCGAGTTCCTTTCGGGATGCCTCATCGAAAACGGAATAACTATAGCTTGTTCCGAAACATAGTCCCGCCACCACGACGGCGATCGCACCCGACATGCCAAGCTGGTTGGCAATGCTGAAGGTTCCGGTCGCAAGAGCCAGCGACGTCAGCAGATCAATATGCGGATCCCGCTGTTCCTTAAGCACACGGAGTGCGATCCATCTGGTCAGTGCGCCCAGCAAACCCCCACCGATTGCTTCGCGACAGAAACTCAGAGCAATTTCGGAGGCGGTAACTTCCTGACTGTCCCCGGTCGCCAGTCCGATCGTGACGCCGAAAATCACCACGCCCACGCCGTCATTGAACAGGCTCTCCCCTGCGAAAACGGCCTGAAGCGGTCCCGGCAGTCCGAGACGTTTCAGCATACCGACAACCGAAACGGGATCAGTCGGCGCGAGGATGGCCCCAAGGACGATGCACCACGTGAAAGGAATGGCATGCCCCAACAGAGGGAAGACGTACCATGCCGCGATCGCCAGAAAGGCAACGGCCAGGACGGTTCCCAGAACAGAGAGAGCAGCCACGCAGGCAAGCTTTGCGCGCAAATGTCCGACGTTTACCTGCGTGGCCCCGGCAAACAGAAGCAGGGACAGCGCGCCATTCAGAAGGGCCGTGGGGAGATTGATCGCTCCGAGCACAGACCGTGGGAGAGCCTGAAGGTCATAGGACGGTATCAACGGATTCAGGATCATGACCAGCAGGGAAGCCAGCAATGAGAAGACTAGCACGCCAATTGTCACAGGAAGACGAAACGTGTGGTGATTGAGAATGCTGAACCCCGCCGAGAGAGTCAGAAGCAGGGCGAGGAGGCTGATGGTATCCATGCCTTCACCGCTGGCTGCTCCTATCCCCTACGTCAAGAAGAACCGGCAATGGTCCGCTATCGGAGATATCCTGACTGCTCTTCCCATATCCGAGATGAGGGCGACTGCCGGCCTGTCCGCTTCAAATTCATTAAGCAGACAGGCGGTTAAAGGGGGAAACCGGTATGTCCGCTTCATACACCCCATCCTTTAAAAGCGGACATCGGCTATTTTAGGATTGAAGTAAGGTCACTCGAAGTAGTATCTACTATGTAGACACAAACAGGAGAGATCCAATGCTTGGAACCGTCAGGAAATGGGGAAACAGCGCGGCCATCCGTCTGCCAGCCAATATCCTTGAGGCTGCTCACCTGCAGGTGAATCAAGCCGTTGATGTCCGCGAAGAAGATGGACGTATTATTATTCAACCCGTTCGACCTGCGGCACTGTCTCTCGAAGCCTTAACTGCTGCCATCACAGATGATAACCGTCATGGTGAAGTGAATTTTGGGTCCGAAACGGGTGGAGAAGTCTGGTAAATGTCAGCCTCCTGGGTGCCAGATTGCGGAGACATTGTCTGGCTGGAATTCGACCCGCAGGCAGGACGCGAACAGGCCGGGCATCGTCCCGCTGTGGTGCTCTCCCCTGCCGACTACAATAAAAAGTCTAGTATGATTGTTTGCTGTCCCACAACAACAAAAATCAAAGGGTATCCTTTTGAAGTGCCGTTGGCGGGTGAGCCTGCGAGTGTCGTTCTTTCTGATCAGGTGCGTAGCCTTGACTGGCGTGCTCGTCGTGCAAAGCATAAGGGTCGGGTCTTGGACAGCGAGCTTGAGGCGGTACGTGAACGGGCTCGGCTCCTGGTGGGGTAATGGTCGTAGCTTTTCTCTCCGGTCAGATAAGGCCACAACATCTTTCCAGATGGAGGGCTGGAAAAACCCGCGAGTTTTGAGCGTCTCCGTGTGGTTCCATTTCCCGTGCGTTGATTGAGGTATGGATCATGCAGCAGGCTGGTTTCTTTAACGATGAAGAGCGGCTTGCTCGATTGAGTGGGCTTGGCGATCAGCTCGAAGCGTTTTCCCGGACTGTAGATTTTGAAGTGTTCCGCTCTGACCTGGAGCAGGCGCTGACCTATTCAGACGGCAGTAAGCCGGGCGTCCGCCGTTTACTCCGGTGCTGATGTTCAAAATCCTGGTGATCCAGAGGATGAATAATCTGTCTGATGTCGAGCCAAATCCTGAATGCAACATTGGTCGCCGCACCAAAGCAGCGCAATACCAACACTGAGAAAGCCGCCCTCCGGGCAGGGTGTATCTCTGAAGACCGGCAGGACAAGTCGGCAAAGCGGTCGCATAAGGGTCATGCACACTGGACGATGAAGTTTATCAAAACGAAGTGGCAAAACGATGGAACCATGCCATCCAGCGATCTTGCCATTCCGTTATTTGGCTACAAATCGTATGTTTCCTTAGACTGGAAGTGTCGGCTCATCCGGAAATGGAAAACGATGGGTGCTGCCATCAGTGAGGGCGCCAGACTGCGCGAGGGCCTGTTGGATAGAACCAACACGGCCTCAACAGGCTAGGCTGACACGGCCTAGCGCTTGCAAGCGAATGAGGATTTCACAGAAAAGCAGAACTTTGTCTCGAAGGTTCATAGGAAGATGCTGCACCTCAAGCCTATGCCCCGGCATATCCAAAAATCGAATGCTGGAAAGTCCGTGATCCGCTCGCGTGTCGAGCATGTCTTTGCCGATCAGAAATCACAGATAGGGTTGTTCGTCCGAACCGTAGGCATCACACGGACCACAAAGAGGATCGGAGTGGCCAATATCGTCTACAACATGCGCCGCTTCATCTTCTTGGAACGGATCAGCACCACAGCATAGCCATCCAGCAAGGAGACAGTCCCCGATCGGCTCAAAACGCAGATCAAAAGTGGCCCACAGAACCGTCAATCAAATCACCAAAAGCCCAAAATCAGAACCAAAGCACCTTAATTAACGGTTTTTCGATTCCCCCAAATGGAAAACTAATGGAAGATAATTCGCACCTTATTCAATCTCTAAATAAAACTAGGTAAATAATTATATATAATAAGACATAATTTAATTTAAATGTTGATCAAACAATATTCAAGAAATCATTGCGTTTTTAAGTATATGTTATTAATTATTAACGAGTTAATACTTTAAGTACCTAATTATATTATATGAAAATATTTTAAAGTAACACAAGGTTGCTCTTTGCAACATATTTCGTTAAGTCTCGTCAACGATAAATTAACGAAAGGGTAAAAGATGTCGTTGATATATGGATACAACAACACCGTCACACAGAGCGGGAGTTACACTCTTGTTCCAGCTGTGCCGGTCCTTGGAGTAATATCGATTGGCGGAGCTAGCGCTGATTTTTCAGGCAAAAACGTCAATGCTTCCGTTAATTTTTCGCCCTCATTAATTTCCCTGGCAAACCCTTGGAGCGTCACCTCAAGCAACAACGCCTTTGTTACCGTTACTGGACTGACAGGTGGCGTTGTTAATGCACTGACCGGAGCGACTTTCACTGCGAATGGAGGTACCATTTCCATGGATAGTGCCTCGACAATATCAGCCCTTTCTGGTTCGACATATAATATATCTTCTGGCGGAAAGCTGATCCTGAATTCAGTGCAGAACCAAGCTGCGATTTCTGCCTTAAGTGGATCCAAAGTAGCTTTCGGAAAAGGTGGTGGTACACTTCTGATTAACCCAGGAAGCAATGTATCCGTCATTTCTTTTCAAAGTATATCAGGATTTGAGAATGCGGGATCAACCATAGAAATTCCTGGCGCAACAAAGGTTGTTTCCGTTTCAAAGAACGGAAATAGCACGAATATCGTTACAGATAATGGAAAAACAATCACGGTATCGGGAGATTTTTATGACTATGGAAAAAATAATAATTTATTCCAGTCATATCAGGATGGAAATTTATTCATTAGTTCGACCCCGTTAAATAATACAAGTCAGAACGGGGTCTTGGTTTGCTTTCTGAGGGATTCTATTATTTCTGTCCCCAATGGAAAAAAAGCCGTGCAGGATATCGTCATGGGTGACGAAGTCCTCTGTTGTAAAGACGGGGTGATATATACAGATATCGTCACGTGGGCGGGACATGCGCATTGTACGGTGCGGCCGTATCTTCCATTGGATCAGGCGGGCTATCCCGTCCGTATTCTGAAGGACGCAGTATCAGACGGCGTACCGTTCAAGGATATGCTCATCACAGCCGAGCACTGTCTGTTTTTTGATGGAAAATTCGTTCCGGCCCGTATGCTCGTAAATGGTCGTTCGATCTTCTATGACACGTCGATAACCTCTTACGATTACTACCACATCGAAACTGAAGAACATTCAGTTATCATGGCGGATGGTATGCTGACTGAGAGTTATCTTGACTCTGGAAATCGTGGTGCGTTTCGGCAGGCTGGAGAGGTCGTGTCTCTGACACCTTCCCGTAATCTGTCCTGGGAGGATGCAGCAGCGTCTTTGACCGTAGACCGTGATCTTGTCGAACCCCTCTTCCGTCAGATTGAGACACGAGCTGTTCACCTCAATTCTCCTCTTATGACTGATACTCCCTCCCTGACGCAGGAGAACGATCTTCATTTGGTCACAGATACCGGTACGACGCTCCGCCCGATCCGTAAGAATAATGATCGGATTATGTTCATGATTCCGGCTGGTGTTGAAAACGTTCGGATTGTTTCAAATGCAAGCCGCCCGTGTGATGTTGTCGGACCGTTCGTGGATGACCGCCGTATGCTCGGCCTGCTGGTCGGCGACGTCCAGCTTTTCGAGGGACACGCGACGAAGACCCTGACATCTCATCTGCAGGACATCGATCTGTCCGGATGGAATAATGTCGAGGACGGCCTGTGCCGCTGGACAAACGGAAGCGCGCTCTTGCCTCTTGGGTCCCGGCCGATTGGAAGTATTGCTCTCATGGCGCTTCAGGTTCACGCCTCGGGGCCATATCTGGCCTCAGACGCTGAAGCTGACCTACACGCTCTACAGGCTTGACGTGACACTAACCCAGCGTCAACAAAACGCTGGGTTAAGGTGGAGAGGGGTCTGATATCCGCTCTGTGATGTGAGCAGAGCAGGGATTGCCTGCTCTGGCTCGGCTAGCCGGGGGACTAGGTCATGTTGACAAAAAATCTGATCCAGAGCTTTGCTGCGGCGATATTGAGGAAACTCATGAAGGATAAGGCGGTCTCGTCATAGCGGGTCGCGATACGGCGCATCTGCTTGAGTTTGTTGAACATCCGCTCGATGCGGTTGCGGTCCCTGTAACGCCACCAGTCTGTTTTCTGAGGAGCGCTGCGGCCTTTGCGTGATGGAATGACTGGCAGGATCCCGTGGACCAGCAGTTCCTGGCGGAAACTGTCACTGTCATAGCCCCGGTCGGCCAGCATGGCTTTGGGTCTCGGGACAGATAGCTTCATCAGGGCATCTGTGGCTTTGTAGTCTGAGACTTGGCCTCCGGTAAGGACAAAGCCGAGAGGGCGTCCCTGATTGTCACATCGGGCATGGATTTTGCTCGCAAAGCCGCCGCGTGATCAACCAAAAGCCTCCAAATGAGCCCCCCTTTTGCGCCCATAGCCTGTGAATGGGCACGGACCACGGTGCTGTCGAGCATATGCTGCCAGTTATTGGTCAGGCCGAGGTCTACCAGGGTTTGCAGCAGGGTATCCCACACGCCCTGTTCAGCCCAACGGCGAAACCGGACATAAACGGAGTTCCACTTGCCATAGCGCTCATGCATGTCCCGCCACGGACAACCGGCGCGCAGGACATGCAGCATGCCATTGAGAAACCGGCGATTGTCTCCGGCTGGTCGGGCCCAACGTCCGCGCTCAGGCGGCAGAAGCGGACCAATCACCGCCCATTCCTGATCCGTCAGGTCGCCTCGTGTCATACCTGTTTTCTCTGTCTGCTATCCCACAGAAACAAAGTGAATCAGATCTCACCCAGATCGTATAGACCTTTTGTCAACATGACCTAGCCAAAGGTCAGACTGAGGGATGGCAGAAGCTGGAGCCACAGACTGCAACGACTTTCGAAATTGGCTCGGAAGGGACGTATAAGAGCCAGCGGTGGAGCGTCTTTTACTATCATTCTGCCGTCCATAACGAGCTCCTTTCAGCAGTGACAGCAGATTCACAGCTTTATAACAGCGCGGTCTTTACGAACGCATCTCGCACCACACATCAAGGCGTCGAAGCAGGGATCAACGGTACCCTGTTTAAGTGGAATGGGAATGCCATCACTTACATGCAAGCCTATACTTGGTCTGATTTTCATTGCAACCATGATTCTGTTTTCGGTCACAATCGCCTACCTGGAGTTCCAGAACATTATTATCCGGGCGAACTGCACGCAGACTTTAAGAACGGATTTTATACTACATTTGATGTTGAAGCCGCGTCTTCAATCGTCGCATCTTATGATAACGGGGCGAGGACTGCGCCATATCATATTTATAGCTATACAGTAGGCTATCTGTGGCCAAAGAAAAGCCGCCGCGTTTATCTCCAGTTTCATAACCTTACTAACAAGCATTACGCAATGGGGGGCGTCCCCGTTTACACATCTACGAATGGAGATGCAGCAGCTGAATTGGTTGGTGATGGGTTTGGTGTATTCGCTGGTATCGATGTTGGACTGAATTGAATCTTAAGAGATAAGAGGAATATTATTAGTATTTTTGCATCATAATCATTAGATGCAGCGGACACTGGTTGGTGAGGCTGCTTGGCGCTGGATGCCCTGCCTCATTGGCAGGGCATCCTCAGATGTATTTTGGGATCGCTAAGCGGCTGTAGTCATTCTTTAAAAGAAGATAAAATAATTCATATCGTAAGCTCAGTAATACAGCGCACCATTCATCGTGAATCCTCGATTTTGATGGTATAGTATGATTGGAAGTAGGTGACAAAAATCAAGGGTGGATTAATCGTCGATTTTAAATTGTCTGGTCACTATGTCCATGATGGTATGATTGCTCCATGATAGGCCTCGAGCAGCTTTGCGCGGACGTTCGGTTTCTGGAAAGCCCGCACGAGGGGCAGAACCCACGTGGCATGGGCATCTGGTTGGTTGACGGCGATGAAATTGATATATGGATTGTTCTCCATACTTTCTCGCGCAAGCCGTTCCGATGTAAGGTTAATGCCTGCTTTGTAGGCCCATTCTGTAATCACGACGCCTGCATCCAGATCAGCCAGGGAGCGTGCCAGGACCGGATCGTCCAACTCCTTAATTGTCAGGTTTTTCGGGTTTTCAGAGACATCAAGCACTGTCGGCATATTTCCTGCGTCAGAAGAAACTTTAAGTAATCCCAGAGACTGAAGCAGTTTCAATGCGCGCCCCTCGTTTGTTGGGTCAGCGGGAACTCCAATAGTTGCGCCGTCAGGAAGGGCGGAAAGCATCTTCCATCTTTTTGAATAAAAGCCGATTGGTGCGAAATAAGTATTTCCAACCGGGACAATATGGGATCCGAGGGCCGCATTTTGGGCTTCTAAGTATGGGCCATGCTGAAACGCGTTGGCGTCAAGGTCTCCCGCGGCCAGTGCTGCATTGATTGGATTGCCCTCGGAAAAAGTAACAATTTCAATCGTCAGGCCGTCAGCACGGGCATTGCCCTGAACGATGTGCCAGATATCTTCGTCTTCTCCCGAAAGGATGCCAATCCGAACAGGCTTTGATTGTGCTCTTGCTGAAGACACAATTATAGGCGTAGCAGCTAAAATCATCAGAAGATTCCGACGAACGAGAAGAGTATTTCTCCCCTGGGCGAGAGTATTCGTGAAACGTTTACGCATGGTGCAAAGCTTTCGATGGAGCGGCAGGGAAAAGATCGTTGTAATGGCGCGCAGCGACATCGGGATGAGAACGCAGACGACCTTTGAGGGTGTTTTGTCCGATTTGGGAAAACAAAGGATTTTCGGGGTCCTGAGTGATGCCGCTGCTGGTGCCTGCGAGAGAGGCTGGTAAGGAGAAAGTTGGCATCGTGGCATCAAGTTGTGCACCAAGAAAGAACGCAGCAGAGAGCCTATTCCGTCCGGCAGCGGGACTGATTACGCGATGAACTGCGGCTTTGAAGTATCCACCAGATGCGACTTCCAGCAGTTCTCCGATGTTGACGATAAATGTTTCCGGCTGGGGAGGTGCCTGAAGCCATTCACCGTTTGTCAGTTCTACTTCCAATCCGCCTTCATCGTCTTGAAGGATCAGAGACAGGAGATCGCTGTCTTTATGGGCGCCAACGCCCTGCTTCTTTCCATCATCATGGCGACCAGGGTAATGGATCAGTTTTAATAGCTGATAAGGCGTGTTGCTGACGGCAGGATGAAAAGCGCTCGCCTGTTGCCCCAGAGAGAGGGCAAGAGCTTCAAGAAGGCGTCTTAGAACACTCAGAACCTGATCTTGCCACGACAGAACTGTTTCTTTAAAACGTGGAAGTGTTTCGGGCCATTGATTGGGGCCTTGAAGACGGAAATAAGCAGGCTTACCCGTCAAATCCTGAATGACAGGTCTCTCTGGGCCAATGTCCAGCTGTTCCCGCCAATCCGCTTTACCTCGTGTGAGTTCCCGACCGGCATGATTATAACCCCTGAAATGAGGAGAGTTGATCATGGCAACCTGCTCTTTTTGAGGAAGAGACAGAGAAAAGAAATTCTTTGCCTGCATCATGAGCTCAGCATTCAGATCTGCTGAAATTCCATGACCTTCTAAATAGAAAAATCCGTACGCGTGTGCGGCCTTTCGAAGGGAGTTGAGAAAGACATCATCTGGCGCTTTCTGATCTTTCCAAAGTGACAGGTCGATGGTTGGCAGGGAAAGTTTCTTCTGCGTCATGCGTTTGATCACTTTCAACTACGACTTTCCATAAAAGCAAAGTCGGTTTGCGGCGGCCCGGAGGAACGGGCCAATGACATATATAGCCATCATAAATCGCATTATATATTAAATCCACATGCAATATGTTGTTTGACTCCTAAAACACTATGACATAATCGAATATTGAAATTCACCTTTGGAAAAACTATTATGCGTAGTGGTTATATCGTGGCACCACTTTTGGTCAGCCTTTCGTTTTCGACGGCGGTTGCAGCTGAAAGCGAGCCCCGTCAGGATGGTCCGGAAACGCAAAAATCAATTGAGAAGCAGAATTTTATTAAAAAACCGGTTTCTACTTCCCGGACGAACACTGTTCAATCAGAGGAGCCGGAGCAGGTCATTGTTACAGGAACGCGCGATCCCTCTCAAACTGCGGCAAGAAGTGTGAGCCCCATTACGATTATTGGAGGTAATCAGCTTCGTGCGACTGGAATGACTGACATCCGGGAAGCGCTTGTCCAACTCTCACCATCTATTAGCCGAGAAGTGAATGGCTCGGATCAAGGATCAGTCATAGATGCGCTAAGTCTGCGAGGACTGAACGCTGACCAGACCTTGGTTCTTGTGAATGGTAAAAGACGACATACCACAGCAGCAATTGCAGTCGATGCTTCGTCTCAACAGGGTACAACCCCTGTTGATCTGGATATGCTACCCATCTCCGCTATCGACCATATTGAAATCCTGCAGGACGGCGCCGCCGCTCAATATGGATCGGACGCCATCGCTGGTGTCATAAACGTCATTCTGAAGTCCAATAATCACGGTATTCATATGCAGGCTACAAACGGTGGATACGCTGCGGGAGATGGTTTTACCACAGGAGAAAATCTCAATGCAGGTTTCAAACTGGGTCAACGCGGGTATCTGAATATCAGTGCAGAATTCAAGCATCAGGATCGGACCCAGAGAACCGGCATTGATCCCCGAACCGGCAAAAACAATGATCTGGCAACCGGTCAGCCTCAGGTGACAAGGGAGTCAATCGAAGCGAATTTTGGTTATCATCTGACAGACAGTATCGAGCTTTATGGTTTTGGAACATTTACACACCGGGACGCTGAGCGTTGGGCCTTTCTCCGTGCTCCGAGCACAACCGCAGCGGACGGGCTTTCCGGCATGTATCCGAATGGCTTTGAACCTGTTGAGACCATGCCCGAAAATGACTACGGCTTTACGCTCGGCTTTCGGGGAAAAAAACTTTATGGCTTTGACTGGGATTTGAGCTCCACTATTGGCGGAGACCATGACACCCTTGCTGATTACAATTCCGCCAATGCCGATGCCTACAAGGAAACAGGGTCTTCTCCCTCTCGTTTTTATCTTGGCAATTACTCCAATCAGCAATGGACGAATAATCTCGACATTCGACGGGGCGTCGACATCCCTTTTCTCTACAGCCCGTTGAACATCGCATTTGGCGGTGAGTATCGTCGCGATACATATTCAATCGGGGCGGGTGAACCTTTATCGTATTATCTGAGCGGAGCGCAGGGGTATCAGGGCGAGACGCCAGAAGACGCTGTTGACGCATCCAGACATGTCGCCGCAGCCTACGTCGATTTTTCAACGCAGATTGTTAAACGCTGGAGAGTAGATCTGGCAGGTCGCTTTGAACATTATAATGATGTTGGCAACGCCCGAACGGGTAAGATCTCCACACGCTATGACATTAATCGCTATATCGGCTTCCGGGGGACTGCAAGTACCGGATTTCGCGCGCCTACTCTTGCGGAACAGAATTTCGCAGCGTTTATCTCCAGTCCCAATTATGCAACGGGTCAAATTGCAGCCAATTCAGCTGCTGCGCGTGCTTTAGGGTCTCCCGGGCTCAGACCGGAAAAGTCTACAAATTTTAGCATCGGAATGATTTTGAATCCACTCCCTCGGCTTCATATCAATGTTGACGGTTATACGATCTCCATCAAGCATCGCATTGTTGACGGAGGATATGCCTCTGGAGCGCGTGCGGTGGAAGCCTACTCAGCCGCAGGGGTAGATACCTCCGGCTTTGCTGGAGACGAATCTGCCGTTAGTACGAATTATTTCACAAATGGCGCCAATACCCGGACAACGGGTCTTGATATTACTGCACGATATTCTTCAGATTTCGGCCAATACGGAAAAGTAGACTGGGACGCAGCAGTCAATTTCAATCATACGAACGTAAAAGATATTGCACGAACAGGGGAGGGGACACCTGTTTTGAATGCTCAGCAGATCAGTTTGATGTCAACGGAAAATCCGGCCAATAAGCTGATTTTTGGTGGGATCTGGCGTCGCGGAAAGTGGAATGTGGCCGTTCATGAAATCCGCTATGGTCATACGACATCCAATCTGACATTTGTCTCCGGCAGCAACGCTTTCTCGACGACAGATTTCTATCATCAGATTAATCGTCCGCGTTTCGTCACCAATCTGGAAGTTGGCTATCAGGTCCTCCCGCAGCTTCATCTGGCGCTGGGTGGCAACAACGTCGGAAATGCCCATCCAAGCCGGGTGCCTTCTTTCACAGCAGATTATAATAACAATCTTTATGATACGCTCAGTCAGCAGCTGTCCGAAGAAGGAGGCTTTTACTATCTGCGGGCTGATCTGACGCTTTGAAACATGGAATATTTAGAAAATCTGTAGGCCTGAAAGAGTCATGAGATGCTAAAAGTTGAAAACCTTTCCAAGGCGTTTGACGGGCGTATTGCACTGGGAAAAGTCAGTTTCTCCGTTCAGGCAGGCGAAATTGTTGGAATTATAGGGCGCTCCGGAGCGGGAAAAACGACACTTTTGCGCTGTTTGAATGGTGCAGAAACGCCTGATACAGGTCACGTTTTTATTGAAGGAAAGGATCTAAGCAGATTTAAAGAGCGTGATCTTCTAGCCCTTCGGCAGCGTATTGGTCTTGTCTTTCAGAGCTTCAACCTTCTGCAGTCCCGAACGGTCACAGGCAACATCTCTCTTGCACTCGAGATTTTAGGGATTCCTAAAAAAGAACGCCTCTATCGAATAGAGAAGCTGATACAACTGGTCGGACTTGAAGGACAGGAGACAAAATATCCGACACAGCTTTCCGGAGGGCAAAAGCAGAGAGTAGGAATAGCGAGAGCTCTAGCAGGAAATCCGGCTATTCTTTTGTGTGATGAAGCAACATCTGCGCTAGACCCAGAGGCAACCACCTCCATTCTCGCTCTTCTTGAAGAAATAAATAAAGAGTTAGGCGTCACGATCGTTCTGATTACCCATGAAATGGATGTTATACGAAACTTTGCTCACCGAGTGCTCGTGCTCGATCAGGGACACATTGTTGAAGATATTTCAACCGAGGCCCTTGCCAAAGGGCAGGCCCATCATGCGTTAACGAGATCCTTCATCAATGACGATCAGGTACATCTCGCTGACTGCCTGCGCTCATTCGTGACCGAGAAGGCGTTTTCGGGCGCTATGCCGGTTTTGCGTTTAGGCAGTATGCAGAATGAGCTATCGTCAACACTACTGACTGATCTCTATCGGACTTTCGGTATTACGGCTTCTATCCTACAGGCTGATATTCGTGGAAAGTCTTCAGGAGGTCACGACACCCTTGTTCTGACTTTATCGCATAATCATGAGCATGCTATTCAATGGCTTTCGCAAAATGTCGAAGAACTGGAGGTCATCGGGTATGCGTCTTCAGATCTTTGAACTGTTTTGCAAAGCAACTCTGGCAACCCTTGAAATGGTTTTCGCATCTGCCGTGATCGCTGTTTTTTTCGGTTTGCCTCTCGCTATTCTTCTAACCATTACAAGACCCGGTGGGCTATGGCCTATACGGTCTATCGGCAGGGTCTTGGGATTTGTTGTCGATCTGACGAGAGCAGTCCCGTTCATTATTCTGCTTGTAATCCTCATCCCTTTTACGCGCTTCATGGTGGGGACCGCGCTTGGTACCGCTGCTGCAATCGTGCCTCTTTCCATCACGGCGATCCCCTATTTTGCGCGTATTGCAGAAGTGTCGTTAAGAGAGGTGAGTCCAGAATTCATCGATGCTGTTCGCGCAATGGGTGCAACACGAGCAAAAGTCGTGCGCTCTGTGCTCATCCCGGAGGCGTTGCCTGGTCTGGTTTCTGGTTTGACCGTGACACTGGTTAGCCTGATCAGTGCGTCCGCCATGGCAGGTGTTGTTGGTGCTGGAGGGCTGGGAGATCTGGCGATCAGGTACGGATATCAAAGATTTAATACTGCCATGATGTTATGGGTCGTGAGTATTCTTGTTGCATTGACGATTATCGTTCAGTTTTGCGGGAATATAGTTTCTGCACGTTTGAAAGCATATAATCGTTAGTCTCAGGGCATATAACCACAAGATGACGGATGGTGATCGGAAGATGGCTGGCGGACGAGCAGATAATTTGACGCATCAAAGATGGCATGAATACGACGCTTTACGCAGTTAATGAGGAAAACAGACGTCCGCTTCCCTTTTGAACAGTCTTTTCCTGCCCAATGGCTGCTGAGAGATCGTGAGTATGCCGCGGACTGGCTTAGCGACGCGCCTTGTAAGAAAAAGGGGTCAAACCCTGGAAATCTCGCGGGGAACCGAGCAAATACGACAAGCGGAAATATAAACGCTGCAACCGCATCGAGATTATGTTCGGAAGGCTCAAGGACTGGTGGCAGGTCGCAACCTGCTACGACAGATGCCCGACCGTCATCTTCTGGCTATGAGCCCTATATTTAATGCAAACATTCACTCAACAGATAGCATCTCAGATGGAAATCTATCATGTCCAAAGGCAAACCCTTGGGTAAAATAGGTCCGTGCAAAACGCCGCACCGTCCTTTGTAATGGACAAGGTGGCCTTATTATTGGTTGAAAATGCCTCCCATCTTATTTCTGACCGTTCTTCTACCGAAACAAAGTCTCTCCAGATATTATGTATGATACGCGAAATCTTTGGATCAACATCTTGATATCTCGTTGGTAAGTTCGCTCTGTTATAGCCTTCCCGCCACCATACGTTTGCCAGTTCGGCACCATGTGGGGCACCCGTTTCATTGGGGCCGATGCTTCCGAAAAGATATTTATGAACGGGCTGAAATTTGCTCAGTGCAAGGGCATAGCGGGTCGTCGGGTTTTGAAAGACAAGATCCCCTGCGACCGCACGCCATATTCCCAGAGGGTCATGGTGGGGTAGGGCATCCCGATAGCGGTTCACGATATCGGTCCCACTCAGGCCGAGAGGCTGTACTCTTGGGTCCAGTAAGCGCGCAGTATCTGTAAATGTGAGATGCGAGTGCACGCTGGAATGGGACAGGTATTCCGCCGATGTCGTGCCAATCATAACTGCAACCTGCGTTACCAGCCCTTGGACAGCGGCTGTTTCTGGATCAAGGGGTAAGGACGCAGCGTCAATGACTGGCTGGAAGGGAATTCCTACAATTGTGACTCGGCCGTCTCGAGTGAAGTCATGCTGTTCGTAGGATTCATTGCAGATCTCTTGCTGAGCAGCGAGAAGCTGATGAATGGGTATCGCTTCGAGGGTTTGAAGTGATGGCTGGCCGAGACGTTTCAGAAAGCGTTGTGTCGTCAGGCGTGCGTCTTTGTGTGGGAGCACCGCTGGGGTAGCTCCGGACTGGATCATGGTCCGGGAAAACAATCCTTTTGCCGCAGGCATGGCCATAAGAGTGGAAACGGCAAATCCACCCGCAGATCGTCCGGCCAGAGTGACGCGTTCGGGGTCTCCTCCAAAGAGGGCGATGTGCTTCTGAACCCACTCCAAAGCTTTGATGATATCAAGTAGCCCGCGATTTTCGGGCGCGCCATCCAGGCTTAAAAATCCCAGTGCTCCCAATCTGTAATTGAGCGTTACTTCAACAATTCCGCTTGCTGCGAAGGCGCCTGTCTGGAGGAGTGGTTCGTTTCCGGAACCGACGGCGTATCCGCCTCCGTGCAGCCAGACAAGAACGGGAGCTTTTCCCTCCCGGGCTGGACTACGGATATTGAGGGTTAGAAAATCCTCACCGGCATCCAGCATGGATGTGGCCCCTTTCCCAACAGGTCCATAGGTTGGGATCTGTGGGCAGACGGCACCAAGGCGGTGAGCGGATCTCACACCGGTCCAGGGTGCAACGTCCTGAGGTGCTGCGAACCGATTTCCAGGAACAATAGGGGCGGCATAGGGAACGCTCAGGAATGTCAGAATTCCGTTTTCTGTGAAGCCTTCTATCGCGCCACTTTCGATCATAATCTGCGTCATGAGATGTTCCTTCACTGCTTTATCCGCCGACGGCCCGACGAAGATTGATCAGACGTTCAATGATGATGATGGGTACCAGACTGAGGAGCACCACGAGGACTGAGAGCGACGCGACCTGCGGGTCCGTCCGGAACTGGATGTACTGATAGATGGCGAGTGGCAGCGTAACGGCTCTATGGCCTGCAATGAACAGGGCGATAACGGCTTCGTCGAAGGAAAACAGGAATGCGATCAGAAATCCGGTGATGAGGTGTGGCCTGAGTGCGGGTAGAATGACACGGCAGAAACTCTGCCAGGGCGAAGCGCCGTGAATGCGAGCGGCTTCTTCTAGTGTGCGGTCCAACTGTGCAATCCCGGAGGACACAATGCGCGTCGTATAGGGCAGTGTGATGCTGATATGGGCCAGAATCAATCCTGTCAGCGTGTCCAGGAGGCCAAGCGGTTGCAGGGTCATCATCAGTCCGACCGCCAGCACGATATGGGGCATCAGCATTGGAGAAAGAAAGAACCATTGCAGGCTTTGCCGTCCCGGGAAGTGGCCTCTCACCAGAGCAAAAGCAGCGCTCGTCCCCACAATCAGGGAGAGCCCCGCAGAGCATCCTCCGATCAACAGACTGGTTTTTCCAGCCTGAAGGAAAAGGGGGTTATGCAACACCCTGGCATATGAAATTAGGGAAAAACTCGCGGGTGGAAAGCTGAGGTAGGGACGTATATCGAACGACACGATCAGCACGATAATCAATGGTGCGAGCAGGAATAGGTAAATCAGGCCAATCAGAAGATGCCACGCCACCCTGACGGTTCGGTCGTGTTTCATGACTGGCTCTCCACGCGCTGAAGAATTCTCTGATAGAGCGTCACGAATATTCCGAAAAAGGCCAGGAGGGTAATGGACAGGGCGCCGGCAAATGGCCAGTCCAGAGCTATGGTCGTCTGGTTGAAGATTTCTGTTGCAAGGACAAAGACGCGCCCTCCGCCCATCAACTGAGGTGTCACGAGTGAGCTGATTGCGAGAACGAAGACAAGCAGCGAGGCTGTCATCAGTCCTGGAAGGGAGAGAGGCAGCAAGACGCGCCAGAAGACCTGAAGGCGACGTGCCCCGAGGAGGGAGGCCGCCTGTTCAAGCTCCGCATCCAGACGGCTCAGGTGGCTGAGGATGGAAATAATGCCATAAGGCAGCAGGATCTCCACCAGCGCGACAACCGTGGCAAAGGGACCGTTATCCAATCGTGTGGGCTGCGCCAGAATGCCAGCCCACACGAGGGTCGTGTTAATGAGGCCATGTCGCCCGAGGATGACCATCCAGCCGTAGGTCCGGATGACTGTGGATGTCAGGAGGGGCGCAATGGCCAGCGCTGTCAGGGTGCCTCGCCAGCGGCTTTGCGACCGGGCAAGGAAAAGCGCGACGGGAAAAGCCATTGGGACGGTAATGACAACACAGAGCAGCCCAATGAAAATCGTGCGTCCAATGACCCACCAGTAAAAACTGTCCTCGAAAAGCCGGACATAGGCGTGGAGGGAGAGTGTATGTCCGGTCGTAGGCTGGAGAGACGTCCTGGCCAGCCAGAGGAGCGGGAAGACGAATGTCACGACAAGGGCCGCAACACCCGGAAGGATGAGCAGGACCTGCAGCCAGGACGGCTGTTTTCTGACAGACACCCTCATGAACTCGGATGGCCTGAAGTGAGGGTGTCGGAGATCGGCTCTTGAAGGACTGACATGTCGCTGGCCTGCCAGTGCAGGTCAACCATGTCTCCCATCTGGGCTGGTTGGCCCTGATCTTCCTGCTGTTCAACGGTGAGTGTTACATACCCGACACGGACCAGATAAGTTCGGCGCTCACCCGTGTAAACAACGTTTTCGATCACACCCTGGCAGCATGTTTCGAGACTGTTGCCCAGTCTGATGCGATGGGGACGGATCAAGAGGGTTCTGCGGCCTTTCCAGCCTTCGGAAAAGCCAATGAAAAGTGTGCCGATGCCTTCCGCATGGATACGTTTGCTATCGACCCACACAGCCTCGATGAAGTTGCTGCGTCCCACGAAGGACGCCACGAACCGGTTTGCGGGACGAGTATACAGATCTGCCGGTGTGCCAAACTGCTGGAGGCGTCCTTCCGACATGACGGCAACCTGATCCGCAATGGACAGAGCTTCGTCCTGATCATGCGTCACAAAGATGGCGGTGATCCCAAGGCGTTTCTGGAGCGCACGAATTTCCGTGCGCACCGTATCGCGCAACCGGATATCAAGATTGGCCAGCGGCTCATCCAGCATGAGAATGTCAGGCTCGATGGCAAGCGCCCGCGCCAGTGCCACTCGTTGCCGTTGTCCGCCGGAGAGTTCAGTGATGCGCCTGTTCTCCAGCCCGGTCAGGTGCAGGAGAGAGACCAGTTCCACCACACGCCGCCGGCTCTCTTCCCCTTTGATCCCCCGGACATCCAGGCCAAAGCTGATATTGCGGGCGACGGAGAGGTGAGGAAACAGGGCATAAGATTGAAACACCATTCCCATGTTGCGTGCGTGAAGAGGGGTTTCCGTCATTTGACGCCCCGCAACGTGCAACTGTCCTGAATCAACCGGGGTCAGGCCTGCAATCATGCGGAGTAGGGTGGTTTTTCCGCATCCGGAAGGGCCCAGTAAGGTCAGCATCTGCCCGCGTTTCAGCGTAAAGCTGACGTCATCGACGGAACGCCTTTCTGCGCCCGGAAATTGCCTCGTGAAGCCGCTGACGGAGAGATAGGCTGGTGTTGAGTCTGTTTCAGCCACTGATGACCTCACGTTGAATACGGCGGATCCAGCTATTGTAGTGCTGGCTAACGAAACCCCAGTCCAGATGCAGTTCACGGCGTGCTGTCTCTGGTCGGCCGAAAATTGCTTCGGATGTCTCGTCTGACAGTACAACCTGACGGTTTACAGGCCCATAAAACGCGACATTCGCAAAGGCTGTCTGCACGTCCGGGGAAAGGGCATGTTCAATGAAGGCCTGCGCCAGTCTGGTGCGTTGCGGAGGGGCCGTCAGGTTGAGCGTATTGATCTGTGCGACGCTGCCTTCAGACGGAACGACAGCACGCAGCGTATCCGGATTGTCCCGTGCAAGCATCTGGCCGCGGCCGTTCCATCCAACACCCAAGGCAATCGTCTGGGCCAGCGTCAGGGTGTAAATGTCGGGCTGTGCGTTCCAGGTTGCGACATAGGGGGCAAACTGTCGCATGAGGGTCAGTCCCGGCTCGATGTTCTGCCTGTAGTCCCCTCCGGCCATGCGCGTCAGAAGGGGAAGGAGTACAACGCCACGCGTATCCTCGACAGGCATGGCGATCTGGTCCGTCAAATCGGGACGCCCAAGTTCACGCCAGCTTTCCGGAGGACGCGTCAGAACGCGGCTGTCATAAATGAGCGACAGATTATCCCGTGAGAATGCGACACCATTCATGGCATCGAAGCGTCCCCAGTCCGGGATATCGCGCAGGGTCGGGATCTCTTCCTCCCGTAGAATGAAAGTTAGTCCTTCCTGTTTGGCAAGAATAGCGACCGATACATCCGCAATGGCGACATCAATCTGCGGTGCTTCCCGTTCCAGCCGTAGCGCTGCAAGAAGCTGTGCAGAATTGATGATGGGGCGGTACGTCACGCGGACGCCCGGCATGGCGCGTTCGAAACTGTTGATCACGATGGCCTGAAACGCTTTCTGGAAGGGCCCATGAAAGCCGGCTACCGACAATTCCAGATCGCCATCCGCCGCCCGTGCATGTCGCCATGCGGGCAGTGTTGCCAGACCGCCAAGAACCTTGCGACGCGTCGTGAAGTGGGGAGCGGTTGGCATGAGCCGCGTCAGACCTCTGGTGTCCATGTGTCGCGATACAGGCGCAGCCAGTTCTGTCCGAGAATTTTCTCGATTAGCCCTGTGGACCACCCACGGCGCATCATGGCGTCTGTCAGGTTGGGTGTTTCTGGGATGCTGGCAAAGCCCGATGGCTTGCGGATCGTGGTACGGCCAAATTCTGTCAGCTGACGCCCATATCCCTTGTCCCGGTTCGCCCAGAGCAGCCAAGGGCCAGGACGGGGATGTCCTGTACTGAAATCGGTACCCATCGCAATGTGGTCTTCACCCACGATGTTCAGGACATGGGTCATGGCATCCAGATAATCATCGATTGTCGCGTCATTCCCCGCACGTAATCCGGGAGAGAACAGGCTGACACCCACGATGCCGCCTTTTTCGGCGCAGGCTCGGAACAGATAATCTGGCTTGTTGCGTTTCACATCCCGAAGCGCGCGTGGCAGCACATGTGAAATACAGACCGGGCGTCGGGAGTGCTCAATCACGTCGGCGGACGTCAGGTCGCCTACATGACTCAGATCGCACAGCACGCCATGACGGTTCATTTCATGGAGAACCTCGCGTCCGAAGCCTGTCAGGCCACTGTCACGCTCTTCAAGATAGCCAGCCCCTGAATAGTTCTGGGTGTTGTAGGTCAACTGCATGGTATTGACGCCCAGCAGTTTGAAAAGCCGTACATAATCCAGACGGTCTTCCAATGGGGACGTGTTCTGCCAGCCGATACTGATCCCTGTGCGATTGGTGCGTTTGGCGGTCTCGATATCCGCGACGGAGCGGATTGGGATGATCAGATCTGCATTTTCAGCAAAGTGCCGCTCCCAGGTTCGGACATACGCCATGCCCTCACTGAAGTTCTCCCACAGCAGGGACGCAGCATTGACAACGGTCAGGCCGCCGGCACGCATCTGTTCAAAGATTTCGCGGCTCCAGGCACAGGTCTGAAGGCCATCAATCACGATGCTGCGTTGGTGCAGCTGAAAGGAATCCTCGGTCATGCGTTACTCTTCACCTTTGTGGATGTGCCGTTGACAATCTGTTCGGGGTGCCATTCATCCCCAAGGAGTTCTGGTCGGTCGAACTCACGGAAAATATTCAGCCAGTCCTGGCTGTTTTCGCGCAGGAAAGATGCTGCGACACCATGGACCAGCCTTTGAACAGCCTCATCCATCGCGGGTGCGCCACTCGTGAGCTTGCCATGGCTCAGCACAGAGGCAAAGCACAGACAATAAATCCGGGATAACGGCTCTTTGTCACTGTCTTCGCGTGCAACGAACGAAAAATCCGGTGCCAGATACGGAGATTGGCCGAGAGATTTACTCTCTTCTCCGGCTGGAGGCGTATAATGATCGTCCCAGAGGCTGATCTTGGACGCAAATGAGGAAAGTTCTGGTCGAGATGTAACGTCACAGGAAAAACCGGTCGCAAAAATCAGAAAATCCAGCTCCGTTTCACCATGAGGCGTTGTGACGGTTAACGCAGATGCTGTTTCTTCGACCGAGAGCAGGGGGGCATTCACATGCAGTCTTGCATTCTTGTGCCTGAAAACCCGGCGCGTACTGTCGCGTGGGGGAGGGACTGGCGCATCAAGCCCAAGGCGCATCATCTCCCATTTTACTGCGTCTGGCAGGCCAACATATCCCATGACCAGCCCATCACTGCTGATCCCGGTGAACTTGTCCACACTTGGGAGGGCTTCGCGACGGACGAAAAGGTCAACGCCAGCAGCGCCAGCCTCCAGAGCGCTCGCAGCGTTGTCCATTGCAGAGGCGCCTGCTCCTACGACCCCAACACGCTTTCCAGCAAGCGCTGTGAAATCGATCATATCGGCGGAGTGGGCGCAGAACCGGGAGGAGATCCCACTGGCAACAGAAGGAAGGGATGGGGCGCCCAGTCCGTCTATTCCTGTTGCCAGTATAACGCGTCGGGCCAAAACTGGAGTGCTTTCTCCTCGCACTGTAACCCTGATGAGCCCATCGTCCTGCGGGGCAATATCTGTGACGTCCATTCCGTTACGAACTGGTAGATCCAGAATGCGTCGATACCAGATGAGGTAATCCATCCACTGTGCGCGTGGAATTTTGTTTAGGCGTTCCCACGCCGCGTTACCGAACTGCGCTTCAAACCAGGCGCGAAACGTCAGGCTGGGAATGCCCAAAGCCGGACCGCAGGCAGATTTCGCTGTACGGAGTGTAACCATGCGGCCGTAGGTGACCCAGGGGCCTTCTGTGCCTTCAGGAGCGCGATCAAGGCAGATGACTGAACTGATGCCACGAAGCCGCAGAGCCGCAGTCGCCGCGAGCCCGATCATGCCTGCGCCGACCACCACCACGTCATAGGTTGGTTCAGGCGCATCATGGAGTGGAAGAACCCATGGTTTTGCCGGGAGGTTCAGATAATCCAGATCGCGGTGAATACGGGCTTCAAGGTCCTGAAGATCGAGCGCTGGCGCTGGTGTGGTGGCCTCAATTCCTTTTGGCATCTGGTGCTCCTGGCTCGGTCTGAAAAAGGCGTGTGTGAAGTTTTTCGAGCGCTTCGGGTGGGTGCCGGATAAAATCTGGCAAAAGGGTACGCGCTGTGATTTCGATCTGTTCGATGAAGCGAAGAATGCCGCTGTCAGCTGCCGAAAACGCCGGTGTCAACACACTCCACGCCCAGGGAATATGTTCCACAATAGGCCGCACGACCGTACCGCCAATGGGAATGCCGTAGGCTGTTACAGGCTCTACAATGGCTACTCCCAGTTCTTCACGGGCACTCATGACAGCATTGAGGGATGTATTGGTTTCTATCCTGGTGAACGAGCTGTTCCCGGATGCCTGAAGAGCTGCGTCGATCGTGCGTCGCAGCCGAAAGGGATTTCCTACGGTCAGAACCTGCTGGGTATGCAGTTGACGAAGAGAAAGGCTGTCGGATTGGGCAAGAGGGTGATCCTCATGCAGAACGGCCACACAGGATGCTTCTCCAATCCAGTGAATGTGCAGATTGGTATCGTCGATGGGCAGGGTCGCCAGACCGACATCAACACTGCCATCCGTCACGGAGCGGACGACCTCATCGGCTGGCATGCCTTTGAAAGACATTGAAATGTCTGAACTGCATTGCATCAGACCGGAGATGGCCCGGGGAACAAGACCGCCAGAGAGTGCAGATGTGGCGCCGCATGTAATCCGGCGATGGTTTCCACCTGCAGCGATTTGTCTGGCTTTCTCCTCAATGTTCTTCAGTCCGATGAAGGAGCGCTTGACCTCATCATAAAGGAGCCGTGCTTCCTGCGTAGCATGCAGCCGCGTCCCGTTCCGCTCGAAAAGGGTAAAGCCAAGTGCTTTTTCCAGTTCCATAATGAGACGGCTGACAGCAGACTGCGTGCGCCCGAGATGACGTGCCGCGCCTGTCATGCTGCCGATCGAAAAGACAGCATGAAAGGCTTCGATCTGACGTCCTGTAATCATGGTTTCAAAATCCGAGGGTGATTGATGTTACCGCTGCAAATCCACCCCCGAGATAATAGCTGGGTGCAGTGCCTGCGATGGACGTCCCATAAATACCTTTTGTGGTCTTGGCATTTGTCCGAACCGTATAGGCGCTGGACAGGTAGTTGCTATCACCGAGGTTCACAAGATTCAGCTGGATCGTCGGGCGATGGATGAAGTGGTAAGTCTTCATGCGGTACCCCAGCGTCATATTGGCCGTCTTGTAAGCGGGGATACTCTCATCATTCATAAACGTTGAGTATTGTGAATCAACGTAATTGAAGAATACGTTGCCGAAAAACTGACCGTCATCATAAGATATGCCTGCAGATGCCGAAAATTTCGGTGTCAGAATTGCACTCTTCCCTTTGGTTGGGAGAAGATCGTTTCCAACAGCAAGGTTGTTGTCGATCGTTGCATGGAGATACTGCCCCGAAACGTATGGGCTCAAATGATGCCAGGGACGAAGGGAAATCTCGACCTGCGCTCCGCGCGTCGTTTGGCCGCCTGCATTGATGAGGTTTGTCGTCAATGCGCCATCAGCATAAACGGATGTCGAAATCTGCCGGTTTGTGAAATTGTAGTTGAAGAAGCCAATGGAGGCATTGATAAGACCAATATGACGATATCCAATTTCTTCGGAAATGGAGTATTCATTCTTGAGGTCAGTTTTTCCAGCCGTCGATATCTTTCCGGTCGAGACACTGAAAGCGTCATAATACGGTACGTCTGACATCGGTGCGTGGAAATTTGTTACCGCGTCGATGAAAATCTGATTGTTTTTGTCAATCTTGTAGCTGGCCTCGAAACGCGGCAGCGGAACTGCGCTATTTGTTCCCCAACGATAGGTCGCACCTGGAATGTTGTTTGTTCCGGATCGTGCCAGAAGCACAGCTTTGAACCCAGCGGTCAGATCAAGCCGATGATTCAGTAGAGACAACCCGTCCTCAATGAAGAAGCCATTGACCTGCTGCATCATGTGGAAATTCTTGGTCGCCAGGATGGAGCCGTTTTGAGTGCGGATATTATTATTGATGATGTCACCTGCCGCACTGACAGGAGAGTAATCGTAGAGGGAGTTTTTGGTCAGATTGCTGTACCAGTAACCAACCTTGAGAGTATTTACGCCTGTCTTCAGCGTGAAATGACCTGAGAAGCCCGTATTGAAGCTGTTGGAGCCTGCAATTGCTGCGGCCACAGCTTTCCCGTTATAGAGCGTAGGGAAGCTGACGGTTCCCGCAGACTGGTTGCCAAGATACAGGCTTCCAGGTGTCAGGGTCGTCCCACTTGGGACCGACCCGCTCATCCACTGATAGTAGGGGGCGATATCAGCCGTCAGACCTTTTGCAAGCGTAAAGTGGCTTGGAGCGCTGATCATCATTGAAGAGCGCTTATATTGATAGAGTCGGTAATAGGTTGTGCTGCCTGGGGTATATTCGCCAGAATAATTGTAGGATTTTCCGTACTGCTTCCATTGCGCAAGAGACAGATATCGTGTTGGGGATTCGTCAATCGTATTCCAGGTAAAGACTGCTGAGGCTCGATTGTCTGCGCCCCATTCTTTTACCGCTTTGGAATCGACATGGTAGCGACGGTTCGTTCCTGGCCCGCGCCAGTTATTGTTGCGGGTATACGAACCAGACATGAATGCCCGGACACCGGAATGGCCGATTTCTCCACTATCCAGACGCAAAAAATCCTTGTTCGTCGCATGCGTTCCGCCTGAAAGCGATAACAGTGCGCCGGCTTTGTGACTGGGGTCCAGCAACGTTTCGGTAATCTGGCCGCCACCTGCATTATAGACAGGAGCGGCAATGTCGCTGCTTCCCTGCGCCAGATCGACACGACCAATATTTTCCGTGTCTGCCCATTCGGACGTATCAGCGATCCCATAAATGGGATCGCCCGCAGGCATTCCTTCAAACACCAGACCGATCTCTGTCTGGTCCAGACCACGAACGGTAATGCTCGTATGGTCCGCGAGACCCAGAGGATCAGAATTGGCCACAACAGCCCCTGGGGACATCTGAAGCAGGTTAAGTGTGTTCGTGGTCGGGGACTGCTTCGCAATATAGTCTCGTGTAACCCCGCTCTGCATGCGTGGAACTGTTTGAACCGGCATGAGGCCTCCGCCGGGTGTCGTATTGGTCACACCTCCGGAGAGCGTCTCTGTTCTGACATGAATTTCTTCCGCTTTGCTGACCGGGGCAGCCTCATGGGTTGTGGCCGCCTTCTTTGGTGTGCGGGAAGGAATTGGCTGTCTATGCATGACGTCATGATCGGACGATTGCTCATCTGCAGCCTGAGCAGTGCCCCCTAATGTCAACAGAATGAGGGTCAGAAGTGCTGGAAACTCACGAGATGCGGACATGGCGGGATCCGGACGAAAAGGTTGGAGGAAACAGGCCCATTCGCATTTTGGCTGTACTCATTAATAACTTTATTAATGAGTACATTTCCATAAGCTACTCAGTGAGTCGTATATTATGTTATCGCATGACGCAACGAGATTAATGATCTAAACTCATTCTTATTCACGATCACTCTTTCATATTGTCAATGTAAGGAACAAAAATGACCGACGAGCAGCCATCGAATGTGGGGACGATCCAGGTTTTTTATGGAATCTCGTCGCCTTGGGCTTATCTTGGGATGCCAAAGCTGCGTGAAATTGCTCGGTCGGAAGGCGTATCACTTGTGCTGCGACCAATTCGGATCATCCAGAGTAATGGCGGAATCCCTTTGCGGGAGCGCCCCACTGCCCGACAGAATTATCATGTGGTTGAATTGACCCGCTGGCGGAAGTTTCTGGATATTCCTCTTAATCTGAAACCGAAATATTATCCCTGCAGAACTATAGAGTATGCGGCTTGTCTTGTTATTGCCGCGGGTCTCAAAGGCTATGACGATGTCGCTTTGTCATGGGCGATTCAATCCGCATTATGGGCCCATGATCAGGATATTGCGGATACGAATACGCTTGAGGGTATTGTTGAAAAAGTACTCCATTGCGACACCAAAGAGCTCTTAGTCTTTTCCCAAACGCCAGAAGTATACGCTGTATGGAAAAAAAACCTGTCTGACGCAGAACAGCTTGGTATCTTTGGTACTCCTACCTACGTCGTCGGAAACGAACTGTTTTGGGGGCAAGACAGGCTGGACTTTGTGCAACGGAAAATTCGTGGGGGACTATGACTATTATTTTCCTTCGTATCTGCCGTTACCTTCCCAACGCACTCTGGAAACTGTGTTTGAGCGGAGAACTCATAAGCCACGGTAGGCCTGTTCTCACGACAAAAGCATTCTCTAGATAATATGGCTTAAGTCTTCCTGGCAGAGTATATTTCGCGAACAATATTGTTCGTGAATACAAACCAATAATAAAATATTAACCCGGCAGAGGTCCGCCGGGTTAACGTCAAACGTCAGCGCAGCCCACCGGAGGCAATGAGTGTTTCGCCTGTCAGCCAGCGCGCATCATCAGAGGCGAGGAACACGGCAAGTGGAGCAATGTCCTGAACCTGGCCGCTACGTCCCAGTGGTGTTTGTGAAATAATGAGCTGTTCCATTTCGGAACCCACAACATTAGCAGTTTTGGTGCCTTCTGTTTCAATCAGGCCAGGATTGATAGCGTTGACCCGAATATTTCTCGGCCCCAGCTCACGCGCGAGAGAACCTGTAATGGCGTCAACGGCTCCCTTTGTTCCCGTATAGACCGCAGAATTTGGTGGCGTAATACGAGATACAACGGAGCTGATATTGATAACGCTACCGCCATCATCAAGGTGTTTGGCGGCGGCCTGGGTCGTCAGTAAAGTGCCAAGCACATTGACATTAAAGAGACGATGGAAATGGTCTTCGGTGATCTCGTCGATCGAAGCAAATTCGTAAACCCCGGAATTATTGACGAGAATATCCAAGCGCCCGAATTGACTGATCGCCGCATCCACGATGGCCTGCGCATCGGATTTACGAGAAACATCTCCCTGAACAGCGACGGCCTGACCGCCATTGGTCGCAATGGCTGAGACGACGGCGTCCGCTCCGGATTTGCTGGAGGCGTAATTGACGACGACAGCAGCCCCCGCTTCGGCAAGTGCCTTGGCGATACCAGCCCCAATTCCTTTGGAGGCGCCGGTTACGATTGCAACTTTTCCGGAAAGTTTGCTCATGGATATGTGCCTGTCTGTATGGGCCAGAACGCACATGCGTACTTTATGCCCGGTTGATAGAGAGCAACGGATTTAAATGTGGAGTAATCGCTCCAACATAAGGCATATAAGGTTTGGATCTCTGGTTTCAAGGATTTA
>NZ_JASGXC010000008.1:35150-36564 GCF_032913585.1 Gluconobacter sp. GP1
GGGGCGCCCTCAATCCTTCGATCGCAAGGAATCCTTGTGTGCTGCCATGCGCTTGTTTTGGGATCGCGGCTATGAGGGGACGAGCTTCGATGATCTGATTTCGGTCATGAAGATCAGTGCTTCCAGCTTTTACAATGCTTTCGGAAGCAAAGAGGCGCTGTATCACGAGGTGATTGAGACCTACATGAGTGTCGCTGGAGGTTGGTTTCTCGATATCCTCGGTGAAGATGCCGATACGCGAACTGTCTTTGAGGATTTAACGAGAGCAGCTGCCGTTGAATTTACACGCCCTAACCAGCCTGCAGGCTGCATGATCTCAGTCGCGGCAACGCAATGCTCCCCTAACCAGCACCGTTTGCGCGATCTTTTGGCTAGTCAGCGGACACAGGCAGAAGGCGCTATGGCTGCACGCTTGCAACAGGGATTGGAGGTAGGTGATTTGCCGATAGATACCGATATTGAGGCTTTGGCAGCGTTCTACGGTTCCCTCCTACGCGGCATGGCTGTCCAAGCTCGTGACGGAGCATCACAGGAGCGGCTGATGGAAATCGCGCGGTTTGGGATGAACGCATGGCCAAAGGCATGACCGAGACTTTAAATGCAATCTTGGCAAGCCTACTTACGAAAAAAGTTTTCCGTATTCATGACAAGCAAACCGTTACTTTTAAGAGGCTACATCGAACCAATTGATTGCGCACCCCATGGCACGAAAATATCCGAGTTGGCATAAGAAATATTATACGACATAACTATCGCTGCTCGAAAGACAAAATGTAAGGTCCCCTGTTCGCTCACCGACCACAATCAAAGCAAGGGCATTAGACTTGGGTACCTGAGCCTGGAATTATAGGATCTTCTGCAAAGGGTCGGTTCAGGATGCCAAGCACTTCATCTGCAACGTAAATTCGATTGCGGGCATAGCCAGTTCGCTCTCTCAGGATCCCAGCCTGGCAAAGCTGGCTAATTGCCGTGTGAGCAGCGGGTGGCGTAATCGACAGCAAAGTTCCCAGCCGTGGAGCCGTCAGAACCGGATAATCCCTAAGGATATCAAGCGCTCGTAGCGCTGCTGATCCCTTTCGGAACGAACGACGGGTCAACCATGCAGCATTCAGGGTTCTGAGAGCTTCACGGGTGATGCGTAACTCCTGAACCGTTTGAACAATGGCATTCGACACAAAGCCGATCAGAGGAAGCCAGTTTAGTTTCTGCTGGGCTTGTTTGAGAGCTGCATAATAGGCCTGTTTGTGGAGCTCTATATACGGTGAGAGATAGAGCGGAATGTGTTTCTCAGCTGCCATCATCAGGGGCAGCAGGAGCCGACCCACGCGACCATTCCCGTCTCGGAACGGATGAACGGCCTCGAAATGAGCATGGGCTAACGCCATCCGGGTAATCAAGGACTGGGTCATCATCT
>NZ_JASGXC010000008.1:36747-73637 GCF_032913585.1 Gluconobacter sp. GP1
ACGGCCCTTAGTGAGAGCCGATGGCACGAACCGCTCCAGAGCCAGCGCGTAATCCCGAACCTGTCTAACCGCCTGCCCTCCCTGATCGTCATCTTCGTCAGCGATAAGAAGTTCATCCAGGGTGCTGTGAGTTCCTTCCATCGCCGAACTGCTGACGGCTTCACGGCGGCTGAGAATACGACTGATCTGATAAGGGTCTGGAAGAGACCGCGCAATCTCATCAGCCTGTCCCAATGCCAGCTGGGCCTGGGAATGCAGCGCTGCGATCTCTTCAAGAGGAATCCCTTCCTCTGGCAGAGGGAGAGGAAGAACCCCGTAGTGATGCTCATAAGGGGTAGGAAGACGGACCAGCCGCTCACGGACACCACCGGATAATTCCGTTCGCTTCATGGCCCCAAACCTTTATCAGAGAACGTAAAAAAGATGTTTATTAAAGGTTATGGTGAAAGACTTTCAATGAAATTTTCTATTGGAGATATTTTAAAGGTTTGTGCCCATTGGTCAGCATACTTTCAGAGCATAAAAAAGCAGCGGCGATATTGACGAGCGCACCACAGAATACGATCAACAGAAGCCGTTCAAGCGCCGCAAACGAAAGCCTGATGACAACAAGTATGGCCGAAGATAAGGGAACCCTCCTGAACTGGGAACATGGGCGTTGTCAGCCAACCGGACCAGCCTAGATTTTTCCGGCGATATTGGATAAGCGGCCGGCGTTGGTAAGTGAGCTGCTTTCTGTCGCTCGCTGATTAAAGAGGCAGATTTGGGGGGGAAACGGAAGGTCTGTTTACAACTACTGAGAGCAATGAACCGGTCATTGAGAAAACTGACGGGCGCCTCTGTCTATCAGGGCTATAATTGAATCATACACCGACCCAATGTGGCTTTTACCGGATGAGGGAAATCTTCCCTACCGTTCGACCACTTTCCATAAGTAAATGAGCGTCCGCCAGATGACTTAATGGTATCGAAGCGGAGATATGTGCTGATATCACACGACTACCCAGCAGTTTAGCCACCTGTTCCATGTCCGATGAAGACGATTTCATCAGGATGAACTGGAAGACAACGCCGAGTTCGCGGGCTTTCCTTTCGGCCTGATCATCACCTGGGGGATTGAGGGTCACAAGATGGCCTCCCTGTTTCAGTAAACCAAGGGAGGCAAGAGTGACGTCGCCACCGATTGGATCCAGGATGAAATCAAAATCTCCCGGATAGTTCGGGATCGGTGTTTTCTGGTAATCGATGTGACCGTCTGCTCCCAGAGACTGGACAAACTGCCGGTTGCGACCGGACGAGGTGCCTGTGACGTGGCAGCCACATGCCTTCGCCATCTGCACTGCAAGATGACCGACACCCCCTGAGGCTCCATGCACCAGAACTTTTTGTCCCGCATGCAAGCCGTCGTTCTGATTGAATGCCTGCCAGGCCGTCAGGCCCGCCATGGCAGCCGCCGCACTCTCTTCGAATGAGATGGAAGCAGGCTTTTTCGCGATGTGAGCGACATCGGCAATAACATAATCAGCGTTTGCCTGAGCCAGTCCGGGAAAACCAATAGCCCCGAACACATCTTCCCCGAGGGAGAAAGTGTCGGTATCCGGGCCACAATTCACGATTTTCCCAGCGATATCCCACCCCAGAATAACGGGCGGAATGACCGGGAACCACTTGGCTGCGCCTCTCCCGACCCGTGTTTTTATATCAATGGGGTTCACACTGCCCGCCGCGACGTCAATCAGCACCTGCCCGCGTCCCGGTCGTCCGATCGGGACATCCCTCTCCCTGAAATTGGCAACGGAACCGAACTGCTCCAGGACAATCGCTCGCATCTTTTCCCCTTTTGTCATTCCGTCCATTCAACGCGAAACGTCCAGAGATTACAGGAAAACCCGCAGTGGAAATGCAGCGATTATGCTAGTTTATGCTTCATAACTGAAGCATACGCGGGTGAATATGAACTGGGATAATATCCGTTTCTTTCTGGCGGTTGCCCGTACTGGCGGCATTAGAAGCGCGGCCACTACTCTTGGCGCCGATCAGGCAACCGTGGCCAGAAGAGTGCGTGACCTTGAAGCTGAAATGAACGCAACACTCTTCCGGCGTCATCGTGGCGGCTATGATCTTACGCGAACGGGAGAGCGGTTGGTGGCGCATGCCGAAGAGATGGAAGTTGCGGCTGCCGCGCTTGTCGATCTGGCAACAGACACGGAAAGAACCTTGTCCGGAAATGTACATATTACGACGACTGACGTGCTGGCGGAGAATTTCCTGTTACCTGTTCTCAGGGAGATCCGCGACAGATATCCGGAGATCCGTCTGAATGTTTCGACATCAACAACCGTGATGGATGTGCTTCGCGAAGAAGGCATCGATGTCGCCATTCGGAGTTCGCGCCCGGACGATGGAGATCTCGTGATCAGGCGACTGTATACGACATCCGTAGGCCTTTACGCATCATCAGCCTATATCTCCCGGTATGGCTCTCCACAGCGAGGGGCGGCTTTTGCCGGTCATTCTCTCGTCATGTACCATCGCGACGCCGCGCCACGTTACTGGCAGAATCTTTGTGGCGAGCCAATCACCTGTGGGACGATTGTTCTCGAAACCAACTCCCAGATGCTGCTCATTCAGGCTATTCGGGCGGGGGCGGGAATAGGTTTTCTGTCCAGAGATCTGGTTGCCCGGGATTTACCCGATCTGGTGAATATCCTTCCCGAATGCACAGAGACAGTGGACATCTGGCTTGTTGTACATCCCGACGTTTACAGGACAGAACGTGTTCGGGCTGTTGTTGATAGTATAGTGCGATCGTTCGAAGAAAAACGTATCCTGCAATAATATATTGTAGGCCTGCCGCCTAATGTCCGGTTTCGGAAGGTCGATCTGATCTCGGGAACGACTTGAACGAGGCGAGAGCAGCAGGTCCGCTTACGCCTACATGTCAGTCGTTCAACGGATCAAATTTTCTTCGGAAAAGCGGACATAAGTGTCGTTGCCCGATAGTTGACGGCTTGTTCTCTATTTTAGTGTGGAGCGAAGCGTCAGCTCCGTTAGGTCGAAATTTTCGTGCAGGCCGATGAAAGCCTTCCTCCGGAACATGCCCAGAGATCGGCCACCCTCTGGGCTTCTTCAGGCCTACCCGTGACCAGAACGAGGTTGAGGTCGTAATCGTTATAAAGCGTTTCGATATTGACGCCTGCATCAGCCATTGGCCCGGTCAGAGTTCCGAACTGACCGGGAACAGTCTGTTTGAGACGTAGAAGAACAACCTCCCGGACGCGCCCAACCGTTATTCCTGCATGCCCAGAGCCTTGCTGGCCGCTGCCCCGTCATCAAAGAGGAAATGCGCCACGTCTCTGCCTTCGACTACATCCTTTTGACGGCACGCTACCTGTCATCTTTCGCCTGCCTCGAACGGAAGCGGGAGAAACTGGCTGGCTGCGCCCGGATAGCGGTCAAGACGCTGGAGCAGGAGTTCGACTGAGCCTGGCGCTGCCGCACTGGATCACTCACTCTGGCAGACCGCCTCGATGTTATTACCGTCGGGATCAAGAACGAACGCGGCGTAATAGCGGGGGTGATAGCGTGTGCGAATACCTGGCGAACCATTGTCGCTGCCTCCATTGGCAAGGGCTACAGCGTGAAACGAATCGACCCGGTCATAGCTTATGGCGGTGAAGGATATGTGGATGGAGCGACCGGCACCTGTCTCGCCATGAATCCAGAAGCTAGGATAGCCGTCGCGACCAAAGCCATAACGCGCTGTGCCAAGAATGGTAAGCGCGGGATCGACACTGATGACCAACGATAGCCCCAGTGGTGCCAGAACCGCCTCATAAAAGCGCCGCGATGCATCGACGTCAGCGACGCCGATCTCGATGTGATTGATGACGTCCATTTCGTAATCCTTTTTAATGGGCCGCAAAGATGTTTACGCTGACGCGGAATGGTCATCGTTCTTTATACGCGAGTGGCAAGTCGATGATGTGCGTATCCGCGATCGTTTCGGCAAAGCCGCTGCCAAACAATCCTGCCGGCGTCTGGAATCCGGCGCGAACCTCGCCAGCCAACACGCGCTTTGCGGCCTCAGCCGCGGCCATGGACGTGAAGCTGTAGCCGTTGACCGTGTCGAGCACTGAGCGCGCGATGCGGCCACCTGCGGCAGTTACCGCGACTGCGGCCTGGTAGCGATTGGCCTCGCGCTCCGCCGCATCCGGGCCGTCCAGAAGTGCCGCCAAATCGCCTTCGGGGAAGGCGTTGCCGGACACATACACATAGGTCTCCACGTCGGGGATACCCGTCGACCGGCCAATCGTGATGATGTCGGGCAAGGTGACGGCGAAACAGGAGAGCTCACCCTGGCCGAAGTCAAACAATGCCGTTTCGCCAGCCGGCCGCGGCGTCAATCGCCCACCATGCAGTGTCAGGGTTTCGGTCACGAGGTTGCGGCTCGCGCTGATTGCCGAACCGCGCGACATCGACCCGGCGACACGCAACGCAACCGCCACTTTGCTCGGGTTCTCTACGCGTGCGGCAGCATGGCCGGCGAGGCAGCCCAACATCGCCACGCTGCCACCGCTTCCGGGCAGGAGCATCACGCCTGCTGCCTTCGCGTTCTCGTCCAGCTCTATCGCCAGACGGTAGCTATCCAGCTCGGCGGCGATATCGAGATAGTGCACGCCTGACCGGATCGCGGCGCGCATCAACGGTGAGGCCGTATCCATGTAGGGACCAGCGCAGTTCAGCACTGCCGATACACCCGCCAGGGCAGTGTCGATCGCGCTGGACTCTGATAGCGTGAATGTATTGCAGGCAATGCCTAGCTGCTCGCCAAGTTTGTTGAGGGAGGTAAGAGTGCGGCCACCAAGAACAAGGGACAACCCAGCGGCATGCGCACGCTCGGTGACCATGCGGCCGGTATAGCCGGTAGCACCGTAGATCATCAGTTTCTGCATGATCGTCTACTCCAGATTCGCCTCGATACGCGTGATGAGCCGATCGGTGTCGATAGTGAGGTCGAGCAGGCCGATCTCGTGACCGAAGTCGCCGGTAAAATCGACACGCACGCGAGCACGGCCCTCAGGCAAGCGATTGATCGAGAGAAACTGGGTGACGGTGAGATAGCCGACGAAGTATCGCTCGATATAGTTACGGATACCGGCGTGGCCTTCAAAGCGGTGACCGATGGACGGATCATCGATCACCGTGTCTGGCGTGAACAACGCGACAAAGGCATCGACATCGCCCGCATTGAGGGATGCAATCAGCGCGTCGGCGATGTTGCGCACGGAATCATGGATCATAGCTGCTGCCCTTCGTGCTGCCAGCTCTTGTAAACGAATTCGAGGGAATAACCGTCCGGGTCACGAACCTGCGCGGCGTAGTAGCGCGGGTCGTAATGAAGCTGCGGCCCAGGCGGGTGGATCTCGCTCGCGCCAGCCGCCATTGCGGCGGCGTGCGCCGCCTCCACCATCGTCGGCGAGGTTGCGATTAAACCCACATGGACTGCACCGGGCGCGGCATCTCCCTGTCGCAGCCAGAAGAACATGCGTCCGTTCGCGCCGAAGCCCTTGAGGTCAGGATGCCCCGGCGGCCCATTCTTGCCGTCGTAATCGAGCCGTGAGGTGATGCCGAGAACGGGCAGTACCCGTTCGTAGAAGACAATCGAGCGATCAGTGTCACTTACTGTCAGGAAAATATGATCGAGCATCTTGCATTCCTCAAATCATGTCGCCGCCACCAGCCTCGATATTCCGGGCGATCAGGCAATCGATAGTCGCCGCATTTTCATGGAAACAGGTAGCTGCATGTTCGTCTGGGCGCTCATCTGATCCTGCCCACTTCTTGCCTATTCCTACTTATCGATTGTCCGGGAAGAGAATTCGTGGGAGCGAGCGGAGATGGAGACACAACTCGTCGAACTGCGTGCGCTGGCGGCACGCGCCGAGAACCGCCGTACCGAAAGCGGTATCCCCCGCGTCGCGATGGTGCAGGGGATGGTTCCCGAGCATCAACTCGCAGCCGTCTATGAGCCGATGGTCAATCTGATCCTGACGGGGTCGAAGACGATGACGGTGGGTGACCGCATGCTCCGTTACGATGCGGCGACCTACTTCGTCATGTCGGTCGACCTGCCCGCAGTTGGCGCCATCCATCCGTCGGATGGCGGCGCACCGTATCTTGCGGTCAGCCTCACGATTCAGCCCTCCGTGGTCGCCACATTGCTGACAGATATGCCCAAAATTGGCGGCGGTGAGCTTTACCGTTCCGGCTTTTCGGTTGCTCCAGTAACGGCGGACCTGCTCGACGCCTGGGTCCGGATGCTTCGTCTCATAGACCACCCGAACGAGATTGCCGCGCTAGCGCCCGCTTACGAACGCGAGATTCTGTTCCGCGTCCTGCAGGGACCAATGGGCTGGATGTTACGAGACATCGCCATGCCTGACACCGCGTTGTCGAGGATCGCGGTGGTGATTCAATGGATACGCGTGAATTTCGCGCGCCCGGTGCGCGTCGAGATGTTGGCCGAAATGGCGGCGCTCAGTGTCACCGCCTTTCATCGCCACTTCAAGGCGGTAACGGCGCTCAGCCCCCTGCAGTACCAGAAGCACGTCCGCCTTCTACACGCCCGATCCATGCTAATCGCAGGCGATGGAAACGTTACGGCCATAGCGTTCCGCGTCGGCTATGAAAGCCCAACGCAATTCAGCCGGGAGTATACCCGTCAGTTCGGCTTAGCGCCGTCACGGGACGCCGTGCGACTAAGGCAACCATGATCCCTTGGCAGAGGAGAGATCGTCAATGACACACGAGGTGCAGAAATCATTCAGAGACCCTTTACCCGTTGCCTCGCGGAAAAACCTCGAATTAAAGCCGCCGCCACGTGGCCACTCGTAGATCAGTCGACTCAATGAGTAGGCGCCAGCTTCCGGCGGAGCCGCATGCTCAGCTAGGAAATGAGAGCGACTTGGTATTATCGGAAGCCGTCATCAACTTGAAGGCTGCGAATGGCAGCTTCCGGTCAGGCCTCCCCGATAACCGACATTCCGTTCTCCCCCCATCTGCCTCTTTAATCAGCGAGCGACAGAAAGCAGCTCTCTTACCAACGCCGGCCACTTATCCAATATCGCCGGAAAAATCTAGGCTGGTCCGGTTGGCTGACAACGCCAATGTTCCCAGTTCAGGAGGGTTCGCTTAGCTTCGGCCATACTTGTTGTCATCAGGCTTTCGTTTGCGGCGCTTGAACGGCTTCTGTTGATCGTATTCTGTGGTGCGCTCGTCAATATCGCCGCTGCTTTTCTTATGCTCTGAAAGTATGCTGGCCAGTGGGCACAACCCTTTAAAATATCTCCATCAGAAATTTTACTGAAAGCATTTTACCATAACCTTTAATAAACATTCCTTTCGCGTATCTCTGATAAAGGTTTTGGGGCAGGAAGCGAACTGAACTATCCGGTGGGGTCCGTGAACGTCTGGTCCGTCTTCCTGCCCCTTATCAGATCAGTCGTATGTCTCAGCCGCCGTGAAGCCGTCAGCAGTTCGGCGATGGAAGGAACCCATAGCACCCTAAATGAACTTCTTATCGCTGACGAAGATGACGATCAGGCAGGGCAGGCGGTTCGACAGGTTCGGGATTACGCGCTGGCTCTGGAGCGGTTCGTGCCATCGGCTCTCATTAATGGCCGCCAAATCTTTCAGGTCGATCTGATCCAGAACCTGCATCGTAGTGTACTCGGCCATGATGCGTCCTACCGAGATACTCCGGGAGACTTCCGGCAGGAGGTCGTATGGATCGGCGGCAATGGGCACATTGCCTATTCCGTCTATAATCCTCCACCACCGGCTGAAGTCCCTCATTTGCTGGAAGAGACCCTGGATTATATGCGGGAAGACGGGATGCAGATGATGACCCAGTCCTTGATTACCCGGATGGCGTTAGCCCATGCTCATTTCGAGGCCGTTCATCCGTTTCGATACGGGAATGGTCGCGTGGATCGTCTCCTCCTACCCTTGATGATGGCAGCTGAGGAACAAGTTCCGCTCTATGGGGTCACGACACGAAAGTGTACTTTACGTACGCTTAGAGTGAACCCAACAAGAACGTTGAGGCTGTTCTGCTGAGAGTTCGATAGACAGTTGGCCGAGAAATAGAAAACAGTTCTGAAAGATCGCTGATGGAGTAATCGCCGGTATCATACATCCGGCGAAGCTCTTTTTGCTGACGTTCAGAAAGCTTGGGTTTCTTTCCGCGTAGTTTACCTTTGTCGCGTGCAACGGCCATCCCTTCACGAGTACGCATCCGGATCAGATCGGCTTCAAACTCCGCGAAAGTCGCAAGGATGTTGAAGAACAACTTGCCCATTGGATCAGACGGATCGTGAATACTGTTCCCAAGTTGAAGCTTCACGCCACGGGATGCCAGGCTGTCGCCAATAAGCCGTGCATCAGGGACAGAGCGGGCCAGTCGATCAAGCTTTGGTACGACCAAAGTATCGCCACTACGAACAGCCGCCAGTGCCTGGTCAAGGCCGGCCCTTTCCCGGTTCGTGCCGGTGAAGCCCTTGTCGGTGTAAATACGATCGGCAGAAACACCGAGTTTGAGCAGTTCCTGATGCTGGGCCGCGAGATCCTGTTTGTCCGTCGAGCAGCGGGCATAGCCGATCATTATGTGTGTCATACGGGAAAGTGTAACGTATAAGGCCCCATGACTGCAAAACATATGGTACCACCTTTATGAGACACAGCACACGGCTGTATTCCATGACGTGTTGCACTTGTCCGGGACAGTCCGTCCAACGATCCCCTTCCGGACACATGAAGGAGACATCCGATCATGGCGCGGCGCCGTCTTCTGACCCGTGAAGCTCTCGCCCGACATTACGAGCCTTCTGTCGATGATCGCGAGATCACGAGACATTTTACACTCAGCCAGGATGACTTCAATCTGATCGCAACCCGCCGCGGAGAAACCTCCCGATTGGGTTTCACGATGGTCATGCTCTACATGCGCTGGCCGGGACGGGTGCTGGAATCTGGTGAAACACCACCGGCTCCCATTCTGTCATTTGTTGCGCGGCAGCTCGACCTGTCCCCTGGGCTCTGGTCCCATTACGGACGTCGTGACGAAACCCGTCGATCCCATCTGGCCCACCTGATGAAGCGTTATGGCTACCGAACCTTCGATCGGTCGGCATTTCATGACATGACCGGTTTCGCGATGCCAATTGCACATCATGTGACCCAGCCATCCCGCATGGCTGCGATCCTGATTGACGAGATGCGTCGCCGAAGCATTCTCCTGCCGTCGGTCACTGTCATTGAAGCCTTGGTGCGCCGTGCTCGCCAGCAGGCCGATCACCTTGTCCATGACGTCCTTGCAGGGGATCTGCCGCCGGAAACCCGTTGTCGTTTGGACAAAATGCTGGAGCGTCGTGGCGATCGCAGTGCCTCCTGGCTCTCGTGGCTGCGTAACCCGCCCTTGTCACCAGCCGCGCGCAATATCCTGCGATTGCTGGAACGCCTGGAGTATGTACGATCCCTGAACCTCGACAGCGCTCGCGCCACGACCATACCGCGTGTGGCCTTTGACCGTTTGAGCGAAGAAGCTGCCCGGATTACGCCCCAGCATCTGGCCGAGCTTCGGTCATCCCGTCGTTACGCCATTCTGGTGGCAGCCGGGGTCCGACTTGAGGAGGTTCTAACCGACGCGACCCTCACAATGATGGACAAACTCCTCGGAAGCATGATGCGCCGTGCCGAACACCGGATCCGTGACAAAGCGATTGTCACCATGCGATCGTTGCAGGCCCAGCTTCGTCTGCTGACAACCTCCTGCCGTCATCTGATTGAGGCGCGTGATCAGGGCGTTGATTCACTGTCTGCCATTACGGGAATTGACTGGCCCCGCCTCCAGGACGCCATCGGCAGGGCTGAAACCCTGACAGCTCCAGAGACCATTGATCGCACGGCCGAACTGATCAACCGGCATCGCTCTCTTCGTCCTGCCATTGGTCCATTCCTGAACGCGTTCCAGTTTCAGGGTGGTCGCACGGTACAGGGATTACTGAAGGCGGTGCAGATCATTGGAGACCTCTATCGGACCGGTAAACGCCGCTTGCCTGACTCCTGTCCGATCCGTTTCATTCCGCCTTCCTGGCACAGCTTTGTCAGGCCAGAGGGAACAGTCATACGACAGGCTTACGAACTCTGTGTTCTGACCCAGCTGCGCGAGCGTCTGCGTTCCGGAGACATCTGGGTAACGGAAAGTCGCCAATACCGCGCATTCGACACCTACCTTCTTCCGGAAGCCACGTTTGCAGCGATGCGCGCGCAAGGACCGTTGCCTCTGGCGATCAATGCTACGGCTGACACGTTCCTTTCTCAACGGCGTGCAGTGCTGGAAACCGCGCTGAACCGGGTGACGGCTCTTGCCAGGAAGGGCGAGTTGTCACAGGTCCGGCTTGATGCACATGGTCTTGTGATTTCGCCTCTGAAAGCAATTACACCCCCTGCTGTGGAAGAGTTGAGGCGGGCGGCTTACGACCGGCTGCCACGGATCAAGATTACTGATCTTCTGCTGGAAGTGGACCGCTGGATCAGCTTCACCGACTGCTTTACCCATCGCCGTTCCAGCCGTGTCGCGGATGACAAAAACGCCCTGCTGACGGTGATCCTAGCGGATGGGATTAATCTTGGTCTGACACGCATGGCCGACACCTGTCAGGGTGCCACCCTGCGCCAGTTGGCGCATCTGCATGACTGGCATATCAGCGAGGCCGGATACGCCGAAGCCCTTGGCCGTATGGTTGCAGCCCATCGTGGGCTGCCCCTGGCGTCACTCTGGGGAGACGGCACATCGTCCTCAAGTGATGGTCAATTGTTTCATGCAGGTGGCAGAGGCGCTGCGATCAGCGATATCAATGCGCGCAATGGCAGTGAACCGGGCGTCAGTTTCTACACCCACATCTCCGATCAGTATGATCCGTTTTCGACCCGGGTGATTGCGGCGACGGCCGGTGAAGCACCCTATGTTCTGGATGGGCTGCTGTATCATGCCAACGGGCTTTCCATTGAAGAGCATTATACCGACACGGGTGGGGCATCGGATCATGTTTTCGGGCTGATGCCCTTCTTTGGTTATCGATTTGCGCCCAGGATACGGGATCTGAAAGAGCGGAAACTTCACCTGTTTCCAGATCAAAGCCCCGGTGATCTCCTGAGTGGAATGGCCGGTGACCCGATCAATACCGATCATGTTGCGGCCCACTGGGACGACCTGCTGCGTCTGGTCACATCCATTCGGAGTGGAACCGTGACGGCCTCGGCCATGCTGCGGAAGCTCGGATCTTATCCCCGTCAGAATGGTCTGGCTGTGGCCTTGCGTGAAGTTGGCCGGATCGAGCGGTCGGTTTTCATGCTCGACTGGATACAGGATCTGGATTTGCGCAGGCGAACCCAGGCAGGGCTCAACAAGGGAGAAGCCCGGAATGCGCTGGCTCGGGCGCTCTTCTTCAACCAGCTTGGTGAACTGCGGGATCGGCGTTTTGAAAATCAGGCTTATCGAGCGTCAGGTTTAAACCTGCTGGTGGCAGCGGTTATCCTATGGAATACGCGCTATCTTCAGTCTGCCATCGCAACGCTCGGCATTTCCGATGACCTGGCGCGGCATATTGCACCCCTCGGCTGGGAGCATATCTCTCTGACAGGGGACTATCGCTGGAATGTCGATGAGCAGCCCGAAGCGGGCGCGTTACGTCCGCTTCGGGTGCCTGCATCCCTGCTTGTCGCTTGAACCCCAATGCTGGCGGTTCTGTAGGTGTTCACCCTAAGCGTACGTAAAATACACTTTCGTGTCGTGACCCCGGGATGAGACGCGCGACCAGAATCGCGCGGCGGCGGAGAAAACGGCACGGGATCTAGATCGATAATACCCGGCACCGTCGCGCCCCTGTAGCGACGCACCGAGGCGGAGGGCAAACTATGGGACATACCAGTCATTCCCTCGCGAGGTGCTCAAGGGCAGGTTTCTCGCTAAAACCCGACACTCAACCTTTGTCTCATCGGCCTCGCAACCGTGGCTGCACTCGGCCAATGGGCGACAGGTCCGAGGCCACGCCCTTCGATCAGGTCGCGATGGAGATGGCGAATGGCGCGAAACCTCGGACCCGGACGATATCACCCACTATCAGCATCATGGCTTCAGGACCGCGTGCACTGGCGATGCTTCCCAGATCGACGATGCTTTTCGGAGACCAGCCCATGTCGAGAAGCAAGGTGGCCACCAGTTTCCGGGAATCATCGTCTTCGCCAGAGATGAAGGCGGTGCCGCCCTTGACGACGGCAGGGTCGGCCATCACAGAAAATAGCATGGTGTTGAGCGTCTTGACGACGCGCGTGGCCGGAAGCGCGGCTTGCAGCCGCTCGGCGAGACTGTCGGAAGGGTAGAGCAGGCCCGCCGGTCGCCCATTAGCGTCTCGGGAGGTCGCGTTGGCGACATCGATCAGAATCTTGCCTGACAGCGGACCGGCTAGTGCCGCGAGCCGCTCGACGCTGCTGTCGCCCGGCGTGGCATTGAAGATCATGTTGGCAGCGGCGATCGCTTGCGCCGTATCGGCCAGAGTGACGGCGGGGCCTTGCCAGCGAGCCTTCGTCGCTGCGAGGTCGCGCGAGCCGATGGTGACGCGATGGCCGCCGCGAACCAACGCCGTGGCAAGCGCCCCGGCAACCCGGCCCGAACCCAGAATGGCAATATCAGACATAGGATACTCAACTTTTAGAGGGGGAGGATGGATATCGATAGATTGGCAAGTTCTGCTGGACCGGCGACGAAGCCGGATGCCGCCGAGGTCCAGCGTTCGCCCGCAAGGTTGATCGCGACCCCGCCCGCCTCGCGGATCAGAAGCGCGCCGCCAATCAGACCTGCGGCTACATGGCCATATTGCCAGAAGAGATCGAGCTGTCCCGCTGCCACATCGACCAGTTCTAGCCCTGTCGGAACTGAGGCCCTGACCAGCAACGCTGCGTCGAGCATCACTGCTGTAGATTGGGCCATGCGCTTTTTGATCGCCGCCGTCTCGCCTGGTCGCGCCTGACCGGTAGCAACGATGGCCGCGTCCAGCCCCCGCTTGCCGGAGACGTGCAACGGCTTGCCGTTCACAAAAGCGCCGCAACCGGCTATCGCGGTATAGGTTTCGCCCTTGAGCGGCTCATGGATGACGGTCAGCCACGGCTCTCCATCTCGTACCAGCGTCGCGGTCACGCCCCAGCCGTCGCGGCCGTGCAGATGATTGACGTTGCCTTCGACCGGATCCACCGCCCACCATTCACCGGCGGGCAGCGGACCCTCGCCGTCTTCGTCCTCCAGCCAGTGCGAGCCGGGCCGGGCTGCTAGCAGAATCTGTCGCAGGTCAGCGGTCACGGCCTTGTCATTATCGGCGATGCCTTGCAGCAATGTCGCCAGATCGGTCGGCGGGGGCTGAATCCGGAAGCGGTCGAGCAGGATATCCCCGGCTGCTTTCACAGCGCCAACCGCGATCTCCAGCAGCGCATTTTCTGAATTGTCGGTCACGCTTTCGTCTCACTTGATGATGGACATAAGCTATGATCTCGGCCTCATTACCGCTACTCGCCTTCCATCATGACGACATCGCACGACATCACCAGCACGAATCCCCGAAAAGCCGCGCGTCAGCGCCGGTCGGAGGCGACGGTGGATGCCGTGGTGGAGGCGGCTGCTCGCATTCTGGAGGGAAAGGGCGCGCCCGGCTACACCACCAACGCCATCGCCAGAACGGCCGGGGTCAGCATTGGCTCGCTGTACCAATATTTCCCGAACAAGGACGCGATCACCCGCGCGCTGATCCGCCGTGAACTGCGATCGCTGGAGGATGATCTCGGCCCCGTTTTCGCAGCACCCATGGCGCCCGGTGCGCTGGCTGACTTCGCGTTCGCCGCTGCCACCTATCAGATGCGACGGCCAGCTCTCGCGCGGCGCCTTGACGAGCAGGAGGAGCAGGTTGCGGCACCGGACGACCTCGCCCCGGCGCGCGCGCGCATCATGGCGCTGTTATCTGCCGTGATGCTGGGCCACGGGATCGATGCCGACACAGCATTGCTGGACGATCTCATGGCCGTCGCCAGATCATTGACCGATGCGGCCGGGCATCGCGGCGAGACGGACATCGCGCCGCTGGCGCGCAGGATCGAGTTTGCCATGATGGCGGTCGCGACGGCCGGGCGATGAACGCTCAACCCGGAACGCGCACGACATCCCCGGGCAACATGGCCCGGAAGCGTTCGGGTGCAATTCCATCCGCCGCGAGCCCAACCGCCAATCGTTCGGCAGGATCGTCACGCGCCTCGTCGGTCAACTTGAACACGCCCCAATGCATGCCGATTGCCATGCGCGCGTCCAGATCGCGCATGATCTGGATCGCCTCCTCTGGGTCGACATGCTGGGCAGCCATGAACCAGCGGGGATCATAAGCGCCGATTGGCAGAATGGCGAGGTCGGGCGGCCCGAACTTTTGTCGCAGCGCGCGGAAAATTGTGCCGGTGCCATATCCCGTGTCGCCGGCGAAATAGATCAGCTTTCCGCCCGCCCGAATCATGAAGCCACCCCAGAGCGCCATGCGGCGGTCGGCCGGTCCCCGAGAGGACCAGTGAAGGGCCGGGACGATGTGGATCTCTGCCTGCTGACCAATGGCGACCATATCGCCCCAATCGCCTGTTTCGACCCGTGCCGTGGAAATATGTCGCCGGATAATTGCGTCATTCCCGAGCGGCGTCACGATCAGTGGCGATTGACGGGCATGGATGTCACGCAACGCGGCGATGTCGAGATGGTCATAATGGTTGTGGGACAACAAAATGGCATTGATTGGTGGTAGGTCGTCTAGTCGGATGCCCGGCTGCATGACCCGCTTGGGGCCTGCAAACCGAACGGGGCTTGCCCGGTGCGACCATAAGGGGTCGGTCAATAGGTTGATGCCCGCAATCTGGATAAGGACGGTCGCGTGGCCGACCATTGTGACGGTCAAGCCTTCAACGTGCGGTTCGGGCACGACCGGGGCGATCTCGACATGCTTCGGCCATGGATTGTTGGGGGCAGAACGCCGCCAGCGCACGATGTCGCTCAGCCCCCGGTCCGTGTTGGGTTCACCGGGATTGAAGAAGCGCGCTCCATCGAAATGGTCGCTGACAGGGCCCCGATACCAAGGGTTTTGGCGCGGCATCTCAGACCCCTTTCATGCTTCCATAGTGCACGCCGCTCTCGAATGCGCGGGCAAGTGTGGTGACGGTCGCGTGCAACATGGCTTCGACCGGGGCGTTTGCCGTGACGAGTTGCGCCACAAAGGCAGGATGCACATAGACCGTCACCGCGTCGCGAACGACGCCCGCTGCGACATCGATGTCGTCGATATCCCACTCGCCCCGCCGTACCGCCTTTTCGATCAACTTCGCGACGAGATTGGTGATCCGTGCGGCATAAGTGTTGATCATGTCGGGTCGATCTACGACGATGCGTCGATACAGATCGTGTATTTCGCGGTCGCCGACAAAACGATCACGCTTGCGTCGGTGCAGGTCGAGAATCATCGCCGTCAGTCGCTCGGCGGCCGGGCCATCGGTTTCGATATACTGCGCTGCCAACTGAGCTTCGTCGTCCATCGCCTCCTGGACGATCGCATCCATCATGGCGCTCTTGGAGCGATAGAAGCGGTAAAGTGCGGCATGGCTCACACCCAAGTCACGCGCCACGTCAGTAACATTCGTCTTGGCCTCGCCGAACCGACGGATTTGCGCCTTCGCACTCTCGAGGATGTTGGCTGCCGTCAGCGGCTGAAGAGGTGTTTCTCGCATGCCGCTTCCATAGACTGCACCATAACGATCTACAAGTTACAGCGCACAGATATTGTAAGTTGAAACATTTGATGCCACATGAGGCTCCATTCATAAGGAGGCCGCATATGGCAACTGCATTCGTAACCGGCGCCACAGGGCTGCTCGGTCGTAATTTGGTGGAACGGCTTGTTCAGCAGGGCTGGACTGTCCGCGCCCTGCACCGCAACCCTAGTGATGCCGCAAAGCTGAGCGCGATCGGCGCGGAGCCTTTTGCGGGCGAGCTGGGCAATCCGGCTGCGCTCCGAAAGGGGATGGCAGGCGCAGATACCGTGTTTCACGCGGCCGCGCTGTTCACCATGTGGGCACCGGCGGAGGACTTCGAGAGCGCGAATGTCGAGGGCACCCGCAACATGCTGGCAGCGGCTCAGGCGGAGCGGGTCTCCAGCTTCGTCTACATCAGTGCCGCCGGCGTCGTGATGGGCAATGGCAAGCCGATGACGGACATCACCGAGGACACGCCGCTCGCCTATCCCTCCTGGGCTCCGTATCTCGCGTCCAAAGCACGCGCGCAGAAGCTGGTTCTCGACGCAAACAGGCCCGGGGGTTTGCGCACCGCCGTAATCCTGCCGCCTCTCATCTGGGGAGCGGGCATGCCCATGCTCGACAACATGGTCGAGCATGTGATGGCAGGCAGTTTTGCATGGCCCGCAGGCGGCAACCAGATCATGTCGACCGCACACGTCGACAATGTCTGCGCCTGCGCCATCCTAGCCGCTGAGAGATCACCGGGCGGCCGAGCTTATTTCGTAACCGACGGACAGAGTCAGTCGATGCACGCGGTGATGACCGCGCTGGTCGGGACCAAGGACGTAGAGATCAAGGCCCGCAATGCGCCATTGGGAATTGCATGGTTCATGGCGCGGGCGATGGAATTCGTTTGGCGCACGTTCGGGCGTTCGGGCGAGCCGCCGTTGACCCGACAGATGCTGCGGATGGTAGGCTATGACTTCACCATATCGGATCGCCGCGCGCGTGAGGAGCTAGGCTACGCCCCCGTCACGAACTGGGCGCAGGGCTTGGCCGCGATGCGCGCCGCTGCCTGAACCCACTCTTCCAAACGCCAGATATCGGAACAGACGATCATGACAAGCTCATTCAATAGCGGACTTGGCACGTCCGTCGTGACCGGTGCATCCGCCGGCATTGGGGCGACCTATGCCGACCGTCTCGCACGTCGCGGCCACGACCTCCTTCTCGTTGCCCGTCGCGCGGAACAACTCGAAAGCGTGGCCCAGGCGATCCGGGACGCGCATGGCGTCACCGTCGAGACTTTGGCGGCTGACCTCGCCGACCCGTTTGACCTAACGCGCGTGGTGGACAAGATCGGCGGCGATCCCCGGATCACCATGCTTGTGAACAATGCCGGCACGGCCACCTTTGCGCCTGTCATCAAAATCGGCGACGGGGCGGCTCAGGCGATGATCGACGTCAACGTCACGGCCCTTGTCCGCCTGACGCTGGCTGTGCTCCCCGGGTTTACCGCCCGTAACAGCGGCACGATCGTCAACATCGCATCCGTCGCCGCGCTCGGTGAATTGCCCGTGACTGCTCTCTACAGCGGCACCAAAGCTTTCATCCTCAGCTTCACGCGTGGGTTGTCGGGCGAACTGGCCAATACGGACATCCGGGTGCAAACTGTGCTGCCCGCGCCTGTCGCAACGGAGGGCTGGGACAATGCCGGCCTGCCACTCGCCTCCCTTGATCCCGACACGGTGATGTCGGTCGCCGATTGCGTGGACGCCGCTCTTGCCGGTCTCGACATCGGCGAAACGATCACGCTGCCATCAGTGGAAGATCTGGCGCCCCTGCTTGCCGATTATGACTCTGCGCGCTTCGCAATGTTGGGCATGGCGCAGAGCGGAGCGACAGCTTCACGATACAAAGTGGGAGGTTGAACGCGCTGCTATAATTGGCGTCGGAGAGCATACGGTTTTTGGGAGGGCAGAGTGAGTGACCGATTCCAGTCTGACCGTATTCGAAGCGATGCCCCTTCATTGCTGCGGTTCGTCACTCGCCCTCGCTCACTCAGCATCGCCTTTTAGCGACGGCATTTTGACCGCGTTGAGATAAGCGATGCACATCAATCTCAGCTGCCGCAGTAATGTGGCGACTTGAGCAGCTTCAAGATCGCGCTCGAACACGTTGCGGACCGTGCCGAAAATGCTGGAAAGAAGGGTGAGGATCACCGTCGGGAGATCGGCAAAATCGGCATCGGTAGCGCTGCCGAACATCGCCGCAGTGGCCGCGTCGGCGCGACGACCAAAGGCCTCGATCAACACCTCGTTGTCCAGCTCGGCGACAGACCGGTACAAGGCACGGGTCACCTCGGGTCGCTCGGCTTTGGCGCTCCAATAGGTCTTCACCAGCCCGGCGACCATCTGCTCGATCGATGCGCCCCGATGCGCCTGGCAAAAGCTTTCCAATTTTTCAGCCAAAACATCCAGATAACGCTCGTTCACGGCGTAGAACAACGAATGCTTGTGCGGGAAATATTGGTACATCGTGCCGACGGAAACCCCGGCCCGCTTCGCCACCCGCGTCGTCGTAAGGCGATAGGGTCCATCGGCCACCAAAACCTGAATGGTCGCCTCGAAGATGGCGTCCAATGTCACCGCTGCGCGTGCTTGGCGCGGCCTTTTCCGGGGCGTTAGCTCGATGGGTGGGCGCGAGACCATAAGCGAATCCTCAAACTGAAGCATCGTTCATATATAGGCATCTCGGAACACTGCAGCATTTTAGGATCAATTATGGCCGACACCAACCGCATCGCGCTCGTCAGCGGCGCCAACAAGGGCATCGGGCTGGAAATCGCCCGCCAGCTGGCACAGGCCGGCGTCTTCGTCATCATCGGCGCCCGTGATCCGGCACGCGGCGAGGCGGCGGTCGCGGATCTCGCCTCGCAGGGATTGCGGGGGCAATTCGTCCCGATCGACCTCATCGACCACGCAACCATCGCGGCGGCGGCCGAGACGATCCGTGCGGAACACGGCAGGCTCGACATCCTTGTCAACAACGCCGGAATCGTCGATGCTCAGGACGGTCCACCGACCGCATCATCTGCCGATGCGGCCCGGCGGATCATGGATACGAACTTTGTTGGCACCCTGGCCCTGACGCAGGCCATGCTTCCGCTTTTGCGCGCAGCGCCGGCCGCAAGGATCGTCAATCTCTCTAGTTCGCTAGGGTCGCTATGGGTCAACGGCGATCCGACATCACCCTATTATTCGGCACGCCTGATCGGGTACAATGCCTCCAAGGCGGCAGTAAACATGCTGACGGTACAACTTGCGCAAGAGCTGCTCGACACGCGGATCGTCGTGAACTCGGTCAGCCCAGGCTATGTGAAGACGGACCTTACCGGCTTCACCGGCTTTATGACGCCGGAGGAAGGCGCCAAGCTACCGGTCGAATATGCGCTGCTCGGTGAGAATGCGGTGTCCGGGAGGTTCGTCGAAGCGGCCGGCGAGACTCCCTGGTAAACCGGCCCTCGCCTTACCCAGGACTTGGCGGGTCGCTCGGGCTACCCGCCAAGGCATACGGTCACCAACCTTCCCTCGCGCCCTACGGCCAAGCCTGACTACCACGTTCGCCACAAGCAGATCAATAAATGGCGCGTTTTAGGATCGTGGCGCACCGCCCTAAACCACTTAATTTGAATGCACTGCTGCCAGACCGCTCAATGGGACGGGAATGGCGGGTTTAGGAAGGAGCGGCCATTGACGCGCTGGCCGGCGACTTCTGGAAGTGGTCGAACACCACCGTTCAGTTTAGCGATCGGCATCATGAGAAGGTGAGCCTGCGACGATGTGGCCTTTTTCGATGGCCTCAAGATTTCCGTACTTAGAGGTGGCCCCCATTTTTCGGACAGGACGATAAGCTATAATCCGATCTGAGAGAGGACGGGTTTATGGGTAAGGTTACGCGGAAACGGTATTCGGGTGAGTTCAAGTCTCGTGTTGCGCTGGAGGCGATCCGTGGTGAGCAGACGCTGGCGGAACTGGCGTCGAAGCACGGCGTGCATCAGACGATGATCGCCCAATGGAAGCGCCAGGCGATCGAGGGCATGGCGAGCCTCTTTTCTGGCAAGGCAGCACCGGAAGCGACAGCCAGCCCGGCCGATGTGGAGAAGCTGCATGCGAAGATCGGCCAATTGCTGGTGGAACGTGATTTTTTGCGCGATGCCTCTGCTCGGTTGGGCGTGATCAGAGGCGGCAGATGATTGACCCGAAGCGAGCGCGTCTGCCGATAATCCGGCAATGCACGCTGCTGCAACTCAACCAGTCGGGCGTCTACTATCGGCCTGTGCCACAGAGCGAGGCCAATCTGGAGCTGATGCGGCTGATCGACGCCCAGTTCCTGGAAACGCCGTATTATGGCTCACGGCAGATGACATGGCATCTGCGCCGCCTGGGACATGAAGTGGGCCGCAAGAGGGTCCGGCGGCTCATGGCGATCATGGGCCTGCGGGCGATCTACCAGAAGCCGCGCACGACCGTGCCCCATCCGGAGCATCGGAAATATCCATATCTGCTGCGGGATCTGGTCATCAATCGGCCTGACCAGGTCTGGTGTTCCGACATCACTTATATCCCGATGCACAAGGGCTTTCTCTATCTGGTGGCGGTGGATGGATTGGCACACGCGCAAGGTGCTGTCCTGGCGTCTGTCGAACACAATGGATGCGGAGTTCTGCGTCGAGGCACTCCGGGATGCGCTGGTGCGCTACGGCTCCCCAGAGATTTTCAACACGGACCAGGGTTCACAATTCACGACGCCCCGGTTCACCGAGGTTCTGGAACGACGCCAGGTTCGCATCAGCATGGATGGGCGCGGTCGCTGGCTGGATAACGTGTTCATCGAACGTTTGTGGCGATCATTGAAATATGAATGCGTCTACCTGCATGCGTTCGAGACCGGATCAGAGCTACGGGCCGGGCTTGCCGGATGGATCGCCCATTATAACGGGAAGCGTCCGCATATGGCGCTGGCTGGACGTACGCCCGATGAGGCGTATCATGACGTGCCGAGGCCCTCTGGTCCGGGGTTAACCCCGGACCAGAGGGCCAACAGCAACGCCGTCAGAAGGGCGGCATAACGACAACCGGGTATAGCTTATTCAAACCCAAAAACTGTCCGAACGGACGGGACCACCTCTGGACCACCTCTGTATCGGGAGGCATCTTTGATGTTCGGCTTGCCGCTACAGGCAGCAGCGGGACTGCAGGATGGGGAAAAGGTGCCCATGGCGGGGATGGTTAAGAGCTTCACGGATGGAACGGAAATTGGTGGCCTGCTCCACCGCTATGGGCTGGTTTGAGAAGATCAGAAAGGCAGCTTAGGGAGGGGAGAGCGGAATGTCGGCTATCAGACTGTAAGATTGGTAAAGTGGCCATCGCGTTGTCGTGGCTCATGTTGTCGGTCCCCTTTAGGAACAGCGCGAGGTTCGGCGTCCGGTGGTAGTAGAAGCGGATCATGGGCGTGCACCACTGTAAAGTTCGATCAAGGCATTCGGGGGATTGCGACGTCGAGCAGCGCGTAAAGGCTGCTCGACGTTGACGTTCAGCCGACTGTCTTGATCCAGACTGTCTGCGCGTTGGTGAATTCGCGTAGACCGAAGTGCGACAGTTCGCGTCCGTAGCCGCTCTGCTTGACGCCGCCAACCGGAATACGGGCATTGGTCGTGCTGAAGCCGTTGATGAACACCCCGCCGGTTTCCATGCGCCGGGCGATCTGCTGTGCGCGGCCGATGTCGCTCGTCCACAGATTGCCGCCGAGGCCATAGTCGCTGTTGTTGGCGAGTTCGATCGCATGCTCCACATTGTCCGCGATCGTGATGGCCGCGACGGGTCCGAAGGTTTCCTCGACAAAGGCGGTCATACCGGGCGCGACATCCGCGAGCACGGTCGGCTCGTAGAAATTACCCGGCCCTTCGACCTTGCTGCCGCCCAGCAGCAGAGTGGCGCCCTGCGCGATCGTCCGCTGGACCTGGCTGTCCAGTTCGTCGCGCAGATCGTGGCGCGCCATCGGCCCGACCTGCGTCATCGGATCGGAGGGGTCGCCGACCTTCAGTGCCTTCGCCGCCGCCACGAATTTCTCGGTAAATGCCTCGGCGATCGGACGCTCGAGAATGAAGCGCTTGGCGGCGAGACAGACCTGCCCGGTGTTTTGGAAGCGCGCCTCGACAGCGGCCTTTACCGCCAGATCGATGTCGGCATCCGCCAGCACGATAAAGGCGTCGCTTCCGCCCAGTTCGAGAAGGCTTTTCTTGAGCGCCCGTGCCGCTGTCGCCGCAACGGCCGCGCCGGCCCGCATGCTGCCGGTCAGCGTGACGGCGGCGATGCGCGGATCTGCGATCACGCCTGCCACCGTATCATTATCGGCGTTCAGATTGGCGAGCAGGCCCTGCGGAAAGCCCGCTTCTTCATAAGCGCGCTGAAGAGCATAGGCTGCACCCATCACGTTGGGCGCGTGCTTGAGGAGGAAGCCGTTGCCCGACAGCATGATCGGCGCGGCAGCGCGCACCACCTGCCAGAGCGGGAAATTCCACGGCATGACGGCCAGGATCGTGCCGACCGGAAGATAGGACACATAGACCCGGTCATCGCCATCTACGGTGACGGGTTCATCGGCCAGGATCGCGGGGCCGTTCTCCGCGACCCATTCGATCGTCGCTGCGCATTTCTCGACCTCGGCGCGGGCAGCACCGATCGGCTTGCCCATCTCGGCGGTAATGAGCGCGGCCAGCGTGTCGGCCTGTGCGCGCAGCACGGTGGCGAGGCGTTGATAGGCCGCGACCCGCTCCGCCATCGAGGTATCCCGCCAGATCCGGAAGGCGGAACGGCCGGCGCTGAGTGTCGTCTCGACCTGATCGGCACTGTCGAACGGATAGTTCTGAATAAACAGGCCATCGGCCGGATTGCGCGATACGGCGCCGGCAGCGGCCTGAGGCCGGGAATTCGTCATGGAAATCTCCTGAACATCGAGTGTTGATGAGCAAAAAAGGAGAGGCTAGGCGGGCACCATGCCGGCAACGGCCTTGGCGAAGCCCGCGACATGATCCTCCATCGCGACCTCGCCGCGATTGACGCCCAGGCTGCCGCCCGCGAGCAGAGACACCACATCGGTCACGCCCATGAATGCGAAGGCGCGCCGGATCACCGGGGTGACCAGATCGTCCTCGCCACCTGCAACATGATGGTCGCGCGTTGCGATGAGTACGCGTACCGGCTTGTCCTGCAGAAGCCCTGGCCAGCCCGGCGCCAGTTCGAAGGTGAACCCCGGCCGGACCAGATAGTCGATCCAAGACTTTACGACGGCGGGGACCGAGAAATTATACATCGGCGCGGAAATGAGGATTTCGTCCGCCTCCACGATCTCCGCGATCAGCGCGGCGGACAGCACCAGCGCGCGGTCCATGTCGGGCGTGCGCGGCACCTCCGGTGGCGCATAGACCCCGGCGATCCAGTCAAGGCCCAGATAGGGGATGCCGGACCCGACGAGATCGCGATCCACCACCTGCCCGCCGGGATGAAGCGCTCTCCAGCGATCGACATAGAGCTGGCCCAGCCGGCGCGAGATGGAGTGCGCGCCGCGCGGGCTGGCGGTCACGTTCAACAATTTAGGCATCGCAATGTCCTCTGACGAAGTTAGTTTCACACCCGGATAGACACGGCCTGGCCGGCGTAACCGGCGGCCCAGCGTGAACCAGGCAGCATGGCAGGCTTATTTATGGACGAGCACGGTCTTGGGGTTGGTGAAGAGCTGACGCCCCTCCGCCCCATGTTCGGTGCCGACGCCCGACTGCTTGTGGCCGCCGAACGGCACGTCGACGCCCTGAGTATGGATCTCATTGACCCACACCATCCCGGTCTCCAGGCGGTTGGCGACGGCGACCGCTGCGCGGGTGTCCCGACCCCACACAGAGCCGCCGAGGCCGAAGGGGCTGTCATTGGCACGCTCGATGACGTCGTCGACGTCGTCATAGGCGATGATCGGCACGATCGGCGCGAACTGCTCCTCCTGCACGATCTTCGAATCCTCGGGCGGATTGTCGACGATGGTGACAGGAATGAAATAGCCCGGCCGGCTCTCGTCGACCGTGCCCCCGAGCACCACCTTCTGGCCGTTCACGCGGATGTCTTCGAGGAAGGTCTTTACCTTGTCGAACTGCATCTTGTTCTGGACCGGGCCGATCGTCACGTCGGGATCAAGGCCATCGCCCATCTTCTGGGTCTTCGCATAGGCCACAAAAGCCTCCACGAAATCGGCGTGAAAGGAGCGGTGCACGTAGAGCCGCTTGATGCCGACGCACCACTGGCCCGAATTGCCGACCGCGCCGAAGAAGAGCTGCGGGATGATCGCCTCCCAGTCGGCGTCCGGCAGCACGATCGCGGCATCGTTGCCGCCCATTTCCAGCGTCAGTCGCTTGACCGTGCCGGCTGCCGACCGGATCACATGCTTGCCGGTCTCGGTCGAGCCAGTGAAGCTGATCTTGGCGATGTCCGGGTGTGCCGTCATCTGCGGCCCGAGCTCATTGTCGCCCGAGACGACCGAAAGGACGCCGGCCGGAAATACGCTCTGCGCAATCTCGCCGAAACGCAGCGAGGTCAGCGGCGTAAAGGGCGACGGCTTGATCACTATGGTGTTGCCGGTGATCAGCGCAGGCGCGACCTTCCAGAGCGCCAGAAGAACCGGGAAATTCCACGGTGTGATCGCGCCGATGACGCCGAGCGGCGTATGGTGTAGCTCGACATAATGGCTGTCGGTTTCCTCGACGATCTCGACCGGGATGCGCCGCGCGGCGATCTGGCGGATCCACGAGATCGACTGATCAACCTCGGGCTCGGCCATCGTCTTGAGCGGCTTTCCCTGTTCCAGCACCAGCAGGCGGGCCAGTTCGTCGCGGTGTGCCTGAAGGGCGTCGGCGTAGGCTTCGAGATAGGTCTGGCGTTCGTCATAGCTGAGTGCGGACCAGCTCTTGAACGCGGACTTGGCCGAAGCGATCGCCTCCTCCATCTGCTCGGCGCTGGCAGCTGGAGCCTTGGCGAGCACATCGCCCGTCGCAGGGTTTATCACATCGAAGCTCTTTGCAGCCCCGACGTTCCGGCCTGCGATGCTCAGATAATAAGGGCGGGTGAAGAAATCGGCCGATCCATCGGCTTTTAGAGCGATAGCCACGGGTAAACTCCTTGGATTCATCGGTTGCGACGACCTCCGGGTCGCCGGGGCGCGTGAAGGGGTCAGTTCAGGAAAAGACGATCGAGAAGCGGCAGCCTGTGGCGATACAGGTCGATCGCCAGATGAAGCGCCCGCATCTCTTCTGCGTAGAAGGGTTGGGCGGCGATGACGGTCGCGGCAGATCGCAACAGGCGGCGCATCGATGATCTCCAGGGTTCAGGCGGCCGCCTCCGTCTCGTCGGTCCCCGCCACCAGAAACACTCTGGAGACGCTCCCCGCGAGGCGGTGCGGCAGCGCCGCCTGATATTCAGGGCTTGCGTACCAGGCGCGGGCGGCGGCCATCGATGCGAAGCTCAGGATCGCGACGCCCTCCGCGTCCTCTCCTTCCAGCACGTCCTGTGGGCCGTAGAAGGCGAGCGGCGTCAGCGGATGGATCTCGCGCGCCTTCGGGGCCCGATCCCGATACCTTTGCAGGGCATCGGGATCGGTTGTCCGCTCGCGCACGATGACAACGTAAGCGGTCAAGCGGCGACCTTGAGCGCGTCGATCAGCGCGCGGGCGGTCGCAGCCGACGAGCCGGGGTTCTGGCCGGTGATGAGCAGGGCATCCTGTACGACATAGGATGCCCAGTCGGGACCACGCGAGTAGAGGCCGTCCTTCGCCTTCAGTTCGTCCTCGACGAGGAAGGGCACGATGTCGGTGAGGCCGACCGCATCCTCTTCGCTGTTGGCGAAGCCGGTGACCTTCTTGTTCGCGACTAGCGGCTGGCCATCGGCCGCCTTCACGTGGCGAAGCACGCCCGGCGCATGACAGACGAAGGCGACTGGCTTATTGGCGGCGACGAAGCTTTCAATCAGTGCAATCGAAGTCGCGTCCTCGGCCAGATCCCACAGCGGACCATGGCCGCCCGGGTAGAAGACCGTATCGAAATCGGCCTGATCGACGCTGGCAAGCGTCACCGTGGCGGCGAGCTCGCCCATCGCGGTCGCGTCGGCCTCGAAGCGTCGCGTCGCGTCGGTCTGGTTGGCCGGCTCGTTGCTCTTGGGATCGAGCGGCGGACGGCCGCCCATGGGTGAGGCGAGGACGATCTCGGCACCGGCGTCCTTGAAGTTGTAATAGGGTGCTGCCAGTTCCTCGAGCCAGAAGCCGGTCTTGCGGCCGGTGTTGCCGAGCTGGTCGTGCGAGGTGAGAACCATCAAAATCTTCATGTCGTTATCTCCATTCGATCTGTGATCGGTGCGGTAGTTTGCAAAAAAAATAGACCGGTCGCCTTGTATGTTGACGGGAAACCTTTGGCTTGCCTCCGATCGGCACTCATGATTCCGCTGCCGGTGACACTATCCTTATCGTCCACTAGACCGGTCGTCTAGTGCTTTTCTGAAGCACCATGCGTTTTTCTCTCCAACCTGTATGCGCCTCCATCGATTAGGAGGGTCTTGAAGGCTATTTTCAGCAACATGCTTCGGAAGGCCGAGACCGACAAAAGGGTATAGACGACTGGTCTAAGATTGTTTATTGGTGATGGATCATGGCGACCGATACAACCGAAAAAGACACCCGTTCCCTCATCCTCGCCACTGGCCAGCAGATGATGAGCCGCAAAGGCTTCTCGTCGGTCGGGTTGACGGAGATCCTGACGGGGGCCGGCGTGCCGAAGGGCTCTTTCTATCATTATTTTGCGTCGAAGGATGCCTTCGGCGCGGCAATGCTGGAAGCCTATTTCGAAGAGTATCTTGGTGAGATCGACGGCATCATCGCCAAGCCCGGTCTCACCGGCGGCGAGCGCGTGATGCTCTATTTCGCGAATTGGCGTGAGTCTCAGGGGGCGTTCGATTGCCAAGGCCGCTGCCTTGCGGTCAAGCTCGGGGCGGAGGTGTCCGATCTGTCCGAGTCAATGCGCCTCGCACTGAAAACAGGCACGAGCAGGATCATCGGTCGGCTGAAGACGATGATCGAGATGGGTTTGGGCGACGGCTCTATCAAGATCGCCGGCTCGCCAGTCGACGCGGCCGCGAGCCTGTACTACCAGTGGCTCGGGGCCAGTGTGATGGTAAAGATCGTGCGGACTCACGATCCGTTCGAGACCGCGCTTCTGTCAACCCGATCCATGTTGGGAATGATGAACCACTAATCCCCATCGCAGTCTGATGTGGCGGAGCGACCTTGTTACGGTGAGACGCGAGCGGTCCCTTATGCAGATCCTCGACTGACGTGCACCCCTTATTTGTATCCAACCAAGAGGAGAGCTCTCGTTTTTTATGACTTGGGGTTGATGGGATGAGAAGAGTATCGCCGTAATGGCCGGTTTCAGCGATATATGCCGTTTAATATCCTGGCGCAAAACGACGGGCTCGTCCCAAACTTCGGCCTATTGACGTGAGTGTAGCAACGTCAGCTTTCGGGAAAATGCAAAAATTGCCAAGACGTCTGAGAAGCGGGCGTAAGCAGACCTACCGCTAGACGGAGCCGGGGGAAAAGCTTTCACTTCGAACCCGCATGATGGTCTGCCGACTTGTAGAGAATTTTCTGGCAAGTGCAGACACGCTCATACCCTCCGCCAGATCCTTGAGGACGCTTTGCCTCTCACCTTCTGACAGTGTGGAAGGCCGCCCCAGGGTCTTCCCTTCTGACTTTGCCCGCCTGAGACCAGACTGCGTGCGCTCGATCAGCAGATCCCGCTCAAACTGTGCGACAGCATTCAGAACCTGCATCGTCATTGTGCCGGAAGAACTGGTCAAATCAGCACCACCAAGTGCGAGGCAGTAAACCTTCACTCCCATGGCTCCCAGCATTTTAACCGTGGTGCTGACATCCATTGCATCGCGACCAAGACGATCAAGCTTGGTCACGATCAGAACATCTCCAGCTTCCAGTCGATCCATGAGGCGAGCAAAGCCACGCCGTTGCGCGATGGAGGTACTCCCGGAAATAGTTTCGGTAACGACGCGACGCGGCTCAACCCGAAAACCGGCTGCTTCAATTTCCTGAATCTGGTTTTCGGTCGTCTGACCGACTGTAGAGACGCGAACATAGGCAAAGGTGCGTGGCATGGGGATCATTTCGTCCGAATAGGATGTCCGAAATATGGACTATGTTCGAAATACTGTAAAGGTAATTTACGGACAGATCGCCTTCCCCCTGTCCGTAAACGATCGTTTTCGGACAGGAGGAACTTATGGCACCATCACATGAAATGACCTATGTTACAGATATGACCTCAATTAAGGTTGCAACCTCATCAAGCGGGGGATCAGTTGTATGATTCGTGTCAACGTTATGCCGAATGGCCGCCTTGTCCTGCCGGTTGGTCTGCGCAAGTCACTTGGCGTCGAAAAAGGCGGCCAAGTCATGGCGGAGATCGTGGACGGGGAGGTTCGCTTGATGACGCCCGATGCCTCGCTTGATCGAGCCAGAGCATTGTTCCGAAAATATGTCCCGGCCGGCACGTCGATTGCCGATGAAGTCATTGCTGAACGACGCGCAGAAAATACGCTGGATAACCATGACAATAAGGTGCAGCGCTGATGCCGATTTGCGTCATCGACACGTCCGCTGTCTTTGCGGACTTGAACGAAGAAACCGGAGCTGAAGAAGCTCGGCGCTGGCTGCGCGATGCAGCCATCTCCGCCATCAACCTGCAGGAGATCGTTTCTAAGGCCGTTGATAAAGGCGTCCCGGCCGAAGGAATATTCGAACTGATCGCGGCTTTGCGCCTCGACGTGCGGCCTCTTGATCACAACCTGGCTCTGACGGCTGGATTGATGCGCGATGCGACCAAGCGGGTTGGCCTTAGCCACGGAGACCGCGCCTGCTTGGCCTTAGCCAAAAAAATGGGCCTTCCCGCGGTCACGGCCGATCGGGCATGGGCCGAGATTGCTGAGGCAATCGGCGTTGAAGTGGTTCTCATTCGATAGACTTACTCGGTGTAAATCTTGTGTGGGTTTTCTGTTCCGCAGCCACTCAACCCCCGGGGGAGCTGCTAGAAAAAGCGGACCTACCGCTTCCGTCTCATGTCGGACAATCCGAAGCACAAACAAATGCTCCCAAAGCGGACGACGTTGGCCAAGCTTGCCTGGGTGACTTTTATTTTCTCAGGTGAGCATACATGCCCGACGGGTTCAGGACAGTCCGAACTGGTGTTTCTTTTCCGAAGGCTTGATGAAGCGCGTGGTGAGCAACAAAGCGCCATGACATAACGCGAGCAACCCAAATGTTTCGGCATAAGCGTCTGATGCGACATGAGACGGACCGACTATCGCAAGCCGCCACCCGAGGAATGTGGCGCACGCTGTAATCAACATCGGCCCTCCGATCCTTTGCATGATGTTCAGCGCAGTCGTTGCCATCGGGATATCCGCGCGTGCGATCGAAGCGTATCCCGCGCTCATCGCCGGAATGCCGACGGCGCCCGCACCGCCGCCACGCAACAACAATGCTATGGTCAGCAGGACGACATTCAGACCGCTATAAGCAAGCACCACCAAAATCACTGTTCCGACCAACGACAAAAGAGCCCCGCAACCGGTTAGATTGCGCGCGTCAAACCGGTCACTCAGACGGCCAATGAGCGGATAGACGCACATCATCCCCAGCCCCAGAGGCGCCATGAACAGGCCTGTCCGCTCGGGCGAGACACCGCAGGCGTGGATCAGCCACACCGGAAGAAGCATCTGACCGGCGAACGACACCCCGTTCGTCAGAAACATGATGACCGCCGACACAGAAAAGGCGGGTGCACGCAGCAGGCGCAGATCGATCAGCGCGTCATCACCCTTGTATCGAGCGGATCGGACATACAGGACGAACAGCACGAGAGACGCACCCAGGGTCGCTGATCCGTAGGGTCGGGTGACATGATCCATGCCGTAGAGAAACGAGACGAGGGCGGGTGCGAGCAATCCGAGCCCTGTCAGATCAAGCGGTCGGGGGCGCTCCTCATGTCTGTCGTCCGGGAGAAACAGAACGGCGAGGATGAAGGCCGCGAGCCCGACCGGGACATTGAGAAGAAAGATCCATCGCCAGGACGCGAGGGAGAGAATGGCGCCCGCGACGACGGGTCCAAGAAGCGGCGCGAGCAGAACGGGCGCCGTCATTGCGCTCGCGACCCTCGGCATCTGTCGGCCCGCTACACGGGCAACCGTCATCTGCGCCATAGGGGCGAGCAGGCCGCCCGCCATGCCTTGCAGTAGACGGAATATGATCAGAGACGGTGCAGACCACGCCAGTGCGCACAGGCCTGATGTCAGTGTGAAGGCACCGAAGCACCATAAATAGACCGCTCGCCCCCCGAGGCGGCTTACGAGCCATCCGTTCAGCGGCAACGTCAGGGCGAGAGCCAGCAGATAGCCGCTAACCACCCATTGAATGTGCGAAAACGGCGCGTGCAGGGTCGCGACAAGATCTGGTAGCGACACATTGACGATCGTGGCGTCCAGTTGCGCCATGAAAGATCCGATCGCCGCGACGCTCACGATTTTCCAGGTGCCTGGAGGTAGTCGATCCGAGCCTTGGGTAGGCGACGATGTTCCGGCGTTCATGAACGATCTCTCCGGGAACCGTGAGACGCGCAGACGTCCGCCATGCGCTCACGCATCCAGCGCGATCGCCTCGCTGGTCGTCACGCGGCCGAGGCGGGGGAAAATCTCCTCGCAGGCAAAGCGCTGCATCTCTTCCGTGAATGTGGACATGACATCCGTGGCGAGCACGACATTATATCCATGCTCATGCGCTGCTCTGGCAGTCGATTCTACGCCCAGATTGGTGGCGATTCCGCCTAGCACGATGGTCGTGATACCGCGTCGCCGCAGCTGGAGGTCAAGATCCGTGCCGTAGAAGGCACCCCACTGCCGTTTCGTGACACGCAGATCGGTTGGCTCGGCAAGTCCGTCAACCAGTTCTGCCCAGTCCGGCGCGAAACCTCCGGGCGGCGAAAAGTTGCGATCGACGACCGCATGCACGGCATCGGCGAAATCTGGTGCGAACGCTACATTAACCAGAATGACCGGAGCCCCGGCAGCCCGGAAACGCATTGCGAGTTCTTTCGATCGCTCAACAATTAAAGCACCCGGTGTCGGAGCTAAAGGAAGCCCCGTGATGCCCTTCTGGAGATCGATCAGGACGAGAGCCGTCCTGGTGGCTGAAAGCGAAATCATGGCAAGACCTTCCCTATCGGCATTAGAACCGCCATCCCGAACCGTTGTCCGGAACACACGGAAACGTTAATAAGTTGAGCATATACTCAAGCAGGAGCATTATTTGAGGATGGACTCAAATACGTCAAGAGCAAAACGAGCGACTCTTCAACCGCTGCGAGCAGCCGGACGTCAACGTGTCGAAGAACTGCTGGTAGCCGCATCGGACCTGATGGCAGAGCGCGGTTACGAGGCGACGACTATGGCGGAGATCGCAGCAAGAGCCGGAGCGAAGATCGGCTCGCTGTATCGCTTCTTTCCGAACAAGGAAGCAGTGGCGGATGCGCTGGTGCAGCGGTACGTCACCATTCTGGAGGACGAATACGCAGTTCTCGCCCAACGGGCGGCCACGCTTTCTCCAGAAGCATTGGGGGATGTATTGATCGAGTTGTTCGTCGCGCTGCATCCTCGCGTAAAATCTCTGTCCGCGTTGATGGAGGCACGGACAGACGGGATGGAAATCCGCGAGCGTGCACGCGGGCATGCCATAGCCGGAATTGCAGCAGCGTTGAGTGTTTGCGCGCCGGGATTGAATGAAATGCTGGCGAAAGACATCGCAGTGGTTGTTCTGAACACCATGAAAGTCTTACGCGGTATGCTCACGAAGGACGCCCCCACCACACCCGGTGCTCCTGACGAGCTACGGCGAATGAACCGTCTTTATCTTTCGGACCGGCTGGCACCCTTCCGAAATATTTGAGCCCGTGCAACAGACACGAAGACATAATTTTCCGGATTGATGAGGTATTGGACAGACGACGTGAGAGCCTTGGCGCCGTCGCGGAGAGTGAGATGTTGTCGCAGCTTACGCCCTCACAGCGGTCGCTTTATTGGCCCCATACCTCTTTTAAAGCAGACATGGTATATACGCATCATGGCTATTCGGTGAAGCCAATAAGCAGCCTACCTATCGGATGGAATATTGAAACTCGTACTTTTTTGCTCCGTAAGTAAGATATTCGATACTAGTCAATTGCTTATCTATGACCTATCTGCGAACACTCCAAAGTGGTCCCGGCTTTTTACTCGACATTAAGTTAGATACGTCCTGATCACTTTTTTGCGTATTGAGATGCATCGCTTGCCAACTGCGCATCCGTCAACGTCAACCCATCCGCGGCCTCGCTTGCCATCTTCAGATTTCTGATAATGGACTCTGCAGCCGCCAATGCCGCCAACGCCGATGCACGGTCACAGTCTTGAGCGAGCCGCCTTGCGCGACCAGCATGAATTAAATTTCGATAATTGCGAGCACGATGGGCAATATCACGAGTGCCAGTCGTAATAATTTTCAGAGCTGATGCCCTATCAATAAATGCTGCGAGCTCTAAATTTTCAGGGGCGCAACAGTTGCCTCGAGGGTCTTTGATTTCCTGTGGATCATAATCCTTCGCTTTTGGTATAGCCCACAACAGCAACGCCTCACAAACAGACCCGGCCAAGACAGTCGCAGCTTTCCATTCCCCATTGCGCAGAGCACTAGCAGCACTGGATAGATCTACACGAATACTCTTACGCATCTCCTCATCATCGACAAATGGCAACTCAGTTGTAGTCGGTGAAGGCACAGCGTCTGGACACTTCACCAATGCAGCGTGGATTAACTCAAGCAGGCCCATTCCGCTGTGAGGCTGTAACGCCATACTCGGACCTGGTCTCCAATGCTCAACGGCATTCTTAATAGATTCAACGGAGAATATTAAATTAGCATAATCACTTCCGCTTATTGTTATGTATTCATTTGGTATTTCTTCAATTAATCGCACCAATCCGGATAAATAGCCGGAAGTCAGAGCAGAAATTAAAACGGATCTACCAGCCCCTGTGATGTTTCGGGGCCGATTTCCAATGCTGAGATATGCAATAACTTGTGAGGGCAATACGCGCGGCAAAATGATACCTTTCGATATAGAACTCTTATTTTAGAATACGGAAGTTAGATTTATGGGGGAACTAGCACTACCGTTGCGAATCGTTTTTCGGCTTCAAAATCGAGTAATTTAGCTAAATCAAGAGGCCATGATTCAAATTAAGTTCTGACATCGCGAGTAAATCGCAAGCGCGATTCTGAAATTATATATGTTGGATCTAAAGGGCGCAACGTAGGTGTTTCTCAAACAGAGTTGGCCTCCCGCTGCATGTCCGGTTTTGCCCTTTTTGCGCCGAGAGCCGACATCCCGCTCTCCCCCCATATTAGCCATTTTAATAAGCGTATCGGGACCTATGTTTTCTCAGCGAGCCGCAGAGAGCAGATCACTCACCAACGACGGCCGCTTATCCAATATCGCCAGCAAAACCTGGGCTGGTCCGGTTGGCTGACGACGACCATGTTCCCAGTTCAGAAGGGTCCCTTTGGCGACCCCGATGCTTCTGGCAAACTGTGCCTGAGAGAGTCCGGTCCGGGTTCTGATAGCCGCCACGTTAACCGACGGAATACGGACCTGGTGGGTCACGCTGTCCTCGACCGGAGCTTCCGAATAGGCGAGAGCCTCATTCAACCCCTGCAGAATGCTGTCATAAGCGCTCATGATGGTTCTCCGTATTTCGCAACAAGCGTCTTGCTCAACTCTACCAGGGCAGCCTGTTCAGATCGCGTCAGATTGTCTTTCTCGTTTTTAGCAAAAACAGTCAGGAGAAACAGAGGCATCTGTCTTCCACCAAAAACGTAGAGAGTTCTGTACCCTCCCCTCTTCCCACCACCCTCGCGGGAAAATCGGACCTTTCGCAGACCGCCGCCTAAAGAAATGCCAGCCTCTGGCATCGCAGCGAGCATGTCGATCAGAGCCATACGATCGTCGTCTGACATCAGGGCTTTTGCCCGCTTTATGAATTCAGGCAGTTCGACAACGGTCTGCAGCTTTGACATTCACAAAAACTTATACGTCATTGGCTCATACGTCAACGGCGTATAGTTCGGAGACATGAAGGGCGTGATGGGCATTTAGACAAACAGCCGTTCAGAAACCTCATGAAATACCAAAAACCCGCAGTTTTTCGCCATAAAATCTATGTCCATTTTTTTACTTTATCGGACATAGGGGGTGGGGCCCAAGAAAGACCCGAAAAGGCCTTTTCGAGGCGTGTTCCAATGATGTTCATGCAAGGACAAAGTCTGCTCCCGGAAAGACAGCCCGATCGTCTCTGGCCCTCTTTGCGAGAGACATTTCAACTCACGCAGGCTTGGAACCGTTTCTCTGCGTTGCGGCTGACTTGGGGGGTGAGCAGAATGTCGGCTGTTGGGCGGTAAGACTGGAAAATCGGTCATTCGTGCAATCGACTGTCACGACACAAATGGGCGTCTCCTGAAGATCAACCTGACAACCTACTTCGTCGGGCGAGAGCTGTCCGTCTCATAAGACCCCGCATATATGCAGTCGTCATGCCAGCGATAGGTTCATGGTCAGTGCCTGAGGGACGGAGCAGAAACTGCGGCCAGCGCGAGGCTGAAGCGCTCCCTCTTTTTGGAGGGAATTGCTTCAGACCGCTTCTGTTCTATCACTTTACCTTCGTAAAGGCATCGCGCAGGAAATGAGCCGCCTGGGCGACTGCGGCGGTGGCCGCCGGCGTCTTGGCGAGCGCATTGAGCATAACGAAATCGTGGATCGTCGCGTTATAGCGGGTCGTTATGACCGGCACGCCAGCTTCGACCAGGCGTCGGGCGTAGGCCTCGCCCTCGTCACGCAGGACATCGTTTTCATCTGTGATGACCAGCGCTGGCGCCTGCCCGTGCAGGATGGAGTCCGGCGTGTTCAGCGGCGAGACATGCGGCTGGGCGCGATCAGTGCCGGCAGGCAGATACTGGTTCCAGAAATAATCCATGGCTTTCGCTGTCAGCCAGGGGCCACTGGCGAACTCGCGATAGGATCCGTCATTCATCGCGGCATCGGTTACCGGATAGAACAGGAGCTGGGCTACGGGCCTGGGTCCATGCCGCTCCGCAACGAGCGCGGAGACGACCGCAACCATATTACCGCCGACGCTGTCTCCGGCGATGGCAATGCGGGATGGATCGATCCCGAATTCGACCGGATGACGAGCGACATACTCCAGAACCGCATAATCCTGCTCGATCGCAGTTGGATAACGCGCCTCGGGCGAGCGTTTGTAATCGACGAAGATGACCACCGCACCGCTGCCCGCCGCCAGATCGCGCACGAGGCGGTCATGGCTGGCCGGGCCGCCCATCACCCAACCGGCACCATGATAATAGACGATGGCCGGCGCATGGTTCGGGGCGTCGAACGGGCGATAGATCCGGATGCGTGTGCTGCCGGTCGGGCCAACGGGGAGCACGCGGTCGGTGATCCGGGCAGAGGGAGCGGTGACCTTCACCGACGCCTGCGCGCCGTCCAGCAGCGCACGGGCATCGTGCGGCGACAGCGAGGGGATGGCCGGGACATGGGCGGTGGCGAGGTCGTTGAGGAAATGCTGGGTCGTGGGCTCCAGCACGGGAGCGGCGAGCGCGGGCGCGGCGGCAATAGCGGTAGCCAAGGCGATGACTGTGGAGAGGCGCTTCATGATGGAAAACTCCGTATCGATCAGGCTGCGATCGGCCTGTGAAGCATTACATATCGCGTGCGATATTATCGCGCAACATGTTAGATTGCATAGCTCCTATGCATTAACATCGCCCGAGATTTGATATTGCGCGATATAATGGCCCTGCTTATGGAGGACGATATGAACGAAGACCCATCCACACCTGATCTGTCGAATTTCGTGTGCTTCTCGCTGTATGCCGCGAGCCACGCCTTCAATCGGCTGTACCAACCGCTGCTCGAGCCGCTCGGTCTCACCTATCCGCAATATCTGGTAATGACCGTCCTGTGGAGCAGTGACGGCAGACTTGTCGGCGAAATTGGATCACAACTCGATCTGGTCAGCTCCACCCTGACGCCGTTGCTCAAGCGGCTGGAGGGCGCTGGCCTTGTGGAACGCACCCGCGACCAGAAGGACGAACGACAGGTGCGCGTTCATCTGACCGAGGCCGGTCGGGCCCTGCGCGTTCAGGCCGAGACGATTCCGGCTTGTGTGTTGGCGGCGACCGGGCTGTCGATCACCGAACTGCGGGACTTGCGTAATCGGGTCGACCGGCTACGCCAAGCCGTCAGCTCTCCGCGTGCTCCGGGCTGCAATTCCGACGATCATTGAGCCTGTCATCCATCAATAACCATTTCCAGAGAGACTGGTGTTGAGTTCCCCCTACGCCCTAACAGAGACGAGCGGGGTCATCGCACTTGGCCGCCGGCACATACCGCGCATTTTAGGCGGGATGCTCGTGATGTTGGTCGTGATCGACAACAGCCTATCCTCGCAAGCCATGAACACGTCCGTTTCAGAGAAGCGAAGAGCGACGCTCTGGCTTCTGACATGTAGGTGGTAGCGGAAGTGTTTTGCTGGCTCTCACTAGTCAGCCATTATCATGGCACGCCGCTACGGTGGCCATAACTGAAGCACTGGAGGCAAGACAAGATGCTGGATCTCCGGCCCAACTGCGAATGCTGCGACCGTGACTTGCCGCCTGAGAGCCCCGAAGCGCGAATATGCACGTGGAGGGTTCGAAAAACCCCCTGGTATTGAGGTCTGCTCTGTGATTCCATTTCCCCTTAGTTGATTGGG
>NZ_JASGXC010000009.1:0-66391 GCF_032913585.1 Gluconobacter sp. GP1
TTCGGATCAGTCAGACTATGGGGAGGTACTTTCTCAAGGATTCTGCACCATGCGCTTTCGCTTCTGGCTCTCCGTCTGTGTCTCGCTGGCGGCCCCTCTGGTGTCCCAGGCCTCAGCGCAACATCTGACGCCTGAGCAGCTCGACAGACTGTCGCAGGAGCGTCAGTCGGAACTCGGTTCTCGCAACTGGGGCCCGCCCCCGACAGTCACGCAGGCTCCGCAGACGCTGCACGCTACGCCGGTTCCCGTGACCTGCCGCAGTCCCGCTCATGACTTCGAGCCGCTTTTTGCCGAGCCGCGTCGTGGCGCTGTCCATGTCGGAACCGCTGCTCCGCAGATCGCGGTGACGGACACGGTCTTTCAGGGCTGGCGGCAGGTTCTGCGCTCGGGAACAACATTTGCCTGGATCCCGGAGGCCGATGTCGTGGCCTATCGCCCGCTCGTGGACGGCGCGTCCCGGGCCTGCGTGGTCTCGGGTGAGAACGCGGCCGGGATGGTCCTGTTTACGCATCCGGCAAAGTGAAAGCCTTCCCGGTTCTGGCCCTGCTGACCCTCGGCGTAAGCAGTCCTGTTATTGCTGCTCTCGGGGCGGTGCCTGAGCAGATCGTACCGACCAACCCGGAACCCGGTTCGCCCGTCTTTACGCGGCCCTCGACCGCGACGACGACTGGCGGGACCACCGCCACATCCTCGTATCAGGGGGCCTGGGGAACGGCGGATGCTTACGCGACGCTGATGGCCCAGACCTATGGCGCGGACGCGGTGGCTGCGGCGCAGGCGGCCGGGATCAACCCGGACACGCTGGCAGCGTTCGGGCAGATCGAGAGCCATTTCCAGAATGTCGGGAATACGTCCTCGAGTGCACAGGGGGTGTGGCAGGTCACGGACGGCACCTGGAACCAGTATGCCTCGGAACTCGGTCTGAGCGCGGCCGACCGGTCCGATCCCGTGGCCCAGGCCAAGGTGGCGAGCGCCATCATCAGCGATTACGCGTCCGCCGTGAGTCGCTCGACAGGCGCACCGGCCACCGGAACGCAGGTCTATGGCGCCTACATGTTCGGCACCAAGGCCGGCGCGGCCATTGCAACCGAATCAAATGCGAGTACGCCGCTCAGCCAGTATGTCTCCGCCAAGACGCTCGCGGCCAACAACATGAGTGGCTGGACGGTGGGGCAGTACCAGCAGACGGTGGCCAGCCGTATGGGCAGCGGCGCTTCGGAGGCCGTCACAAGTTGAAAATAGCGCGCCAAAATGGACACACTAAATGCCCGTTTTTACTCAATTATTTGTTTGATCGGGCGCTTTCGAGGTTGTTGCAGCGGCCGAACGGAGGCACGATGCCCGGATGTCTGGAGACGTCCCTGTGGGCGGCGCCAGCGAGTCGATCCAGAGGACCCCCGATGACGTAGCGCCCACAAACCAAAAACCCCGCCTCCTCCGATCGCCAAATCGGAAGAGCCAGGGCTCCAGGCAACACATACGTTAGATGTCAAAATCGTTAACTTCATCTAGCGTCAGCTCTTTTCGAAACGCAAGCACTAAATTGCGAACGGGAGCGTTTTGTCTGGTGTCCGGCCGTGAGGTGGTCCCTTCACCCCCAGACCGGACCGATCAATGGAGCATTCTGCACAGACGCAGAGGGCGCAGGCCCCGTGCACGCGGCGCGGCCGACGCCGGATCAGTGAGGCCATGCTGGCCGCACGCGACGAACTGACCACCCCCGTCCCGGCCGAACCCGGCAAACAGGATATGCTGAACATGCTGAAATCTCTCCGCGGTGTCCTGCCCGTCAGCCGGGGAGCAGCCTCGACGCTGATCATCATGGTGGAGAAGACCTCTCCGGACGCCTGGACGGCGCTTGAGACGCCATTCATCTACGCGCACAACACCACGCTCATGTCCTGGACAGGTCTGTCGCGCAGCACACTGCAGCGGCACATCCGGGAGCTGGCTGAAGCGCGGCTTCTGGTGCCCCAGGACGGACGCAACGGGCAGCGCGGCCGACGGTGGCAGACGGAGGAGGGCCAGACGCAGGTTGGCTTCAATCTGGCGTCCCTGCGCTACCGCTGGCCGGATCTGCTGGCCCTGAGCGCGGAACAGCGGCGACTGCGCCAGCGCGTGTCCTTTCTGCGCGACAGCATTGCCAGCCTGAACGACACGGTCCGCGCACAGGCCGAAGACCTCGGGCTTCAGAACATCATGGAGCAAGCGACGGGAATCATGCGCAGCCGTCTGAGGACGGCTCAGCTCGGCACTCTGGAGGGGCTGTACCAGGAGATGCTGGCCCTTTCTGCGGCTCTGGCCGGGCAGTGCGCCGAGCCTGAGTCCGGCCTGGATAACGCGCCTGTGGAAAACGGTGTTTTTTCAACGTCGTATCCAGCAGAAATGAGGCCCATGGGTCCTCAAAACGGGGCCCACTATACAGATACTAAAAACATTCAAACTTCTAAAAAAGTAGATCACGTAGCCGCCGATGGCGGCACTCGCATTGAACACATGCGGTGTGAAGGGCGGAGTTCCGGAACCAACCGTTCGAGCGTCTATGACCGGACAGCATTGCGCGGGTTCAAGGGGACAGCGACGTTCTATCTGGAAATCTGCAGCAGTCTGCGGGATTTCTGTTCCACCGGTCGGCCGAGTGCCGAGCAGCTGATCGAGGCTGCCGAGTATCTGTCAGGGCAGGTGGGTGTAACCTGTCATGCCTGGTCGCAGGCCTGTGTCGTGCTCGGCCGGTTACAGGCGGCCGTCGCCGTGATCGTCATGGCGTCCAGGCTGGAGCGTGGTGCCGTCATCCGGTTCCGGGATGCCTATTTCCGGTCGCTGATCGAACGCGGGGCACGAAACACCCTGTTCCTTGATCGCAGCCTGTATGCACTGCGGGATCATCGCACCCGGGAAGTGGGGATGCTGGCCGAGGCCGGTGTGTCCCTGGCCGCCGTAGGCGTGGAGAGCCCAAAAACCCGGGCGGCGTGGATCTGACATGGTGCGTGTTGAAAAGCCCACTCTTCTGCGCGTTCTGGATTGTCTCGGGGCACTGGCCACTCTGCTTCTGCCGCTGTTTCTGGTGCATTGGCGCGGTATCGCCGAGGGCTGTCTGGATGGGCTGGCCGTCGGATTTCTGTTCCGGAGTGCCCTGACCCGCGATTGGCGCTGGTGTCGTCAGGGTTTCGTCTGGCCGGCCCTTGTCTGGTGGAGTTGGCTGGTCCTGTGTTCCCTGCCACGTCAGGCGCCTGTTCCGGCAGAGGCGACCGCCAGCCTCACCCAGGCGCTACTGGCCATCCGCTTTCCGGTCGCGGCGTTTGCTCTGGCGTTCTGGACGTTGCAGGATCCCCGGACCCGGACGTGGTGTCGCCGTCTGGTGATCGCCTGCGTGCTGTATCTGGGAGCGCAAATGCTGCTTCAGGCGGTCACGGGCCATAACCTGTTTGGCAATCCGAGATTTGGCGACGGGACACTCACCGGACCTTACGACAAGCCGCGCGTCTCTGCGCCTTTTGCTCTTCTGGGTCTTCCGGTAGCTCTGTTTGTGGGGGCGCTGTTGGGACACCGCGCGACACGCTCCTGGCAAAAAACGCTTCTGACGGGTGCGGTTCTTCTGCCGGTTCTCGGTTTGCTCGTTCTGGCTGGCCAGCGGATGTCCCTGGCGACATTTCTTCTCGGCACTGCGGTCTGTGCCGTGGTGCTCCCGACCCTGCGGCGTCCTGCGCTCGCGCTTCTGGTCGCCAGTCCGGCTCTGATTGGGCTTCTGGCGTTCGTTTCCCCGGACGCTTTCGGGCATCTGGTAACAAAGACGCACAGCCAGCTCGCCCACTTCGCCAGCTCTCCGTATGGGCAGATCTACAATCGTGCGATCGTGATGATCGAAGCGCATCCGGTCATGGGGTTAGGGGACGATGCGTTCCGGCACTACTGTCGTTCTGAGGTGTTTCTGAAGCCCGGTCCGAGCCATTTCCAACCGAATGGAGGCGGGGTGGCTGTCTGTGTTCAGCACACCCATAATCATGTGCTCGAAGCCGCTACGAATGGTGGATTTCCGGGAGGCATTCTGTTCATCGCGATGATCGGAAGCTGGTGGCGTGTTCTGGGACGACCCGCCAGACGGCAGGTCGGTCTTTCCGCACCGGAGATTGCCTGGCGTGTCGGTCTCTTCGGGGCTGCTGTCCTGCATGAGTGGCCTCTGTCGTCGCAAAGCGCTTTCCTGAACATGCCGCTTGGCGGGATTGCCTTTCTGCTTCTGGGGGCAGGGCTGGCAGAAGCCGTCAGAGATCTGAAGGCGGATCGCCCTGACGTCGAAGAGACTGCTCGCGGCGCTTTAACTCTTTCTCAACGGCCTCGCGAATAAACTCCGCCATGCCCCCCTGTCCGACAAGACGGACGATCCGCTCTCGCGCGGAGGAATTCAGGCGCACGGATGTGAGTTTGATATCGAGTGGTGGTCTTCCCATGAACCCTCGCTACACGGCAGGGGGCACAGTGTCAATTTGATAATACCCGCAATCGCTTATTGACGAATAAGCGCAATCGGTTATTACTTTTCCTAACGCAACATACTGTGTCCCCGTTTATCAGGCGGGGACCGTGATCGACAGGTCCGTCATGACACTGAAAGCCATTTCAAAAACACTTTTCTCCAGTTCTGCCCTTCTGCTCCTGGCCGCTTGCAGCAGCGGGATGCCTGCACCTGAGCCGGTGCTTCTCAGTCAGTTCAACCAGAACACGGACCGTTTCGGCGTTGTCAGCACGGTCGGTAAGGCTGAGGGCACGATCCAGAAGAACGGTCGGTCCTGCGATATCTACAAAATTTATACGACCGGCCTGACGGCTGGCGGCCGTGCTGCCATGAAGGCGGGGGAAGTTGTCACCAGTGTTGCGACCCTGGGGTTGGCGCAGGTCATCTGGGCACCGGTGAAGGCTGGAACCCGTCCGCAGTTGCATACGGTGCTGTTCTGCTTTGGCAGTAACGACAAGCTTGTCGACATCTATGACAAGGATCCGACGGATTCCACCGGACCCGATCACCTGATCATTAATCGCACGGCTTACAGCACGCCGGTTGTTGCTGCACCGGCCGCACCGTCTCTCAAGGCGGAGGTGACAGCACAGCCCGGTCAGCCTGTGAGCGTCACACCGGTTGCTGTTGCGCCTGCGCCTGTTGAGGCTGCGGCGCCCGCTCCGGGTGCGCCGACCACGACGGCCGATGGCGCACCAATCATCTATGAAAAGGCCGTTGTGCCGAAGGCGGCGGAAGCAGCCGGTGCGATCAGCCTGGATAACATGGCTCAGGAGGCGACGACCGGGCTCCAGCAGGTTCAGACGGGCAAGGCCAAAGTTCAGGCGGATGCAACGGCAGATGATCTGAACTCAATCAGCTCCCAAAAGGCTGTGGCCGCCAATCAGGCGGTGCTGTCTGGTAAGGGGGAGTGAGCGTCCGCATCAGCCAGCACTAGGCGACGATTGGGGTCGGGCTAAGGACCCTTTTTTAAGTCAGTTCAGCCTGATGCGTGTCTTGGAGAGTGTGGGAGCCGCTCAGTCTATGAGATCGGGGATATCCAAGACGCATTAGGTGGCCCGCCTCTTAGGCACCTTTGGTCCATTCTTTCAATACGAGGCATAGGGGGCTTGTAAATCAGGGCACAGCCTTGCTGAGCCAAATCGCTGAGGAGCGTGTCGGGAAACTCATATTCTGACGTTTCCGCCGTATCTACCAAACTGACAGGGTTTGTCGTCAATGCTGGTATAAAGTTCGCTCAAGAAATACGTCACGCTTCAGAGTGGTAGGAGCCCCGTCGGAAAACATCTGTTTTCCTATAGGGATTGGGCCATGCCGTAGCGGCATCGTGAATCTCTACCGCAAATGGCTAGTTTTCAGTCACGGTATAAGGCCATCTGTGGGCAGCTTTGGGGGGAAAGCAGGTTGTCCGCTTTAAAAGTGCCCACTGGATGTTTCCTGCCATTGATTCAACTGCAGATAGAGACACTCACGGCGACAGAAATGATCGGGCAATGGGAAAAAGTTGTCGGCCGACCTTGACGCCTATCCGGCCCGCAGATGAAAGCGTGTGATTTCGGCTGGCACGCCTAGGCGGAGCGCGAAGCCGGGCCATAGACCGGTCCCGTTGCTAACATAAAGCGTCATGCCACCCACCTGGTAGCGGCCGGAGACAAAGCCGTTATTGCCGCGCGCGACGAGGCGCTTGAGACCGAGGATCATCCCGCCATGTGTATGGCCCGAGAGCTGAAGTGCCACGCCCCGAGCCGCCGCAATTCGGGCATCGCCAGGCTGATGATCGAGCAGCACAACCGGCGCATGGGCAGGACAGTCCGCCAATGCGGCGTCAAGGTCCGGTCCCACTTGACCGTGCCCACGTGCCGAGCGGTCCGTCACGCCTGCGATAACAAGGTGGGCCGTGTCGCGCCTGATCACCTTGTGCCGGTTTTCCAGCATATCGAAGCCCAGTGCAGACAGATGGCGCATCCAGGCCCCATAATCAAAGAAATATTCATGGTTGCCTGGAGCCGCCAGTACGCCATCCGGGGCATGCAGGCCTGCGAGCGGTGCGATGTCGGCACGGCGCATCTCCACCGACCCGTCTATGAAATCCCCCGTCACGACGATCAGATCAGCATCGGCCGCGTTGGCGCGCGCTACAACACGGCCAGCCCATCCCGCAGAGAAGAGCCGCGTGATGTGCAGATCACTCAGCTGGAGTAGTCGGTATCCATCAAACAGCGGGGATAATCCGCGTATGGTGACGGTCACGTCCCTGACCTTTGGTACTCGCAGAGCATTGGTGACGCCGATGGCGGCGAGCAGCCCGGCCAGTCCACCTACCGTGATGCGGGCTTCAGTGCCGATATGAACCGGCTGCCAGGCAATCAGCGCAACCACCAGCGCACCGAGATCGAGGGCAAGCTGAAACAGCGTGAGAAACAGGATCGTTCCGACCGCCCAGTTGAACAGGATGATAAGCGGTTTCGGGAATTCTGGCGCGAACATCGAGCCCGAAGAGAGCCTGCTCCAGAACTGGAATTGCGATGCCACGATGACGGAGACGGCCACCAGGAGTTTCACGGCAACCGGAAGAGGAAGTGGCCATAACCAGTTCAGGATCACGATCGACAGAAGCAGGCCGAATACGATAATGCGCACGAGTATGGACATCCTCATGGATAGGCGGACCCGACGGCTTACGGTGGCCGTCGGCATCCCGGGCACAGCTGTGGACCTGCGCTGTACCGAAGCGTTGTTCGTACGAACGCGTCAGGCGAAGCGTTCGCCGACCATTTCCTCACTCTTTGTCCACAGGGCCTCGGCGTGTGCCGGATCGAGAGCGTAGGCGCGTACCCCCGCATTGACCAGACTGATCGGCTGGTCGCTTGGCACGACATCGCTGACGTGACAATCCTCACAGTAATGCGCACCCACGGCATCGGCTTCTGCCACGATGCCGGCCCATACCGAGGTTGCCGCACCCTGCGGAACAGTCTTGAACTGGAATGGCTCATGGCCCTCGGCAACGGCCTGCTCATTGATCTGGCTTACCATGGCTTCGATCTCGCCAGGAGCCATGTGCCGCACCAGTTCCGTCATGATTCCACCGGGATGAACTGCTGTTGCCCGCACGCCCCGTGAGCGATGCCGCGCATCAAAGGCGACGGCAAAGAGAATGTTGGCGGTCTTGGAGCGCCCATAGGCCACGAACGGCACGTAAGGCGTATGTTCGAAATTCGGATCGTCCAGATCGACATCGGCGAAGCGATGTCCTGCCGAGGACACATTGACCAGTCGCGCGCCGTCGCGCAGCAGTCCGGCGATCCGGTTGATCAGAACGAAATGTCCCAGATGGTTGGTACCGAACTGGGTCTCGAAACCGTCTTTCGTATGTCCGAACGGCGTTGCCATGACGCCCGCATTGGCGATCACCAGGTCAAAGGGCGCGCCTTGCGCGTTCAGACGGTCGGCGCAGGCGCGGACGCTTGTCAGATCCGCAAGGTCCAGCGCGGTAAGTTCGAACGCGCCGCCTCCCTGCGCCGCAGCCGCACGGACCTGATCGGTTGCACGCTCGGCTTTTGCAAGATCGCGCACCGCGCCTACGACATGCGCGCCATGAGCCGCCAGCGCCCGGGCTGTTTCGACACCCAGTCCGGCAGAAACGCCGGTCACGAGAACGCGCTTCTCCTTGAGAGACACGCCGGAGAGAACATCATCGGTCGTTGAGGTTGCGCCAAAAATCTGAGTCATGGGTGGAACTCCCTGAAATGGTGCGTCCATTCCTTGCTGAAACGGCATGGAATGTCTTATGTGGAGCATCGCTCCGTTTTGCATATACGGAGCATCACTCCGTTTAACAAGAGGAGGACAGGTGACCGACGTGAAAAAGCCTCGTCGCCGACCGCGCAGCGACGGACAGCGCAACCGGGAGCATCTCCTGGATGTGGCCAAAACCGCGTTTACGATGGGGGAAGTAGACATTCCTCTGGATGAAGTTGCACGGCGCGCAGGCGTAGGCATCGGCACGCTCTACCGTCACTTTCCCAATCGTGACGCTCTTGTCGAGGCAGTGTATCGCGCCGAACTGGATCGCCTCGCTGAAGCGGCTCCCGTGCTGGCCGCACAGCATCCGCCGGTAGAGGCGCTGCGCGCATGGATGCGACTGTTTGTGGATTACATTGCCGCCAAGCAGGTCATCGCTCCCGCGCTCAACGGATTGGTCGGGGGAACTGGGGCGCTCTATGCGCATTCCGGCGATGTTCTCAAAGCCGCGGTCAACAGCCTTGTCTCCTCTGCCATCGCCGCCGGTGAGTTCCGCGCCGACATCGAGCCTCTGGATCTGCTCCGCGCTCTGGCGGGGGTTTCGAATTTTTCGGCCGGTCCAGGCTGGGAAAGCAGTGCGAAACGCCTCGTCGATATTCTCATCACCGGCTCGCGATCATCGGCATCTTAAACACTCACGCTCCACGACTTTCTGCACTTTGCGGCGTCGTACGTGTGTTTCGCGATATCGAATAGAAAGTCGCATCCCGTCTGCCGGCTACGACACGCGATGCGCGGATTCCAGATCTCGTGCTACGAATTACAGGACGTGATCCGCTTTTCGGGGAAAATCATCACGGATGGTCCAGTCACGATCGCGGATTCATCCTGGCTGATGAGCTGGATGGTAAGCTGCCAGCCCCATTTCAAAAGGCAGCCCGAAGGTCAGGATGGTGACCTAGGCTCAGGACTCATAGCCAGAAGATGACGGTGGGGCATCTGTCATAGCGTGTTGCGACACGCCGCCAGTCCTTGAGCCTTCCGAACATGCTCTCGATGCGGTTGAGTCGTTTATATTTTCTCTTGTCATATCTGACCGGTTTTTCGCGGGATTTCTGTCCTGGAATGCAGGGCTTTATCTCTTTCTTTTCCAGGGTATTCCGGAACCAGTCGGCGTCATACCCGCGATCTCCCAGCATCCATTGTGCCGTAGAAAGACTGTCCAGCAGAGCAGCGGGACCGGTATAATCACTGATCTGTCCCGCAGTTATGAAAAAGCTCAGCGATCGTCCGTTCTGATCGGTGATCGCATGCAGCTTCGTGTTCATGCCACCTTTTGTCCGTCCGAGCAGTCGCCCTGGATCCCTTTTTTTAACCGCAGGCTCGAAGCCGTGCGGTGCGCCTTGAGGTACGTTGCATCAATCATGATAGTCTAGGGCTCTGCCTTTGCGGCAGATAAGCCATCCATCATCCGCATGAAAATGCCCATGTCGCCCCAACGCTTCCAGCGGTTGTAGAGCCTCTTGTGTGGACCGTACTCCCGGGGCGCATCACGCCAGCGCATACCATTGCGGTTCACAAAAATGATGCCGCTCAGCACACGGCGGTCATCGACGCGAGGTTTGCCGTGGCTCTTGGGAAAGAACGGCCGCAGACGCTCCATCTGTTCATCCGTCAGCCAAAACAGATCGCTCATCTTCAGTCTCCTTGCAGAGCCTGAAACAGATTTCCGCAATCAAATCAATGGGTCCTGAGCCTAAGCCGAACAGAGCTCGCTTTCCGTACCGGCTTGCGGGTAGGTGCTGTGAAGGTTTGCGACGTACAGAACATCGTCAATATTCAGATTCGAACAGAAGTGGTCGGTCGGGATGACCCCTTTCCACCAAGATGTGATGTCTGCATCCTGTGGAAGGAGGCCATCCCCTGTCCAGACTTTCAGTCGTGTCGTTCTTGAACCATATCCGGTGGTCTCTTTACATCATGCCTAGTACGGGATGGGTGACATAAGGAGCTTCAAGAGCCTCGACTTCCTCCGCGGACAGCACAATATCAAGCGCGGAAACTGCTTCCTTCACATGATTGACGGTCGTGGTTCCGACAATCGGGGCGGTGACAGAGGGCTTGCTCAGCAACCAGGCCAGAGCCATTTGTCCCATTGAAATGCCACGGGCCTGTGCCATTTTCTCCAGATTGTCGACGACAACCTTGTCGAGATCATTCGTACTGTCCCAGACCCATTTTGACACTTCGTCGATCTTCACCCGGCCTGTCACGGTGCCCCATGGATGCGACAGACGGCCGCCCGCGAGTGGGCTCCAGGGGGTGATGGCAATCTTTCTGTCCTCACAGAGAGGAAGCATTTCCCGCTCTTCTTCCCGATAAAGCAGGTTATACTGATTTTGCATGGCGACGAACTTGGTCCAGCCATGTTTTTCGGCAATATTCTGCATGCGTTCGAATTGCCATGCGAACATGCTCGACGCACCAATATAACGGACCTTACCACTCTTCACGACATCATGCAGCGCTTCCATGGTTTCTTCCATGGGCGTCAAAGGGTCGGTCCGGTGGATCGTATATAGGTCGACATAGTCCAGACCAAGACGCTTCAGGCTCTTGTCGATTTCGCTAAGGATTTCCTTACGAGAAAGACCGCTTCCATTTGGCTTTCCGGGGCGCATCTCCATCCGTACCTTGGTTGCCACGACGATATCGTCCCGGTCCAAGGCAAATTCGCGGATGAGTTTACCCGTTACTTCTTCGCTGGTACCCATCTGGTAGATGTTTGCCGTATCAAAGTAGTTGATCCCTGCCTCGATCGCTGCCTGAAAAATGGGCTTCGCCTCGTTGAAATCTTTTGCCCATGGGAAGAGACCATGTTCTTTTCCCGGTTTGCCAAAACTCATCATCCCGAGACATATCTTCGAGACGTCAACGCCAGTATTTCCCAGCTTTACATATTTCATGATGATTTATTCTCCATTGCCCTGATATTCACCCATATAAAAGATGTATTATCAGACGGTTAAACACGGGAACTTTGGAAAATGTCTTGGGTGTACACAACCCATTACGCTTGATCGTCCATCATCTCGCATTAACACCGAGACTTTCACGCACATGCTGTTCTTTTGTCGTGATCAGTTTGACGATCAGATCCGCCACGCTTTTGCGCGAGACATAAGCATGGGGATTGGCGAATTCTTCTCCCTTAATGGTCGTTCCATAAGAAATCTCATCCGTATCGCTCAGCCATGCTGGCCGGATGATGGTGTAATCAAGGTCTGATGCTTCGATCACGGCGGCGGAACGCCGATAAGGCTCCAGAATGCTACCGTAATGTTCCCCTGGCACTTCGTCGTAAATTCCCATTGAACTGATGAAAATCAGTCGACGAATTCCTGCTTTGTCCATCACGCGGACAATTGTCCTGGCCTGCTTCTCCATGTCGCCGGACAAGTTGGCATAGACCACATCCTGGCCCTGCATGGCCGCCTCAAGCACGGGCTCATCAAGGACGTCACCTTCGATTATTTCAACCCTGTCATTTCCGTGCAGTGATGCCAGTCGTGGGGCGTTGCGGAGATAAAGTGTCAGTTCCGCATCCGTCGTTTCAAGTAGAAGGCGCGTGGCGACACGAGCAATTTGCCCATAAGCTCCGAGGATGAGGATGTTGGTCATTTTACCTCTGCTTGAAAGCTGGGTCTTTATCCTTGGGAACAGTCAACCTGCATCCCAGAATTTCCTATTTCTATATTTCTAGCGTGTTTGAGACCTAGTGATTATATGCTGAATTGGACATAAGGTTATATCAGGAGATTATGAATGCGGCGGGAAGAACTGGGTGATCTGGCCGTTTTTCTCGCAGTTGCAGAGGAGTGCAGCTTTACGCGGGCGGCGGCACGCCTGGGCACATCACAGTCGGCCATCAGTCAGATCGTGCGTCGTCTGGAGGCACGGATTGGCCTGAAACTTCTTACCCGGAACACGCGCAAGGTCGCGCCCACGGAGGCAGGTGAGCAATTGAGGGCGACGCTGCGCCTGGCCTTTAATGATATTGATGCGCGCCTTATGGCGCTGAATGCCCTCACGGAACGACCATCTGGAACTGTTCGTATTACGACAAGCCGCCATGCTGCGGAGACAATTCTGTGGCCGTCGATCAGGCGGTTACTCCAGAATTACCCGGATGTCAGGGTCGAACTGTCTGTGGATTCACACCTTACAGATATCGTTGCGGATCAGTTTGACGCGGGAGTGCGTCTCGGCGAGCAGGTGGCTCGGGATATGATTGCTGTGCGTATCGGTCCGGACCTGCGAATGGCAGCCGTTGCGGCACCCGCGTATCTTGCTCAACAGGGGGCTCCCCAGACACCTCACGACCTGACGAAACATCGCTGTATCAACATTCGCCTTCCTACCAAGGGAGGGCTTTACATGTGGGAGTTCAGCCAAGAGGGCCGGGACCTCAATGTTCGGGTTGAGGGCCCTTTGATCCTTGACGATATCTCCATGGTGCTGGCTGCGGCAGTAGATGGCATTGGTCTTGCCTATGTCATGGAGGATCAGGTGGCGGCATTAATCAGGGACGGAAAACTGGTTCGCGTTCTGGAGGACTGGTGCCCGCTCTTTTCCGGATATCACCTTTACTATCCGGATCGGCATCAGCTGCCTTCGGCGTTCAGAATGCTTGTAAAGGAATTACGATATCGTCGTTGATGAGAGGTGAGGGTATGGAAGATTTGGCCAGAACTGGTTGTCCGCAGCAACCTCATCTTTGGAATATGCCGGATCCCTAACATGGTAAATTTGCAATAATCCCTCAAGGCTTCCGGCGATGTCTTCCTGAGCGGCACGATTTTCAACGGGGCTTGAGGTCGCCGTACCAATAGGCTGCGGTAACGCCGCCATCCATAAGGAAGTCACTACCGGTTATGAAGGTACCGTCTTCACCCATGAGAAGTGCAGCAACTGCCCCAACCTCGTCCGGTGTGCCGGCGCGGCCGGTCGGGCAGAGGTCGATCATGCGACGGTAACCGTCGCCGCGCGGTCCTGACAGTTCGTCTCGTGCGAGCGGGGTGATGATAATTCCAGGACTGATCGTATTAAGCCGCGCGCCTCGCTTTCCCCAGCGTACCGCTTCTGCAGCGACCCTGAGTGCATTCCCCCGTTTGGAAATCTGGTAAGCGTGCAAAGAATCCTTGATCTCTTTGGGTTGGAGCATCGGAAGAGCCAGGAGATCCTCGACGGGGGTGGTCGCAAGCGCCGCGTTTTGTTCCTCCGTCAATGCTCCCAGCCGATGCCCGGACTGGGACGCAATGACAACGGCTGAACCTCCCGCTGCGATGACGTTGCCAAACGTTTCGAGTACGAGTGCGGTCCCATAAAGATCAACGGCCAGAATTGTGGCCGGGGAGGCTTGTGAGGGTGAGACCCCAGCCGCGTGGACAACACCTATAATGTCACCCAGTTCGCTTGCTTTTTGAGCGAGCGCTTCGACAGAAATCCGGGAGGACACATCGACCTGTGTCGTACTGACCGTGAAGCCTGCATTGAACATCACCTCTGCAGCGGCTTGAGCATTTTCCATACGCAAATCGGCCAGAAGGATATGTTTTCCGACCCCGACACGTCTGGCAATCGCCTGGCCGATAGAACCGGAGCCGATGACAACAATCACTTTGTTCATAAATAATCCCTCTCGGCAATTTTCGGATTTAGATGCGTTAGAATTGTTTTCGGCACATTAGATTTATTATTTTATACAGTTCTGCGGTCACTTGTTATCGGCTATTTGTCGCATAACGTTATGCTCCGAATTCATGAGTTCTTCTATCGGGGAACAGGAGCATCATCGTCACGCATTTTTCAGGCTCCTTCCAAGCGCCATGTAAGGATGGTTTCTCGTATTTTGGGTCAATTAATCCGTTCGATTAATGATCTAAAGATATAATTGTATGCCAATTTCCCCTCCTAATCGTGGTTCGTAATCTCATTTAAAATAAGAAGCCTGTGCAGCGTGTTTCCAAGGGTACCTTTGATATTCAGGCAGGAAAGACGTCTGCCAGTATTGGATCGCGCTGTGTATACAATACTGGAATTCAACTACAGGGATCTGCTATTGTCATTTCACAAGAGAATAACGTCATCATGATGGAAAACAACGGTGATTCTTTTCCCGGTGATGCTCTCGAGAGTGCAGAAAGCGTCAATCATGATCCTTTGCTACGGGCAAAGGAGGCAGATCAGGGTTGGCATGTTCTTGCAATCCTGAGTGTGTTGATGGGGTTTGCGTCGATTTCGACAGATCTCTATCTGCCCGCCATGCCGACAATGGTCCGTGCTCTGGGAACGACAGTTGGAACGATTGATCTGACTGTTTCGGGTTATCTGATGGGTTTCAGTATTGGACAGTTATTCTGGGGCCCCCTCAGTGATCGATATGGGCGCAGGTTGCCTGTTGCGATTGGCCTTGTTCTGTTCGTCATCGGTTCAGGTGGATGTGCCTTGGCGGGAAGCGGAGAAAGCCTGATCATCTGGCGCATGCTCCAGGCAGCAGGGGCCTGTGCGAGTGTGGTGCTCGCGCGTGCCATGGTCCGTGATCTGTATGAAGGGCCGCAGGCAGCCCGGATGCTTTCGGTTCTGATGACTGTGATGGCGATTGCGCCATTGCTTGGCCCCATTGTTGGAGCCCAGATCCTTGCTTTGGCAGGCTGGCGCGCCATCTTCGGGTTCCTGGGTATGATAGGTCTGCTAACGCTCGCTGCGCTGTTCACGCTGCCGGAAACTCTTCCTGAAACGCAACGGAATTCTGAACCGCTTGGGAGAGCCATATTCCGTTATGGTGATCTGCTCCGTCATAGGCGGCTTCTTGGATATATGGGGGCCGGCGGGTTTTTCTATGCCGGCATGTTCGCTTACATTGCCGGAACTCCCTTCGCCTATATCACTTACTATCACGTTCCTTCCGGACTTTACGGGCTTCTCTTTGGCGCGGGTATTCTGGGTATCATGGCGACCAATCTCCTGAATGGTCGGGTTGTTGCGCGTTTTGGCAGTGACCGGACTTTGCTGTGGGGGACAGCCGTTACGGCACTGTCTGGCCTGCTCGCCGGCTGTCTGGCTTGGACTGGCTGCGGCGGTCTTTGGGGGCTGGTCCTTTCCCTGCTGGTCTTTGCCGCGATGGCTGGATTTATTGTGGCCAACGCAATTGTAGGCGCAATGTCCGATTTCCCACGGCAGGCAGGCGCTGTCTCGGCTCTTGTAGGCGCTACTCAATACGGGAGCGGCGTTTTCAGCTCAGCCCTTGTGGGACTGTTCGCCGATGGAACGCCCTGGCCCATGGGCCTCATTATGGCGCTGTGCGGTATGGCCAGCTTTGCCTCCGCGTTAACGCTCAAACATTCTGCAACCTGAAACCAAGGATAACAGTCATGCGCCCGCATATTATTTGTCATATGATCAGTTCCATTGACGGACGGATCCTGACCGATCGTTGGACACAGCCTGTTGACGGCAAAGCGCGCGATGATTTGGTCAATCGCTACTATGACATCGAGAAGACATTCAAAGCGGATGCCTGGCTTGTTGGTCGCCAGACCATGCAACAATATTTTGTCCAAGCAGGGCAGCCAGATGCCTCCGGGCGCAGGGAACTGCCCCGTCGCGCCCATGTCTCTGAAGCGGCAAAACGCAGAACCGGACGCCTGGCCGTTGTGGTCGATCCAAAAGGAAAGCTGCGCTACGAAAGTGACAACGCTGACGGTGACCCGATTATTACGATCCTTTCCGAACAGGTGGCGGATACCTATCTCTACGAGCTTCAGGCGACAGGCATTTCCTATCTCTTTGCTGGGGAAGAGGGAAAAGATCTGGGGCATGCAATGAACAGCCTCAGGGGCGACTTCGGCGTAGAAACCTTGCTGGTAGAAGGAGGGGGACGGATCAATGGAGCTTTTCTCAAGGCTGGCCTTATCGATGATATCAGCCTGATGATCTATCCCGGTCTCGATGGATTGTCGGGTGGGACATGTGTCTTCGAATATGAAGGCGAAAAAGACGAAGAGCCCGCTATCGGCCAGTCTTTGCGCCTGACAGCATCAGAAACGTTTGAAGACGGGATCATTTGGGCACGCTACGAGGTGGAACGGAACCACCAGCCGTAATCCGGACGGGCATATGCGACGCAATACTTGTCTGGCGAGCGCAAGAGTTTCTACGAGGGCAGGTTTTCAAGTACCTTGCGCAGCCGGGCTATGGAACTCGAAGCAGATGGCCAGCCTGCATAGAAGGCCAGATGCGTGATCGTGCTGCTGAGTTCCTCGCGGGTCACACCATGGTCCAGCGCGATCTTCAGATGGGCTTCCAAAGCGTCCAGCCGGTACATCGACACAAGCGCTGAGACGGTGATGAGGCTTTTATCACGCAGCGAGAGGCCTGGCCGTTCCCAGACATCATCGAACAGGACCCTGTCCGTATAATCCGCAAGGCCGGGGGCAATGTCACCGTAGTAGCGCTGTCCGATCGTGGATTTTCCAGTCATGGAAGGGTACCTTTTCTGAGGCTTGACTGCTGAGAGGGGAGGTGCTGCTCCCTTCGAAATACAAGCATGTATCTTTGTGCCGAATAATTGGCTACTGCTCGATTGAAGCTATATTGGGAGTTCATGAATGCGGCGCGAAGAACTGGTCGATCTCAACGCCTTTCTTATTGTGGCGGAAGAGCAGAGCTTTACCAGGGCTGCCGCGCGGCTGGGGACCTCTCAATCCACTCTGAGTTATACGATCCGTCGGCTGGAAACGCGGCTTGGCGTCAGGCTTCTGACCCGGACGACGCGGCGTGTATCCCCAACGGAAGCGGGAGAACGCCTCCTGCGGACCCTTGCCCCTGCCCTTGACAGTATCGCGGGTGAAATCGAACAGCTTGGTCAGTTCCGAGACCGGCCTGCAGGCACAATTCGTATTACCACCTCTGAACATGCCGCCAACCGGCTGTTGTGGCCAGTTCTCGAAAAACTGCTTCCCGATTATCCTGATGTGCATGTCGAACTGGCTCTTCAGTCCGGCCTGACAGATATTGTCGCCGAGCGTTTCGATGCTGGTGTGCGGCTCGGAGAGTCGATTGCGAAGGACATGGTCGCTGTAAGGATCGGTCCCGACATGCGGATGGCGGTTGTCGGGGCACCATCCTATTTTGCGGAGAAAGAAAAGCCTAAAACACCACAGGATCTGGCGCACCACCAATGCATCAACCTGCGTCTGGAGACATCAGGCGGCATTTACGCGTGGGAGCTGGAGAAGGGAAAGCGGGAATTGCATGTCAGGGTTGAAGGCCAACTGGTCTTCAACAATGTCCCCATGATCCTGCGGGCGGCTGTGGCGGGGTTTGGCCTGGCCTGTGTCCTGGAAGATCAGGTGACGGGTCATCTTGCTGACGGGCGGCTGGTTCGGGTGCTGGCAGACTGGTGTCCGCCATTCTCCGGCTATCATCTCTATTATCCCAGCCGCCGACAATCCTCCGCTGCTTTCAGGTTGCTGGTCGATACGTTGCGCTATCGCCAGTAATGGATTGTTGAGAGATGCCCCAACGCCCTGAGAGAGGCATGGGGCATCTGTCTTACGCGGCTGTCGTGTCTGGCGTGAGGGTCGCCATGTCGATCACGAACCGGTAATGAACGTCTGAGCGCTCCAGTCGGTCGAAAGCCTCGTTGATCTGGTCCATGCGGATCATTTCACAGTCAGGCAGGATGTTTTTGCGGCCACAGAAATCAAGCATTTCCTGCGTCTGGGCAATGCCTCCGATGGGTGAACCCGCAATACGACGACGACCCATGATCATGGGAACGGTGCTGGGTTCATTCAGTGGCCCAACCTGACCGACGAGCACCAGTGTGCCATCAACATCCAGCAGAGGCATATAAGGGTTGAGGTCATGCTTGACGGGGACGGTATCGATGATGAGGTCGAAGCTGGAAGCCGCTTTGGCCATGGCTGTTTCGTCGGTCGACACCAGAAGCCGGTCCGCACCCAGAGCCAAGGCATCTTTCTCTTTGGCATTTGAGCGGCTGAGGACCGTGACATCTGCTCCCATGCCAGAGGCGAGTTTGACAGCCATATGTCCGAGGCCACCAAGCCCGATAACTGCTACGCGACTGCCCGGTCCTGCGTTCCAGGTGCGTAAAGGGGAGTAGGTGGTGATGCCAGCGCAGAGGAGGGGAGCTGCGCGGGAGAGATCCAGTGTTTCCGGAACTTTCAGGGCGAATTCTTCCCGCACAACGAGGTGTTTGGAATAGCCGCCGTAGGTGCGCTCGCCCGTAATACGATCCTTATCGTTGTAGGTCTGCGTATTGCCCTCACGGCAGAGTTGCTCCTCGCCTTTGCGGCACTGATCGCAGGTCTGGCAACTGTCGACCATGCAGCCTACAGCTACAGCATCACCTATTTTATAGCGTGTGACGGCCTTTCCTGTGGCTGTCACACGGCCGACAATTTCGTGACCGGGGACCATGGGATACTGCGACCATCCCCAATCATTCCGCGCCTGATGCAGATCTGAATGACAGACGCCGCAATACAGGATGTCCATGGCAATGTCGTTGTCTCGCAAGTCACGTCGTTCGAAACTGAACGGTGCGAGAGGGGCCTCACATGAGGTTGCTGCAAACCCATAGGTTTTCATCAGTGTTCTCCGTTCTCTTCGGGATTCTTCGGATTCAGGCGACAACGCGTCCTTCGACGGGATAGCCCGGATCGGTGTAACCGGGAGTGGATGCATGCCCCGGATGGACCAGATTATTGATGAATGCCTCATCTTCCGCTGTCAGCGTAGCGTTCAGGGCATCCATGTAGCTGTCCCAGTGTGCTTCGGTACGCGGGCCTGCAATGGCTGCGCTGATGAGCCGGTTTCTCAAGACCCAGCCGAGGGCAAAGGCGATTGAGGAAATGCCCTTTTCCTTGGCGCGTTCGGCCACCTTCTGCGCGACAATTAGAGATTCAGCACGTAGTTCAGTCTGCTGAATACGGGCATCGCCACGGCCCGCCCGGGAGTCTTTTGGCAGGTTGTCGAGAGAGGCGTATTTGCCTGTCAGGACGCCGCGGGCCAGAGGGCTGTAGGGGACGACCCCAAGTCCGTACTGACCGGCTGCGGGCAATTGCTCGACTTCTGCAGAGCGGTCAACCAGATTGTAAAGTGGCTGGCTGACTGTAGGGCGCTGAATGCCGAGATGGTCTGCCAGTCTGACAACTTCGGCGATCCGCCAGCCATGGAAGTTGGAGACACCATAATAACGGATCTTGCCCTGACGGATCAGGTCCCCAATGGCTCGCAGCCCTTCCTCCAGTGTTACGCCGGGAAGGGCGCGATGGAAATACAGGATATCAACATAATCCGTGCCAAGGCGCCTGAGGCTGCTTTCAAGTGTCTGCATGATCCATTTACGGGATTGTCCCTGCTGGTTGGCACCGCTGCCGTAGCCAAATTTGGTAGCAATCACCCATGCATCCCGGTTGCCTTTTACGCTGCTTCCAACCACCTCTTCGGATTTTCCACCATTATAGACATCGGCGGTATCCAGAAAGTTGATGCCCTGTGCCGCAGCTTTGTCGATGATCCGCTTTGCCGTCTGGGCATCGGTGTCACCACCGAACATCATAGCCCCAAGGCAAAGAGGAGAAACTTTAAGCGCGCTCTGTCCGAGATAACGGTAGTCCATGGGGATCTCCTTGCTCTGCATCGTTTTGAAGGAAGTTTTTTAAGAGTGCTCAGGATTTGGTTTCGTCGAACACGCCGCGCGCGATCGTCAAAGCGGTGGAGGCCGTTGGCCAGCCTGAATAAAAGGCCAGATGCGTGATGACCTCGATGATTTCTTCACGGGTTACGCCGTTTTCCAAGGCCTTGCGGATATGAAAGCCGAGCTCGTTGGTTCTGTAGAGCGAAATCAGGCTGGAAACCGTTACCAGGCTGCGGTCGCGTGGTGAGAGTTCGGGCCGCTCCCACACATCCCCGAAGAGAACCTTGTCGGAATATTCGGCCAGGGCCGGAGCAATATCGCCAAATGCCTTGCGTGCGGCTGAAGGGGTCTCAGACATGGAAAATTTCCTGTTCAAAACAGAGTAGGTTACTGGGCAGAATATCCGCCATCGACGGAGAGAGCATGGCCGAGTACCAGACTGGCTTCTGAACTACAGAGCCAAAGGACAGCCGCAGCGATTTCTTCAGGTTTGCCCAGACGACCAATGGGTTGAGCCTTGACGAGTTCGCCCTTGACGGTTGCGTCCCCCCCTGTGAGCCACTCCAGCATGGGTGTCTCAATCACACCGGGACATACTGCATTGATGCGTACTCCCTTGGTCGCGCATTCGAGAGCCGCAGATTTCGTCAGGCCAATAATGCCGTGCTTGGACGCGATATAAGCAGGCAGTCCCGCAACACCGTTCAGGCCACCAATGGAGGAAGCGTTGACGATTGCGCCGCTCCCCTGAGAAAGCATCTGCTTTAGTTCATGCTTCATGCAGTACCAGGTGCCACGCAGGTTGATCGACATAACGCGGTCCCATTCTGCGTCAGGCAGATCTGCGGTATCGTGGTGCTGGCTGATAACCCCGGCATTGTTGAAGGCGCAGTCCAGACGCCCAAAAGCTTCGACCGTCCGAGCCATCATGGTTTCAACATCTGCTTCCGAGGCAATATCACATTTGACGGCAAGAGCTTTGGCTCCTTCGTCGGTTAATGCCTTGGCTGCCGTCGCAACGCTTTCTTCATTGATGTCAGCAAGAACAACGCTGGCACCGGCTCGGGCAAACGCCTGAGCGGTGGCTAGTCCCATCCCGGCACCGGCACCTGTTACCAACGCAACTTTACCGTGGAATTTTCCGCTCATGAAACTGCCTTTTTGGTGATCTGTATGTTTGTGACAGACGATAGGGCAGGGGAGGTCTATTGATTAGGACGTGTAGAGCGCATGAGGCTATATCGGCTGTTCATAAATGGAATGGGAAATTTATAGAGAGATTTTTAGAAAATATAATCGAATTTATAATAAATATTTTTATCTTGTATCTGAATAAAATATTATACTTCACGTCTACGATTATTTAGTAAATTACTTTCTGTAAGAGGCGTGTTCCGTCCTGGTTTGTGTTTTTTAGCCGAAAGATGGAAATCGCCTAGCGACTTCCTAAACTTTTCTCATACCAGCGTACTGCGTCATCAAACATGACCAAGTTCGCTCTGGAGATTCGTTCCAAGAAGGAAGAAGTGCTCTGCGATTTGGTCCTCTAATTGTCTCTGACTGGAAAGATTAGAAAACAAGAATGGGCGTACACATCTGGAACAAGGTCGTATTGTTGATCCTTTTCCAGAAGCTCATCGCACATTGCAGGAATGGAAACTTTTAATGCTGGTCAATGGGAAATGGAGTGAGAATTGGCAGCCTGTTCAGGCCAAGGACGCGAAAGGCGGCTTTGTCAGGCAGACCTCATCTTTTCGCAATTGGATTACCCCCGACGGAAGGCCCGGACCCACGGGAGAAGGCGGCTTTGCAGCAGCAAAAGGACGGTATCACCTTTATGTCGCCTTGATCTGCCCCTGGGCCTCGCGCACGCTCATCGCCCGTAGCCTGAAAGGGCTGGAGGATGTCGTATCGGTATCGGTTGTCGAACCCTCTCTTACGGATCAGGGCTGGCGTTTCGGGCTTTATCCTGGAGCAGATTTCGATACACTCAATGGTGCGACATGGGTGTATGAACTCTATACGCGTGCCAATCCGCATTATACGGGCCGTGCAACGGTTCCCATCCTTTGGGACAAAGAAAAACAGACAATCGTGAACAACGAGTCTGCCGATATCGTGAGAATGTTCAATTCCGGTTTTGGAACTTTGGCGTCCTCACATTACGATCTCTATCCCGAAACGCTCCGCGGCGATATCGACGCCCTGAATGACGTGCTGTACGCGCGCCTCAACAATGGTGTCTATCGCGCAGGGTTTGCGACAACCCAGCAAGCCTATGATGAAGCATTCGCGGATGTTTTCGGCATGCTGGACACCTTGGAAGAGTGTCTGTCCAGTGGCGCCTCATGGCTGATCGGAGAGCAGTTGACGGAAAGTGACATTCGGTTGTTTGTGACACTCGTCCGCTTTGATGCCGCTTATCATGGGCTGTTCAAATGCAACCTTCGTCGCATCGCGGATTATCCGAACCTGACCCGCCATCTGGAACGGATGCTGACTGTCAAAGGCGTGGCGGAAACCGTGAATCTCGACCATATCAAGCACGGCTATTACTCCATCAAGACCCTCAACCCTAATGGTATTGTGCCGCTTGGTCCGGATCTGGCATGGGCCGCACATCTACCCGTGGCAAGCCGTTCATCGGGGGCGCAGACATGAAAGCGGGTCTGGTCATTTTCCTGCATGGGGTGGGGAGCCAGGGCGCTGTTTTCGCGCCATTGCTGGCACAATGGCGCACAGATCTCCCCCTCGTCGCATTTGCATCCCCTGATGCCCCATTTCCGTTTGATTGCGCCTCGAGTGGTCGACAATGGTTCAGCATCAAGGGCGTGACGGAAAGCAACCGGGCCGAGCGCATCGTCGCAACTCGCCAAGCTTTTGACGAAACACTCCATGCCTGCATCTCTGAGGCAGGTTTTGAGAACCGGCTGGACCGGGTGGTTCTTGTCGGTTTTTCTCAAGGGTCCATCATGGCGCTGGATGCCGTCGTCTCCGGCCGGTGGCCTGTCGCGGGTGTCGTTGCCTTCTCAGGCCGTCTGGCTTCACCTGCGCCTTATACTCCCGCGCAGCAGACACCCATCCTGCTGGTCCATGGGGATGCCGATCCCATCATGCCGGTGCAGGAAGCGCCAAAAGCCGCAGAGATCCTGAGCACCCTTGGCATGACCGTCATATGTGACATTCTGCCGGGCGTCGGCCATGCTCTTACATCTGCCGGAGCGGCTCGGGCTCTGGACTTTGTGCGGATATCCCTGCTTCCAGGGACGCCACGGCCCTAAGGACTGTACTGTGGATCGCCTGACCCTTGACCGCCTGTTTGTTGCCGTTCTGGAGACAGGAAGTTTCGTTGCGGCATCCGGGCGAATGGGGGTCAGCAGCGGGCAGGCTTCCAAGATGCTGTCCCGTCTTGAAGCCGATCTGGGCGTACAACTGATCAAGCGCACGACCCGCGCCCTCTCTCCGACGGAGATCGGGCAGGTCTACTATGAACGCATCAAGATCCTGCTCGAAGAGCGGGATGCGCTGGATGCGTCCATCCGCCAGACTTCCGGCGCCCCATCAGGCCGCCTGCGGATCACCGCGCCAATGTCGTTCGGGGCTGTCCAGCTAGTGCCTGCTCTGCTGGCATTTGCGGAACATTACCCCGGTATCAGTCTTGATGTCAGCTTTTCGGACCGACTGGCTGATCTGGTGGAAGACGGCTTCGATATCGCCGTGCGTATTGGCCGTCTGTCAGACAGTAGCCTGATTGTTCGAAGACTGTGCGACGCCCGGATTGTCACCGTCACCTCACCTGACTATATCGCGACCCACGGCACGCCGCAGCGCCCTGAAGATCTGTCGCAACAGACCTGCATCATTGATACCAATTTCCGCACGCCCAATACCTGGACATTCCGCGATGTCGTATCAGGGCAGGCAATTCAGGTTCCCGTCAACGGACGCCTTGCCTTCTCCAACGGAGAAGCCTGCCTGACCGCTGCTGAACGCGGTCTTGGCATTGCATGCCTACCCAGTTTCATCGCAGGCTCCAAAATGCGGGAAGGAAAACTCCTTCCCCTGCTAAGAAACTTTGAACCACCGGCCCTGGGCATCCATGCTCTCTACCCACCCGCGCGACACCTTGCTGCAAAAGTGCGCGCCCTGTCCGACTTCCTGTCGGACTATTTCAAGGGGCAGCCAGAATGGGACGAAGGCTGGTAAGAACCTTTCAGGGTTTGGGCGGCAGAACGGGCAGACCGATCCCTTCGGCCAGAGCCGTCTCAGAGGAGGATGGCCGCCGCAGATCGAACATGGATCCTTCGGTCACTTCTGAATACCACCCGGGCCCGCCTGCCCTCAGAACGGGACGCGCCGCCGCAGTGTCATAAATCCCGTCGCGCACAAGAGACCGATCTATATGGATCGCCACCACTTCACCCAGCGTCAGCCAGGTTTCCAGACGGTCCCCGGACGAGGCTTCAAGCTGCACGATTTGTGTGACACGGCACTCGAACTGCACCGGACTGACAGCAACCCGTGGTGGTCGAACATGGCAGGACGGAGTTTTCTCCAGTCGCGCTACCTCGAATTCATCAATCTCTTGTTCAAAAGCCGCTGAAGACAGGTTCATCCGATCAACCAGAGATTGTGTCACCAGATTCCAGACAAATTCTCCAGTCTTTTTCGCATTCCGAACCGTATCTTTCCAGCCGATCGAGGAAAACCCGATAATCGGCGGGGTATAGTTGAACGCATTGAAAAAGCTGTAAGGTGCCAGATTGGAAGCCCCTTGCTCATCAACCGTTGCAATCCAGCCGATCGGCCTGGGCGCAATGATGGCATTGAAGGGATCATGCAGAAGACCGTGTCCGTCTTCAGGTCGATAGGTGTAGAAGTGATCGTCTGACACGTGCATCCCCTTATCTGGATCAGTTGCCCTGGTCTGCGGCAGACTTCAGAGTGCCGTTCGGGTTCGTAGTCTGATTGATGTTCCCCGAGGATCTTCAATCGTCACATCCGCCGTAGGCGGATTTTGAACAGAACGCTCTATCAGTCCTTTCGGCACAGACCGGGTTTCCGAAAGTGCCACTTCTGCCAGCCCTGTCGAGGGGAAACCGCGCTGTCCGGCGCCGCGGCTATTCCAGATATTGGTGGCGATATGGTGATGATAGCCATCCGCCGCATAGAACGTGCCTCCCGGATACCGGCAGGTTATGTCGAGCCCGAGTTCCTGGGCATAGAAATCCTCTGCAGGTTCAATAGCGCCAACCTGAAGATGGACATGCCCGACACGCGTCCCATCCGGTGCACCTTCCCAACGTGCACCCTGCGCCTGTTAGGCGGCCGGGAATATCGAGGGGGGCTACCCATACGAACCCTACCATCCTTCCAGACCCATGTGGACGCAGGACGATCGGCATAGATTTCGACACCCTTCCCCTCCGGATCAGAAAGATAAAGGGCTTCGCTGACATCATGATCCGATGCGCCAGCAACGGAGAGTGTCTGTTCAATCGCGTAATTGATCCAGCGTGCCAATTCCGGGCGGGATGGAAGCAGGAACGCCGTATGAAACAGACCTCCTTCCCGGAAAGAGCGATTTCGTGCGTGTCGCAGTTCGAGGAGGGTGTTATCCCCCACGCCGAGGTGCATCATCTCCCGTCATGTGCCAGAACGTCAAGGCCGACAACCTTCTGATAGAAGGCCACGACCTTCTCAGCGTCGTTCACCGTCAGTGCAATATGGTCCACGGTAAAACCCGCGGAAGAAACTGGAGGCTCTTGCATGTTTCAGGGCTTTCGCTGCGCCGTGATGTCCAGATCAACGCTCACGTCCAGAGCGACCCATTGCCCGGTTGCCCATGCTCCCTGCCCAACTCCGAACGAGGAGCGAACAATATCCAGCTGCCCTTTGGCATGCGCCGTCGCGCCATTGATATCAAGCGTGAAAGGCAGGATGACTGATTTGCTGATCCCACGAATGGTCAGTGTTCCAACGGCATCATAAGCATTACCACCCTGGGCGCGAAAGCTCTGCGCATCAAACACTGCTGATGGAAACTGGGCAACATTGAACCAGTCCTGCCCTGGCAGGGCGCCATCACGCTGACGATCTCCCGTGGTGGCGCTCGACAGGGCAATTGTCACATGCGCACGGCCTGCTTCGGGATGTTCTGGATCGAAGGAAATGGTGCCATCGAATGATCCGAAATGACCCGTGAACGGTTGACCTGTCTGTTTACCTGAGAACGACAGCATACTATGCGTCGGATCGAGTACCCAGTCTGCGGCCATGGCAGACAGCGGGAGAGAAAAGCCTGCCGCAAGTGTCAGGGCCGCGATCGTTTTCGTGAATACCATTGTATCAATTCTCCAACCGTTTGTGACGTGACGGTCTAACCGGCCAGGGCCGCATACGGCCGGGTATGGAATCTCGCAGAATAAGCGCATGCCGCAGAACTGCTGTGACATGCAGGACAATTAGAACAGCCAGTGCCCACGCCGCCCAATGATGAAATCCCTTCAAAGCGGCTTCGACAGGATCTTTGTTTTGAAGCGTTGCCAGCACCGGAAGGTCCGGCCAGGGCACCGTGCCGAACAGCACGGTTGGAATCCCTAGCACAGATGCCGAGACCATGGCCCAGCCACTGAGTGGCAGGAGAAGTTGCAAACCGTACAGGGCCAGATGAGCCATATGAGCCATCCGGCATTCCCTGACCGGGACGCTGTCCGGAAGGGTTGGCGCAGCATGGGTCAGACGCCATCCCACCCTTAGGCAGACCAGCAACAGAACGGTGATCCCGATGGACTTGTGCAATTGATAGAACTGGAACATGCGCATCGGGTCGAGGGAAACGTGATCCATGATCAGCCCCATGCCGATCAGGATCACAATCCCGATGGCGATCAGCCAGTGAAGGGCAATTGCCACCAACCCATATCGCGATGCCTTTTCAGGACGCATCGGGACCGTTTTCATATGATCAGTTCTGTTTCTCGAAGGCGCCGGCGATACGCAGCGTCACGTCATCACCAACATACGGGACATACATCTTCACGCCGAAATCGCTGCGCTTGATCGTAGCCGTGGCTTCAAAACCTGTTGTGTAATTCTTGTCCATCGGGTTGATGCCCGCACCAACAAAATGCACCTTCAGTGTTTCCGGCTTCGTAACGCCATGCAAGGTCAGATTACCCGTCACGATGGCATCATCCTTGCCAGTGCGCTTGACCTCGGTGGAAACGAACGTGGCGTTCGGAAACTTTGCCGCATCGAACCACTGGTCATTCTTGAGTTCTTCCGTCAGCTTGTTGCTGGTCGTCTGCACGGATGCAACCGGAATCGTTACGGAAAGCTTGGAAGCAGCTGGCGTTTTGGAATTCAGCTCCAGCGTGCCGGAAACATTGGAGAAAAGCCCGTTATAATAAGTAAATCCGAAGTGTAGCAGGGAGAACCCCACCTGCGTATGACCCGGTTCTATGGCATAGGTGCCGGACTGAACCTGAGCTGGGCTCGTAACCGTCTGGGCAGACGCGACGACCGGGAGAGCTGCGATTGAGGCGGCCAGAAGAGCAGCATGTGGCAGTGAAAAACGCATGGTATGATCCTTCCAGAAAGTCGAAACGACCACGTTGCAAGGTGCAGGGTCGTGAACTGGAAGTATTCTGTCTCCAGAGTGTCTTCTCATCTACGGGTAAGGCGGAAGATCATTCCATCCAAAATGGAAGTAATCATAACAGGTTCACACGCATATGACGGATAAGAAGACATACCAACGCTTCAAACGACAGGCTGATTTGTTTTTGCGTTTAGAGAATAAAGGGCACTTCGGAAAGAGACATAAGCTGTGTGAACCACTCGTGGTTGGCCCGGTTGTGAAACTTTTACGGAAGTGTTCAAGTCATACGCGGTAGGTGAGCCAGATGCTTGTCCAACGTGACAGGGTAATCACGGACACGGACCCCTGTTGCATTATACACGGCATTGGCAATCGCTGCTGCCACGCCACAAAGCCCCAGTTCCCCGACCCCTTTTGCTTTCATCGGAGAGGACAGGGGATCTACCTCATCAAGGAAAATCACGTCCTGATGAGGGATATCAGCATGTACGGGGACTTCGTAACCCGCCAGATCGTGATTGACGAAGAAGCCACGTCGGGTATCGACTGCCAATTCTTCCATGAGGGCTGCACCAGCGCCCATGGTCATGGCACCGATGACCTGGTTTCGGGCGGTTTTGGGGTTCAGAATGCGGCCTGCGGAGCAGACGGCCAGCATCCGGCGGATACGGACTTCGCCGGTAAATCCATTGACACCGACTTCGACAAAATGGCTTGCAAAGGTGGACTGCTGGTATCGTTTGTCTACGTCAGCATATTCAATGGTGTCCTCGGCAACCAGTTCACTCTCATGTGCAGCCTGTCCAAGGGGGAAAACACTGTTACCGACATGGACATTTCCGCCTGAGAACTGCGCTTCGGCTGGTGGTAGTCCCAGTTTCTGCGCAACATTTTCCCGCAGTTTGACGCATGCGGCATATACGCCCGCAGCCGAATTGTTGGCCCCCCACTGGCCTCCGGACCCTGCCGATACGGGAAAAATCGCATAAGCTTATAGATTTTACTTATTAATAATTCTTGATTTAATTCTTAATTTTCCAATTATAGTGATCTATTTATCGTGATGTATACTAAAATAAATTTAGTTTATAAATAACTCGATAATTTTCTGGTATTCTAATTGCCGGGTTGCCGGATTGTCTGGATCAAAGGCAGGCGATTACTGTTGATGCAGAGGGGTACTTTCTAACGATCAACCTAACCCATCTGCACATATCATTTCATTGACATCTGCCGTAATGGCTTAATATGTGCTTGGAATAAGTTGTCTATCATTCATATTGTTTTTTCATAAGATTATGCTGTTTTTATGATCTAATAGACATTTTTGTCCTTGGCTATGTTGCGCAGTCAAACTGAGAATTCTCAAGCCTTCAGAGCGATTTCGGACATAATGCCTCATCGAAGATACGCGCCTTCAGCGCCTCATAACCCTTGCACCTGCAAAAGAGACTATTTTCGTTCCGTAAGCGGGTTTATTACTTTTTGCATGGTGCCGCTCGCTGTAGCTGGCTGTCAGAAAAAGGCTGCTGCTCCGCAATTGCCGCCACAGCCTGTTGGCGTCATGACGCTGCAAACCCAGCCGGTTACGCTGGAGACGTCTCTTCCCGGCCGAACGGATGCCTATGAACAGGCGCAGATCCGGCCGCAGGTGAATGGTGTGATTGTCTCGCGTGACTTTGAGCAGGGTGCTGACGTTAAAAAAGGGCAGCAGCTGTTCCAGGTCTATATTGCGCCATATCAGGCTGCTTATGACCAGGCCAAGGCTCAGCTCATGAATGCGCAGGCCGTTGCCACGCGCGCGGCTGGTCAGCTTCGTCGTTATGCGCCGCTGGTCAAGGCGCATGCTGTCAGCTCACAAGACTATGACAACACGCTTGCAACGGCCCGCGAAGCTGAAGCGCAGGTTGCTCAGGCTAAAGCCAATCTTGAGGCCGCCGAAGTCAATCTCAATTACACCCATGTCCGCGCGCCGATTGATGGCCGTATCGGCCGTACGCTTTATACGCCGGGTGCGTTGCTCACGGCAGGGCAGACACAGCCGATCGCAGTCGTGACACGGCTTGATCCAATCTATGTGGACGTCAATCTGGCGGCCTCTGACATGCTGCGCCTCAAGCATGAACTGGCAACGGGGCAAGTTGAGCGTAAAGGCGATGATGCCGCTGCTGTGGGTCTGAAGCTTGAAGATGATTCAGACTACCCGCAGCGCGGCAAGCTCCAGCTTTCGGAAGTCACGGTCGATCCTGCAACGGGAACGCTTGTCATGCGAGCTGCTTTCCCGAACCCGGATCATCTGCTTCTGCCGGGAATGTTTGTACATGCCCATATCCGCGAAGGTATCGACCCGAACGGCATTCTGGTGCCGCAGGTGGCTGTCCAGCGTGATTCTAAGGGCAACCCCTTTGTGATGATTGTTGATGCAGAAAACAAGGTGCAGCAGCGCTCTATCCAGACGTCCCGGACAGTTGGAAAGGACTGGCTGGTGACGGGCGGCGTCAAGGCTGGCGACAAGATCATCGTGAACGGTCTGCAGAAGGTTCAGCCAGGTGCGAAGGTCGCACCTCAGGACGTTCCCGCGGGAAAGGCTGAGTAACAGCACATGACGCTCTCACGCTTTTTCATTGATCGGCCGATCTTTGCCTGGGTGATCGGGCTGATCATCATGCTGGTTGGTGGCGTTGCCATCACCCGCATGCCGATTGCCCAGTATCCAAGCATCGCACCGCCGCAGATCGCCATTTCTGTCATGTATCCGGGCGCTTCGGCGGAAACCGTGAATAACACGGTTGTCCGTCCGATTTTGCAGCAGATGTATGGTCTGGATCATCTCGAATATCTGTCTGCCTCGTCCTACGCGAGCGGACAGATGGAAATCGATCTGACCTTCGAGCAGGGCACCAATCCTGACATTGCTCAGGTTCAGGTCCAGAACAAGCTCCAGCTGGCGCAGCCGCGCCTGCCGGCAGAAGTGACGGCCCAGGGTCTGAGCGTCACGAAGGCCACCAAGAATTTCATGATGGCGATTGGATTTATTTCCGAAGACGGAAGTATGTCCGGTCAGGATGTTGCGGACTATGTGGCTTCTACAATATCCGATCCACTGTCCCGGGTTTCGGGTGTCGGCGATCATACGCTCTTTGCGTCCGAATACGCGATGCGCATCTGGATGGACCCATCGAAACTCTACAATTACGGCTTGACGGTCGGCGACGTGCAGTCTGCCATTCAGGCCCAGAATATTCAGGTGTCATCCGGTGAGTTGGGTGGTTTGCCTGCCAAAAAGGGCATTGGATTTGACGCGACGGTCATTGGTCCGACGCGTCTGAGTTCGCCTGAACAGTTCGAGAAGATCCTGCTCAAGGTCCAGCAGGATGGCAGTCAGGTCCGCCTGAAGGACGTGGGTCGTGTGGAGCTCGGTGCACAGAGCTACAGCATGACATCTCTTATCAACAACCATCCTGGCGCCGCACTGGCTCTCAAACTGGCAGCCGGCGCCAACCAGATTGTTGTTGAAAATGCTGTTCGGGCGAAGCTGAAGGAACTTTCACATTATTTCCCTCCCGGTCTGAAAACAGTCTATCCGCTGGATACGGAACCATTCATTACTTTGTCGATCCGAGAGGTCATTGAGACACTGATTGAAGCCATCGCGCTCGTTTTTGTCGTGATGCTGATTTTCCTTCAGAATTTCCGTGCCACGCTGATCCCGACGATTGCTGTGCCGGTCGTTCTTCTGGGCACATTCGGTTTGCTATCTGTAATGGGTTACAGCATCAACACGCTGACCATGCTGGCCATGGTTCTGGCTGTTGGTCTGCTGGTGGATGATGCCATTGTCGTTGTTGAAAACGTCGAACGTGTCATGACAGACAGGGGGCTTTCTCCCAAGGAGGCCGCCCGCGTTTCCATGGACGAAATTTCCGGCGCCCTGATCGGTATCGTGCTGGTTCTGACGGCGGTATTCCTGCCGATGGCCGCCTTTAGTGGTTCTACTGGTATTATCTATCGCCAGTTCTCTATCACCATTGTTGCCGCCATGTGGCTGTCTGTTCTGGTGGCCATGGTCATGACACCGGCACTTTGCGGGTCGATGCTCAAGCCGACCCATAAGGGACATGAGCGTGGTCCGGCAGCCTGGTTCAATCGCAATTTTGATCGCCTGACCAATGGTTATCTGGGTGGTGTGAAGTGGCTGACACGGCATGCTTTTATCAGCATGGGGGTGTTCATTGCCACAACCGCCGCTGTCATCTTCCTTTTCATGAAAATTCCTGGTGGGTTTCTGCCCGACGAGGATCAGGGTCTGATTTTCGGTCAGGTGACAATGCGTGCGGGTGCCACAGACGCCCAGACCGCAGCCGTAAACCGCAGGATTGCAGACTATATACTGAAAACTTACGGGAATACTGTAGATTCCGTTCTGTCGATGAACGGGTTTAATTTTGCAGGACAAGGGCAAAATGCAGGGGCTTTCTTTATTCGTATGAAGCCCTGGGATGAAAGGCCAGGCTGGAAGAACTCAACGGCAGCAATAGCCGGCGAAATCATGAAGCATTTCCAATCAGATCCGGAAGCCATGATCTTTGCCGTCAATCCACCGGCTGTCCTCGAACTTGGGAACGCAACAGGGTTTGATCTTGAACTCGAAGACACAGGGCATTTAGGACATGATGCCTTATTGGCTGCGCGCAACCAGATCCTGCGCGAAGCTGGACAGAATCCCCGCCTGGCAGCTGTTCGTCCGCTTGGTATGGAAGATGCGCCGCAGTTCAAGCTGGACATCAACCGTGAACGTGCGAATGCACTTGGTCTGACCAACGCTGACATCAACACGACGCTGGAAGGTGCTCTTGGCTCCATCTACGTCAATCAGTTCATGCGCGATGACCGTGTGAAGCAGGTCTATATTCAGGGTGAACCCTGGGCGCGTATGACGCCGGAAGATCTAAACCGCTGGTACGTCCGCAATACGACGGGCACGATGGTTCCGTTTAATGCCTTTGCATCCGGGACGTGGGAAAGCGGCCCGCAGAAGGTCGAAGACTACAACGGCATGAACTCCTACGAGATTCAGGGGCAGCCTGCGGTTGGGTCCAGTTCCGGTCAGGCTATGAGCGAGATGGAAAAGATTCTCGCCAAACTGCCGCGTGGCATCGGGTATGAGTGGACGGGTCTGTCTTACGAGCAGCTTGCATCCAGTGGTTCAACGGGGCCGCTTTATGCTCTGGCGGCTATCGTAATCATGTTCTGTCTTGCCGCGCTTTATGAAAGCTGGGCCATTCCGTTTGCCGTGCTTCTGGTGCTGCCACTGGGTGTTCTCGGAGCGATTGCTGCAACGCTGGGACGTGGCCTTTCCAACGACGTTTACTTCCAGGTTGGTCTGCTGACGACAGTGGGCCTGTCTGTGAAGAACGCGATCCTGATTGTGGAATTTGCCAAGGCTTTCTTTGAAGAAGGGCAGTCTCTGGAAGAGTCCGTGATTGAAGCCGGGCGCGAACGTCTAAGACCAATTCTCATGACGTCCATTGCGTTCGTCTGTGGCGTGTTCCCGCTTGCGATCGCAACGGGCGCGGGCTCTGCTGCACGTGTGGCTATTGGAACCTGCGTGGTGGGCGGCATGCTGTCTGCAACCTTGCTTGCGATTTACTTCGTGCCGGTATTCTTCGTGGTGGTGCTGCGTCTGTTCCGTGTGGTCCGGATCCGGGACCGGAAGGACGCCTATGCCCATCTGGATAATAAGGCGACACCTGCCATTGAAGGGGAGCACGGCGCATGAAGGCCCGTCTTGGATTTGCCGCGCTGCTGATGCTTTCCGGCTGTAACATGGCTCCCAGATACCACCAGCCAACGCAGGCTGTGCAGAATGGTTATCCGGCCGACACAGGTGCAAAAAATGCACCTGCGGTCAGCAGTGTTGCCAATCTTGGTTGGGAGGATTTCTATACCGACCCGCGGTTGAAGGCGCTCGTTCAGCTGGCTCTGAAGAACAATCGTGATCTGGCAGCGCAGGCAGCGGCTGTCACGGTTGCGCGTGGGCAGTATGAAATTCAGAACGCATCCCTGTTCCCCATTATTTCTGCTGGGGGGCAGGGGATGTTCATGGCGCCGTCTGATACGGCGGGCTTCTCGTTTGCACCAGGACTGGGTACTTCTGTTTCCACCTTGCGCCTGTATCAGACGTCCATCGGATTTTCGTCTTATGAGGTGGATCTCTGGGGACGTATTCGCAATCTGACGAGGCAGCAGGCTGAAACTGTTCTCAACAGTGTGGAGAATGCCCGGAATGTTCTGCTCACCACCGTGTCACAGGTGGGGACAACCTACATTCAATGGCTGGCTGACAGGGAACAGCTTCGTGTCACACGCGGGACGCTGAAGTCGCAGGGAGAGACCCTGCGTTTGACGCAGTTGTCGTATGACAATGGCGAAACGGATGCGCTCACGCTTGCGCAGGTCAAAACCCAGGTTGAGCAGGCTTCCGCCAATGAGGCGCAGTATGCCCGCGCCGTAGCGGATGACGAGCATGCACTTCAGTTGCTGGTCGGAACGCCTCTGCCCGCCGATCTGCCGCCACCGGCGCCGTTCGGTACGCAGACCATGATCGCAAACCTTCCGGAAGGTCTGCCGTCGGATCTGCTTGCACAGCGGCCTGACATCGTGGCTGCCGAACACACTCTGATCGGTGCCAACGCGAATATTGGTGCCGCACGCGCCGCGTTCTTCCCGAAAGTGACACTGACAGCTTCCGAAGGCACAAGCTCGCTCCAGTTTCGCAAGTTGTTCACGCCTGGGGCGGAGACATGGACTGTTTCACCGTCAATCAGTTTGCCGATTTTCACCTGGGGCCAGAGTGAAGGCAATCTGTTGATGGCGAAGGCGCAGAAGCTTCAATATGCGGCACAGTATGAAAAGACTGTGCAGACGGCTTTCCGGGAAGTGTCGGATGCGTTGACGGCCCGTGAGACGTATCTGTCTCAGGACCGCCATATGCAGTCCCTCGTTGATCAGTCACAGAAGGCCTATGACCTGGCGAAGATGCGGTATGATGCCGGGATCGATAGTTATCTGACGACCCTTGAGCAGCAGAGAACGCTTTATCAGGCTCAGCAGAATGCCATTCTGGTTCAGGCGGCCCGGTTCCAGAACCTCGTCACGCTTTACCGTGCGCTTGGCGGTGGCTGGAGCCAGCAGACGGTTTCGCCAAAATGATTGTCTGGCGCTCTCTAAGCGTAACAGACTTAGAGCTGATCCCTGGAGAATGACGGTTGCAATGAGACCGATAACGGAGAACAGGATACATTTAGGCATCTGTCGCAGCGGGTTGCGACCCGCTGCCAGTGCTTGAGCCTTCCGAACATGCTCTCGATGCGGTTGAGTCGTTTATATTTTCTCTTGTCATATCTGACCGGTTTTTCGCGGGATTTCTGTCCTGGAATGCAGGGCTTTATCTCTTTCTTTTCCAGGGTATTCCGGAACCAGTCGGCGTCATACCCGCGATCTCCCAGCATCCATTGTGCCGTAGAAAGACTGTCCAGCAGAGCAGCGGGACCGGTATAATCACTGATCTGTCCCGCAGTTATGAAAAAGCTCAGCGATCGTCCGTTCTGATCGGTGATCGCATGCAGCTTCGTGTTCATGCCACCTTTTGTCCGTCCGAGCAGTCGCCCTGGATCCCTTTTTTAACCGCAGGCTCGAAGCCGTGCGGTGCGCCTTGAGGTACGTTGCATCAATCATGATAGTCTAGGGCTCTGCCTTTGCGGCAGCCAGACCGTTATCATCCGGGTGAAAACCCTCATGGCGCCCCAGCGCAGGCCATTTCGATTGACAAAATGATGCCGCTCAGCACACGGCAGTTATCAACGCGGGGTCAACCATGGCTCTTTGCAAAAAAGGGGCGCAGAAATTCCCATTCATTGCGTCTAGAATAAGGACGTGAAAATTTCAATCGACACGTTTTCTATCTCTCGAAATGGTTGTTCAATGTCTGGTTCCTTATTCTGGATGTGTTACAGTACGTTTCTATGAACGTTATTTTAGAGGAACAATGAAAAAAGGTATCTTCTGGGGCATTGGTGCTGGATCCCTTCTTATTGGGCTTGGTATCCTCGGCTGGACGGCCAGACATACGCAAGCTGTCTCGTCCTCCGCTTCACAAAATGATCCCTGCGAAAAGACTTCGAACTCCCCGCAAAGACCGGAGAACTGTGACAACCATGGGTATGCTGGAGGGCACGTTTTCGTCATACCCCGCTCGCCTGGGGGAGGTGATGACGGACGTTCCGGTCACGGAGACAGCGAAGCAGAGTCAGCTGGACATGCCGGGTTTGGTGAAAGTGCTAGCGGCCATGCAGGTGGGGGCGAATAGCGCCTGACGATGGTTCGATTGCGTCGCCAATTGTCTCCGGCCAGGCTGAACTGGAAGTCTGAGGCGGACAGACTTGGATATCATTATTACCAGAATGCGGATGGAAGCTTTGCGTGGCGCGAAGACGTTCGTTACGAGTTTGATGATTCCGCGCTTGGACTTCTCCAAAAGGTTGCGGAAACTCTTCATCAATTGTGCCTTGAGGTTGTGGACGAGGCAGTTCTTCGGCCGAATGGCCTGGATGAATTTTACATTCCGCGCAAAGTTCAAAATGTCGTTCGTGACTCTTGGCTTCGCCACGACCCTTTTCTGATTGGACGTTTTGATCTGGCCTGGTGCAAAGGCCAGCCCAAACTGATCGAATACAATGCCGATACGCCAGCGACGTTACCTGAAAGTACACGGATGCAGACGGTATGGCACGAGCAATTGGGAAAGTCTCATGCTCATGCCCCTCTGCAAGCCCAGTCCCTGGTCGATTACCTCGTGAGCTTACGACAGGCCGACCGTATCAGTGATACGATCCATATCGTGCCATATCCAGATAATATCGAAGATATCACCCATGCCCTCTACTATCAGCAATGGGCCAAGCAGGCGGGTTTGCATGCTATTCATTGTGAGCTGAAGGATCTTGAAATCACGCATCAAGGCAAGCTTCTCCATAAAGGACAGATCGTAAGAAGTATGATCCGCATGTATCCGTGGGAGTTGATGTTCAGGGATTCTGGAGCCCGACACCTTCAGGATTGCGAATGCACATTCCTGAATCCGCCTTGGACTGCATTACTTTCCAATAAGGCACTCCTGCCTGCATTGTGGAAACGGTATCCGGGTCATCCAAACCTTCTTGCAGCGGGCTATTCTCTTGAAGATGTCACGCGTGCGCGTACGGGTCCCTATGTAGAAAAACCGATCCATGCTCGAGGAGGTGAAAATGTACGAGTCCTTAAGAATGGAAAGATAATTTGTGCAGAAGTGGGGACATACGGTTCTTATCCTAAGATTTATCAGGAATTCGCTGACCACAGGATAGACGGCGTAACCGCCTCTGTAGGGGCCTGGATTATAGGAGAGCGGTTCTCAGGACTGACCATGCGAGAAAGTCATGATCCCATCGTCCGACATACATCCCCGATCGTCCCACATCTCATTCGTAAGAAAAGTCGGCTCGCAAAAATATTCGGCTGGTAAGCTGATTATAAGGCGGAACGTTCTGGTACTTATATCCGAAACGAACCTGTCGTTTCTCCTCAAAAATTGGTCTTTTGTTCGGGGGAGCAACGACAGATCTTTCGGCGCTCAGCCTTGTAGCTCCTGTTGCGATGCCAGATTCTGGCATTTCTTTAGATGGCGGTCTGCGAAAGGTCCGCTTTTCACGCGAGGGTGGTGGGAAGAGGGGAGGGTACAGAACTCTCTACGTTTTTGGTGGAAGACAGATGCCTCTGTTCCTCCTGACTGTTTTTGCCAAAAACGAGAAAGACAATCTGACACGATCTGAACAGGCCGCCCTGGTAGACTTAAGCAAGACGCTGATTGCGAAATACGGAGAACCATCATGAGCGCTTATGACAGCATTCTGCAGGGGCTGAACGAGGCTCTCGCCTATTCGAATGCTCCGGCCGAGGACAGCGTGACCCACCAGGTCCGCGTTCCGTCGGTTGACGTAGCGGCCATCAGAACCCGGACCGGACTCTCTCAGGCACAGTTTGCCAGAAGCATCGGGGTCGCCAAGGGGACCCTTCTGAACTGGGAACATGGCCGTCGTCAGCCAACCGGACCAGCCCAGGTTTTGCTGGCGATGTTGGATAAGCGACCGTCGTTGGTGAGTGAGCTACTTTGTGCAACTCGCTGAGAAAACACAGGTCCCGATACGCTCAACCAAACGACCTATAGGGGGGGGAAGCAGGTGGTCTGTTATCTGGCGACGAAGCCGGGAAGCAGACATTACCACCCTACTTCCATTTGGCACAGTAAAGCGCTTTTCAAGTGATCGATGGTTTGAACGCCTTATGATCGTCAGGGCCCGCTCAAGCACGGCGTCTTCTTTGTCCATCAACATTGCCCGAGTCAGCGGAATATCGACGTCTGGCCGGACACCAATACCTTCAAAGGGTGAGCCGTCAGGATAGTATTCCCGCCGGGTACTGACGCGAAAAGCCATTTTTAACTCTGGAAATTCTACACTGTAGGGTTGTCCCGTGCTGCCCTCAGTGGTTTCTCCCAAGATCGTGGCACGATGCGATATGCGCATGGCGGCCACGAAATCTTCGCAGGCCGATACACGATGGCGATCGGTCAGCACGAAAAGACGTCCATGGAATGCAGGATGATTGGGTTAGCTCGCCACCGTCCCGAACCGTTGCGTTAGGCAGCATACTATCACCAGATTGAGACCATGCCTCTATCCGGCGTTGCGCGGGGTCACGTCAAAGCGGTCAAACAGTCTTTCAATCGGACCCGCCTAGGTCAGGCGTTCACGGAACAGCCAGACCGTTTTGGCGTCAGGCACCCGGTCCGACAGCTCCGATCCCAAAAGCGCATGAACGACAGACGGTCGTTGATCAGATACTCTGTCGTCTCATCAGACAAATTGTTCAGCGTCTGGACCACCAGAATTTTGAACATCAACACGAGATCAAACTGGAGACACCCGTCTTTGCTGTCGTCTGAATGGGCCAGAGCCGTCTCAAGATGAGGGCGGAGCACTTCAAAATCTGGGCTGCTTGCGATGACTGGTCCGGTTTCATAGTCAGTTGGAATGCGCTTCTGATACCAGCTTGGTCGGGAGGTGAAGCGTAACGGAACCGAGCGGCCAGGCTGGCATTTTGATTGTTTGTGGCGCTGGCGGGCGGTATTATAGACTGCTGTGTGGGCGCATCCGATTGTAATGCTCACGCCACCAGCCGGTGACGAGTCTTACCTCTTCAAGGCTGTAGAAGATCTCGCCATTAAGCAGCTCGTCCCGCAGACGGGTATTGAAGCTCTCGATGTAGCCGTTTTCCCACGGGCTGCCGGATTCGATGTAGAGGGTGATGACACCCAGGCCGCCCATACTCGATGAACAGATCGGCCAGTACATCGATCACGTCGTGCGATCGGAACCGCCGCACCGGTACCATTGCCAGACATTCCCGGCTGAACTCGTCGATGATGTTGAGCATCCGATATCTGCGCCCGTTGTGCGTCCGATCTTCGATTAAGTCATAGGACCACACGTGCCCACGATGCTGTGGGTACAGCCGGATGCACGATCTATTGCCGAGCCATAGCCGACGCCATTTCGGTTGCCTCTTCGAAACTTTGAGACCCTCCTGCCGCTAGATCCGCTCGACCACCGACAAGCTGACCTGCCAGCCAGCACGCGCCAAAAGAGCATGGATGCGGCAATAGCCATAGCGGCCGTAATCCTTGGCCAGCGCGATGATATCGGCCATCAGCCGATGCTCGTCGGTATCGTCCTTTGACAGATGACGCCGTGTAGAGCGGTGCTGGCAAAGCACCCGGCAGGTCCGCCGTTCCGATACTGCCAGTGCACAACGGGCCTGTCGATTGCCTCACGGCAACGGAAGGGGTTCAAAAAGTCAGTTTCGACGCCTCTTGCAGGATCGCCTTGTCCAGTGCGAGATCCGCCATCAGCTTCTTCAATCGAGCATTTTCCCGCTCTAGATCCTTCATACGACGCGCCTGACCCACCTTCAGGCCACCCCATATTCCTTGCGCCACCGATACAACGTGTGTTCAGCGATGCCGATCTGTCGACACGCGTCCACCGACGTCGCACCTCGGCCAACGAGTACATCCACCTCACGTAGCTTCACGCTGATCTGCTAAGGCGTAAAACGTCGACGTCCCATGTAATCCCCCAATCCTTACGCCCCATAGGGCGCTCTTCAGAATTGAACCAGTTTTCTCAAGGCAGACCACTAACGGGTAGTAACCTTATTAGATCCGACCGTACATATGGCATCGTCAGAGATAGTAAGTGCTTTTGCTAGGTCATATCCGCTATAGTATTGCTTACGCTCGGCTAAGGTATGGTAAGCACGGGCCAAGCATGACTCTACTTTACCCGAGCGATCCAATTCGTCGAGTGTCAGTGGGCCACGAATATAGGCCTGCCAATCTAACGGCGCCTCCCAGACGGGTCTTAAGACGCTCCCTTGACGGCGCGATGCGTGCTCTTGCTGTGCTAAAAGAGTTTTTCGGATTTTAGTGCCATTATCAAAAGTGGTAGCATTTTTGAGGGCAAGAAACTGAGGTACCGATTCTAATGCAAACCCCAGTCCCTTATCTTGTCGTGGAATGATGCCATATCCCCACCATAGGTGTGCGGTTTCGTGCCATAGAATAAACCGGAGCAATGGACTAATTTGGTCGCTGTGGACGGAATTCAAAACTCTTTCGCTTAAAGCTATGGCGCGAGGGAAGGCTGTAGCTTCAGTTATAGAATTCGGCACCTCAATAATTGAGAAATTATTGAAGGCGCCTACATCGCCAAATGTTTGTCGATAATGCGTTTGTGCATCGCAAACTTCTTTAGCGACATCATCTGCAGCTTTCACGTTTGAAGACACGAAGTCGACCTCGATGCTGCCGCAAGGCGTTAATATTTTATCGTGCTTCTCATATCGCGCCGCTGCAATTAGCAGGTTGCTCCATTCCCGCCCCGTTGCGTCCAAACGAAATAACCAGCCCGTCGGACTTTCAGCCACTTTCGCAGCTTCAGCCACTGTCCACTTTGGTAATGTTAGTATCGAAACGGTCCCTCGTGCAGCATCACCAAGTAGATAGTTTTCGTCTGTTGCGCATGGCTGTTCGGATTTCTTCGGGCGCGCACATGCCGATACGCGCGGCAACGGGAGAAGAGTTGGTGTTTGCAGAAAGATACCTCTAGAGAGCAGCCTTGATCGGACTACTGTATCGAGTATGTTGCGGGGCGAAATTCGCCCGCGATAGTCGACAATGAGTTGCTCTCCCGGGCGCAACGCGGCTGTTAGATGTACACCAATCAATCGACGATCTGTTGATTGCAAGATTTGAGCGCGGAGACTAGTTTCGACACTAGTAATCACCATCATCTGCGCATGTTCGAACAAGACATTAGTTATTGGTTCCGGCGACGTATTGGTAAGGCGGATATTCCCTTGCAATATTAAATTACTAGGATCGCGGCCATCAACAGCGATTACAAACTGGGTGACGCGAGGACGAACGGTCAATTGATTGAATGGCGCTGGTATCTCACCGAGAACCTTAGGATATTTTTCTGATAATTGCTGCTCGTCTCTTAAAAACATCATCGCTAGTGCGGCTACAGTAGAAAATGTGCTTATAATTGCGATCACCCTCAGTCTCGACCCGTGATCATGGAGGGTGCAGTCTAGTTGCTCTGCACGGCGACTACGATGCCAAAACGCAAGAGATAAAGTGATTAGAATAAGTGCCCAATACAGGCGCCAAAGCCACGGTACCCAACCTTGTAAGGGAAGGGTAGAAAAGCGAGATATTGTAATCATCGGTGTTGTATCAAAACCGACAAATGGAACAATATTGAAGTAAATTCCTATTACGACTGCTAAAATCGAATAAGATACAGCTATCAAGGCAATATATCGTGGGCGTGGCGAAATGATTCCAATCAGGAATACAAACCAATAAATAAGGAGAAAATCAGACTCCCACCCAACTGCCGCATAAAAAAAATTGGCGTCAAAGAAGCACCCATTTACAAAAATAGTAATTATTGTTACGAAATTTGACAGGGACGTAATGTATAAAGCGTCTTTTATTCTTTTCGAATAAATAGGGCTGTTATCGGCAATTATTACTTCCCGTATGATAGAGCAAATGAAGAACAACACTGGCGCAACCGCGCTCACAAGTTGTACGATATCCGCCGCTGGGATATTACTTGGTAGCCCATAAACGCTTCCGGACCGTTTTGAAAACACAATGATAATCAGAGCGAATACGAGCAGTCCGACTGGCAGCATATCACGCCACTTGTTTTGATTGAGCGTCATTGTACGTATCTCGAAGACAAACAATTCGAATTGCGAGGACAACTTACTATTAATGTCCAGGCCACTAAAATTATTGCTACAATGCCTATCGTTACAGCGGCTGATAGACTTTGGTGTCGAAATCCCAAAATATCAGCACCAGCCGGTATGTTGTTCAGGGCTAAGATATATATAAGAATACCGGTGGTACCTACTCCCAAAAGTGGCATCTGATAGTAACGTGTGGTGATAACCAGCCAGAATGTGACGGTAACAGTACCAAATACCATTGCAGCAGTTTGTATTCCGCCTAAGTAAGACCAGCACGGAAGATCGATAAGAAATAGTAAAATAGATATCGACGAAGCTATCATAAAAGTGGGCGATGGCATGCTCAGCCCTGCTTCCGTGAGTTCAAGCGTGCTAGCCACGCGCAATTCGCGCCGGTCAATATCCCCGAATAACAGTAAAACGCCAGTTAACGCGAGTGATCTTCCCACCTCTCCGGTTATAACAGAGCAGTTGCAGATCAGTGCAATAAGGAACAGCATACAAGACAGTCGCGATCGGCGAATAAAACGAAAGAGCATGTATGTTCCAGCGATAGTCACGCCAGCACGACGCCGTTTCCTACCTATTTCGCTGATGTCGCGAGCTGCAGACACATGCTCGTCAAAGCGACCTAAACGTGGCTGAGGCGTTGCAGGGAGCCTACCCATTTTCTTCTCGGCCGGAAGAAGCATACCGCTTCCAGCCACTACGATTGCCGCCGCAACGCCTATACGTAGATAAAGTGACGCTGGGTCTATAGTTCGGATTGTAGTCCACGAGGTGGTGGGACGGCCAGAAGTTGACAAAATACCGAACGATAGCTCTGACCAGTTCTGAGTCCCGAACATTGCTGCATTAACAAGCCTTACACCGATCACGTCGAACGGAGTAAGGAGGCTGATTGCAATAACACAGGTCCACATTGCAAAAACCATTGATACCTTTGCAACGAGGTTTTGAACGCCTGTCAAATCGGCAATAGCTCCTATAAAGGCCGACGTTACTAGTGGTGGTATCGCTATCGCCATGCTTAGCAACACAGCCGTCGCTGCGGGAGGGTGGCCATTTCTCCACCAAAGCGTTGCGCCGAGCATTGCTAGTGCGCCGCCGCCAACGGATAGGGCTATAGCGTTGGCGGAAAAGTAGCGCCCTAGCAACAGGGACCTTGCGTGAGATTGATAGGCTCTTAAGTAAGGTGCCACACCAATCTGAGCATCACGCGTTAGGCCTATCCCAGTCCAAAGAGAGAGTAAAATTAAAGCGACAACTCCGAGTACTAGACCACCTGCCACCATTCCTGTGTCAGCACTAAGGATGACTCCCATGTCGTGAAGGCCCAAGATAGCGTAAGGTGCATCAGGTGCGGGCACGAGAAGTGCTGCGAGGGCGAGTAAAGTCAGAACTCTTAAGATTGCGAGACGATTACGCCACCAAAGGCAATATTCAGTCTGCATGACCAGCATGAAACGCAAGATATTCGAATTCATGCTGGAAACTCGACATTGAGTTGTCCGTTAGCAATTGTTACGAAACCTGCATTGCACTCCCGCATCTCGTCTACGTGATGCGTGCAGATAAGAAATATTCTGTCACGCGTTGTAGCAGCTATTTCTAAAAGTGCTTTTCGGGCATCAGGATCGACGCCAGCGAATGGCTCGTCCAGGATACATAACGGCGCCCCACTCTGCAGCGCATAAGCAAAACCCAATTTCTGCAACATTCCTTGGCTATATTGCGCCGTAGGTTGCCGGGTCACAGGAAGGCCGACACGCTCTAACCAATAGCGAGCTAACATCTTTGCATCACGTCGACGGTAACCGCGTAAAACAGCAAAAAAGATAAGAAATTCCACACCACTTAGTTCTGGGTACGCACTGAAGTTTTGTGGCTGATAAACAATTCTTTCAAGATAGGAGCTTCGATCGGATGCAAGATCCCGACCATCTAGGCGAACACACCCTTTCGGCACGGAGCGCAGTCCGCTTAGATATTGAAGAAAGGTGGATTTTCCAGCGCCATTGTGGCCAATGAGCGCAGTTACTCCCTCATGAAAGACAGCATTTTCCACATGTACAAGTAGGTCTCCTGTTGTGGTCGTGATTGAAAGATTTGATATATGTAATTCGCTCACGGCATTCATCCAATATTAAACTTTACTGTACTTGGAATATTTAAGTCGCCATGAGAGGACCTTACGATAGGGGCGACTAAAGAACCTGCATTCACTACTATCTTCTGGTCAGCTAGACCCAATAAAGCGCTTTGATGGGCCACGATGACGACCGTCACCTTTCCACGCAAAGCGGAAATGGCGTTCCCGATTAATTTTTCGCTATGAACGTCGATCGATGCAGTCGCTTCATCAAGGATCAGTAACCCTGGACTATCTGCCAGCGCGCGAGCTAAAGCTAGTCGCTGCTGTTGACCTCTCGAAAGGTTGCGACCACCCTCGGCAAGAATATGATCAAAACCATCCGCCAAGCTTGTTATCAGTTCGTCAATCGAAGCCATCTGAGCGGCGCGAAAAACATCGTCAAAATTGATTCCTGGCCGGCCCATGGCTATATTATCGAAGATCGTGCCTGAGAATAGGTGCGGCTCTTGTGGCACCACTGCAATCCGCTTAAATTGGGGTTCATTATCGCCGAAGTTGAAATTTCCGCAATCCGGTCGAATTGCTCCAGCGATTATCGAAACGATCGTACTTTTACCTGAACCGCTATTTCCTACCAAAGCTGTAATAGTGCCTGCGGTGACTTCGAATCCGATATCGCGGATAGCGGGGCGCTTACTGCCGGGATAAGTATAGCTAACAGAATTAAGGACGACATTGATTGGACCTTTTTCAATTGACTGCGCAGGTTCCATATCGGGAATGGTGGAAATGCTGGCCAATTTATTTTTATGTTTGTTCAATAGCTCCGCTGACTGGTGAAGCCGCCCAAAGGACAATCCAACCTGACTAACAGCCGAGACAAGGATTAAAGCATAGGTGAGAGTGCTTAGTAATTCCGCGGATGTGATGGCGCCAACACGGATCCTGTGTACTCCAGCCACAACGATCGTTAACAGGGCCGACATGAAGAAAAGCATAGAAACCGGATTAACCACCGCAATCATAAGGGATTGTTGGCGGATATATTTGTAGGCTACCTCGTTTGTCTCTATGAACTTATCGAAAAACCATCTCTCGCGGCTGAATGTCTGGATGATGAACAAGTTGTTTGTGCATTCAATAAGACGTGAGAGAACTTGGCCACGTGCCACTTGGACTGCCAACGATGACGCCGTTGCACGACGGATAAGCAGCAGCATAATCAGACCGGTGATAAGAACGCTCGTAAGAGTAATCAGCGCCAGTTCCCCATCAATCAGGAATATCGCTGTGACGGCTCCAATGACAAATGTAATATGTCTTAGAGATGCGATGAGCACGTCCGAAAGACCACTCTGTATTATCGAAATGTCCGACGAAAATTCTGATGCGATCTCTCCACCTTGGCGCATCTTAGTTTGGACGATATCGCTTGCGAGCAGAGTTGAGAAATAGCGTTCACGCAATTGGTTTCCAATGCGCTCCGCAGTTGATGCCACGATATAAGAGTATCCGGCCATGATGACAGCTTGGATCATCAGTATAAAAGACACACGAAGACAAATTTTTAATTCATTTACACCACCTGTTTTACTGAGATCTTCAAGGAATATTCCCAGCTCTTGTGGTAACAACAAAAATAGCGCAGTACCACACATGAGTCCCGCAATTGCTATCCCATAAGATGTACGGTAACCTCGGGTCAGCGCTAGAAGCGCTCCAAGCGAATTCACGCTCTCCCCCTCAGCAAGCCGAACGAGTACATAACATATCAGCTGTGAATAGCCACAGTGCATTCACTGTAATGGGAAGCCTGAATCCGCCTTCAAGCGCTAACGGATTAACTGCCGCTTCTGAAAACGGATCAAAGAAGCCATAGCCGCCATCGCGCCCACGCTGTAGTTCCACGAAGCTAATTGCTTCACTGAGCAATGAATTTCTAAATCCAATAGATAGAAGAGCACGACATATTTTTGATGCCGTATCTATCTTATAATCACGCAACAACGACAGAGCGACAAGAGCCAAAATATCACCTTGCTCGACACCGATCGAAAGGGGTTCTAAAATAATATGATTGGCGAGATCACTGAGTTCGTTCTCAGATGCGGTTAAAATAGTCTCAGGCTGCGAAAGCAATCGGATCATATTGGCTGGGATTGGTTCGACAGTAATATGATGACCAGTACGACTCAGTAACTTACAGGCAAGGCGAATTCGTCCACTTTCACGGACTGACTGCTCAGTCTGACGCAGCTCGGTAATAAGGTTGGTCCCGATATCGTTAAATTCAGGGGGGGCTAACCCGTTCTCGTAGAGCAGAGCATAATGCGCCGTGAATACAAGCGGGTCGAGACCCATTGGGGTTTGTGCAAGTTGGCGGGCGTCAGCTAGTGCAAGATCTTTCTGCCCCATTGCAAGATAAAGATGCGCTTTTCCGAAGCAAGCAAGAGCCGCGGCTAGGGTTGGTGTTTGAGGCGTATCAAACGTTCGCAGATACCCTAATGTGACTTCCATTTGGAGTTTGGTGAGGTGGCCGAAGGTCATTGTTACAAATCGTCCCTTTTTACTAATGCAACGGCCGCCAAGCTTCCGGCCAACTGCCACCCTAGTGCCGTATTATGCAGAAATTGTTTTATACCAGGAGCAGTGACAGGTGGCGGAAACAGGGTATCCGGATTGTTTTCTATCCATTTTTGCGTAAAGGACCGCGCGTGCCGTATAATTGCTGCGTTCCCAGAGGTCGCAGTACATAAAATTCCCGCAATTGCGGCACTTCCTGGCTGCCCGTGACGAACTAAATCTACATAGAGCAAGTCCGTGAAGCCGGGTCGAGAGACTGTACCCGCGGGAATTCGCGGACCTAACAACTGATGCCACGACATTACTGCAAGTAAGTCGAGACAGTTCGTCGATTTTTTTAGCGTTCTGCCTTCAATATTAAGAGAGATGTCTCGACATTCAAAAGTAATATCGTCACCGGCAGCAGCTGCCACAGCTATATTTTTCTTAAAGGTAGCGGCGGCGAGAGCGGACAGTTCGGAACGACCAACCAAGCCCCCCTTGAGTAGTTGGAGAGTTGAGTGAAAATCAATTGGCCGGAAGCCAGGATCTGTAGAAGCGCATCGCAACAATAAACTAACGCCAGATAGCCAATCGTTTGATGCGGTAATTGCGTTATCGAGGATACCGCCTCTCAGCCACTGCAGACTGTATGACGCGAGGGTATAGCGGGCCTGATCAAAACATGTCTCTGCAGGAAGCGCAAAAAGGAGCTCGGCTAAGACTGATAATTGGTGAAAGGGGCGCGGCGAAAACGCATTTGGCAGCATCTCGGCAATCGAGATGATTTCAGCATGCACTATTCGCTCCAGTCGCTCTACGCCGATCATACGTCCCACCGTAGCGACAGCATTAGCGCTCCAACCAACGTTGTATGATATAGTTCACGAAAGTCGGCTTTTCCGTCCACGTCGCGTAGTCTCACACCTTCGGTCGATGCAATCGAACCATGCCTCGCTTGTGCATGGAGCATTCTTCGAGTGCCGACGCGATAGATAGCACGTTCGATCCCCTGTGGCTTGAAGCCGCACAGTCTCGCGCACAAAAGTAACTCACCAAGTACGTCGCAATTATCACTTCGTATCATGATCGCAATAAGCCGATATAAAGTTTTCCGAATACGTTCTACCTCTTTGAGGTCTAGAAGAGTAGAGAGTGGCCTATTTCCAATATCAGATAAATAAAATAAGGAATGCGTTAAGGAGTATATATCATCTATTGAGTACCTGCTGATTATTTGCCGCTTCCCGAACGGGGTTAACGCAAACGACGTGGCGAGTTCATTATGATGATCTTCCCATCCGATTCGTGAATAGGAGTAAAGGACGTCCATGTATCGATATGGTATCCGATCCATCCCGGAAAAATAGTTTAATGAATTTAATCGTCCAATGTAATCGATATCAATTGGAGGTGTGCGGCCATTTAGTCTAAAGAAGTCAATGACAGTCGCTACGGGAGATGCCGCAGAAGGATCGAAGCTTGCTAACATTTGCCAATCGAACTTCTCGCATTCGTCGAGAGCAAAAGTAGTTAATGCCCGAAGCTCTCGGCTTGAGATCCCTTTGCGATGCAACATGATAAGCATAAAAACAAGCTCACCAAGTGGCTTAATACGCCACGGTAATGCCGCTTCATGATCTGCGTGTGAATCTTTATCGGCGCCTACTACAAATTGTTCTCGATTGCGGGACAGCCATTTAATCGCCCCGTGGGCGGCCCGTCCCAACCTAAATCGCTCAGCAAGAGGCCGAAACGCAATAGATAATTCCAAAATATACATTCCTGACGCGCAACGTATTTATGATGTGCAAGCCAAAGAGAGAGGAAATCGTAACCCGTCACAAGAAAATTCCGGAACAAGGAATCCTTGTTCCGGAGCCGGATTATCTTGCGACCCAGAGAATGTAACCGGCTGACGATCCCATAACTGTCCAATTCGCAACACTTACGTCAAGCGAATGAGAAGCCGGGCTGCCATACGCAATCTTCGTTGAATCAGCTATCATATTGAACACAGTGTTCTCCCTTACTAGTAAAAAGTTTTGTTATGACTTTTGATTTATTGTTAGCGAGGCGCTGCCAGTGCATACCAATTTCCGAACAAGGCAACGAAATTCGGAGTCGCAGCATTGCTCGCATTTGATGCGGCACTGAAAGAAATACTATCAGACGCAGTAAAGAAATTAAACATATTCTCCTCCTCATTACGTAAATAAAGGGCTGATTCTTGCCCAAAGTTACGATCTCACAAACCGTTTCTTTCCGCCACCAAAATCTTCATACTCTGAAATAATCCAGACGCTGACGTTAACTCCATAGCTACCTATGGCGCCGATTAGAGGGGGGGGGCTCTTAATCAGATGCTTAAGTTATGACCCAACTTGTGAGATGTAAGGTTTATTTAATGGTGGATATCTGTCTGCTCGGCTGAGTGGGCTTTGTGATCAACCCGCAGCGTTTTCTCTGACTGTGGAGTTTGAAGCAGTTTGTCGTCCACCGTTTGATCCAATAGTGCTGTTCAGAGTTCTGGTCATCATGACGATAAACAAGCGGTGCGCCAAGCGGGCGGAATATCTGCTCAACGATCCACTTTCCTTCGTGCGTTTTCTTGGTCTAGGGCTATCAAATCATGTGTCGACCCCAAAACGGACTGGCTGTTTTGGGATCGTCTCACCCGAGCTAGTAAGATTGCAAAGCTGTTTGATCGGTTTGACGTGATCCTGAGGAGTGCTAGTTGATTGCCAATGTCAAACCATATTGTGGATGCGACATTGGTTGAAGCTAGAATGAGCTCAACACTAACGCCGAGCGCCCGTAGTATAAGCCTAGAAAAGGCCCGCGAAGGTCTTTTCGAGGCGTGTTCCAATGACGATCATGCAAGGACAAAGTCTTCTCCCGGAAAGACAGCCTGATCGTCTCTGGTGCTATCTGCGAGAGACATTTCAGCGCACCCAGGCCTGTAACCATTCTGAGGCTCGCGGCTGACTTTGGGGGAAACCGGAATGTTTGCTAACGAATGAAATAGGCGCGAAGCGATCATTTTTGTTGTCAAGTGCAGTTCAGCCGAAGTCCAACTGAAATTTTGAACGCGCTTGCTGCCTTTAAAATCGAGCTGGAAGAGAATCATACTTTAGCTCACTGGACATTCAACTGCGTGCGCAGAATTTTTTACTTGCGGTCAGTTTTTGATACCGCTGTCTCGTAATCTGGGCGTAAGATAGCCGCTAGAACACACTTTTACAAAGTCACCTATCCTGTTCGTCAGGGATAGCCGGAACAGAATTGATTTAGTGATGACAAACACCCCAGAGTGGTTTGTTCGCCCTCTTGAGGACGAACTCCAGATATGGAGATTTACCAGTAGTTACGCGCTTCTCATGGGCAGAGCGAACGCCGAGCATGGGCCGGGGAGCTGCTTCCATGCCAAATCTGGCGGAACCGTGTGGGAGGCAATAATGGAAGAAACGCCTTGGCTGGATGAACAGGAGGTGCCGGGACCCTTCGTACCTCTACGGCACTCTCCAGGCCAATTCTTCTCCCGCATGGCGCGCCCAATTATTGGGGACTCCCTCGATAAATCCAGTCTGGTCCAAGCGCGACTGCCAGATTGCAATAACGAACAACGTTATCTTCGCAATGCTCAAACACAGTTGGAAGCATTAGTCGCTGATCTTGCCGCAATTTGCCGTGTCGTAGAGCCGTCTGATACTACTCTTGAAGCTTATGGGCATGAAATTCGTAATCTTCTTATTTTGGCTGCAACCGAAGTCGAAATGCACATGGCCGGAATCATGGTCTCAAATGGTAATAAAGAGGGACGCAGGAATACTACCTCTTATGCGAAACTTGCCGAACCACTAAGGCTTCGCGGCTACTCGGCCTGCTTTAAACGCTACCCCGAAATGCCTGAGATTAAGCCTTTCGCAGAGTGGCGGAACGATAAAACCACAGTGTCACTCAAATGGTATGACGCGTACAACGCGGTGAAACACGATCGGGAACGCCAGTTCAAACGCGCCTCCCTCTGCAACGCCTTTGAGGCGGTTTCTGCCTGTGCGATACTACTTGTAGCGCAGTTTGGCGAAGCTGGGCTGTCCGATGATCTCAAGCGATCACTTACGGTCGGAGGCGAACCGTGGCTAATAGAAGATTGCTATGTAGCCCCCCAACAGTCTTTCCCGTGGACGCCCGCCAATCATCCTGACCTGCTTTAGGCGCGTTAAAACAGAGGTTTCCAGATTGCAGCGGAGATTTCGATACTGTTCTGCAAATTTATTCAGCCTCATTTCCCAGATATACGACGCGCCGCTCAATCTCGGGGGGAGCATCCAGACTGGCCTTCGAGCAATCCAGACCCCTGAGTGGCGTCATGAACCTGACCTCCGGTGATAATGAACCGTAACGGTCGACCCTGGGCGTCGGCCAGCATGTGGATCTTTGTGGTCAATCCGCCGGGAGAACGCCCCAATGCCTGACTTTGCGCCGCCTCCCGTTTCCCGGTCGCCGAGTGCTGGTGGACGTGGACGATAATGCTTTCGATCATCAGATACGCGTTGTCGCGATCGGCGATCAGTGTGGTAAATACCCGCTCCTACACGTCGGCATGGCACCCGCGGCTGAAACGCCGATGGAGCGTCTTCCAGTTTCGATAGCGTTCAGGCGGATCGCACCAGTGGGCGCCCGATCGCAATGCCAATAAAGATCCGTTTGCGGACAAACGGTTATCCGATTCTGTCCGCCTCGGATTACTCACTTTCCTAGGCAACAGAACTCTGATCCATTCCCATTGAGCTGTGCTCAATTCTTATCGCTTGATCCCCATCGTCCGCTCCACACATCAATACGGAGACCTATGAAACAGCAATCAGCCGGTTTGGGAATTCTGGATGTCAATTGGACCTAGCAGCGCCAAGTCGCTTTTTATGCCAGCGTAGCATGATGCTCTGGCGCAGTAGGACGGACGGAAAGCCGACCAGTATCTGCGTATTTCACGAACGTGTGCTCTAGGGATCGCCACTTGTTGCTGATTAGCGTTATAGCTGGCTGAAGCAGAGCAAACGAATTTTCTTATTGCATATGCCCACTTGGCTTAGGACACTGTATAAATGATCAACCGCACTTTCCAAGACATCTCCGAATGGAAACTTGGCGAGACAGAACAGCGGTCGCCCTTAGCAGGTTTTGGCCAGGCACGAGTATTAGCTTGGGATGAACTACTGCGCTCAAAAAGAGTGCTTCTAATTTCTGAGGCTGGCGTAGGAAAAACGTATGAGTGCCGTAGCCAAACAAAGCGTCTGTGGGACGCGGGTGAGCCTGCATTCTTCATTGAGTTAGCAGCCTTGGCGACTGACGAAGTTCTCAGTCTTCTAGACAGCGAAGAGGAAGCTAGGTTCGACGCTTGGGTCGCATCACAATCTGACATCGCAACGTTCTTCCTCGATTCAATTGATGAGCTGAAATTGACCTTGAGGTCCTTTGAACGCGCCCTCAAACGACTAAGAAAGAGTATTGGAAATCAGCTCCATCGGGCGAGAATTATTATTACGACACGGCCGATACCCTTCGACGGACAATTGGTCAGGAGCCTGTTGCCTGTTCCTGAGGCACAGTCCGAAACGTCCAATGAAAAGATATTTGCGAAGATCGTAATGCGTGAGCTACAAGAGCAACACGCCCACAAAAGCGAGAACCAATCGCCCGATTGGCGTTCCGTAGCTTTAATGCCGTTGTCGGACAAGAAAATCGTCGATTTCTGTCGGCACCAGGGCGTAAGCGATCCCGATCTTCTTTTTGAAGATCTACGACGTCGCAATGCCCTGGAGTTTGCACGTAGGCCTCAGGACCTCATTGAGTTATGCGCGGACTGGCGTGAGCACACGCGCATTCGAACGCATCGCGATCAGGTTGCCACGAATGTTCGCGTGAAGCTGCTGCCTCGAGACGACAGACCTGAACCGGCGGAATTGTCCGTCGACAAGGCGATCGAAGGAGCCAGTCGGCTCGCGCTTGCAGTTCAAATGACGCGTCGTCTAACAATTCGCCACAGTGCAGCATCCGACGTTGTTGACGAGGAGGAGGCCCTCGATCCCGCGATCATCCTGTCCGATTGGCAAGCAAGCCAACGAAAAGCACTGCTGGAGCGTCCGCTATTTGGCTTCGCTTCATATGGCCGGGTGCGCTTCCATCATCGCTCTGTGGCGGAGTATCTTGCTGCGGAGCGGCTAATAAATCTTCGAGGACAAGGAATGCCGTTTCGAGCTCTCAAGCGGCTTCTCTTCGCGGAAACGAAAGGCAGGATGATCGTTCGCCCGTCCAAGCGATCAGTGGTGGGTTGGCTAGCCTTGCAAGAAGACGGAATATTTGAACTCTTGCGGGACAATGAGCCTGTCGTGCTCTTGGATGAAGGCGACCCAGAGTCGCTAACGCAAACGCAACGAAATCAAGCTCTTCGCGCATATGCTGAGTGTTACGGACCTGGTGGCTGGAGAGGCCTTCGGGTACCCCACATTCAGATCCATCGATTTGCATCGAACGATCTGGCAGATGAAATCGACAGTATTTGGCGTAGCGGAGTAGAGAATCCAGATGTGCGAGAAGTTCTCATCAGCCTTATCGAGGCAGGCCGCATAAAAGATTGTGCCGACATCGTATTCGATATCACTCAGGACATTGCAGCACCTGCGGCTGAGCGCATAATAGCTATTGATGCGTTATTAGCTCTTGATGATGAGAGGCTCGGAAATATCGCTTCCAGTATAGCAGATGCTGGTGATCTCTGGCCTGAAAAAGTGGCCCGAGGTGCCGTATTACGCCTTTTCCCCAAGTACATGTCGGTTGAGCAGCTTTGTCGGACTCTTCGATGGATAAAGCGGGAGAAGCAGAGTGTAGGCGACCTTAGCTGGCAACTTCCGCGCCTGATAGCAGGATCGCCACTTGATCTCCCTGTTCTTGAGGAACTTCGTGATCGCCTCCTAGCGCTTGTCTCAGGGGGGCTTAAATGGCGAAAAGAGTGGCCACATATTTCGAGTGATCGGTCGCATCTCAGCGGAGCGCTCGCAGCAACGTGTGAACGCGGGCTTGATATGAGCCAAGATGAGGAATGGCTGCGTGCTGGCGCACTTGCATTGCGATTACATCATCGTGACCATGGCGACGATGAACCGATCAAAACGCTTCGCGAACGACTGAGCAATTTAAGTGCAGAGGGCAATGCTCGTCTCTTCTGGGTTGAGGACGCTCTGCTTCAGTCGCTCTATGAAGTCAACGACCCGTGGAGACGGCTCGCAGAGATCACATTTCACGATGGGCCGGTCCAGCTTAGGCCTGACCGAGATCTGACTTGGGTGACCGAAGCGCTTGGCGACAAGATCCGGGATATGGGTGAACGCGCAATGCTCTTGGAGGCAGCTATCCGCCTATCGCCGGATCGTGATACATGGAAAGAACACGTTGAAGGACTTCGGCCTCTCATAGCGGATGAGCCTTCATTCACGGAAAAGCTTGATGACTGTCTGAAGCCATCGAAACACGACAAAGAGCATCGTCGTTGGGAAAAGAAGCAGGCCGAACGAAAGAAGCAAGAAGAGCGGCGAAAGGCCAAGAACCACGCTCGTTGGATTCAGTTCTGGCGAGAAGTAGCCAATCAACCTGAGAACGCATTCTCGACAAAAAAAAGTTGGAACACGGCTTGGAACTTATGGCGGGCCATGAGTCACAATGGTGATGACAGTCGATCGTCAGGTTGGAACCGGCGCTTCATTGAAGAACAATTCAATCAAGAAACTGCCGACAAGCTTCGTCGCGTGCTGATGAAGATTTGGCGCGATGATCCCCCGACCTTTCCTAGCGAACGGCCCGAAGGTGAGCGCAATACTTTTCTTGTACGTTGGAAACTTGGTCTGGCCGCGATCTACGCTGAAGCAGAGGATCCGGACTGGGCAGCTAAACTCAGCGATGCCGAAGCTGAGTTAGCCGCGCGGTACGCTTTGACTGAACTAAATGGTCTTCCCCAATGGATCGAGCGTCTCGCAGACAGGCACCCAAACGCTGTGGACCGGGCGCTGGGAAATGAACTGTCGTGGGAACTGAGCCGGCCGCCAGGTGAGCATGGACATTCAGGCCTGCTTCAAGGAATGGGTTACGCGCATGAGAGAGTTGCGAGACTATTTCTTCCACGGCTGGAAAATTGGTTAGATGCTGGCGGGGATCGGATCAATTCTACCGATAACGCGACAGGGATGACCGAAAGGGTTCGGCAAATCGGCCGGGTTATTTTGAAGTATGGCGATGCGTCGGAAATTGAGAGACTTCGAGAGCGGGCACTCCAAAAATTGGAGCGACAATTGCCGTTTTCTCTGCGTGTTGCTTGGTTGTCGAACTTGATGCGGATTGATCCGCAGGCGGGTGTCGAGAAGCTGGCTGATCAGATCGAGATAGTTGAACCATCTGAGCGATCAGACGCTGTAACATGGTTGGCCAGCCTATTTGGTGATCGCCAAGACGGAATTGCGTTGGGTGACGAACGTTTCACCCCGCAATTACTACTGCGGCTGCTTCGTCTGGCCTATTGCCACGTTCGAATAAAAGATGATGCGCACCACGAAGGATCCTATTCACCGGACACTCGCGACGACGCGGAACAGGCACGCAATAACATTGTAACAGCGCTGTTCAACGCGAAGGGCGAGGAGGGCTTGGCTGCCAAGCTCGAGATGGCCGCAGATCCTTTGTGTGCTTATTTCAAGGATCGCATTTTGGCTGTGGCAGAAGAGAATTGGGCACAAGAGATTGATGCTCACGCATTTGATACGGCTCAAGCGGTAGCACTTGATCGAAGCGGGGAAGCGCCTGCGTCAACGAATGAAGCCATGTTTGCGATTATGAAGGATAGACTGTCTGACCTCGATGACCTTCTTCTTCGTGATGCTTCACCGCGAGAGGCTTGGGCAGGGATATCAGATGAGAAGGTCATGCGCCGAGAAATCGCACGAGAGCTGAGCCATTCAGCCAACTCAATCTACACTGTGGACCAAGAGGCCGTGACCGCAGATGAAAAAGAAACCGATATCAGATTGCGTTCCGTAGTCTCTCGCCATGAGGCGGTGATCGAACTCAAGCTCGGGGATAAACGCACAGCTAAAGACTTGCGCGATACAATTGAGAATCAACTGGTGAACAAATACATGGCAGCGGAGCACAGTCGTGCTGGTGCTCTGATGGTGACCCTTACGGCGGATCGAAAGTGGGATCATCCAGACGAGTGCCACAGGATCGATGTGAATGAACTTTTTTCCCTACTGCGCAAAGAGGCGGAACGGATTGAACACGCTTCGGCGGACTCTTTGTCGATAGCTGTTCACTTTCTTGATTTGCGGCCGAGACTGAAGACCGAACGAAAAAAAAGTCTCAGCAGGACAACGGATAGCTTCACTTAACGAAGGGCAATTTGGCTTTACTTAGAGGGCAGAGCAGTCAATCGCTTCGATTGAAGGTAAGTGTCCGTATTTGGCCGAGAGCGCCGCGAGATGCATGGTTTGATACCTCAAGAACCATGTCCGCTCCATGTGCAAAGCGGCTGACAGGCCTTGAAACAGTTATATCTGCTAATCGTGCTTCAGGTAGGAACGCCCTTTGTTTGGGATGAGGCGTAAGCGGACCGGCTGCTTACACCTCTTTCCTGTCACTGAGGGTCCTAAATTATCTTCTGCAAAGCAGACATAAAACATTTCCTTGAATCAGATTATGCTGCCAGCGAAATTTTTTTTGAGGATTGAATAGAATTAAAAAGACGTTTCGATATCGCTCACGATATGCCAGCGTTCCTTTTCATAGTCTTCAGTGTTTTTTCCTCATTATAATCATTAAATCTATCTTGCAACGTATCCCAATCAATCTCGGAGGAATTCTCTAGGTTTATTACTGAAAATTTTTCCTTTATGTCATCAACAGAAAATTTAGAAAATATATCATAAAACGTATCGGGTTTTATGCCTTGACATAAAGAATTAACCCACTCCTGATATTCGCCAAATGCCCCATCTTTTGGCTTTATTGTGCAAACACTATGTTCCAACAAACCATAGAAAGAAATCATTTCCTTATTTTGGGTAAACAAATCTGACATGATTTTTATCTCGCGCTCTATCTGCTTCGTTGGTGTGTATCATAATACGTCAGACTTCTTGTTCAACCCCTCAACAACAGACATTCCGCTCTCCCCCCCTGAACCGCCTGTCCGCTCAAGGAATATGAAGCAGACAGGCGGCAGACGCCTCATCTCGGAAGTCTGAGCGAAACCTTCAGCTTCTTCAAAGCGGACATTCAGAATTTCCGTGATCATTTGCTATGGACACGCACTGTGCTTGCGTCGCGAATTGGTCAAAAGGCGCTCTGCAGCTTTGACATTGCCCGATATGTACAGAATTTTATCAATCACATCCCCCTGATTGACTGATGGTTCGTCATAAGCAGCGAAGCTTACCGCTACCGATAATTCAAGCTACGGACCTAAACCGCACCGAACTCCACGCCCTAGCGACCGAACGTCTTATACGATACTATAATTTTATATTCGATAATCATAGGTCCACTTAAATTACCTTTTTATTCGGACTTAAAAAAGAAAGATAAAAATGTTCTTTAGATGGGGATAACAATAATATTAAGGAATCAACCATGTATTTGACTTGTTTTGAATTTATCACTCTACCAATTGCTTTATTTTTCACTTTATGGATATTTTTCCGTGGAAAAAAGGTTAATATCTCACGAGCAAGATATAAAGACACTATACAGCCTGTTTCAGGCTCTGGTAGCTCTGTGTCTGATTGGGAGACCTCTCCCCTGTTTTCTCCAGAAATCCATTTCGGTACGTCTCTCGAAAATCCATCTGTTACGGTAAGGTCACTTCCTTCACTAGATCTGGATCACATCTCTGAAAATCAAACTCTATCAGATGAGCCTTCATTAACAGTCTCAAGTCGGCTTTTAGCTGTTATGCAGGGAGTGCCGTCGATACTTGTCGCAGAAGCTCATAAAGGCCGCCGTCTCATGGAGGTTGTAATAAACGGTGGACTGGTTCGTGCTGCCGATGGTGACGGTTTCCGCGGGTTTGCTATGGGATCCAGTGGAATTAGAGAACATGCTCGGTTTTTTGATATCAACGGGCTGACCAAGCTGGTTAATGCAGCAGCAGTTTGGCAACTTGCGTCTATTATTGTCGCTCAGAAGCACATGGCTGATATCAGCCAAAAATTAGGCGAAATCAAGAAATCGGTAAAAAATATTAGTGATTTCCTAGAAGATGAGCGTCGTGCCAGCATTATTGGAACCTACCAGTATCTGCAGCAAGCCCATAGTGCGTTAACTCAAGGAGAGATGAACTTTAAAATTCGGGGGGAACTGGAAGCTTGTGAGCGGGATTTATTATCTACTCAGATTCATCTAATTGCTGATATCAAACGTCGGACACATACGTCACTTACAGACGACGATATGTTCGGAACGGAAAGCCTATTTAAAAATACTACTGACAAGTATCGCAATCTAGGTCAGGTCGTGGGGGATTTAGAGGTTTGCCTGAAGACGCGAGCGCTCTCTTGGTACATATTAAGTCTTTTCCCCGGTGAAGTGGCGTTGAAGTCCGCACGGCTCGAAAGCATTCAGCAAGGGCTTAATGAAATCGAAAGTATTAAAAAATGGGTTACAGTCCAAGGGGACAAGGACGTTGGGGGCATTAAGAGCAGATGGAATCAATCTGAGACTCTTGTTGATCGGCGGAAAAAAGTGCGTGAAGAGATAAAAGAGGTTCAAAACACTCTTAGAGCGACGCAAAAAGGTATATCTGCCAACCTGACCCAGACTCAGAAATTACTCTTGGAGCGCGATACACCAACCCAAATTATTGTTGAGTTTGTCGACGGCGTTTTGAAACCACTACAGCAGAGGGAGTTGCCTAGAACGAAAGCTGTGTCAGATCGTATTCCACGATCCTTGTAGGGTAGGCTGTCGGACGACGTTAACATAGATTATTTCCTATTGCCAGTCACACCAATGTCGCCCCCTAAAAATTGTCTCCAAGAGCACCTTTCTGCTCAACCGTATAATAACTGACAGGCAGGATATAATTATTCATTTTCGATTTTTCTGTTTTTGAAAGTATTTTATTTTGACACTCCGCTTCTCCGATCGTGGGCCGGAATTTCCTTCGGCACTCGTCGACGCTTTGATCGCTGGCGATGTCGTATTTCTCTGTGGTTCTGGCATCAGCGCACCACAGCTTCCAGACTTCAAACGTCTGGTTGACCAGACATATGAACGGCTTGGTATCGAGATGGATGCTTCCGAGAAGCATTCCTACGATAATCTGCGTTTCGAGGAAGTGCTCGGAGCGCTCCAGCGTCGACTTGCTGATCAAAAGGCGATGGTACGAACAGTTTCCAGCCAGCTTGTGTTACCTTCTCATCCTCGTTTTGAGCAGCATCGTACGGTGCTGAGGCTCTCTCGCGATCGCAGCAACCGTGTCCTCGTTGTTACCACCAATTTTGATACGTTACTCGAGCATGCACTGGAACAATCTGTCTCGGTGATTGGTCAACAAAGCTTCGCTGGCCAATCACTTCCCTCGCCAGGAAGCCCTGACTTCTCGGGGATCATCCATATTCACGGCAGACTAGCCGACCTAAAGTTAGACCTTGAGGCGACGCCGTTGGTGCTTACTAGCGCCGATTATGGCGATGCTTATATGCGTTCAGGCTGGGCTTCGCGATTCTTGTTCGATCTTGCTCGCTGCAAAACTATTGTGCTCCTCGGTTACAGCGCTACCGATGCTCCAGTCCGCTATTTTCTGAACGTGCTGGAAGCTGACCGGGCCCGTTTTCCTGATCTGCGCCCCGTATATGCTTTCGACGCTTACGAGGCTAACCCTGTCGACGCAGAAAAGGGGTGGGGTACTCTTGCGGTTACGCCACTGCCTTACTGCAAGCGCAACTCTATCACAAATTCACCTGATCATTCCCCCCTTTGGCGTGACCTTCAACATCTCGCGGATATCGTTGAGCACCCCAAGAGGTCGCGTGAGGAGCGCGTAAAAAAAATCTTAGTTGGCGACAGCAGTGCGCTCACTGATCAGCAACTGCGCGAGCTATCTTGGCTCTTTACCGATTGTAGCGATCTCTGGCCAATTGCCCTTGATACGATAACTGATGCTAATTGGTTCCGCGTCTTTCAGAATAATAAACTTTGGTCCGCTCAAGATGCCAGCATGGTGGTTTCCGCTTGGATCGGACGTAATTTCGAGGACCCTAGGCGTATTACAACTGCACTCGAATGGCAGCTGATCCTTGGCAATAATCTCTTCTCACGCCTCGATCAGTTACTATTACGAACCCCACCCGAATCGCCTACCTGGCTCCGGACTTGGCGCATACTACTTGGGTCCGATTGGATTGACGATTTCGATGAAACTGCCCACTTACTCAGTCAGAAGCTCGCCTCCGGTTTAATCCTAGAAAAGGATCTGAGGCAATCGGTGGAACTGCTTGCCCCGAGACTTATTGCCGAGCGGCCGTGGCAGTTCGGCAATAAGGGCTGGGGCGAAAACAAAGGAGTTGTCGACGCAGTAGCAGTCGCGCCGCGGTTGTCGGATCTTGCCAGGCTTGATCTACGTGTCGTCAACGAATATGGCGCAACCGAGATTCTCAAGGCGTTGAGCCGTGTCGACTCCCATGTGGTGCGCATTCTTGAGCTTAGCAGTGAAGCTCTTCACTCATTACTGCAGCAAGCAGCCGAACTTGAGATGATAGACGATGACTACGACACGAGCGACTACAATGTGCCCTCAATCGAAGATCACGACCAGAACGAATACAATAGTGGTCTGATCTTACTTGTCCGGGCAATTGTGAATGCCTTTCCTAAGGCGATCATTTCCGATCGAGATAGGGCCCGTGCACTGGCGGTGCAATGGCAGACTTGGCCAGGACGGCTAGGCGCCAGATTACTGCTTCATGTCGTCCGAAATACATCTGCCTTTTCGGCAGACGAGGCTTTACAACTGCTACTCTCATTTGAGGACACCAAGTTCTGGGAAATCCGCCGCGAGGTTGCGTTATTGCTGCGCGATAGGGCCGCAGGTGCTACGCCAGCGCTTCGGGAGGCTATTGAAACGCGGATACTTACCACTGGGAGCGCCTTTTATACCCGCTATCCGCTGGAAGATGGCCAAGTCGATTGGCGCCTACCTGCTCGAGACAGTGAAGTTTGGCTGCGCCTAAAAATGCTTGACGCAGCAGATGTGCTCTCGGAGGTCGGTCGTATTGAACTCGAAGCAATCTTAGAGCGACGACAATACCTTGATCGCACAGTCGCAGACCAAGACTTTTTCACCTCATATATTGGTAATGTACAGGCTGTTCCTGATAACAGCAGTCCAATCTTTGAAGCTGCTCCCGATGATCGCCTAATGGTCGCCACGCAGTTCGACCAGCGCTCTGACATGGATCAGCGAATGGGATGGAGAAGCTATTGCCACTCAGATCCCAAAGGTGCATTTGAAGCACTCGAAACGGCTGAACCGACTGCACCGAATATAACCATGTGGGGTGATCTTTTAGGGGCCCTGACAGTCCGTCCAACCGACAAGGATGCTTTACTCCGCAACCAACTCGCTGCGGATGCCTTGCTGCACCTCGAAAAAATCGAAATGCAAACTCTGCAGCCGATTACCGGAAAGATAGTCGACCTGCTGACGTTTGGTCCGCGGCCGCTAATCGCTAATCTCGAGAATTGGTGTGATCGGCTCTGGTCTTTACTCCTTCTCGTAGATTACGAGATCGACTTTCAGAAGGACATTTACGAGGCAGCGATTAATCGCTCCGAAGGCCGATTAGTCCAAGTGCTTCTCACTGAACTCGATCATACGCGCAAGAGCGGGGGGAAACATGAAGCACGCCAACTTGCGCGGCTTGCCATGATCGCAGGGAATAACAGCCAATCGGGAATTATGGGGCAGGCGGTGCTCATCCATGAGTTCGCCTTTATGATTAACGCTGATAAAATGCTGGTCGAAAAGCATCTCCTTCCACGATTGACAGCGTCTACGGTGGAAGCGGCTAAACTGCGCGAAATACTCGTCTCACGCGGCAACATTACCCCGGAAGTCACCACGATGGCACCTCGAGCACTGCTACTTGGTGTGGCCGAGGCCTCGGCTAATACCCATTTCGCTACACAGATTGCATCGAGTATTTTGAGACCCGCGCTTGCTTTGGTGCGGGGCGATAGTCCTGAACGTTGGGGCCTCAGCGAAACAGAGATTAGTCGTGTGCTACGCAAAGCACCGCTTAAAGTTCGAGTAGGTGTGCTTGGTGTCTTGGCTCGCTGGATCCGCAACGATGCAAGCGGTGCCGAAGATGCTTGGAAGCAGATGGTAGAGCCCTTCTTTGAGAGGATATGGCCGAAAGAGCGCTGCTTCGTTGATGACGCTCTTAATCGTGATTTTACCTCGCTTGTTATCGGTGCCGGTAAATCTTTTCCAGCCGCTCTTATAAAATTACGGCCTTATTTTAGTCTGGGCGCACATCGAGGAGCCAATATTCACTCGATTAAGAACAGTTCGGCGCCGGAGAAATTCCCTTTCCAAGTTCTTGATCTCCTTTGGCTGATTTGCGGAAATACAGGTAGCAATAGTTACGACATGGGGGATATCCTCGACCGCCTTGTAGCTGCTGATCCCAATATAGAAATTGACCGCCGTTTCCAGTCTCTCGAGCAACGAACCAATCGCTATCGCTGAAGAAGCAGGTCGCACGATGTTCGTCCATTACATCAGGCTGGAATCGTAGCATTTCATATCTTCGCCAATAGTGTGAGAGCCTGCAAAGCGCCAATAGGGATTACGATAATAGGATGCACGAACGGCAGATTCTCTATTCTCGTCGCCTGACAGCCGACATTCCGCTTCCCCCCAAAGCTGTCCGCAGCCGGTCATATATAATGATTAAAAACTGCTATTTAGCGTGCATATTTGCAGCTATTGCTCTTATGGATGCAAAAAACCGTTTACGACAAACGGCCTATGAATTTATGGACAGCCCTACAGGCTAACCACAGGGCGCGGCTCTGCCCACAACTCCACAGGTTCAACACCAACAACAATATATTCATTCTTAAAATAAGATCGCTCGAAGCGGCGCTCTTCCCTAACGAAAATCGCGTGCTTTGAGCAGTTCAGATCCCTGAAGCAATGGCGTGCGGTCTTCCAGACTGAGCACAACGACATGGATCACATCGCCTTCTTTCTGAAGCCGTCCCTTACAGGCCAGAAGACGGGACGCGAGAAGGGGGCGGCGGTATTTTTCCTGCACATCCTTCCAGACAATCAGATTGGCCGTGCCGGTTTCGTCCTCGATGGTCACGAACATGGTACCGTTGGCCGTCCCTGGCCTTTGCCGCATCAACACCAGTCCGGTGAGCTGGATCCGGCGCCCATCCCTGAGATAAGACAGATCCCCGCAACGAACGACCCCCTCTTTTCGCAGGCCCCCTCGGAGAAACGCGACCGGATGCCCGCTCAGACTGAGTCCTGTCGCCCGGTAATCTTCATGCACTGAGGCCCGCTCTGACATCAGTGGCAAGGTAATCTCCGGCTCGATCACTTCCGGCAGCGGAAAGTTCCGCCCCCGATCCGCTGCCTCGAACAACGGCAGCGCCGTATCGGCGAGACCCTTGATTGACCACAGGGCAGCACGGCGCATCTGCTCGAACACCCGGAAGGCATCTGCTTCCGCCAGACATTCCAGGGCAGAGACCGGCACATCCGCACGGCGCCACACATCGTCAATGCTCTCATAGTCCGGCATCCGGGCCGCAATCAGGGCGGCCCCATGGCCGTTCGCCAACCCGCGCACCATCCTGAACCCCAGCCGGACCGCCGCGTGCCGTCCGTTCCGGCCGCGCTCCAGCGTGCAATCCCATCGTGAGGCATTGATACAGATTGGCCGGACCTCGACCCCATGGCGCTGTGCGTCCTGAACAATCTGCGAGGGCGCATAAAATCCCATCGGTTGAGAGTTCAGCAGGGCGGCACAGAACACATCCGGGTAGTGACACTTCATCCAGGCCGAGGCGTAGGCAATCAGGGCAAACGAGGCGGCGTGGCTCTCAGGGAAACCATAGCTGCCAAATCCTTCGAGCTGCGCGAAGGTCTGTTCAGCAAAGTCCTGCTCATACCCATTGGCCAGCATCCCGTTCACCAGCTTGTCCCGGAACGGCGACACCCCACCTGTCATTTTGAACGTTCCCATGGCGCGGCGGAGCTGGTCCGCCTCGCCTGGCGTAAAGCCCGCGCAATGGATGGCCACCTGCATGGCCTGCTCCTGGAACAGCGGGACACCCAGTGTTTTACCGAGAATGCCGCGCAGGGGCTCGGACGGATAGGTGACAGGCTCCAGCTTTTCTCTCCTCCGGAGATAGGGATGGACCATGTCCCCCTGGATCGGCCCCGGCCGGACGATCGCCACCTGAATCACCAGATCGTAGAATGTCCTGGGCTTCATGCGCGGCAGCATCGACATCTGCGCCCGGCTCTCGATCTGGAACGTGCCGAGCGTGTCCGCCTTCTGGATCATACGGTAGGTCTGCGGATCCTCGGCCGGGATCGCGGCGAGATCCATGCGGGTCTGATACACGGTGTGCAGCAGCTCGAACCCGCGACGCAGACAGCCGAGCATCCCGAGACCCAGAACATCGACTTTCATGAAGCGCAGGACGTCGATGTCATCCTTGTCCCAGACGATGATCTGCCGCCCGTCCATGGCGGTCGGCATCAGGGGGACGAGTTCGTCCAGGCGATCCTCGGTCAGCACAAATCCGCCTGGATGGGTGCCAAGCTGACGTGGAAAGCCGAGAAGCAGGCGCGCGAGATGGAAGGTCAGGCTAAGGCGGCGATCCTTCAGGTTGAGACCAAGATCGGCCGCGCGCGTTTTGCACAGATCCGGATCGGCGAGAGAGGAAGCCACATGCTTTGAAAGCTGGCCGGTCAGATCTTCCGGGAGCCCCAGAACCTTGCCGACTTCCCGCAACGCGCCTTTGGGCTGATAGCGCTGCACGGTCGCGCACAGGGCCGCGCGGTGGCGGCCATAATGCCGGTAGATCCACTGGATGACCTCTTCTCGGCGGTCGCTCTCGAAATCGACGTCAATATCCGGTGGCTCCTGCCGTTCGGCGGAGATGAAGCGCTCGAACAGAAGGCCGGAGCGGACCGGATCAATACTGGTGATTCCCAGGACGTAGCAGACGGCCGAGTTCGCGGCAGATCCCCGTCCCTGACAGACAATCCCAAGTGAGCGGGCATGACGCACGATCGTATTCACGGTCAGGAAATACGGCGCGTAGGCCAGAGAGCCGATCAGCCTCAGCTCGTGGGCAATCTGCGTCTCGACTTCAGGCGGCGCCCCGGCCGGGTAGCGACGCGGCAGTGCGGTCTGGACCAGACGTGTCAGGGTGTCTTGTGCGCTTTCGCCTGTGCGCTCGGTTTCGGTCGGATACTGGTAGGTCAGGTCATCGAGACTGAAGGCGCAGGCCTCGGCAATCCGTCGCGTGTTGGCCAGAGCGTCCGGAAAGGCAGCAAACAGGCGTGCCTGCTCTTCAGGGGCTTTCAGATGGCGATCGGCGTGGACATGACGGCGGTTGCCAAGATCATCGACGGTACAGCCTTCCCGGATCGCCGTGACGACGTCCTGAAGAATATGTCGGCGCGCATCGTGGTAGAGAACGTCTCCCGTCGCAACGCAGGCCAGACCTTGTGCCGCACTGAACGCCGAGAGCGCGTGTAGCCGCGCAAGGTCTCCAGGCTGCCGGAGCATGGTCAGCGCGAGAAACCGGATCTCTTCTTCGCCTGCCCTTTGTCGTGGCAGAGCCAGCAGGCTCTGAACGTACCCGCGAAGCGCTGCCAGATCCTCGGGCGGCATCAGGATCAGGAGGAGGTCCGGGGCCGCTGCGACGAGATCCTCCCATCCCAGAAGGAACACGTCCCGCTCGCCCCGATGATGGCCAAGGGTCAGGAGCTGGCACAAGCCTGCCCAGCCCGCACGGTTGCGGGGATAGGCCAGGAGCGCACTGCCATCGCGCAGAGTTAGACGGCAGCCGGGCAAGAGGCGCAGACCGGCCTCACGCGCCGCCAGATGGGCGCGGATCACCCCGGCCACGGTGTTCCAGTCGGTCAGACCGATGGTGTCATAGCCCAGAGCCTTCGCCTGGAAAATCAGTTCATCCGGCTGGCTGCCCGATCGCAGGAACGAAAACGACGACGTCACCTGCAATTCGACATAAGGCACGCTCATGGCCTAGCGCCTATGGGGATGCGGGTGTCGGCTGCTGTCAGGAGCGTTGCTGGTGGGTGCGCGCATCACGACAAATCCGGAGCGTTCCAGATAGGCGACCAGACGCTCGGCCACGAGACGGGCCATCAGCTCGGCGGCGTCATGCGTCCGCCTGCGTCCGTCATAGCACAGCGCGTGCATCAGGACTTCGGCCACGTCCGAGGTGCTGGCCGGGATCAGGTCATCACGGGGCTCCATCAGAATATCCCCTGAAGAAACCACGCGCCCGACCCGGACCAGTCGTGGGCTCCGTCGCCTTTGCGAAACAGCCAGAGGCGCAGGCCGGTCGTGGTCTCGACCTGCCAGTAGTCGCGGATCGCACCGTAGCTTTCGGCCGTCTGCC
>NZ_JASGXC010000009.1:66401-67525 GCF_032913585.1 Gluconobacter sp. GP1
CGCGATGCGGTGTGTCTGGCGTTTGAGGACGAACTGGCGTGGCGCACCGTCCGGGAGCAGGGCAGTCACCTGCACCCGGACGGGCAGATCGAACAGAATGTTCGGTCGCACCCAGAGCATCTGGCGCGCGTCCGCGGGTTCTGCCACGTCGCCTGGAGAAATGCGAGACTGCCCGTCCTCTGGCCAGGCGGTAAACCGGGGCGCTAGCTGGTGGACGGATGCGACCCCGGGGCGGTTGATCAGCCGGTCGATGAGGCTCGCGGGCAGTATGTCCGCCTGACAGTCCTCTGGGTCTGAAAGTACCGGGCGATCTGGTCCGGCCTCCATGGGCTCGCTGGCGCTGATCGTCACCGTGACAGCCTCGATGCCAAAGCCGGGCTCAATCCGGGAAATCTGGTCCTTGAGAAGGCGGAGGATGCGGGGCATATCCGAGGTCGGATCGGACGTGCCCACCCGGATGGCCTGGACCGTGCTGTCAACACGCACACAGAGGAAATCGATCTGCCGTGCGCCTTCCCCGCGATGGGACAGCAGGGCGCAGGCTTCCGGCACAAGAGCCTCGATCACGGTCGCAATCGCCTCGGCCGTGCCGATAGGTTCGACAAGCGAGCGCGAGAGCGAGATCCGGTCCCGCACCTGAACCACGTTCAGCGGCCTGGCCTGACGGCCGAGGGCTTCATCCAGAGAGGTGAGAAGCTCCGCGCCAAACCGCTTGGCCAAAGGCGCGCGGGGAAGGGCCGCAAGGGCGCCAATGGTTGTCAGTCCCAGGCGATTGAGACGGGACGTTGTGTCCGAGGCAATCGGAAGGGCCGAGCAAGGCAGTCGGTCCAGAGCCTGTTTCTGCTGACCGGGCGGAATGACACAGGCCCGATCGAGGCAGGAGCGTGCCAGAACGCGTGAGGCCGCGGCACTGTCACTCAGAGCAAGAGAGCAGACATGACCTTTCTCGGAAAGACGCGTCCGGACGAGAGACAGCATCGCCTCCTCGCCGCCATAGAGATGAGCACAGCCGGTTATGTCGCTATAAAGGCCGTCCGGTGCATCCAGAGCGGGCAGGGGCGACAGCCACAGCAGCCAGGAACACAGGTCCAGGAGAGCCGCATCATCGGCGTCTGTGTCCTGCG
>NZ_JASGXC010000009.1:67535-69930 GCF_032913585.1 Gluconobacter sp. GP1
CCTCAGGCGCGTGCACGACAAGCGGGCGATCGGGAGGGTAATGATCCGGTTGGCAGAGCTGGAGGCGCTCGGTGCGCCAGAAGGGAAGCCAGAGGGCGAGAAAGCGGCGCATGGTCAGGACAGTCGAGGAGCCAGTGGGCAGGACGTCCTCCGCGCACCCGCAACAGCGAGACGGAAAGACGGCGGGGGCCGGGAAGCGGCAGAACCTGTCCCGGCAGACAGAGAGGGGCTGAAGGATGAGAAGTAACGTGCCAGCGTGTGGCGCAGGCACAAGGGTCTTTTCCAGATGAACGGGAGACGCTGACAGGGCGCAGGAAGAAGCCGGTATTCCCGCTGCTTTCGGCGGCCAGATTCAGACGACGCACTTCTGTCAGGGAGGGAATACGCGGACCGGATATTACGACAAGAGCGCGCTCGGGACCGCGCAGGATGTCCTCGGCGACGGCCAGAACACTGGCGTCATCGCTCTCAACGCAGATCAGGTGCCGGAGCGACATTCCGGTCTGATGCAGTCCCCAGGCATGGAGCTGAGGGGGAGCCGTTCCCAGCCAGAAAACAGGCTGGCCACTGCGCGCGAGCAGGGGCAGTAGCAGGGCGAGGCTGGCCCCGATCTCGAGCGGATCGGGCACCAGGATGTCATGCAGGCTGGCGGTTTTGATGCCGCCGCCCAGATGGTCATCGACCGGTTGCAGGCCTGTTGGCAGCACCCGAAAGGGGGAATGAGGCAGGCTCCGACGCTCCAGGCATCGGACCTGCTCGCGCAGACGCGCCAGCGCGTTCGAAGTCATGACTGTTCTCCTTAACGAGAACAGAAAGAGAACAAACGAACGCGGGACGCAAGTTAATTTTTGAGAGAGAAAGTTGCGAAAAAAGGCGGCTTCCCTTTCCTATTCTCTACAAAATGGCTCTGCTTTCAGAGCATTACGACCTTTGCACGCCTCTCCTGTGTTCTCCCTCTCAACTTTTGTGAAAAGCAATGAAAACTTTGCATCGCCTGATCGGCTAACAGCTCCAAAAAGGGGGTCTAGGTCGCACACACATTCGACCAGATATCCTCGTGACTGCGGCTTCAGATCAGATTGAGATCTTATGGGAGGCTCACGGGCAATCAGGAAAGTTCGTATAATTACAATTGTTTAATGTATTTCGGCTTGTGGCTTTTGTAAGGCAGTGAAACACTTCGCAATCATATCGCATTATTTTGCAATAAATAGTCTTGTGGAGTGTACTCATGGCTGACCCGTCGCTGAAAACCTATTCATCACAGCAGTTGGATCGGTTGCGGGCAGATATAAATGCCGTCAATCAGGATTATAATAACAATGCATCCGCGAACCTGGTCCAGCAGGACGTTGCCAAATTCTACTCAGATCAGTCCAGCTATGGGCTCTCCGCTTATCCAACCATAGCTTATTCCGTTGCCCTGAATATTGGAATGAACGGAATAACAGCCAATGCCAATATGCAAGCAGGGATAAAATCCGGAGACTCCGTTAATGTAGTAACAGAAAAAATGATGGTCTACCTTGCACGGGCAGACATGAACACTATTAATTTTAATTCTGGTGCCCCGGCCAGCATCGCCCAGATTACGCAATTTCATATAGATACATATAAACAACTAAATGTGGATCCAGTGCACTGGAGCGGATACGAGCCCGCACTTCAGAATGGGACCTGGATCCCTAATGCAACAAGTGAAGATTTACGGGATGTAACACGTCAATCGCAATATATTAAAGATCAGTCCTTCGGAACCCAGACGGACGCACTTGCCAATTTGATGGATGCGGGATTGGTCGGCGCCCAAACTGCACTGGGACAATATTTATACCATTCGCAGGGGGGCACGCCCCTTGTTTCAAACTTTTCCCAATTCTGGAGTGATTTGGGAATTGGCGGTCTGGTGGGTGGACGGGCCCTCCTGGCCTCCGGAACGTATCTAGTGAAGGGCGGCGGAGAACTCCTGGTCTCGCAATCGCATGCTGGGGATCTGACTGAGTATACACTCTCGCGGAATGGAAAAATCGACAGTTATACTGTATCTTCGAACGGTCAAATTTCAAACATGGGTGGTAACCAAGGTAATAGTCCAACTGAATACGTGTTTAGAGGGAATCAATCTGTAGCATCACAAAATGCAAATGTTATTGTGTCTTCTCCGGATATCACAACCATAAATGGAAATAACAACAGAGTCGCAAACATCCTTAATGGAAGTACAATTTCTGTTTCTGGTCAGAATAATACTATAAATGCTAGTGACGGATCGACGACCTTTATTTCGGGGCAGAATAACAATTTTAATGGGTGGGGACACAGCACGGCAGCCATTGGTGCGAACTCCTCCGCACAGGTCAATGGCGCGGGCCAAACCGTCCACCTTCTGGCTGAC
>NZ_JASGXC010000010.1:0-10242 GCF_032913585.1 Gluconobacter sp. GP1
TACCGGTTCATCCGGAAATGGAAAACAACGCATGCCGCCGCCAGTGATGGCGCGCGATTGAGAGAGGGGCTGCTGGATAAAACCAATACGGCCTCAACGGTCTGGGCTGACACGGCCTATCGCTCAAAAGCGAATGAGGACTTCATGGAGGAGCAGGGCTTTGTCTCGAAGGTTCACAGGAAAAAGCCGCATCTCAAGCCTATGCCCAGGCATATCCAGAAATCCAACGCCGGAAAGTCCGTTATCCGGTCGCGTGTCGAGCATGTCTTTGCTGATCAGAAATCACAGACCGGGCTGTTCGTCCGAACCGTCGGCATAACGCGGGCCACCATGAGGATCGGGTTGGCCAATATCGTCTATAATATGCGCCGCTTCCTCTTCCTGGAGCGGATCAGCGCGAATGCATAGCAATCCAGCGGGGGGCAGCACTCAATCTGCTCAAAATGCAGATCGAAAACGAACCCAAAAGTAGTCAATCAAATCGCCAAAAACCTGAAATCACCAGCCAAGCGTATCAATCAAGGGTTCTTCGATCCCTCCAGGTCCGCTTACGCCTAAATCTCGGTCGTAAGGTGGGTCGCTTAGGGTTTTGATAAGCCGACGTCGTATGCCAGAAATGCGCGCCAGCCCGGCTCATAGCTTTTCAGGCAAGCGGTGTTCCGAGTTACGTTCACTATAGCGGTCCACTAGATAGTCGGCCCGGTCGCGCAGCAGCCATGTGAATTTCATCAGTTCCTCCATGACATCTACCATCCGGTCATAAAGGGGGGACGGCTTCATGCGGTCATCGTCACCGAACTGCGTATAGGCCATTGGCACGCTGGACTGGTTGGGGATGGTGAACATCCGCATCCACCGGCCCAGCACCCGCAGGCCATTGACGGAATTGAAGCTCTGCGATCCACCCGAAACCTGCATGACCGCCAGCGTACGGCCCTGCGTCGGGCGGATCGAGCCTTCGGACAACGGCAGCCAGTCGATCTGGTTCTTGAACACGGCAGTGATGTTGCCGTGCCGTTCGGGGCTGCACCAGACCTGGCCTTCCGACCAGATCGAGAGTTTCCGCAGTTCCTGCACTTTCGGATGGGTCGCGGGCACGGAATCCGCTACCGGCAGGTCGGTCGGGTCGAACACCCGTGTCTCGGCGCCGAGGACTTTCAGAATGCGCTCTGCCTCCAGCACCAGCAGGCGGCTGAACGAGCGGGGACGCAAAGAGCCATAGAGCAGAAGGATACGCGGCGGATGGTCCACACGCGGTTGCGGTTCCAGCCGCGCGAGATCGACCGGTTCAAGATACTCCGGATGCAAGGCTGGCAGCTCAGGTTCGGTCATATATATCGGTCCTGTCGTGTATTACGGGTGACTGATCCGGGGCAGCCATAGGGCCAGCGCCGCGAGTGTTGCCAGCAGGACGGGCGGGGTGATCACCAGTCCGACCTTCATATACTGCCTCCATGTGACCCGATGATTCTTGGATGCCAGCACATGCAGCCACAGCAACGTGGCGAGACTGCCGATCGGTGTAAATTTCGGCCCGAGATCGCAGCCGATGACGTTGGCATAGATCATCAGGTCGCGTGTCAGCGGCGTGATGTCGTGAGCCTGCTGGATCGCCAGCGCCCCGACCAGCACACTCGGCATATTGTTCATGATAGACGACAGAACAGCCGCCAGAAAGCCGGTGCCTATCGTGGCAGCGAACGTCCCCTGATGGCCAAGCCAGACCAGTGCGGTTGCAAGGTAGTCGGTCAGCCCGGCATTGCGCAGGCCGTACACCACCAGATACATACCCAGCGAGAAGATCACGATCTGCCATGGGGCACCCCGCAGCACCTTGCGAACAGGGATGACCCGGCCATATCCGGCGACGAGCAAGAGGATTCCGGCGGCCAGGCAGGCTACGACACAGACCGGGATATGAAACGGCGCGGTCAGGAAATAGGCCGCCAGAACCAGGGCCAGCAGCGGAAATGCCGCCCGGAATACATGGTGGTCACGAATGGCCGTGGCGGGTGCTGGCAGTTCGGTGACGGGATAGGTCGCAGGCACCTGCCGCCAATACCACAGCCACAGGACGGCAAGCGTTGCACCAAGTGCTACCAGATCGACGGGGACCATGATGGCGGCATAGCGATCGAACGCAATGCCGAAGAAATTGGCGCTGACGATGTTCACCAGATTGGAAATCACCAGCGGCAGGCTTGTGGTGTCTGCGACGAAGCCAGTCGCAATGATGAAGGCCAGGGCTGCAGTATGGCTCAGGCGGAGTTGAGTGAGGATGGCAATGACAATGGGCGTGAGCAACAGGGCCGCGCCGTCATTGGCGAAAACCGCTGCAATGGCCGCTCCCAGCACCACGATCAGCGGGAATAGCGTCCGGCCTCGTCCTTTGCCCCAGCGCACGACGTGCAGGGCGGCCCAATGGAAGAACCCGGCCTCATCCAGCAATAGCGAGATGACGATCAGCGCGATAAAGGTGAAGGTCGCGTCCCAGACGATGTGCCAGACGACAGGAATGTCGTGCCAATGGATCACTCCAGACGGCAGGGCCACGGCGGCACCTGCCATTGCGCTCCAGCCGATGCCCAGCCCCCGAGGCTGCCAGATGACAAAAACCAGTGTAGCAATGAAAATGGCAAGAGCCAGCATCAGACGATCCGTTTTCCGGCTTCATCGACGATCTTCGCGCCGTCTTCCTTGGCGAACGCGTCACGCTGGGGGTTGGGCAGGATGTCCAGAACCGTCTCGGACGGACGGCAGAGCGCAACACCGAGGGGGGTGACGACGATCGGCCGGTTCATCAGGATCGGATGTGCGATCATGGCGTCGAGCAGCGCATCGTTCGTCAGGGTCGGATTATCGAGGCCAAGTTCGTGAAAGGGCGTGCCCTTTTCCCGCAGGACCGAGCGCACCGGAACGCCCATACGGGCGATCAGATCGACCAGTTCCGCATGGCTGGGAGGCTTTTTCAGATATTCGATGATCCGGGGTTCTTCGCCGCTGTTGCGGATCAGTGCCAGCACGTTGCGCGACGTGCCGCAGGCCGGGTTGTGGTAGATCGTGATGGTCATGAGCGGGCTTCCGGGGAGGGACAGCAGGAGGACAGGGTCGCGACTAGGGGCGCGCAGAGTTCGGGACTGCCCGCGCAGCAGTCCCTGACGAGGAAGATCATCAGGTCCCGCAGGCGCGGAAGACAGGCGCGATAGACGATCAGCCGGCTATAGCGCTCCGAGGTCAGCAGCCCGGAACGGGCCAGGGTGGCGAGATGGGCCGAGATGGTGTTCTGCGGGACATTGAGATGCCGCGCGACATCTCCGGCGGGTAATCCGTCCGGCTCGTAGCGCACCAGCAGGCGAAAGATCTCCAGTCTTGTGGATTGCGACAGGGCGCTCAGGGCTGCGAGGGTAGATTCTATATCCATATATCCGGTATTGTGGATGTATTGTCGTAAGTCAAGCTATCCTGTGTGAGGAAACGGAGATCATGACTGTCGGCTTCCTCAACTTTTCTGCTCAGACCAGACATTCCGCTTACCCCCCCTCATGCCCCTCCGAACGTAACGGTCGGGCGGGATGGCAGCACGTGCGCAAAGTAGCGCGATAGCTGCGGCTCCAGTCCGTCAGAGGGAAAGATCCCGGCGATGTAACCGTCCGGACGCACGAGCACCCACTGACCGGGTTCGATCCCGTACGCTTCGGCGATATCGCCATCTTCGTCGACGAGTTCATGCCCCGCGCCAACGGTGACGATACGGACGCCCGCGATGGCCGAGGGCCGGTCGTGCGGCTGGTAGCCGAGCAGGGTCCAGTGAAACCCTTGAAAAACCGTGAACAGCCGTGTCCGCTGCCCGGCCTGTCCGCGACAGGGCGCATCAGGGGCGCGATCGCCCGCCTGCACTTTGCCTCCCGCCGAACCGTGCACGTTCAACGATGAGCCGCGATAGCCGAGGTCGAGCTGACGCGCTTCGCGATCGCGTCGCATGGTGCCCTGCTTTACTTCCCCGAGCAGCCGCGTCGAAAGACGCAGCATGTTCGACGCGATCGGCCGACGCTCCGCCTCGTAGCTGTCGAGCAGCGCTTCCGGCGCACCCGCGAGCACGGAGGCCAGCTTCCAGCCGAGATTATAGGCGTCCTGAACGCTGGTATTGAGACCCTGGCCTCCGGTTGGCGGGTGAACATGCGCGGCATCCCCCGCAATGAAGACGCGTCCCACTCTATAGCGATCGGCCAGACGGGCACTCATCGCATAGACCGAGGACCAGGACACCGAGCGGACGATAATGTCCCCTCTGCCGGTTCGGTCTCCGATGAACGCGGTCAATCCGGCCGGAGACAGGTCGATCTCTCCGTCCAGTGCCACAGGCGCCTGAATCTGAAACAGGTCTGTGCCTGCCAGTGGGCAGATCATCACCTGCGTCGCCGGTGAAGCGAGCTGGAAACGATGCCAGGCGGACCGATCAAGACCTTCCAGCCGCACATCGGCAACGATCGCACGCACACCCAGTGCTTCTCCCGGAAAATCGATCGCCAATGCATGACGCACAAAACTGCAGCCACCATCGGTTCCGATAAGGAACCGGGCACGGACAACCTGCTCGCCGCCTTTCTGTTCGATCCTCGCCGTAACGCCATGAGCGTCTTGTTCAAATCCCGTCAGCCGTGTCCCAAAATGTAGATGATGGCCCAGCTCGGAGAGCCGCTCCCGCATGACGGCTTCGGTTGCGAACTGTGGCAGCATCAGTGGCGCAGCATAGGGCTCGGCTGCGGTCGGAAAGACGTCCGCTTCCGTCAGAAGCGACATCTTATGGGTTCCATCAGGACGATACTGACATAGCGGCGGATAGGGTCCGCCTGCCGCAGCCATACGATCGACGACGCCGAGATCCTCGAAGATCTCCATCGTCCGGGGCTGGATGCCTTTGCCGCGCGACCCGCTGAACGGCTGCGCATTCTGCTCGATCAGTTGGAACGAAACCCCGCGTCGGGCGAGGTCGATGGCAAGTATCAGGCCTGCGGCCCCCGCACCCGAGATCAGGACGTCTGTATCGAAAGACACTGGCAGCTCCGCGAATCAATGTGTAATATTCACATATATAGCCCCGCCGTCGAAGGCAACGAAAAACGTGAATAATGCACACGACTCTGAAATCCTACGCGGACTCCATGCCGCGATCATCGATCTGGTCGATGAAATCAACCGGCCGCGTCGGGATGATCGCCTGATCGAAGAAGCGGGCATTCCGCTGGATCGGGCCCTGTTTCCGCTTCTGGCACGCGTATGGCGCTACGGTCCCATCGGTGTGGTCGACCTCGCGGACCGGACGGGCCGCGATCATACGACGATCAGCCGACAAATGACCAAGCTGGAAGAACTTGACCTCATTGAGCGTCGTCCTTCGGCAGCGGACAGACGTGTTCGAGAAGCGACGGTGACTGAAAAAGGCCGGGACATGGTTCGCATCCTCAACGCGGCGCGCGAGAGGCTGTCCAACCGCATTCTCGTCGACTGGACCAACGAAGACCTCGATCAGTTAAGGTCGCTTCTGCGACGCTTCGCTGATGACCTGATGCGGTGATGTTCGGAAACAGGCGTGACGGGCCGATCCAGATCTGAAGCCGTCACGCTGTCTGCTCTTGCGCCGTCTCGTACAGAGCCCACCGCTGCTAGCAACATCTGTTGTGTCGGGAGAGCCGCAGCGCTAGAAAGAGTGCGTCGGAAAAGGCAGGCTTGGTCTGGTAAGCCCAAGTCCTTCCAGTAATGGAAGCTCTGGTCTTTGGCTTCGTACCTGAGACCCCCGCGACGAACGAAAGGTGCTGCAAGCGCCCGGCCGTTCGTCCCCGCGGGGCTCAGTTTCGAGAAACGCTCCGGTCGGACGATGACCCCGGAGTAGAATAATGTCTGATTCCCTCTTTGCGACCTGCGATGTCCTGATTATCGGTGCAGGGCCCGTTGGCCTCTTTCTGGCCTGCGAACTGGCGCTGGCTGGGTGCTCGGTGCAGATCCTCGAACAGGCGGGCGATGCCAGCACCCCCTTGAAGCGCGCTCCTTTCGGATTACGCGGCCTCTCCGTCGCGACGATGGAAATCTTTGACCGGCGCGGCCTGCTAATGCCTCTCAAAGCCCGTATCCCGGAAAAGGAAATCGCATCCGCTGCGTCGTGGATGAGGCAGACACGCCAGCCTGCCGGACATTTCGCGGGCATCGACTTTTTTATGGACCAGATTGATCAAACGCAGTGGGCTTATCGCCTGCCGCCCATGATCAGCCCCATGGCCGCCGATCTGGAAAGCATTGAAGCGGTTCTGAAGGATCGCGCCCTGGCACTGGGGGTTGTGGTCAGTTACGGGGTATGTGTCTCAGAAGTCCACGCTACGGATAACGATGTCAGTGTCCGGGCGGACGAGAAGGTCTTTCGAGGAGACTGGCTTGTCGCCTGCGATGGCGGACGGAGCAGCGTCCGGAAAGCTGCAGGCTTCGGCTTCACCGGGACGGACCCCGAGTTCACGGGGTACTTCGCCAGGGTGGATATTGCCGATCCGCGCATCCTCCCCACAGGTCATCATGACACGCCGACTGGAACCTACCTCTTTGACCCCCCTGACATGATCAGGATGGTTGAATTTGATGGAGGAGCCTGTCATAGGCACCGAGCGATCACACGCGATCACATACAAGCGGTCCTGCGGCGCATCTCCGGAAGCGAAGTGGAGGTCAGGGCGCTCGGCCTTGCGACGACCTGGACCGATCGGGCTTTTCTCGCCTCGGATTACCGAAAGGGGCGGGTGCTTCTAGCCGGTGACGCAGCCCATATTCACTCGCCTCTGGGTGGGCAGGGCCTTAACCTCGGTTTCGGTGATGCGATGAATCTGGGGTGGAAGCTTGCGTCAATAATCCGCGGGGACGCCGCCCCGGCACTGCTGGATAGCTACCAGAATGAAAGACGTCCGGTCGCCGCGCAGGTTCTTGACTGGTCCCGCGCGCAGGTCGCGCTGATGCGGCCAAATCAGGGTTCCCGCGCACTGCGAGCCATTGTGCATGACCTGATCGCGACGCAGGATGGGGCAACCTACATGGCCGAACGGGTGTGGGGGATTGGCATGCGCTACAATCCGGGTGACGATCATCCTCTGATGGGGCGGAGTGCACCCAATTTCAGACTAAACGACGAGACACGTTTGAACGAACATCTTCGACGAGGGAAAGCGCTGTTGCTCGATTTCGGCGGAAGTTCTTGCTTACATGAACTCGCTGTTCGCTATCAACACCGGCTTTCCTATATCGCCGTCGATGTAAATGATCGCCTAGGCTTATGCGCCCTGCTCATTCGTCCTGACGGTTTCGTAGTATGGGCCCGCGATCACCCTTCGGATTGCTCCGAAGCTGAACAGGCCTTGTCGCAATGGTTTTTGTCACCGCTTCATGCAAAGGCGGATTTAACGACACGATGTCCGTTCTGATTGGCCTGAACTTCAAAACCGGACCGTCCGTCTTCCTCCCTTAGCGGACTTTCATTGCCTCATCTGCCCATAGGGCAATCTCACTTGCGGAGGGATTTTCAAGGTTCTCCGCTGCCTCAGCAGCGCTCGCTGCAAGACGATGCACCGTTACTGTCCAAGGGGCGTCTTCCGCTTCGTTCGGGAGGGCGGCGTTGATATACGCGCAGGCATCCACGAACTGCCTCAGTCCCTTGACGAACAGGGCTTCACAATCGGCCATGCTGCAGTCTTGCCGGTGATCAGTCATGCTGTGCTTTCCATGGATTGAGGAGTGGCACCCCCGAATACCGGAAATCATTCGTATTCCGTGTCACAACCGTCATGCCATGTACCAGGCCGGTCGCGGCGATGAGGGTGTCGCGCTCCGGGCCCGGATCCGGAACATGCAGGTGAGCGCAGCGGCGGGCGACCGCCAGATCGATGGGAAGTACCCGCTTCGAAAACTCGGGTAGCACGTAGTTCTCCAGCCAGTTCCGCAGAACGCTTCCCTGGGCGGGATCCCTGCGCTCGATCCGCATGACACCGACATCCAGCTCCATGACGGTGACGGCAGACAGGAAAAGGGTCTCGGCCTCCACCTGCTCTGCCCATCTGGCGACATTAGGGTCGGCCCTGCCCGCCCGCACCTTTCGCAGTTCGGAAACAACGTTCGTGTCCAGCAGGAACATCAGCCAAAGTCCGCGGGACGCAGGCCGAGGGTCATGGGCGTCGGATCGAAGTCGATATCTTCGGCACCAGGCAGGGCGAGTGCATCCGCGATCTTTCGCGGTCTGTGGGTCAGCCGGCGATAGTCGTCGATGCTCAGCAGAACATGCGCCGCCTTGCCGCGGTCGGTGATGAAGACAGGCCCCTCAACGGCAGCCTTTTTCGCCCGGGACGTGTCCTGGTTGAACTCACGACTGGAAAATGTGGTGACAGTCATCTCGGGAGCCTCCTGTTTCTTATGTAGCGACATTACTACAATGACGCAGGCAGCGCCACAGAAATCGGGCTCTTCCGGTCTGCACTCACAAACGGGCCAGCTAGTGTCCTTCACAGGGCAGGTGCCCGATCTGAAGCTGACATTCTGAACGGAGAAAGCCGATGAACACGATGGAGCATGGTGGTGCAATGGCAGTCGAGCGCGTCAAACGCCTCGTGGCGGAGGCGCGCAGCCGCACAGCCTCTTCGGAAAGCCCGCGGCCGAGGGACAGTTCCGTTGACGCGACTGAGGGAAACGCGAGCGTGGCCCCGAAGCGGGAGGGTGATCCGGGGTCGTCCCATCAGCATTGACGGGATATATCCCGAGTGCCTCGACATTCCCTCTTTCCACGGCGGCCATGCTCGGCCGTCCCTGTTATGGTGATTGCCTTGACGACACTCATTCCTCTTTGCGTCCCGTTTGAGCGCCGTAAGGAAGCAGCCCGGGGCGGTGCCACGTTCAACGGGGAGCAGAAGTGCTGGATGGCGCACCGGGACAAGCTCGACGCTCTATTGCCTTTCGTGCCTTACCGGTATCGGCCGGACCGCAAGGCCCCCTACATCCGCCCGTGGATGGTGCCGCAGGCTCTGTGGGGCTTTAATCTTCGCGCCTTCCTGGCGCCCGAAGACTGGAACCGGATCCGGAAGGATGCCTATGCGCGATCCGGATCCCGTTGCCGGGTGTGCGGAGGACGGGGTCCCCAATGGCCGGTCGAAGCTGACGAAGGATGGGCGTATGACGACGAGCGGCGGATCCAGACCCTCAAAGGGGTGATTTCTCTCTGTCCGGACTGCCATGGCGTGCGTCACTGGGGAAAGACCATGACCGAGGGCCGGCAGGATGCCGCTTTGGCCTGGATGGCAGAGGTGAATGGCTGGAACCACCCCGAAGCGGCGCGATGCGGAGACCAGGCCATGAAGCAGTGGCATACGCGCAGCCGCCATACCGACTGGCAGTGCGATATCTCCTGGGCAATCAGAACCTACAGTGTTGTGCCGATCAGGGACGGCGAAACGCTGGCCCGCGAGCTGAACCGGAAATTCGTGCGGCAGGCGCAGACGCGCGTTGGCATCAGGGCCGGGCACGTTACGCACATTGAACATCTGATCGGTGAGCGATAGGAAACAGATCACTCCCCTCCCCGCTCCGGCTGGAGGCCAGCGTCGCGGTCCAGACGGACGCCTGATCTGACCCGTTACAGGCGCAGAGGCGGGACCCCGGCCCGATACAGACCTTCGAACAGATCCCCGAGCGCCAGGCGCCGTCGCAAGGTCAGGCGTCGTTGAGCCAGATGATACATCCGGTCGTGCAGCAGATGGCAGCGCTGACAAAACGCGCGCAGATTGCGCAGCCGGTTGCTGGTGGGATCATGATTCAAATGGGCCGCTGCCAGAACCACCTTCGTCTGTCGTATTTGCAGATGCTCGATCAGGTCCGGAGGCGAGATGCGCCTGCCCCGGCCATTGAACCAGTGCCCCGTCTCCGGATGCTTCCACCGACCACCCGGCAGCACCTGAAGGTGATGTCCATGCGGCCGGCCGCAGCGCTGACAGACACCCCCTGCCCGCTCGAACCGCACCTGTCGGCTCAGCTCGGGCCAGTTGGGAGGATAAAGCGCTTTCAGTTCCGGTCGGATCGGCATTCAGTCTTCGTTAACACATTTCCGGTCTGTATTGGACAGGGTTTGTTCTCCTCTCTGCCCTGCCCCGGCTTCATGCTATCAGAAGCCAGGTTCTGGTTTCGCGGAGGCGTTCATGCTCAGCCATCTTCACATCGCAGGCTCGG
>NZ_JASGXC010000010.1:10252-11388 GCF_032913585.1 Gluconobacter sp. GP1
GCAGCAGCTTCCTGCCGGCGATCTGACAGAAGCGGTAGCGCTTCTCTCGACCGGTCGCTTCTCCCCCCGTCTCTCTCTGGTCATTCGCGGCATCGAATACCGCGACAACGAATTTGCCGAAGACACGGTCCTGTCCACCGATGTCGAGACGGCGGAGGAGGCATTGGCCATCGCCAGTGCCCATCTGACCGCCCTGCCCTCCGGGCACGAGCTGGCGATCGCTCTGGATCTCGAACCCGAACCGGTGTTCGTCGCCTGGCTCAGGCCGAAAGCCGCCAGACGGCGCAAGGCGGGATCGCAGGCGGCCACGCTGGCGCCGCTGGCCTCTCCTCTGGGTCAGCAGTCTGGCGCGGTCCTGCAGTGGTTCGATGCCCTGACCGACGAGGCCCTGCCCGACTATGACGGGACGCTGGTGACGGCGGAGCGCGCCTCGAAGACCTATTCCCGGGCGGCGAAGGCAGTGAACACACGCCGGACCTACCGTTCGGCCGTGCGCTCCTGGTGCGCATGGGCGGCAGGACATGGGATCCCTGCCCTGCCCGCACGTAGCGAGGACGTCGCCGCCTATCTGGCTGATCTTGCGCTGCAGAAGAAGCGGCCCGCGACGGTGGATCTGCACCGTGCTGCACTGCGCTATCTGCACCATGTTGCCCAGGTTCCCGTCCCGACCTCCCATGCTCTTGTGTCCGAAACGGTTGCGGGCATCCGCAGGACGTCAACGGAAAGTGCGTCCCGTCAGGTCAAGGGGCTGACCTGGGATCTGCTGAGCGAGGTCATCGAGCAGATCGATACGGATGAGCTGGTGGGCGTTCGGGACAAGGCCATTCTTCTGCTCGGCTTTGCCGGCGCCCTCCGACGGTCCGAAGTGGCGGCGCTGTGCCTGGAGAATGTGGCGCTCGATGATGACGGGATGCGGATCCGGCTGGACCGCTCAAAGGGCGATCGCACCGGTCAGGGTGTCGAGGTGGCGATCCCGAGGGGGATTACCGGTCTCTGCCCGGTCCGGGCTTACGAGGCCTGGCTACGCGCGGCCGGACTGAAAGAGGCCAAGGGACCGGTTTTCCGACGCGTGTGGCTCCCGCCTGCTGCCGAGGCCGGTCAGCCCCCTGCCCTGCCCGCCATGGGTTCAGAGGCGC
>NZ_JASGXC010000010.1:11398-41131 GCF_032913585.1 Gluconobacter sp. GP1
ACAGGCGATTTCGGCGGACACAGCCTGCGACGCGGAGCGATCACCACAGGAGCTCGTGACGGCACGGATCTTGTCTCGCTCAAGCGTTTCTCGCGCCACCAAACCTTCGGCGTGGTGGAAAAATATATCGAGGTCGAGGACGCCATGACCAAGCATCCAGGGCGCAGTCGGTTTTGATAGAGTCGCCCACATGGAGCTGTGCACTTTTGTAGCTACGGCATGCACTTTTGAAGCGCCGATATATGAATGTGAGATAGGAAAACCGCCAGAAGATGGCGTTATCCCGTGCACTTTTGAAGCCTATACTAATAATAACTAATAAACCTAATAGCTCGTGCTTCAAAAGTGCACGCTGACAAACACGTCCCCCTTCACCATAGTCAAAACTAAGCGGAGAGACGGTGATGCAAACCCTACACAAAATCTTGCAGGACAACGGTCGGCAGGCCGCGCTCCAACTTGATATTGATCGTCAGGTCGTTGAGGCCGCCGCAGCATACATGGCTGACGAGCAAAATGGCGTAGGGTTTCTGTACTCCGGCTGGTGTCAGGCTGCATTGCCGCACCGGCGATTAGCTGATCATAAAGGATGGCAGCTCGAGAGCGACCAAGTCTGCCTGATTATTGAACCAGGAATGAAACGGGGCGCTGCAGGAGAACCGGTACCTGTAGGCGTGCCATACGGTAGCCGAGCCCGTTTAATACTCATATATCTACAGTCAGAAGCCATCAGGACAAACTCAAGAGATATTGAGCTCGGCAAAAGTCTTCGTGCTTGGATGGGAAGAATGAATATCCCCATTGGCGGTAAGAACCTTCAGATCGTCCGCGATCAAATGGAGCGAATATCAAGGTCTCGTTTGTCTTTTGAAGTGAAGAGAGGCGGAACAGAGGTGGTCCCCATTTTTCGGACAGGGCGATAAGCTATCATCTGGCCTGAACGAGGACGGGTTTTATGGGTAAGGTTACGCGGAAACGGTATGCGGCAGAGTTCAAGTCACGGGTTGCGCTGGAGGCGATCCGTGGGGAACTGACGCTGGCGGAACTGGCTTCGAAACATGGCGTGCATCAGACGATGATCGCCCAATGGAAACGGCAGGCGATCGAGGGCATGGCAAGCCTTTTTTCTGGTAAGTCAGTAACGGAACCTTCAGTCAGCCCTGCTGATGTAGAGAAACTGCACGCCAAGATCGGCCAGTTGCTGGTGGAACGGGATTTTTTGCGGGATGCCTCTGCTCGGTTGGGCGTGATCAGAGGCGGCAGATGATTGACCCGAAGAGAGCATGCCTGCCGATCATCCGGCAGTGCACGCTGCTACAACTCAACCGGTCGGGCGTTTACTATCGGCCTGTGCCACAGAGCGAGGCCAATCTGGAGCTGATGCGGCTGATCGACGCCCAGTTCCTGGAAACGCCCTATTATGGCTCACGGCAGATGACATGGCATCTGCGCCGCCTGGGACATGAAGTGGGCCGCAAGCGGGTCCGGCGGATCATGGCGATCATGGGCCTGCGGGCGATCTACCAGAAGCCGCGCACGACCGTGCCTCATCCGGAGCATCGGAAATATCCATATCTGCTGCGGGATCTGGTCATCAATCGGCCTGACCAGGTCTGGTGTTCCGATATCACATATATTCCCATGAAACGGGGATTTCTCTATCTCGTGGCGATCATGGACTGGTTCACGCGCAAGGTCCTGTCCTGGCGTCTATCGAACACGATGGACGTGGAGTTCTGTATCGAGGCGCTCCGGGATGCGCTGATGCGCTACGGCACCCCGGAAATTTTCAATACTGACCAAGGGTCACAATTCACGACGCCCCGTTTTACCGGGCTCCTGGAAGAGCGTCAGATCCGCATCAGCATGGATGGGCGCGGTCGCTGGCTGGACAACGTGTTTATCGAGCGTCTGTGGCGGTCGCTGAAATATGAATGCGTCTACCTGCACGCGTTCGAGACCGGATCAGAGCTGAGGGCCGGGCTTGGCAGATGGATCGCCCATTATAACGAAAGGCGTCCGCATATGGCGCTGGCTGGACGTACGCCCGATGAGGCGTATCATGACGTGCCGACATCATCTGGTCCGGGGTTAACCCCGGACCAGATGGCCAACAGCAACGCTGTCAGAAGGGCGGCATAACGACAACCGGGTATAGCTTATCAAGCCCGCAAAACTGTCCGAACGGACGGGACCACCTCAAACAATCTACCTTGGTAGTACTCGATCTAAGTGATATCGGCTGAATTTTATTATCGGTGTCCTCATTCGGCTATCAAATTCAGAGTTCCAGAAAGACAAATTACTGGAGAATTTCGTTAAATTCCAAAACGTTCCCGTCTGGATCACGAATAAAACAGACGACGCGTCTGTCATGCCCCATATGCACTGGGCCTTCTGTGATCGTAATCCGTTCCTGTTTCAGCCAGGCCACAAGACCCACCATACTTTCGATAATAAATGCCGCATGTGTGTATCCTGGATATTTGACAGGAACATCCATCAGAATATTACCAGCCGGGTCTGACACACCATTAAAAATAAGATGAATACGAAGCCCGGATGGGTGATGTAGACCACAGGCTTTCACCGCTGGAGCGTATTCTTCTGGATCACGGATGAAGCCAAATTTGGCATAAAACCGTTCGGAAACGGCGAGATCCGTCACACGAATGCCTACATGATCTAGACTCAGATGAGAGAAGTTCATTGCGCCTCTCCTGTTTTTAAATCCGCTACAATATTCGCGAATGGAACAAATCCCTCCAGGCGTTCCGTGCGCTGCAACCATCTACCAATGGCCTTGTATTCTGATAGATCAACATTTCCTTCCGGAGCTCTCGCGACATAACTGTAAAGCGCGACATCCGCGATTGTCGGTTCTTGGGTTCCTGCGATCCAGGTCCGGCCCAGCAAGGTTTGCTCGATCACTTTGAGTGTGTCATGAGCACGCTGGATGACCTCTTCCGGATTGAAGGGGGCTCCAAAGACTGTCACAAGACGCGCAGCACAGCATCCATATGTGATTTTTCCTGCCGCAACAGACAGCCAGCGTTGAATTTCCGCCTCTGTTACTAGGTCCTCTGGCAGCCAATGAGATGGCCCCATTTTTCGCGCGACATAAACAAGGATGGCATTGGAATCCGCAATGATAGTCCCGTCATCATCTAGAACGGGAATTTCTCCAAAGGCGTTCAGCCTTAAAAATTCCGGAGTTCTCTGCTCACCCGCGGCAAGGTCGACAAGCGTCAATTCGTGAGGCAAGCCGACAAGAGAGAGAAAGAGGTGCGCCCGATGCGCATGCCCCGAAAGGGGATGATAATAGAGCTTCATGGGGAACTCCCGAAAAAAACGGTTGAACAGATACGTTGTCTTCTCACGCAACAAAGCGTGCGATAATCTACCAAAAGCGCACTTCATTATTGCGTTTTGTGGCTATAATTTGTTGATTACAGGAGAGAGATCTGATCGACCTTCCGGCATTGCGGATCTTTATGGCCGTGGCCGATCACGCCAGTTTTGTCGGAGCATCCCGAAAGCTGGGTCTTTCCGCAACAACGGTAACACGGACGGTGAGAAGCCTCGAGACAGCTCTCGGAATCTCCTTATTCAACCGTACAACCCGCTCTGTACATCTGACCACTGAAGGCGTGGAGTTTCTGGCTCGGTGTCGGGCAGCGATTTTCGACCTAGATGGTGCGATTGCTATAGCGCAAGGTGCGAGGACTGCTCCCCAAGGAGTATTGTCGATTACCGCTCCCGTTATTTTTGGACGGGTACACGTCCTTCCCGTTGTCACAGAACTTTTAAAAGCCTGGCCGCAATTGAACATCAGGCTTTTTTTGACAGACCGGGTTGTTCATCTTGTGGAAGAAGGAGTTGATCTCGCCATCCGGATTGCGCCTCCACAAGACAGCGCCCTGAAGATGCAGAAAATCGGAGAGGTCCAGAAAATTTTTGTTGCCAGCCCAGCTTATCTGAAGAAACACGGAGAGCCACAGGTCTTTGAGGATCTCGCAACGCATAGCCTCATTGAGGTTAATGAATATGCAGCGGGATATTCTGAGTGGCGACAGGGCGGGAAATCTGGTTTTTCGATAAAAGTCTCGCCCCGGCTTTTCGTGAACAGTGTCGATGCGGCTCTCACAGCCGCCATCGAAGATCTAGGCATCGTCACGGCATTATCCTACCAAACTCACCAATTTGTTGAAAATGGGCAGCTTCGAAGAATTTTGACTGACACCCCCGCCTCAGTACTTCCGGTCTTCATCCTGTTCCCTGCCAAAGAACGTCAGTCCGTAAATGTTCGAACGTTTGTTTCCGCAATGAAAGACAGGTTTATGGCAAAAAGGTCTCTCAAAGCACACCTCACATAGAAGAAGGGTCCCGTGCAAACAGCCGCTACCATTTTTATGCATTGTGCGGCTTTACGTTTGAGCTTCATTCCATCGAGTAACTGCAAAGCTTTTTGAGCTCTAAAGCGGCAGACTACCCTGGTTCAGGGAGAGTTCGCACAAGACGCAGAAAAGCGCCGGTCAAAATCTTTGGCGATTGCTGCAAGAGTGACCTCGCCTAGTTGAGCAATCAGAAGCGCCTCAGCTTTTTCGAGTGCGCTCGTCATTGACGCATTTACGGCCTGCTCGACGAGGCAATCGGGCGCCGGGTCGGCCAGGCCAATTGCGAAAATACGTGGCTGCCCCACGGCTTTGTAGACATCAAGCATCGAGATACTTTCCAGCGGCTTCAGAAGCGTCCACCCGCCAGCGTGCCCCTTGATGGAACGAACGAACCCCACATCCCGCAGGCCTGCCATCGTACGCCGAATAACAACCGGATTGGTATGCAGCATTTCCGCTGCTTCACCGGAGGTGATGGGCCCATTCGCGCGATCCATATGGATCAGCAAATGCATCATTCTCGATAATCGCCCGTCCAGTTGCATCGCCTGCCCTTTAGGCTCTTCTATCATGTCACATCAAGAGTTGCAAAAAGCTGATATGCATATATGTAACTTCAGACATTACATATGAAATTGAATAGGATTTAACCATGTATGATGTGATCGTGATAGGCGGCAGCTATTCAGCTGGCACGGGCTCGCATGAGCGTTTTGCTGATCGATGCTGGCTTACCGCGAAACCGCTTCGCAGACGCGTCTCATGGTTTCCTCGGCCAGGACGGCAAAGCGCCGAACACCATTATGCGTGAAGCCACTGCACAATTACGGCGATATCCAACTGCGCAGATCTTGCAGAACGACGCGCAGAAGGTGGCACGGAATGGCAAGACGTTTACTGTGTCTCTAGCCAACGGAGCAAAATTTCAGGCGAAGCGGCTGATACTCGCTACTGGCGTTTCCGATACTTTGCCCGATATCCCTGGTGTAGCGGAACGATGGGGCAAGACCGTTCTTCATTGTCCTTATTGCCACGGATATGAGGTCCGCAATCATCAGCTTGGAATTATCGCCACAAACCCAATGTCAATCCATCAGGCAACATTAATACCCGATTGGGGGCCAACAACTTACTTCACTCAGGGAATTTACGAGCCTGATCCAGAGCAGGCAATGTTGCTTAACAAGCGCGGCGTCGTGATCGAACGTACTCCAATCATTTCTCTCATCGGAGATGCTCCTGGTTTGGATGCCGTGAAGCTGGCGGATGGACGGCTCATTGAAGTCGCAGCTGTGTTCACGGTACCGAAAACCAGACCTGCCAGCCCGATTGCCGAGGATCTGGGCTGTATTCTGGAAAACGGACCTACCGGTCCGTTCATCAAGGTCGATACCTGGGGCGCAACCTCTGTGTCCGGGGTCTATGTAGCTGGGGATGCGGCTAGCCCGATGCATAATGCAACGGTCGCAGCAGCGTCGGGTGTCCTGGCAGGTATAGCGGCGCACCAATCTTTAGCCAGGGCGTGATCACGCGGTAACGCAATCCGCTGCTTGTCATCGAATACTCAGTTTTCTTTTCCATGCCCGAGCCGATGGCCAGGTCGGAACCCATAGGAGCGGGCTTGCCATGCGATCAGGAAGCTTACAGCAGCGAGTGCCATCACAATCCAGGGGAATGACAGAGCTCCCCACGTTTCCAGCAACACACCACCCAACAGGCCACCGCCGGCTATGGCGCTGTTCCAGACGACGACATTCATCGATAACGCAACATCTGTACCCTCCCCGGCTGCATCAGCCAGAGCCGTCTGGAGCAACGTCGCGGCCCCTCCGAAAGTCAGACCCCATATCGTAACGCCAATCATGATCACCGCAGGCGATGCTGATCCAATTGCAAAAAAAACTGCAACAGCAGCGAATATTGCCAGACTGACCAGAACAGAAAGCCGGAGGGCATGATCGACCGTGCAACTGGTGAGCCAGATGCCTGCAAGGGCAGCAAGGCCAAAAAGCAGGAGGATGCGGTCCGCCTCTCCTGCCAGCCCTGCCGGTGTAATGAACGGTACGATATAAGTGTAGAGAACGTTATGCGCGAGCATCCATGTTACCACGACGCCCAGAACAGATCGCACCCCCGGTGTTCGCAGGACATGACCGAACGGCTGGCGCTCATGATGTGCAAGGCCTGGAAAATCAGGAACCTTCGCCAGAACCCAGACAATTAACAGCAAGGTGGCACCCGACATGATCCAGAAGGCCAGTCTCCATCCCACAGCCGCGCCCAGCCAAGTGCCCGCCGGAACACCTACAGAAAGCGCGATCGGCGTGCCAACCATGGCGATAGCCAGAGCACGTCCTTGCTGAGCGGGTGTCACCATTCTGCGTGCATAGCCGGCCAGCAGGGCCCAGGCGAGCCCTGCCGCTGCACCCGCGCCATATCGCGCCACGAGGGTCAGGTCATAATCCGTCGAGAATGCTGTGATGGAGTTAAAAACTACAAAACCAATGATCGCCAGCAGTAGAACCCGCCTTCTCCGCCAGCGCTGTGTGGCCAATGTTAGCGGGATCGCAGCACTCAGGGAGCCCAAGGCGTAAGCCGTGACCATCTGCCCTGCCAAGGCGGGGGAAACATGCAGCCCAGCCCCGATCTCAGGCAGCAAACCTGCAGGAAGAGTTTCAGTCATAATGCAGATGAAGCCAGTCATCGCCAAGGCGAGTAAGCCGGCCATAGGTAATCTGTCATCGGGACTTCTGCGAAGGGGTATCGTCTTGGAGGTCATGCGGCTCTCATATATGGATCGAATGATCTATATATGAGAGCGTAAATTCTTGGCAATTACTTCTGGATCACTTAATATGAAAATCTTTCAAAAGGAGCAATACCATGGCGCGAACAGGGCGTCCCCGGGAGTTTGACAGGGACAAAGCACTCAATGCCGCCATGACGCTTTTCTGGGCGCAGGGCTACGAACCGACCTCCCTGACACAGCTCAAATCCTGCATGGGCAATATTTCGCCGGCAAGTTTCTATGCCGCGTTCGGCTCGAAGGAAGCCTTGTTTCGCGAAGTCGTGCAGCATTATCTGGCGACCTACGGACAGGTGATGTCGCCCTTATGGGACGAAAACCTGATACCGCGGGATGCGATTGAACGGACTTTGCGCGGTTCAGCGCGTATGCAGGCGACCCGGACGCATCCCTGTGGCTGTCTGGTCGTCTCGGGCGCCAGTAACTGTTCGCCCGAAAACGAAGCCGTTCAGGCCCTTCTCGCTGCAGAGCGCCAGCGGACGCGGACCGGAATCCGGGTCTGCGTGGAGCGCGCGATTGCCCGCGGCGAACTGCGCGATTGCGCGACAACAGCGGCCCTGCCCGATATTTTCGCGACATTTTTCCATGGCATGACATGCGAAGCGCGGGACGGGATGACGTCAACACATCTGGATGCCGCCATCACTTCGCTTCTGACCTTATGGGATGCCAACGCGCTGCTCACCACGCCGTGAAACGGTCTGCCAGACATTGATGAGCCTGCAACAGGCCAAGCCTTATGCCGTTAATTCCATATCGACCACTCCATAACTCCTTGACCCTGTTTTGCGCACATATTATGGACCATCCAGTACGGAATTAAATTCCGGAACACATCGCCGTGTCTCGGCCAAGGAATCCAGTTATGAGCAAACAGGACATCGCATTCGTCACGGGTGCCAATCGCGGCATCGGATACAGTATCGCGAAACATCTGATTGCCTCGGGCATCAACGTGATCGGGACCTATCACTCCAACGAAGACGAGGCGAACGCTGCCGAAGCAGCCCTCGTCGGCCAAAATGCAAAACTGCGCATGCTGAAGCTGGATATCGTGGACCATGAATCGTTCGCGGATTTTTCCGGACAGGTCAGAGCACTTCTCTCACATGAGTTCGAGCACAGTGCACTGAGTTATGTCGTTCAGAACGCAGGCAATATCATTCACACTCGCTTCGATGCTGCGACATCCGAACAGCTCGATAACCAGTACAACATCCATTTCAAAGGCCCCTATCTTCTGACGGTGGCCCTCCTGCCCCTGATTCGGGACGGCGGTCGTATTCTCAACATTACCTCTGCCGCGACCCGTTTCTACCTAACGGATCATGGACCTTATTCAGCCATGAAAGCCGCTACCGAAGTCATCTCACTCTACATGGCAAAAGAACTGGGAGAGCGAGGCATTACCGTCAACGCCGTCGCCCCTGGTGCGATCGCCTCGGACTTCGGTGGTGGTCTGGTCCGTGACGATGCCACGATCAATAAAAGCCTTGCAGACATCACACCCCTCGGGCGTGTCGGACAGCCCGACGATATCGGAGCTGCGGTCCGTGCCCTTCTGTCGGACGACATGCGCTGGATGAATGGCCAACGCATCGAGGTGACGGGAGGGCAGTCGCTATGAGGGCCACACAATTCCAAGCGAAGCCAGCCTCATGATCCACGTTATGGCCAGTAGTATCATTCCTGCATCCCTTCCCTCTGTCTGGCGGCTGGTCCGTAATTTTGGCGCCCTTGGACGCTGGTTGCCGGGCGTCAGAAGCTGCGCGATCGAAGGCAATGAGTCCGGTGACCGCGTCGGCGCAATCCGCTTGGTTGAGATGGGGGATGTCGGACTCATCCGCGAACAGCTTCTGGCACTCTCCGACGTGGATCACGCGGTCACGTTCTCGATCGTTGAATCAGCCCTGCCGGTCCGGAACTATCGCTCTACCATCAGCCTTCTTCCCATAACGAAGAGCGACCACACGTTCATCCAATGGCGGGGGCAGTTCGAGGCCCCAGCCGAACATGCCGCCAGTATGGAGGCCCGGATGCCGACACAGATCTACCAGCCAGCTTTCGACAGACTGGCCGAGATACTGGCCTCAGAGACGACATTGTCATGAAGGAACCTAAACCCATGATCCAGTCCCCCTCTAACGCTTCCCGATCAGGCACATTCAGGATTGGCGGCGATCTCGGCATCAACCGGCTTGGTTTCGGTGCGATGCGCATCACTGGCCAGGGTATATGGGGACCGCCCGCCGATCACGACGAGGCCATCCGCACACTGAAGCGCCTCCCAGAACTCGGCGTCAATTTCATCGACACGGCGGATTCCTATGGTCCGGACGTCTCCGAATGGCTGATCAGGGAAGCTCTGCATCCCTATCCCAAAGGATTGGTCATCGCGACGAAAGGCGGCCTCACCCGATCCGGCCCCGACATCTGGAAACCGGTCGGACGGCCGGAATATCTATTGCAGCAGGTGCACAAAAGCCTGCGCAACCTCGGCGTCGAGCAGATTGATCTGTGGCAACTCCACCGGATCGATCCCAGAGTCCCGGCAGACGAACAGTTCGACGCGATCCGCTCCTTCATTGATCAGAAACTGATCCGTCATGCAGGACTGAGCGAGGTCTCTGTCGACAACATCAAAACAGCATCGAAATTCTTCGAGGTCGCGACCGTCCAGAACCGCTACAATCTCGTCGATCGCACCAGCGAGGACGTACTCGACTACTGCACGCAGCAGAACATCGGGTTCATCCCGTGGTTCCCTCTCGCCGCCGGCGACCTCGCCAGGCCGGGATCCATATTGGACACGATGGCGAAGAAATACGGCTCGCATCCAAGCCAGATTGCTCTTGCCTGGGTCCTGATGCGCAGCAAGGCGATGCTTCCGATCCCCGGCACGTCCAAGGTCGCCCATCTGGAACAGAATGTCGCGGCAGCCGACATCACCCTATCCGATGAAGACTTCGCGGCGCTGGACGCAGAAGGCCGCAAGGCGTTCCAGTCAACGCCTTAAGGAAGCGCGTCCGGACAGTTACAATCCCAGTGTCGAAAGACCGGGGTGACTGTCCGGACGCCGTCCCTCAGGCCAGCGGAACAGGCGGTCGGTCGCTGAAATGGGTTGGTCGTTGATTGACGCTGCGCGGTAACGCATCAACCCGTTTTCATCGAACTCCCAGTTTTCATTCCCATGAGACCTGAACCACTGCCCGGCCTGATCCTGCCACTCATAAGCAAAGCGGACCGCGATCCGGTTCTCCTGAAAAGCCCAGAGTTCCTTGATGAGGCGGTATTCCTGCTCGCGCTCCCATTTGCGCGTCAGGAACGCCACGATGTCCTCTCGTCCGTGGATGAATTCCAGGCGATTGCGCCACTGGCTATCGGTCGTATAGGCCTGCGCCACCGTTTCAGGATCCTGGCCATTCCAGGCATCTTCCGCGAGGCGGACTTTCTGAGCAGCCGTTTCAGCATTGAAGGGAGGCAATGGGGGTCGGGACATAGGGAATTCCGCCTCTGGTTCGGGGACGGATCACGAGTTGATCCGAGACCTGTCAGTGTTTTCCAAAAGAGCATTTGACGAAAGGACAACGATCCCTCATTTCAAGCCATGACCAGACAGATCGGTATTCTTCTCTATCCAGACTTCCAGTTGCTCGACGCTGCCGGAGTGACGGCAGCCTTCGAGCTTGCCGGAGGATTTGGGGCGGCTCCGTATGAGATGACGCCCCTGTCCCACCATGGTGGTCTGGTCCGGTCGTCTTCCGGGATGACGATCGAGACGGTTCCGCTCGCGGCGGCAGGGTCGTTCGATACGCTTATCGTTGTCGGAGGCGAAGGCCACAGGCAGGCTATGAGCTGCCCAGAATTACTGAACTTTATCAGGCATCAGGCCAGAAATGCGCGACGTATCTGCAGTGTGTGTACAGGGGCTTTCCTGCTGGCAGAAGCTGGCATGCTTGATGGCCGTCGTGTGACGACACACTGGCAACAAGCCCCGGCCATGGCAGCACAGTTCCCTAAAATCCGGGTTTCGGCAGATGCCATTCATATTCATGATGGCCTGATCTGGACATCTGCGGGGATCAGCGCTGGCATCGACATGGCGCTGGCGTTGATTGCCGAAGATCTTGGGGCCGATATTGCCCGTCGTACGGCGCAGCAAATGGTGGTGTTCTATCACCGTCCCGGAGGACAGTCCCAGTTCTCGGCACTCCTCGAGATGACGAGCCCTCAGGAACGCTTTGCCGAACTGTTGGGATGGATCCGGTCCAACCTGGAACAGCGCCTGACCGTGGATATTCTGGCCAGTCAGGCCGGCATGAGCCCCCGAAATTTTTCTCGCAGTTTCCGGGCAGCGGTGGGGATGAGCCCCGCAAAAGCAGTCGAACGACTGCGTCTCGAAGCCGCACGCGAGCAGGTGGAGAGATCTACCCTCCCCATTGAAGCCATCGCCGTCATGACAGGCTTTCATGATCCCGAACGGATGCGACGCGCCTTCCTGCGGGAGTTCCATCAGCCGCCTCAGGCTATCAGGCGAAATGCTGCGGCCGAGGCGACCTGAGAGTGCTCATTTTTCCTGGACGAGAAAGCAGCTCGTTTTGCAAGCAATCCCGACGAGATCCACTTCAATGATGGATCGCGTCTATCCCGCTAGAACAGGTCAAACACGCGGCAGATCAGGACACTTCCTAGAATTTAACCCTTTGAATGAGGGGCAGTCCGCAGGAAGATCAGAATTTCTTCAAGCACCTGCCATCGGTTTCTCTCCATAACCACCATATGCGTTCCTTCCCCAATCTCCGTCCAGCGACGATACGGGGCATTGAGAAAACGTGGAAACAGGTTTCCCATCTGCTGAGTAGTTACATCCAAATCCCACTCAGCATGAAGCAGAAGAACCGGGACCGTGATCTTTTCGGGACTGTAAAACGCCTTCCCTGCGGACCAGTAGTCACGCACATCCTGAATGACACCCGCAGGCGCCCGGATCACTCCATCCTGCTCTGCGGGATCGCTCGCAAGAATAACTGCGGCCCACTGTTCAAACCACCCTGCTGGCAGAATCTCTTCGCGTTTCTGCTCAGGTGCGCCTTCAAGCCAGCGCTGGCGAAATGCCTGAACATTAAAGCGGCGATAAGCAGGCACTGGACCACCCGGATCCAGACGAGAAACCCCGTCATTGATCCATTGCGGTGCAATCAGCGTTAATTTCTCCACCTTGTCATTGTGAGCAGCCGTATATGCGCCGGTAACCGTGCCACCCCAGGACATTCCGATCAGGCAAAGACGTGGGATGGCAAGCGTTGCGAGAAGATAGTCAACAGCAGTACTCAGATCGCGTACTGCTGTTTCGGTCCTGACCTGAGGCAGCGCAGCTTCAGGTGCACCTCCCATTCCATCAGGACGCGTTGATCCTCCGAAGCCCCGCACGTTGAGCGCATAAACGTCAAATCCTTCCCGCGAGAGAACATCCATGAATGCCCCCTCCCCAACAGGAACATCGAAAAGACTTTCTGCCGGCAGTGTCGCGCCATGCATCAGCAGGATGGTGCGCTGTGGATCAAACGTCTTGATGTCTGCACGTCGTTTATGGCGCAGATGAAGCGAGATATCGGCCGTATCACTCGGAATGAACAGGTTTTCCATAAGCAGATTTGTCATCTGGCGTCTCCTACATTTGGTTGCGCAAATTCCCACGCAAAACCTTCTGGACGACGCCTGACATATCCGGCACCCGTTTCCGCGAAATGACTGGTAAAGCAGAGACTCCCGCTTTCCGCCGCTTCTTTAAGAAGCCACCGCCGCGAATGCTCGGCAGGCTGAACGAATTCGCAGTAAACGGACCGCAGATCCGGACGATAAACCTGTAGAGGATGGTGCATGACATCTCCGGTAAACCACGCCTCTTCACCATCTGACTGCAGCCGGATCGAGGCATGATCGATGCTGTGCCCAGGGGTCGGATGAAAAGAGAAACCTGCAAGAAGATCTTGACCGTCGATGATAATCGCCTCTCCCAGCCCGGCTTCGATAACGGGGAGCATGCTGTCTGTATAGACACGTGGGAGTGGGCGATGGTCCGGGCGCCCTAAGATCTCTGGAGGTAGGTCTGGAGCAGGGTCAATACCGTCATTGCTGGCGCCGTATCGGGCCTCAATCACTGAGAAAACATGACGGGCTTTCGGAAAGGTCGGCACCCATTTTCCGTTGTGCAAACGCGTATTCCATCCAACATGATCGGCATGAATATGCGTATGCAGAACGGTATCAACCTGCTCCGGTTGTACGCCTGCGGCTGCAAGATGTTCGAGAAACGACGTATGCAGATGATCCAGTGCCGGTGCGGCAGGTAACGGCTTGTCGTTTCCTGTGGCGGTATCAACCAGGATATTGAGACCAGAAACCTGAACAAGCCACGCATGAGTTCCCTGCGCGAGCCCACCGGTCACGGGGTTAAATGATCCTGGCGTCAAATACGGACCGAATATTGCAAGTGCCTCAGCGTCGATATCCGGATACAGTTTGTGAGGGCGCGCGTTATCCCAATGAAGTTCGGGAATACGCGTGACACGGGCGTCACCCACTTGAAAAGCTGCTGCCATGATTGACTCAATACGATTGTTTTACGTCGCATCAGACGTTAGGGTGCGCGCAAACATCATACAAATCGATTTGAAATATGAAACCCATTGATCATTTCAATCTTCGTTCCTTCGATCTCAATCTTCTGATTGCTTTCGACGCCCTCGTTTCAGAACGCAGCGTCACAAAGGCGGCACGACGCCTTCGCATTCAACAACCCGCAATGAGCCATGCACTCGCCACCCTCCGAATGTTACTGGACGATGATGTGCTCGTCAGAACCGGTGCTGTCATGCAACCGACCGCCAAAGCGTCAACCATGGCGTCACATGTTGCGGAGTTGTTAAGGCAGGCTCAGCACATCCTGATGTCTGAGGAACAATTTGATCCTGCGACGGAACAGCGCATCTTTCGTTTCGGCTTTTCGTCCGAACTTGAAGTCTTTCTGATGCCTAAACTGACGGCCTATTTGCAACGGCATGCACCTGGAATACGACTGCTGTCACGTGGATCTCCTCGGAGTGAGGTCTATACATTACTGGATACGGGGGCGCTGGATATCGCAGTTGGGTGTTTTGATTTCGGTTTGGAACGCCATTGTGGGGTATCGTTGTATGAGCAGTCTCTCGTCTGCTGCTTCAACCCGAAGCTGATCGATCCGGATGCTCCAATCACGGTTGAGCGTTATCTTGCATTGCCCCATGTTCTCATGACGCTGAAAGATGACATCCAGGGATGCCTGTCAGACGCACTGATGCAGATTGGTCAGGAACTCAACGTGGTCCTCGCTGCATCAGATTTTCTGACGGCACTTGCTGCCGCAGCAGCCGCCCCCGTTCTGGCTACGCTTCCCAGCCGGATCGCTCAGCAACATGCCGCGCATTTCGGTTTAACGATCCGTCCCGTTCCACTGAACTTGCGTATCCCGGCAGTATCGATGATCTGGTCAGCCCGGAGTGATCGTGATCCTGCCGCAGTATGGCTGCGCGATGCTGTCGCATCAGTATTGGGTAGTCATGTAAAGTGAGATTTTTAATGGGCGCTCAAAATAGCTATGACAGATAAATCTCTCCAGAAAGAGATAGGCTGTCATAGCTTCCCCAAAGCACGAGGAGTCATGACGACTTACATCAGCAGAAATTCTGATTATAGAAAAAAATGCGCAGTCATCTTTGTATGAACGTCAAATTTTTACCAATTTGATTGCGCGCTCAGGACATGCTTTCACACACAAACCACAAGCACGGCATTGATCAGCATGCGGGGTATAGGCGACCATCCCTCCGTGGACATAGCTCTTGATTTTGCCCACAAATGAAAGATCGCGATAATCGGACGGATCGATCTTGCGCACTTCAAACACGTCGTAAGGACATACGGCGACGCAGGCGTCTTTTCCCTCACAGCGATTAAAGTCTACGACCGGCATGACCCGTCCTGTTTGGCCGTCTTTCAGACATTTAGGTGTGATCATCGCTTTATTCCCTGACCCGCTCATTTCGCGCCTTGTTGTAAATGCCGACTTTGCCGCAGCTCCTGCGCGAACATCTCGAGCGTCGTTGTGGGCTTGCCCAGTTCCTGCCAGATTTTTTCGGCATAGAACGGATCTTCGTGATCCCCGAAATACGCAAACAAATGCGCGACGAACTTCATTTTCGGATTAAAAAGACCGATCATCCGCATGATCCAAAGTGGAGCCACGCGAATTTTAAGTGTCGGATCATAATTTCGGACAAACCGCTCCAGCGCCTGCCTGACGGAGATCGCTTCCGGCCCCTGTACGGGGCAATGTACAGGCATTGCCTCAGGATTCTGAAACGCCTCAATCACCCAGCGCGCATAATCGGCGGAGCTGATCCACCAGATTTTGATGTGTGTATTCCCGATCCACTGGAGCGCTCGACCGCTGATCATATTTGGGAGCAGGTCCATGAAATGGGTCGGCGCGAAAAACGTATGACGAATACCGGAATCCGCGATGATTTTGTGCCCTTCCATCCGAATAATATTGGGCACGATGTTATGTCTGATAGTGTTGAGCGCGGGAGGATAGGCGCCCAGAGCACCGATTTTAGCAATATAATTAATATTCAACCCTTTGATGGCGCTCATCAAGTTCCGCACACCCTCCCTCTCTTCGTAGAAGGGAAGCGTCAAATCCGCCGTGTCGGTCGCAAGGTTGAGATAGAGCGCATCCACCCCGTCGAGCGCCTTGTGCAACCCCGCAATGTCCCGCAGATCTGCCTGGGCGATTTCGACATTAGGCGGCAGTATCCTCCGAGCTTTGTCTGGCGAACGAACGATTGCCCTCACCTGAAAATGTTTTGCCAGTTCCGCTGCAACTGGCGCGCCAAGCCGCCCCGTTGCACCGATGACGCCTATAGTCCTGATCGGTTCCATCATATTTTCTGATCCATTGATATAATGATCATCTTGAGTTTTTTCGGGTCGTAATGCCGGTCTATGACGGCGTTCTGGAGGCCGAGCCCGCGCAACAGAAACCGGATAGTGTTCTCGACCAGCTTGTCTCGTGTGATGCCGTATTCAACGACCGTGATGTCGGGCAGGCTGATGAGATGCAAAGTATTCGCTAGATGATGGACGAACCATATCTCTGCATGACCGATATGAATGCCAGATTCGACGTCTCCCGCGTCTTGAGCCGCCCTGAATGATTGCGAAAAAACGCTGACCCACGGCTTTACATGCTGGTCGAGGAACGCCTTTGCGAACTGGCCATCGCCAAGCAGGCTGGCCGTCACAAGGCGTTTGGTGTCTTCGTGAGACTGCGCATCGCCAATCCCGGGAAACACCGCGTGTACGAGTATGGCAACACCCATGACCAATGTTTCAGTCGAAGGCGTCGCCTCGGCGAGAATACGGCTGCCAACTGCATTCGCTTCAACGCAGTGAGTTTCAAGCGCCGCATAAAGCACGTCCTTGCTGGTAAAGTGCCGATAAAGCAAAGCTTCGGAAACACCAGCGGCTCTGGCGATTTCCTTGGTCGTCGCACCGTCCCGACCGAGCCGGGCGAAAATGGGAGCTGCAGCGGACAGGATGGCCTGCTTGCGGTCAGTCGCGGACAATCTGGAACGGCGTGAGGTCGGCATGGGTTCTCCTTACGGAAGTAAGGTAAGTAAACGCTCACTTATATTCAAGCGCTTATTCCATTTTTCCGTATAAGATCAGGCTCGGGCGGGCATCGACGGCTTGAGAGTCTGTTTGGAAAATCGGTCTGATGTGATTCAAGCCTTGGATGTCGACGTCAGAACAGAGGGGCCGAGTGGCCAGGATCAGTTAGAAAAAGAAACACTATCCGTTTGAAATGCCAGGACTTGATCGTATTCTGGCAACAGAAGCCTCTGCCATGGCCGGACTTGCACCAATGGCTCATGACAATGGCGTGATGCATAGAAAACGTGTCATTTCAAGGGGAGGAAGATTTCTCCGTCAGCCCCTGTTTCAGGCAGGATTGGCAACTGCGTGCCATAAACCCTTCTGAAAGATGTTTCCAAACCCATGAAACAATCGGGTAAACCACACAAACTGGTGATCGTCGCTATCGTACGGCGTCTCATTGCAATCACCAATACAGTCCTCAAAACAAGGCTGCCATGACGTATTAGATCCGCCGCTCCAACATAGTTTCTAACATCTGAAATTTCCTCGCGAGATTATGAAAAATGACCAGATCGGTTCCGTTTATCTCCCGCATTCTGATCTTTCCGATTAAATCATTGGATCCGGTGGAAGTCACAAATGCGCGGGTTCTTACTAGCGGGGCCTTGGCAGACGACCGGTGCTGGGCTCTATTTGACGCACAGGGGCGTGTGGTTAACGGCAAGAACCACGCAGAGATTCATCGCATCCGCGCTGGTTTCGATCTTGATAAACGGACCGTAAGCCTACGAGATGACTCTGGTCGAGGTCTGCCTACTGTTCTGTTCAATCTTGATGGCACTGCAAGACCAATAGAGGCATGGCTAAGTCGGTTTTTCGGTTTTCCAGTCCACCTTCGGGCGGATACCACTACGGGACATCCTGATGATACGGATTCGCCTGGTCCGACTATCATCAGCGTTGCGACGCTAGAGACGATTGGAATATGGTTCGGGTTGCCAGTCGAGCAAGTTCGGGCCCGCTTTCGGACCAATATCGAGATCGGGGGCGTCCCGGCTTTTTGGGAAGATGCACTGTTCGGAGGACTTGGAGACGAAGTCGAGTTTCACCTTGGTGGCACAGAGTGGTTGGGAATAAACCCCTGTCAGCGTTGTGTCGTGCCGTCTCGCGATCCGCTAACTGGTCAGAGAGACAATGCTTTTGCCCGCCGCTTCGCAGAGTACAGGCGCCGGACGCAGCCGGCATGGTCTAATCCCGCGCGCTTTAATCATTTTTTTCGTGTAGCGATCAATACTCGGTCAGCACGCACCGGCGTTAACACAAGGATCGCACTGAACGATATCGTTACAACGTATAACAATGCAGCGGCATGCACGGCGTTGGAAGAAAACAAACGCCCCGCAGGATTCTGAGCGGGCACCATGTATATCATTCACGTGCGAGCCGAAACGCCAGATATCCGTTCGTTCAGACGACGCCCGCTGGTAGGTGAACGGCTTCCCTTCCGTTTTATCGCCGATCATCATATGCGTATTTGCGGCCCAGTTGCTATGGTCGCCGCGGCGCTTGTATTGTGTGATGAACTCGGGACTTCACCTGAACGGATCGCCTGTGAATCGTTCGGCGGCGTTCTGTCGCACGGAGATAACCTGCCGGACACCAAGGAATATCCGATCAGCTTCTCGCTATCGGGCACAACCTACACTGCAAAGTCAAGCTCATAAAAGGCACCATCACAACCGGTTGCGAAGTCGGTCTATCGGCGGCAGACAAGAAGGCGGGCTACATCCTGGCGTGTCAGGCAAAACCTCGTGGGCCACTGCTCATGGTACGATAGTGTCCACTTAGCAGATGATCGCCAGATATGCGGTTCCAACTGGATTTCCTGGCGCCCGTGGTGTTCACCGAACCGACAAACCGGAGGGCTCTAAAAACCCTCCGGTTTTTCCAGGAGAATAAGGTCCCCATTCAGCCAAAATTGGTTCGTACCTCTTTAATTGCGTCCCTTGACGGAAGTTTTAAAGTTGATTGGCTATACGTCGATAGGAGTGTGCCAGACTAACATTCATCTCCGCGACGCTCTCAGAAAATGCCGTCGCATCCTGAGTGACCTGCGTAATCGTCAATAGATCTGTATTCGAATGAATTGTTGTCGTGGACGGAATATAAAACTGCTCCGGCAAGACGCAGTCTTCGACAACGGAATTATGCCTCACAACGCAGCCACGCTCGACCGTGCAGTTGAAGATCACGGAATTGAAGCCAATGAATACCTCGTCTCCAACAGCGCAGGGACCGTGAATGATCGAGCGATGTGCAATGGACGTGCGCGACCCGATCGTCACGGCCGCGCCGTCTTTCGAGTGGATGACAACACCATCCTGAATGTTTGATCCACTCCCGATCAGGATGGGCTCGACATGGCCATTTTCATCGGCTTCATCGGCACGAATAACAGCATAAGGACCGATGAACACATTGTCCTCGACAATCACATGACCGCACAGGATCGCGGTCGGATCGACAAAGGCGCTTTCAGAAACCACGGGAAAATCACCACGTGGATTAGGTCTCAGCATAGCCACGTTTCGTCTCCTTAAAGATCGGTCAGAATTTTGCCGGGCAGGTTATTCGACAGGGTTTCGCCTGGCTGATAGTGCATGACAGAACGAATGGCCTCTCCCCGATGCAGAAGGTCAAATGCCGTATTGATCCGATCATGAGTCATGTTGTGGGTGATGTAAGGGTCAACGCTGAACTTCCCCGCTAGCCATTCATCGACCATACCGGGTAACTGCGAACGCCCTTTTACCCCCCCAAAGGCCGTGCCCCGCCAGACCCGTCCCGTGATCAGCTGGAAAGGCCGCGTCGAGATCTCCTCGCCAGCCCCAGCGACACCGATGACTGTGCATTCACCCCAGCCTTTATGGCAACACTCAAGGGCCGCTCGCATGACATCGACCCGACCGATCGCCTCAAAGGAATAATCCACGCCGCCACCCGTCATCTCCACGATAACTTTCTGGATTGGATCGGTATGATCGGTCGGATTGACGAGATCGGTCGCCCCCAGATTTCGGGCCAGCAGGAACTTCGCCGGATTGGTGTCGATGCCGATGATCCTTGCAGCACCGGCCATGACAGCCCCCTGAATGACGGCCATGCCGATCGCACCGAGACCAAAGACGGCCACAGTCGATCCCGCTTCCACTTTCGCGGCGTTCCGCACGGCTCCCATACCTGTCGGGACGGCGCACCCCATGACGCTGGCTTTCGCAAGCGGCGCCTCTTTGGTGATCTTCGCCACGGCAATTTCGGGCAGCACGGTGTACTCGCTGAACGTGCTGGTGCCCATGTAATGAAAGATCTGGCGGCCCTTATATGAAAAACGGCTGGTGCCGTCTGGCATCAGACCGAGCGCCTGTGTCTCGCGGATAGTCGAGCAGAGATTGGTTTTGCCCGAACGGATCATCGGGCAGTTCGGGTCTTCGGGAATATAGAGCGGAATGACATGATCACCCGGAGCGACAGAGGTAACACCTTTACCCACATCCTCGACGATCCCCACCCCCTCGTGACCAAGAATACATGGAAAACGTCCTTCCGGATCATGTCCCGACAGGGTAAACATATCCGTATGACACAGGCTCGTGGTCACGATACGGACCAGAACCTCGCCGTCTTTCGGGCCTTCGAGATCAACCAGATCGATCTCAAGCGGCATGTTAGGTTCCCACGCAATTGCAGCTCGGGTTTTCATGAAAATATTCCTCAATAATAGCGTGTGGTAATTCGTTCAGGCCAACTCAAGGCTTTCCGACTGGCGACGCCAAAGCGGAAAGGGATCAGGGAGGCGTGCATAGCGTGACGGCTCAAAAGGGGTGTCTCCGAGATCTGGAACAAGACAGGCATCAAGTTCCTGCCGAAGTCCGGATTCATCCATATCTCCATTGCCGATGAAGACGATTTCCTGACGACGGTCGCCGAAGACCGGATCCCAGTTTCCCAATACGAAGTCGCGCCACTGATCAGTATCCGGCCACTGATTTTTCGGAATCGCGGCCCACCACAGCCCCATCGCCTCGCTTCGCACCAGGGCTCCAGCCTGACTCATTTCACCTACCCAGTCCGGGCGCGTAGCTAACCAGAAATGGCCCTTGGCGCGTACGACGCCAGGCCAGCTCCGATCAAGGAAGGCCTGGAATTTCGCTGGTTGGAACGGACGGCGCGCACGATAGACAAAATTACGGATGCCATATTCGTCTGTTTCAGGAACATGGCTGGAAAAGCCGTAAAGTTCCTTGAACCACAACGGATGCTGATGTGCCTTGTCGTAATCGAAACGGCCTGTATTCAGGATCCGCTCAACAGGAACAGACCCCATGTCGGTCTCGATGATATCAGCGTCCGAATTCAACGCACGAATGATCTGCCTCGCCGCATCAACCTGATCCGATGTAGCGGTGGAGACTTTGTTGATCACCACGACATCCGCAAACTCGATCTGCTGGACGAGCAGATCGACCAGGGCACGCTCGTCGTCCTCCCCGGCCGTTTCACCCCGATCCTTCAGGAAATCGCTGGAAGAATAATCGCGCAGGAGATTGACCGCATCAACGACCGTCACCATCGTATCCAGCCGTGCGATATCGCTCAGGCTGACGCCACTCTCGTCACGAAACTCAAACGTTGCGGCTACGGGCAGCGGTTCCGCAATGCCTGTAGATTCAATGAGCAGATAATCGAATTTCCGCTCCTCTGCGAGCCTCCGTACTTCCTGCAACAAATCGTCGCGGAGCGTGCAGCAAATGCAGCCATTGGTCATTTCAACCAGCTTTTCATCGGTACGCGACAGATTGCTGCCGCCCTCGCGCACCAGAGCGGCGTCAATGTTGACCTCGCTCATATCATTCACAATGACCGCGACCTTATAGCCCTGGCGGTTATTCAGTACGTGATTGAGCAAGGTCGTCTTTCCCGCGCCAAGAAAGCCGGACAGCACGGTAACGGGAAGTTGGTCATCCATGGGGATTTTTCCTCTAAAGCCTTGTAGGGTTTGGGGCGTCGCCATAGACGGCGAGCGGATCGAATATTTTGTGCGTTTCGCAAAAGAGGAGTGCTGCCGATGATGACGGAATGCCTTCCTCAGAAGTGAGATCAACACGCCGATAAAAACAGCTTCGATAACCCACATGGCAGTTCGCTCCTGTGCCCGCCGTGTGAACGCGCAGCCAGATCGCGTCCTGATCGTCGTCGATCCGCATTTCGAGGACATGCTGGATCAGCCCGCTCGTGGCGCCCTTTCGCCAGAGACACTGACGGCTCCGGCTCCAGTAATGCGCCTCACGGGTTGCGATTGTGCGTGCGAGCGCCTCTGCGTTCATGACGCCCACCATCATGACATCACCGCTTTCTGCGTCCGTTGTGACCACGGTCAGCAGTCCGCTGGCGTCGAAACGTGGGGCGAGATCACTCCCCTCCTCAACCTGCTCAATTGAGACGCGCGACCCAAACGCCGTTGACACAGAAGATACAGTTGTGCCCATCACATGCCTCCCATTCCCGCCATAGCGAAGAACTGGCGACGCAAGGGTTCCGACGTCTCGAACTCGCCCAGCAGGCGGCTGGTGACCATGCTCACACCCGGCTTATGTACTCCGCGTGTGGTCATGCACTGATGAGCCGCGTCGATCACGACCGCGACGCCCCGTGGTTGAAGCACGCTCTGGATTGTATCCGCGATCTGGGCCGTCAGTTTTTCCTGGATCTGTAGACGATGAGCGAAGACGTCCACGAGACGCGCCAGCTTACTAATGCCAACCACCCGCCTATCGGGCAGATACGCCACATGCGCCTTACCGATCAGCGGAATGATATGATGCTCGCAATGGGATTCCAGACGGATATCGCGTAGCACCACCATCTCGTTGTAGTTACCGCTCTCCTCGAAGGTCCGCTCCAGAAGAGCGACCGGATCGTCCTGATATCCCTCGAAAAACTCCTCATAGGCCCGCACCACGCGGTCAGGCGTGCCGACAAGCCCCTCGCGATCAGGATCATCACCGGTCCAGGCGAGCAGGGTTCGCACCGCCTCCTCCGCCTGAGCCCGGGTCGGCCGGGTTCTCACTTGTCGTGGAATGTCCATCAGTGTGTCCATGGAGGGTTCATCTGCTATTGACTATGTTATGTTATAACGTAACCATAAGAGCCTTCGCCACTCATCGTCAAGCTCGGGAACCATGCCTCCCTCACAGCAACATGCCGTCTCATCGGATATGACCGTACCCGCACCGCAAGAAAGCCTCGGCGCCGTGCTGTTCATGGAGAGCTGGCCCGCACCAACGATCGACCCAGCGGAAAACAGCAGGATGGGCCGTCTTGCACCGCATGTGGTCGCCTGTGCCCACGCGACAGTCGTGATGGATCTGCAGCGACCGGATGTCGATATGGTCGTGTGGGGGCGCCGGATTCCGGCAACATGGGAAGGAACTCTCACAAACTGCTCACAAGTCCCATCTGCTCTCACTTTCGCCGGCACACCTTCGGAAATCGCAGATTCCCTTGCAAACCCGGCTTTACATCAGGACTGGTCTCCCCTCATCCTGACTGATGTCAGGGACTTGTCCGCACTGTTCGGTGCGCTGACAGGAGGCGTCCGGCAGCACATCCAGCTAATAACGCCATCCCGTGGGGAGACTGCGTTCGAGTTGCCCCCCGATGCACTTCGGCTGATCTGCGCCTATGGAAGCGCCGGACCAGAGTGGTGCGGCAGCCAAAATCCAAAGAGTGGTATTGTCAGTACCCTGACACCGTTCGCAGTAGCGTTCATTAAAGGGGCGGCTGAAGGCAAACTCGGATGCCTTCATCGTCTCCCGGCAAATATCGCAAACGGTGCAAGGCCTGGGCCGGTCCTCGTGATGGATACAATTTCCCGATGATAGAGCGTGTCATGCCGCCGTCTCGCGACGCACGTCAAGGTTGCGATGCCTTCAAAAGGCGGACCACGTCTTTACGGAATGATGTACTCGACGTGCTGACGAAGGCAAACGTCCCACTTTCGGCTTACGACATCCTACGGTGTGTCAGTCATTCGAATTGCCCGCGGATTGCTCCGACTACAATTTACCGGGCTCTCGGAAAGCTGATTGCCAGCGGGTTAGTGGGACGGCTCGAAAGTCGAAATGCCTTCGTGCGGATCTGGGCAAACGATCCCTCTCACCTCGTCTACTGTATCTGCGATCGATGTGGTGCCGCGCAAGCGGTGGAAAATACGCTATCCTGTCAATTGATCGACGCTGCGGCCGAGACCCTTGGATTTCAGGTCCGGCATCGGGTCATCGAAGTTCAGGGCGTCTGCGCACGATGCAGCGTCTGCCCGTCTTTCTTGCCGACACAACAAAAGCACAAGCTTCCGACACGCGCGCCCAAATGAACCGCGGCCCCTCGCCGCTCTTCTCCGTTAAGGCTCTCTCATGTTACCGACCACCATCTCTTCCCGTCCTTCATCCCACCCACCAAAGGATATGCTCGCCTGCCGTGTGAACGGCATTATCAGCGATCTTTCCTCCACAACTGGTGACCGACCTTCTGAACCCGTTTTCCGGTCGGACGCCGATGCGCTTTCCCTGATCCGTCACGACACGGCCCATGTTCTGGCACAAGCCGTCAGTGAGTTGTTTCCTGGCACCGCGCTTGCGACAGGGCCCGCCACGGAACAGGGATTTTTCTACGATTTCGCAGCTGAGCACGCTTTCACAGATGATGACATCGCTCGGATCCACGCACGGATGCACGAGATCGTCGACCGGGACGAGCCGATCATCCGGGAGGAGTGGGATCGCGAGAGAGCACTTGCCTGGTGCCGGGAGAATGGACAGCCCTACAAGGCCGAGATCATCATGTCCCTGCCTGCTGATGCCACCCTGAGCTTTTATCGACAAGGCGACTTCGTCGATCTCTGCCGAGGGCCACATCTCGTCAGCACAGGACAGATCGGACACGCCTTTCGACTTCTCGGTACGGCTGGTGCCTACTGGAAAGGTGATCGAAGCAATCCAATGCTGCAGAGGATTCACGGAACGGCCTGTCGTGATGCCGACGAACTCGCCGTGTGGGAGCAGCGTCAGGAAGCAGCAGCACGGCGTGATCATCGTCGTCTCGGCCGCGAGATGGATCTGTTCCATTTCCAGGCCGAAGCTCCAGGCGCGGTGTTCTGGCATCCGAACGGCTGGACACTGTTCCAGACCCTGCTCGCTTATCTGCGCGAACGTCAGAAGGCCGAGAACTATGTGGAGATCAATACGCCCGACATCATGGATCTGTCGCTCTGGCAGGCCTCTGGCCATTGGGAAAAATTCGGGGAGAACATGTTCACCACCGAAACCGAAGGCCGTACCTACGCCCTCAAGCCTATGAATTGCCCCGGTGGTGTGCAGGTTTTCCGCCAAGGCCTGAAGAGCTATCGCGACCTGCCCTTGCGGATGGCTGAATTCGGCAAAGTCCATCGCTTTGAACCGTCAGGAGCGCTGCATGGCCTGATGCGCGTACGTGCATTCACGCAGGATGACGCACATATTTTCTGTACACCGGAACAGATGGAGGCCGAGACGCAGCGCATCTGTCATCTCGTGCTTTCGATCTATAAGACTTTTGGTTTCAATGACGTCCGTATCAAATTCTCCGACCGGCCTGAAAAACGTATTGGATCGGACGAGATCTGGGATCGCTCGGAAGAAGCGTTACAGCGCGGGGTCGAAGCTTCAGGTCTCTCCTATACACGCAATCGAGGAGAAGGCGCCTTTTACGGTCCCAAGCTGGAGTTCGTACTACGTGATGCAATCGGCCGGGACTGGCAGTGCGGTACCGTTCAGGTCGATCTCAATCTGCCTCAGCGTCTGGACGCGCATTATATTGGCGCGGATGGAGAAAAACATTCGCCCGTCATGCTGCACCGCGCGCTGTTCGGTTCGCTGGAACGCTTCATCGGCATTCTCCTTGAACACCATGCCGGCCACCTGCCTTTCTGGCTTGCACCCATTCAGATCGTGGTGGCAACAATCACCGGCGCTGCAGACGATTACGCAGCCGATCTGATTAAAGCTCTCCGCCAACGTGGAGTCCGAGCAGAGCCCGATTTGCGCAATGAAAAAATCGCTTACAAAATCCGCGAACACAGCCTCGCGAAAGTACCCATGTTGCTGATCGTCGGGAAGAAGGAAGCACAGGCAGGCACCGTGTCTATCCGGGAATATGGAAGATCAGAAACACCAATGTTGGACATGGAATCCGCTATCAATTTAATCGCCAAAGCATCGGAGTCTCGTTTGGCACAAGTCTTTTAGCTTATCGACACGATTTATTTGGTTGTGAGATATCATCGGGATAAATTATTATACGAATAATATTTATAATAATTTCTACATTTCTAACTTCGCACCGATATCTATTGCGAAATCCCAATATATACACAGAGGCTATTGATTATTTCTACGCAACTTAAGTCCGGGATCGAATACGTTAGTCTTATGCTTGACGAATATTGCGATGTCGGGTTATTTGTGATGTTATAACGTAATGATAGCCACCGAAAATAAAGTGTTTCGACGCGAGTTAACATACTAAAATTCGTTAAACAAGGAACGGGAATTATTACAATGTAAAACGTCAAGTAAAGTTATTTTCCGTATCTTTAAGGTTCTTAATTCGGGTTTATTTATGAGAAAAAAATCAATTTTGTTTGCAATTATTCCTGCGTTTATTGGATCTGCTCAGGCTGAAGAAGGCATGTGGACGTTTGATCATTTGCCTATTCGGCAGATGAAGCAGCAATATGGGTTTGAACCCTCTGTCGAATGGATTAACCATGTCATTCAGTCTTCGGCACGCTTGGCGGAAGGCTGCTCTGCCTCGTTCGTATCAGGTGATGGTTTGGTGATGACAAATCATCATTGTGCCAATACGTGTCTCACGGATCTGTCTGACAAAAATCACGATTATTTCCATGATGGTTTCTCGGCTCGAGAGGTCTCAAAAGAGCCTCAGTGTCCGGGGATGGAACTGGATCGTCTGGATCAGGTGAAAGATGTAACGGGTCGTGTCGCAGAAATGACCGCAGGAAAACATGGTGCGGAATATGGCAAAGCTTTGCAGGTTGCCAATAGTGTCCTGACCAAGGAATGCGCGCTGGGTGATGCCTCACACTGGCGTTGCGATGTCGTGACACTCTATCATGGTGGACAGACGGCGCTTTATCGTTACCGCCGTTATCAGGATGTACGTCTCGTGATGGCGCCCGATCAGGATATAGCATTCTTTGGTGGTGATCCCGATAACTTTACATTCCCGCGTTATGATATTGATCTATCGATGCTGCGGGTGTTTGAAGACGGCAAGCCGGTTCATACGCCGTTTTTTAAATTCGATCCAAAGGGCCCCAAGGCTGGTGATCTGGTCTTCACATCCGGAAACCCAGGACGCACACAACGCTCGCTTCCGGCCAGCGTCTTGACATTTCAACGAGATGTCAGCCTGCCAACCATTATTGCCGCTTATTCGACCCTTGAAGGAGCGCTGTGGCAGTATTCCAGAGAAAGCAAGACCCACCTAATTGACGCACAAAATACGCTTTTCGGTGTTCAGAACGCACTGAAATCTCTGTCTGGTACAGCAAAGGCTTTGCGCGAACCTGAAGTGATAGAAAAGCGCGAGGCGGAAGATCAAGCCCTACAAGCGTGGATTGACGCAGATGCAGAACGTCGCAAGACTTATGGTGATCCGTACAAAAAAGTGGAAGCCGCTCTTGCTGTGCAGCGTCAGTATTATGTGCATGATTTTGCCATAACACGCACAGTTCATGGTCTGCTGGGAGACGCTGTTATGCTGGTGTCAGCGGCGCATGAACGAAAGAAGCCAGATACAGAGCGTCGGGCCGGTTACCATGATGCGGAATTAGCCGCACTTGAAACCGAGATCGCTGCGAAAGTGCCGGTGCATACTGAATTGGAAACTACGACTTTGGCGTTAGGTATGACGACCATGCGCCAGATACTGGGGGAGGATGATGCAGCGGTCCATCTGATTCTGGGAACAAAAAGCCCGGATGAGCGCGCCGTAGAACTGATACAGGGCACGAAACTGGCGGATCCCGCAGAGCGTCTTGCGCTTTACAAAGGTGGCGTCAAGGCCATTGAAGCATCCAAAGATCCAATGATCGTTCTGGCACGTCACTTACAGCCGGTTCTGGACACGATCCGCAATCGCAGCCGTGACCAGATTGAAGCACCGATGCACGAAGCCCAGGGTACGATTGCACGGGCCCAGTTCGCGCGTGCTCAGGCAAAAGGAAAGGCTGATACACTTTATCCGGATGCCACGTTCTCGCCGCGACTGTCTTACGGCACGGTTAAAGGCTTCCAGGATGGCGCAAAGGCCATTGCACCCTTCACGGATTTTGCAGGGATGTACAAACATGCAACGGGCAGTGATCCGTTCCGTCTGCCGCAAGTCTGGTTGGATGCGAAGCCACATCTAAACCTCTCTACGAAGCTTGATTATGTGTCGACCAATGACATTGTCGGCGGCAATTCAGGCTCCCCTGTTATTAACCGTCAAGGCGATGTCGTTGGCCTGATTTTTGACGGTAACCTCGATAGCCTGGCGGGCGATCTTTATTACGACATCGAGCGCAATCGTGCTGTTTCCACGGATACAAGTGCCATCATGGCTGCGTTGAGGACAGTGTATCACGCTGATGCTCTTGCGGATGAACTTGAGTCGGGGAAGCTAAAGTCGCGTCCGGAATAAAAGTAGAAAGATAATAACTTGAACAACTCTATACCCGTTCGGATTGCAATTCTCACCATTTCGGATAGTCGGAATTTAGAAACCGATATTTCCGGTATGATATTGGCCGACAGAGTCACAGAAGCAGGGCATGTTCTTGTGGATAGGTCCATTGAAATAGATGACATCGATAAGATTACTGATGCTCTCAATGTCATGATCGATAATAAGGATGTTGATGTCATAATTACTACAGGAGGAACTGGATTAACCAAACGAGATGTCACTCCAGAAGCATTCAATCTCGTCATAGACAAATGCATTCCCGGTTTCGGAGAGCTGTTTCGAATGTTGTCTTATAAAAAGATAGGGACCTCTACAATACAATCGAGAGCAATGGCGGGAGTTTCCCGTGGGAAATTACTATTTGCTCTTCCCGGATCACCAGGTGCAGTGAAAGATGGGTGGGATGATATTTTAAAAAACCAGCTAAATAGCAATCATAAGCCGTGTAATTTTGTCGATATTATTTCAAGGATATGAGAAAAATTATGTGGGAGGATCGAAAAGCCGTTAATTGATGTCCATGGTTTTGATTTGGTGCCTTGGGCGTGCTGATTAACGGTTTTCGTGGGCGCTTTTGATCTGTATTTTGAGCAGATGGAATGTTGTCCCCCTCTGGATGACTACACACTCGCGCTCGGATCTTTCGAGTAAGAGAAAACGGCGCATATTGTAGACGATATTGGCCAGGCCGATCCTCATGGTGTCCCGGGTGATACCGATAGTTCGGACGAACAGAGCCATTTGCGATTTCTGACCGGCAAAGGCATGTTCGACACGCGAGCGGATGACCGACTTTCCAGCATTCGATTTCTGGATATGTTGGGGCATAGGCTTGAGATGCGGCTTTTTTCTGTGAACCTTTGAGACAAAACCCTGCTTTTCCATGAAGTCTTCGTTGGCTTTATCCAGCTGCCCCTCTCTCAATCGCGCGCCATCACTGGCGGCGGCATGCGTTGTTTTCCATTTCCGGATGAACCGGTA
>NZ_JASGXC010000011.1:0-18352 GCF_032913585.1 Gluconobacter sp. GP1
CCTGTGCCGGAGAGGTCATCAGAGAAAAGAGATGACGGCAACAGGAGTGACCTTTCATGCAGATTTCCCAACAGGCCCTTCAGGACATCAAGGACGTTGCCGGACTGGCCGGTGGGGTCTTCGGTTTTCTCTCCCTGGTCTTCGCCTTTACGTGCCTGCCGAGCTTTCTGGCGGGCCCGGTGCCCCATCATTATCTCGCCTCCGCCTCCCACATCACCCACGGTCGGGGCTGAAGCCTCCACGTCTCCGAACGCCCCCAGGCCCCGCCATCGTGCGGGGCTTTTTAATATCTGATCCGAGGAAAATATCCCATGATCGTCACTTTCGACCGCGCGCTGATCGAGCGCCTTCTCGCCCATGCCGAGGCCGCGTCCGAGCGCCGTGCCACGCTGACGCAGCTCTTTGACAAGAGGCTGCGCAAGCCCGGGCACGGCGCGCGCGAATGGGGCCGTCAGGACGACGTCGATCCTGCAAAGATCCCTGCGGGTCTGTGGCTGGTTGGAGATCACGGGATCTACATGATGTCGAACGGGCTTCCCCTTCTGCCGTCCGATGACGGTCAGAAGCCCAATCTGTGCGCGTATGCACGCGAAGCGGACCCGGCACAGAACGCGGGCAGGGCTCATGACGTCAAACGCCAGGCTTTTGGCGGGGATGACGGATGCGAGTTCCTGGAGGCGACGCTTGTGCGGCAGGCCCTCAGGCAGGCCTCAGGCGACACACTGCGCATGACCATCACCCCGGAAACCCTCGAATTTCAGGCCTGACCGGCCGTCCTTGAAATCCTTCAGGAGAAGAAGAATGTCCGATGCTACGCCTGACACGGTGTCTGCGGGTCCGCGGTCGCGCGACCAGATCTGGGCCTCGGCCGTGGCTGTGGCGGCTGACAGCGTGGAGCAGCTGAGACGCTGCGACGTCGACCGCGTCGTCTCCCTTGTGGACGCGGCGGATCGCACCGCACTGACGGGCTGGCTGATCGCGCGGCGGCCCGATCTTGCCAGCACTGTCGCGGAGGCTCTGTCCGCGCTCGCGCAGGAGGCCACCGCATGAGCCTGCTGTTGCCACACCTGCGGCGCGTCCGCATTGAGGCCGATGGCCTGACGGCCACCCAGTGGAGCTCACCGCAGGACAAGGCGAAACTGGCCAATGCAATCCTCGCCTTTGTTGCGAAGGGATTGCCGGAGGAGGGGTTCAGCAAGGCGCTGTACCAGCGCGTCAGCCAGATGTGGGGGTTTATCGCCTGCTTTAACCGGAACGGCTTTGCGGGCCGGTATTTCAGCTCGACGCAGGGGCGTCTCGCCTTCCTCGATCAGATCATCGCGCGTGGCGGGATCGGCGATCCCGCCTGGACCTGGTCAGACGTGGAAAGCCGGATCGCGGCTCTTCTGGTCGAGCATCAGGTGCTGGACCTGTACCGCGCTGAACTGCGCCAGGAGACTGTCCGAGGCGAACAGGCGCTGTTGCGCAGGCTGATCGACCGTCACGGCGTGCCGGCCGATCATGCAGGCCGCATCTCACTGGCTCCGGCGTTGGCTGCGACCCTGTCCCGGCAGCAGCCTGTTCAGATGGGTCTGCTCTGACACGTTGCGCTGTCCGTGACGGCGCAGGAGTCCGGATCGTCGATCAGTCCCTGAACGACCTCCCATCCGCCCAGAATATTCTGGGCCGTCTCCCAGGCGACGATCTCGGCGCGCAGCGCCTGCGCAAGATCGTCATAGATGCCGTCGCGCTGCGGATCTTCGATCTCGCGCCGCTCCGCCTTTTCCGTGAGGGACCGTGCGTCGGAAACCCGGGCGAGTGCCCGACCGACCAGAAGTGTCAGCCAGTCAGACGCCATGCGCTGACGACCCTCCCGCGTGTCGGGCAAGGGGGTGGCTCCGAAAATCTGTCGCGCCCTCTCGCGTCCGAACGCGCGGAGGCGCTCAACCTGTCGGGGCGGTGTCACGGCCCGGATTTCGGCAAGCGACCGCAACTGCGTCTCGGGCAGGATTGCGTCGGTGAGCGCGTCCAGGGTCGGTGCACGACGCCGCTCCTGCGGAAAGCGGATCACCGTGGCGGTCTGATCTGTCTGTGCACTCATCGGTGTCCTCCTGTCGTTGTGCGGCAAGCGTAAAGCGCGCCACAGATAAAAGTCAACAAAAACAATAAGATACCGTCCTCATTCGGCCCTCGCGAAAACCTCCGGGGGCAGAAAAGAGAAGCGCGGGAAAGAGAAAGAGGAGGGAGGGAAGGAAGGGGCTCTCATGGGGCAGGCGTCGCAGCAAGGGTGCGTCGCTCCGCTCCCGGCGCACAGCGCCGCCCTTGCTACGCCGCCCGCCCCACGAGGCTGCCGATCGGGAACGACATAAACCGAGAGAGGCAGAGCATGTCCAAGCGCAGGAAAACAGATCTGACAGCAGCCCGTAAAAAGGCAGAGGTCTTTGGGCCGGATACGGTTCTCTTCGCAGATCTTCAGATTGACGAGACGTTTTGCATGGCCGGTGCGGAGTTGTCAGGCGTGTACCGCAAAGTGCGCCGCAATCATTACCGGCATAACGGAATGCTCTGTTTTGCGAGTGACGGCATGGCCGTAAAGCGCGCCCCCCTGCCTCGGACCGGGGACTGAGATCAGGACCGCTGATCCTCTCCTTCCTCCACTGACATCAGGGCCGCAGCGCGGCCCGCATCCGGTCAATAAACACAAGAAAGGAACCGCGTCGTGCAGGTCCAGACCATCACAGCTCCGTCCTGTCTCCTTCCCGTGCTTGAGGCGCCCGTCTTTCACCGCGCCGTCTCGGCAGGCCAGACCATTGGCCGCGCACGGCGCTTTTACGCGGAAGCCGATCATCTGGCTGATGACGCGGATGACGATCGTCTTGGGGCGGCGTTACGCGCCGCACTGCGCCGTGATGCCAGCGCCGCCCATCGTTCGGCGCGCCGTACTCTGCTGAGTGTCTCCCATTGACAGCCGCGAGCCTGCACTCACAACAGACCGTGTCATCCTGGCATGCGCAACACAGGCGTCCGGGAGGAAAGGGAATGGCGATGCGACATCACAGAGCGGGGCTTGCCCTGAGCGCCCTGTTCTGGGCATCCGCAAGCCAGGCGGCACCGGCTGGGTGTGCCGACTTCGGCGGAGACGGCCAGCTTCCGGTCCTGACAAAGGAGGCTCTGGGGCAGCAGACCGTCCTTCTGTGCAATGACGCCTTTGCTGTCCTGCACTCGGGACTCAGTCATGGCCCCCTGTGGACGGCAGAGCACCTGACCGAGGAAGACCTGGAACGCAGCATGCAGATCGGCCGGGTTGTCCGGTTCTTTCATGCCGATCCGCGTCTGTCTTTCGAGGACCGGGCCGAGCTGAGCGATTACCGCGCGTCGGATTATGATCGCGGCCATATGGCCTGTTCGGGCGATGAGCCAAGCCGTCGTGCCCAGGAGCAGAGCTTTGCGCTGTCCAATGTTGTCCCCCAGACCCCGGAACTGAATGAAGGCATCTGGACGGGCGTGGAAATGGCCGTGCGCGGGCTCGCACGGCGCGAGGGCGAGCTTTACGTCGTGACCGGTCCTGTCTTCAGCTCCCCGAGGAAGACAATCGGCTGGCATCGGATCTCCGTGCCGTGGGCGACATGGAAGGCTGTTTACGATCCTGCCGAAGATGCAGCGGGGGCGTATTTCTGCCTGAACAATGCCCAACCAACCTGTACGATCATCAGCATCGGCGCCCTGACGCAGGCCACGGGTGTCGATCCGTTCCCGTCGTTGCCAGACGACATCCGGCAGACGGCCATGGCCCTGCCTCATCCCCGGCAAACCCCCTATGCCGTCAGGACTCAGGCCGATCCGGAACGGGCGACTGCGGAGGCCAGGCCATGACTTTCTTTCCGTTTGAAGAGGGGAGCGCGCGCCTGCAGATCGATGATCTGGCGATCGAAAATGGCGCAGAGTGCATCGCCGTGTCCGGGCGCCTTGAAATCCGAAGGGACCGGATCGGTTTGCAGGACATTCATGCGTTGAAGGCGCACATCGACGCCATTGCCCGCGAGCTTGAAGGATCGGCCCATCTGCCGGACCGCGCGCGGGGTGCTCGACAGGGCGGCGTGATGCCCGGTGCCTTTGCGGATCGGGACTGTGCCTGAAGGTGTGGGAGCGTCTGGCGGGGAAGGTCTGGAGTGCCACAAGCCTCACTCCGGACAAGACGACCTTCCACCCCAGCTTCCTCCGCGCCCTTCGGTTGCTCCGTGCAGCCGGGTCCCCTGAGAAGGCATCCTGTCCTGCGTTACGTTTGTGACGGACCTGGCAGTGTCGGGACGAAAGGCGTCGCTGCGCTTGCTTTCGCCCCTTTTGCCTCCGGCATGGGTCGAACGAAAGGCTTGTTTAAGTATTCGTTAAGTTTGTGGAGACAATGTTTGTATATGGGAAAGTCACGGCAAATAACAACCGAGAAGACCGCAGTAAACAGCCGTTTTTCCTTGCAATACTTACGGATTTTTCCTAAATTAAACCCAGATCACAGGGGCGTTGAGGCCGGTTCTGACCGTTGCGCCGTCCCGAAACGAAAAGGATGACGATCATGGCACGCTTTGAGCCGTTCAGACTGTCTGATGACGACCGGACCGACATTGTCAAAGGCGTCTCCTGTGCTCTGCTGCTTGAGCGCCATGGCTATCTTCTCGACAAGCCCGAAAGCACGCGGAACGCTCTGAAATACCGTGCGGGCAAGGGCGAGACGATTATCGTCAACCATGAAGGCCGTGGCTGGTGGGATACGGGATCGGACGAAAAGGGGGATGTGTTCTCCCTGATCCAGCGCCTGACGCCCGGTCTGAAGTTTCGCGACGCCTGCCGTGAGCTGGGTCAGCTGGTGGGCCTTGAACCGAAGGGGGCAGAATACGTCCGCGAGCGTCAAGCTAAAACGCCAGACGTTGCCCCGGCTGAGCGCTGGCAGGCCAAGAAGGAACTGACATCCGGCACGAAGGTGTGGGCGTACCTCACCGAGGAGCGCGGCCTTCCGGAGTGGGTGCTGCGTCGGGCCATCATGACCGGCTGCATCCGGGATGGCTATCACGCCGCCTGGTTCTGCCACCGGGATGCCGCGGGGGCCATCTGTGGTGCGGAACTGCGCGGTCCGGACACGCATATCTGCCTGTCGGGTACGGTCAAAACGCTTTTCCGGTTCCAGCCCGGCCTTGGCCGCACGGTCCGTCGGCTGGTGGTGAGTGAATCCGCCATTGATGCCCTGTCCTACGCCGCCCTCGACAGCGAGCGCACGCGCGAAACCCTGTACTGCTCGACCGCAGGTGGCATGGGGCCGGAGACGGTCGAAGCCCTCACGGCCGAACTGACTGAGATGGCAAAAGATCCGGCAGCCGTTCTGGTGGCCGCAACCGATAATGATGACGCCGGCAACCGCTATGCCGCGCGCCTGGCAGAGCTGGGCCGTGAAGCCGGTGTCCGTGTGATCCGCCGTATTCCCCACGGGGGCTGCAAAGATTTCAACGACGCCCTGAAGACTGTTGTGGCCGCCGCCCGCGCCGCCTGAGGAGAGACTGATGACGAATGACAAGGCACGACGGGAAATGGAGGCTCTGTTTCCCGGCCACGAAAAAAATGACGCCCTGAGAGCGGCCTTTCTGGCGCACCCGGATGCGGACCACTCTCTGCGCCTGATGCCAGACCTCGGATGTCGCATCCCCTGGGCTCTGGTGGAATACGGTCCTGAGATGGAGCGGGGTCAGGGTCTCGTGGTTGGTGGACGCTGGAGTGCGGCAGGCTGGGATCTGTCCGGACGCATCGTCCTGTTTGTTCAGTCTCCGACCGGAAGCAGTGGGTTCCTGACCTGCCAGGCGGGGGAGCAGCAGCTTGTCCTGATTGGCACCGTTCCCGGAAGCACGCGTCATCCTGACCGTCCGGATGCCGTGACACTTCTGGGACATGTCGCAGAACTGACCGCCGCCTGGCATGCCGATGCCGAGACGACCCGCGTCTGGCATACCTGGGCCCTGCTCCATAATCAGCCGCCCTTCCCGCAGACTTATGTCGAGATCGCGTTCGGCGGCGACGTGCTGCGCGGTCTCATGGTTGGAGGAACGGTCCTGGCGGACGGGACGTGGGATTTCGGGCAGGAGTTTGACCTGATGGTCGAGCCGGACGTGATCCTGAGCCTTGATGGTCGCCGTGCGACGCGGTGCGAGGTTCTTCATGGCACCCGGGAGCAGGGACGTGGTCGTGGATAATCATCTCTCCGGACTGACTCCCTCCCAGGCAGAGGCCGCGCGTCAGACTGGGCCCGTTGTTGTTCTCGCGGGTGCCGGGACTGGCAAGACCAGGACGCTGGTGGCCGGGATCGTCGACCGTGTCGTCAAACGTCGCATGGCGCCGGATCGCATTCTGGCCGTGACGTTCACCAACAAGGCGGCCGGGGAGATGAAGACCCGCATCGCGGCGGCCCTGAATATCGCTCAGGCGCCGTACTGGGTGGGCACCTTCCATGCGCACGGGCGTCGCCAGCTGCGCACCGATCCTGATATTGCCGGGCTGCGTCCGGGGTTCGACGTCTGTGACAGCGAAGACAGCACGAAGATCGTGCGCAGGCTTCTGGAAAAGGCGATTGAAGCAGGCGTCATGAATGCCGATGACGGAGAGACGTTTCGCAAGCGTGTGAAATCCGTCAGCTCGCGCATCGCCATGCTCAAGGAAAACATGGTGCTTCCCCCGGATGCCGTGGCCTGGGTCGAGGGACGGATTGCGACGGATGCCATCACCGAAGGCGATGACATCATGGTCTGGCGGGATGCGGCCGTGCTCTATCCTGCCTATCAGGCGATGCTGCGCGAAAGCAATCGCGCGGATTTTGCAGACCTTCTGCTGTGGCCTACCGTGACCATGCTCCGCGACGAACGCTACAGACGGGACTGGGCGGACCGGTTTGACTGCGTGCTGGCCGATGAGTTCCAGGACGTTAACCGGCTCCAGTTTCTCTGGCTGAAATGCCTGTCCAAAGACCACAACGAGCTCTTCGTTGTCGGCGACGATGCGCAGTCGATTTACGGCTGGCGTGGGGCCAATGTCCGGATTATCCGAAGCTTTCTCAAGGAGTTTCCGACCGGACGCATGATTGCCCTGGAGCAGAACTTCCGCTCGACCGGTCATATTCTGTCGGCGGCCAACGCGGTCATTTCTCACGACACGAGCCGTCTGGAGAAGACCCTGTATACCGCGTCCGGAGATGGGGAGCCAGTGGATATTCTGCGGCACACTGGCAGCCAGGACGAGGCCTCCGGAATTGCCGCCGAGATTGGACGTCGTGCCCTGGAAGGTGTGCCTTACGAGGACATGGCGGTGCTCTATCGCTTCAACCATCTCTCCCGGCTGCTGGAAGAGTCTCTGCTGCGCGCAAAGATCCCGTATGAGCTGGTCAATGATACCGCCTTCTGGCAGCGCGCGGTGGTCAAGGACGCGCTGGCCTTCCTGCGTCTGACATGTTTTCCGTATGAGCGGCAGTCAGACGAAGCCTTTCGGCGGATCGTCAATCAGCCCGCCCGGGGGATCGGGGCGAAAGCCATGGCAAAATTCGAGCAGGTCGCGGACGAGGAGGCGATCTCGCTGTACGAGGCGGCGGAGCGCACTGTGCAGGGCCGCACCGGGAAGGCTGCTGACAAGCTGCGTGGCTTCCTGGACGTGATTCTGAAAGGAGCCCGCAGCGACGAGCCCAGTCTGGGGGAGCGTCTGAGGGTTCTGGTCGAAGAGAGCGGGTATCTCGCGATGCACCAGGCGGCCGGGGAGGATGGGCGCACGGCGCTGGAAAACCTGCATGAGCTTCTGTCGCTCGCCAACGAGTTCAGCTCGGTAGAAGAGCTGTTCGACCATGCGGCCCTCGGGTCGGAAAGCCGGGACGATGACAGTGTCGGCCGGGTGAAGCTGATGACCATTCATGGGTCAAAGGGTCTGGAGTTCGGGCATGTCTTTCTGATCGGCTGGGAAGACACGCTGTTTCCGTCGCGAACGAACAGTGACCCGGCGGAGGAACGTCGACTGGCTTATGTCGCACTCACCCGCGGCCGCCAGCGCGTCAGTGTGTCCTGGTGCGAGTTTCGTCGGGGCGAGCAGGCCAACCCGAGCTGCTTCATCGACGAGATCCCGCTCCAGGCGCGGCGGGATGGCTGGGGGCGGGATCTCAAGCGCCGTCCTGCATTCCAACGGGGATCGGTCTACAATCGGCAGGCTCAGAGAGAGGCGATGGGCTTTTGACCATCAAGGCGTCTGGCTGTGCCACACGCAGGAACTCAGGGCCGTTCATTACACCTGTTAAAGCGACGGCAAACGGCCCGCGAAGCCTCGTTGAAGTGGGCAGAGTGGGCCTCTCAGGTCCTTAAGGAGCAGCTCGCAGCTCGGCCAGAGACTGCTGCAAGCCGTCACCGGGTCCTATGCTGCTTGTCTCAGGAACCGCATACTGAGATCATGGAAGAAATGATATTGATCATGATCGTCGCAGAGCAGCCGATCAGGCACGTATAATTTTCGGGATGAGTATATCGAATGCGTATTTTCAGAGGTTTGTTTTTGGTGACATTACAACTCGCATCCGGGCTTACAGCAGCGGCAGCATCAGATACGACGGTCTTCGTACCGTCGACCCCGTGCTCGACTTACCTGGACTATGCGAGCAGGGACACACCATCTCCTAATACGCCGGAAGCGCGAAACAGAGTGATCTCGGCAATGACTATGATGAAGCCGTATATGACGGAGTTCGCCTCGCTGCATCTGGGTCAGATGGAAATGCTCATGGGGCAGATTACGCAGAGCTTCTTTATCAGGGTGGAGATTGAATGCCACAGGCATCCCGATCAGCCCTTGTCGGAAGTCATCCGAAAGGTTGGCAATGGCATTGTTGATAACGTGAATGCGAGTTTAGCCCAATCAGGAGATAAGACGCATCTTCCCTATCCGGCCTTGTGAGCGGCTCCGACGGATCATCAGACGTTTCGGGTGGAGGCGAAACGGACGTGCTGCCTTCGCCCTTGCGTGCGATGGGATGGATGGGCGCGTAGGGGGCGATCCCGGCCCGTGGTCCTCACAGAACGTTGTGTCTTGGAGTTTCATTTCATGAAGAAGTCGCGTAATGGCCTCGGCGCTTTGGCACTGGGAATTTCTATAGGGGTTGTGTTTGGCCTCTTGATTGGCAAGCCGGTTCTCGGAGTGTCCATGGGTATTGCATTCGGCCTCTTGATTCCTATTCTACGCTCAGGAAGACATCGGGATCGTTAGGACAAAGCGCCCTGGCACAGGGTTGTGTCGTGTAAACCATGGAAGCTGGTGCTGATGACTGGCGTCCCGATCTACGCCTATTGGCACCTCCCGAACTAGTCTGCCTGAACCGCACTCACAAACGCCTTCGTCATACTGCCCGGTATGACCGAGCAACTCATATCTTCAAAGCAGGCTGCCCTGTCCAGGGCACTCTCTTTTCCCTCCCTGAACTCTCCATGGATGCTCGGCAGCATGGTTTTCGCGGGGACACTGGTCCTCGGGTTCGGCTGGATGGTCTTTCCCTTCGATATCCAGATGGTCTGGACCATGTTTGCACAGGCCATCCTGTTCTCACTGGCTCTCAGCGTCCTCGGAATGGATCTGCGGCGCCTTTGGAAGACGAAAGCCTTCATGCCGCGGTGGTACGTCCCGGTGTTCGTCCCCGTCTGGGTGGCGATTGGTCTGGCTGATTTGCAGAAGGCTTCTGAGTGCATGCGGATGGCAGGTCAGCTGTGAGGCGGTCTCACCGCACTCACAACCGGACGTGGCAGGCTGTGTGCACGATGACAGCAGACAGGGCAACACAGTGAAGATCGGCGGCAACCAACCCAAAGCGCGGGTTTTCCGCAAACTGAATGCAGAGACACAACGTGAGGCCTATCGGTCTGTCCTTCAGCACGTTCGGACCTGCCTGAACCGTGGGCCGTACAACGTTCTCGAACTTCGCGCGAACCTCACCCCCGAGCAGGCGGGCGCTCTGCCCGAGGCCCTGGTTACGCTTGCAAAAGCGGGAGAAATCGCAGCCCTGGGGCACAGTGTTTATGCCCGCGTGCCGTGGATGCCTGCGACAAGAACTGTTGTGACGTCGCCCATCCATGACCTCGTCTTTGCGTCCCTGACCGAGCACGAAACCGCTGGGGAAATTGCACCCTGGCTTGGCCTGAAAATCGCGGTTGTGCGTGACGCGCTCGAGGACCTGGAGCAGGCAGGACTGATCGAAGAACGACTGGATCCGCGCCGCCCCAACCGTTACCGGATTGTCTCGCCGCATATGGCCAAACACATCCGTCAGGGGGCACAGGACAGGACGTTTACCGATATCGCCCGGCATGGCTGAGGCATGAGGGAGGCGTCGCGCTTGCGGGTTATCCCCCAAACCAGTGGACAGCGCTGTGGGCAACCGCGGGCAGGACATGTGGATTCACGCTCCGTTCGTCCCGGGCACAGGCGTGCAGCGCTGTCCATCGCGGGCGAGCTCTCCGTCATCGGCTGGGGTGCGCGTCAGGCGTCCCGCCGATCTGGCGTCTCCAAGGACAGGATCCTGCGCTGGCAATCAGGGCAGGGTATTCCTGACCCGGACTTTCTCAAGTGGCTCGCGGCCCTTGGGATGCTGCACCGTCGACTGAGTCATCCACTGGCCCGGGCTGTGCCTCCAGCGGGGAACAGACCTCCGCTGAATGGCTACGCGATGACCAGTGCCCTTATCACCATTGGCTGGTCCGAACGCACGCTTGCAGAGCGTCTCGGCGAACACCGGACGGCGCTTCGCCGCCTCATTGAGGAACAGGGACATCTCCCGGAGCGGCAGTCCCGCTGGCTCGAAGCGCTGGCAGACGGGCATCGCGATCTGCCACGCCCCCTCTCTCCCATCTGCGTCTCACCCGATCTCTGAGAGGTTGACCATGTTGCAACGCGTATCATTTCCTGAAGACGGCCAGGACAATCAGGGTGTCATCGCAGGTGGCATTGCCGCCGACCGGCTGCGGTCCATTATTGAGCGGGTCGAGCGCCTGGAAGAAGAGCGCAAGGCGCTGAGTGGTGACATCAGGGACATCTTTGCCGAAGCCAAGTCAGCCGGGTTCGACGTCAAGGTCATCCGCACGATTATCCGGCTGCGCAAGCAGGAGCCCGCGGAGGTCGAGGCTCAGGAAACCCTTTTGCAGATCTACCGCCGTGCCTTGGGAATGTGACCGAATGCAAGATGCTCCACCGCGCCGACGTATCGCCGAGACGGCAGGAGAGATCCTGGTCTGCTGGCCGAGTGTGGGACTGCTTCTCTTTGCGTTTGTGGTTCCCAGGCTTGGCGCTGTCATGGGCCCCGTTTTCATGCTCGGTGGCTGTCTGGCAACCATGACGGGACCGGGTGTCCCCGAAATCGGCGAAGACGGGCGCGACTACGGTCTCGAGCGCAGGCGCGGTATAGTTTTTGCCAGCCTCGGCCTGGTGCTCTGCCTGCTCTCTCTGTCTCGTCTTTTGCCGGATGGGTATTGAGCGTGCCTGCACCTTTCTTCGTGGACTGGACTCCAACGCTCATCACCAGTGTCCGCTATACCTCCACTCTGGGATCCTCTCACTCTGTTGGGAGGATACAGCGTCGGGTCTGTGGCCCCAGATGTCTGATCGGGGTCAGCCTGTTTCTTCTGACGAACGCCGCGGATGGATTTCTTGGCCTGGATCAGTTTGCCGGACAGGGACCCTGGCATCTGTCCGGACTGGGTCAACCGGTTCTGATGCTGTCGTTCTGGCAGTGGACGCTTCTGGCCTGCATCACACTGGCTCTTGTGAAACTCGCTGAAAAGACTTCCGGGATCCTGACTGGGCGCGGGCAGGGGCGGGCGGCCAGGATACGGCTCCTCGTCACCTGCGTGGCCCTGGCACTCGGCGGCCTCGCCCGCAGCCTGATCCATCCGGGATGACCGGACTCACATTGCCCTCTCCTAAAGTGATCCTACACAACCGGCAGAGGAAAGATGCCTGAACTGCAGACGCTCCTGAAAGAAGTGGTGAAACTGCCTGCGTCCTATCGGCGGCAAGGCGCGCCTCTGGCGTCCCTTCTGGCACAGGTTGCCAAAGGGGATGACGGGCATGGCCAGAGGGTCGGGCGCCTTGCTGGCCTGCTCGGCTATCTGGCGAAAACTGGCCTGTCGTCCAGCGCCCTTGAACTGGCAGGCCGCCTGCACGACGCGGGCAAACTGCTCCTGCCAGACAGCCTCCTGAAACATCCGGGCATGTTTAACGACAGGCAGATGCTGGTGATGCGGCAGCATCCCTCGCTTGGCCTTGGAGCACTGTTTCATCTGTCAGCCGATATCCCGACCCTCGTTCATGAGGCGGTGCTCCTGCACCACGAACGCCATGACGGAGAGGGCTATCCCTTCGGGTTGAAGGGCAAAGCCATCCCTCTGGCCGCCCGCATTATCGGCCTTGCGGATGTGATCGATGCCCTGCTGTCTGCGCGGGCCTACAAAGGTGGATGGTCGGCCCGTCAGGTGAAGGCCTTTCTTCAGGAGCAGGCAGGCGGCGCATTTGATCCTGACCTGGTCAGTCTCGCGCTCGCCTCTTTTGATGACTTGCTCGCCATTCGCCGCAGCATTGCGCAGCCCGTTCAGGGGTATCAGCCCATCCCCGGCCAGTCCCCCGTTTCTTCCCGTACCCTCAGCTTTCGGAACGACCTGCCATGATGCCTCTCCCACTTCCGCCCGCAGCTCACACCGCGCCGTCCGGACCGTCACCCCTGAAACTTCTGGCAGACGTCGCAGATCGTCTTTTTGCAGAAAACCGGACAGAGGACGGGCTGTGTGTGATTGAAGCTCTTTATCTTCAGGCAGACGCTGTACTTTCCGGTAGCCATAGACCGGATGATCAACAGGAGGGTTGAGGCGCGCTGCATGAGAAGATGGGCGTACGGTCTCTGATGACAGGAGAAAGGCGCAGCCTGCGAGCCTGAAAGCCTGCTTTCCGCGGTCGATTTTATTAGCGGAGCCCCTCCTATCCATGTTATATAAAAGTATAACGAGGAGAAACTCATGACGACGTCCAGTCTCAGAAAGCTCGGTGGCTCCATCGTGCTGACGGTTCCACCAGCCCTGCTCGGTCTTCTCGACCTCAAAGCCGGTGAGAAGGTCGAACTTGACGTGGAGAATGGCGCCCTCGTCGTGCGGCCCAGGCGCAGGCCACACTACACGATGGCAGAGCTGCTGGCCGTGTCGGAGTATCCGGCTGAGCCGGACGCTGAAAGCCGCGACTGGGCTGCTGGCGGGGCCACCGGGCGGGAGATCCTGTGAGGCGCGGTGAGATCTGGGTTGTTTCTCTCGATCCCACCAAAGGACACGAGCAACAGGGCTCGCGCCCGGTGCTGATCGTCTCCCCTGACAGCTTCAACCGCGCGACCGGCCTGCCGGTTGTCGTCCCAATCACCAGCGGCGGGGGCTTCGCAAGACGGCTCGGCTTCGCCGTGCCGCTCGAAGGTCTGAAGACCACAGGCATTGTGAGGTGTGACCAGCCCCGTGTCATTGACCTCAGGGCCCGCGGCGGCCGAATGGTGGAGGAACTGTCCGGCCATCTGCTGGACGACGTCCTCGCCCGTCTCGCCACGCTCTTCGAATAGCGTCTGGCAGAGAGACGTCTGAATGATTCTCACGCGTCCCGTTCGGAGTGGCTGATCAGATGTCATCAGGGCAGGAGGCCGCGTGGAGGCGAACCATCATGTTTGTGGCCTCGAGAACAGTTCTGGACAGCGTTTTCATCTGTGAATGAAGAATCTCCTGTCTGGCCAGGGTGTCTGCAAACATCGCTCCGATATCTTCGACATATGTCTGGATGATTTCCAGAGTGTCCTCCTGGGAGCGGGCCAAGCTCTCCCAGTCAGTTGGGTCCTCGGTTCTGGAGCGAGGGAATCCCGGTGGAGAGAGGTGTTGAGACTGGTTGTCGAGCGACAGTCGTGTCTCTTTGAGACCCATGGGCCAGTGCTCAAGGCAGAATGAGATCCCCGCCAGCAGAGAGGCCGGCAGGGACAGAAGCAGCTCGGTATCTGGAAGGTGAAGGTCTCCCGTTTCCGGAAAGCCGGTATAAAACATGTGCTGACGGTACCATGTCTCCCGGCCTCCCATGTTTTCGAGTGTTTCACGCCAGAGGTTCAGAGCGGCTTCCACCTGCTGATATGCCTCCTGACTATGGACCTGCGCCTCATACACGCGGCTCCACAGATGATGGGTTCCGACTGCGGGCATCCAGTCGTCCAGTCTGAAAGGTTCGCCATCGAGAAGAGGTGTACTGCCAAGGACGAATGCTCCCTGAGACAGGATGCAGCAATAGGCAACAATCCGGGTGCCGCGCCATTCTCCCCGTGAAGCGAGAGCCTGCTTCAGGAGGACAGGGAACAGCACCTTTCTGGTGCGGGCGCTGTAACTGGTCCATTCGCGCGTCTGTAACGCCAGAGGCGCAAGGGGATCAACGATGATCCCGGGGTCGTTCAGGGTGCGAAGCCGCACGCCGTGTCTGGACAGGTGGTAGGCCCAGAGAAAAACCAGATCATTCGGGGGCGCATCCCCGATCGTGAAGGCGTGCAGGTCATAACGCTGAAAGGATCCTACAGACCGGAAAAGCGTCCTTATGCGCTTGAGGTAGGTTGGCATCCTGCGGACAAGGCTCTGCCCGACACAGGCGGTCCCGTCTTCAAAAAGCAGGCACACGATCAGGCGGAGTTCGTCGTGGGGATGACAGTCAGAACGGGCTGATCTGGAAACGCGATAGTGCATGGAAATCCCGGGTCATGAAGAGCGGATCTCCGTATTCTGCCGTGGCGTCTTGTGAGTGCGTTTTGCATGCTGGAACGGATGACGGGCGGGGCGCCTCGGAGAGGTCGGCGGCAGGACGGCAGGATGAGGAGATGGGCTGCAACACGCTGTCCGGAGGGGCAGAGGGCGCGCAAGAAGAGGCATGTGCGCAAAGGAAATGAGAGCCCAGCCACAGGCCGTCCGGCCGCCACAATGGTTCGGCCGCACGCGGCCCGCGCCCTGGAGGGCGCGCCATTGTCCCGTCCAACCGTCTGCGCCTGCGGGAAAGCATCCAGAAAATGAAAAAGGATGTTCCCCATGGCGACTCACGTCACAACCGTCTTCACGCTCACCGGCCCGCAGGACCGTCTGCGCCAGATCGCCAGAGAGCGCGCCTACCGGACCTGCGCACCCGAACAAATGACGTGGGAGGATGAAACAACACTTGTGATGACCCTCGAAAGCGGGATCGGGACGTCATTTCTTGGTCATGGGCTGGGGCTGTCTGACGAGTATCCAGACGTCAGCATCCGGGGCATGGAGTATTTCGACTGCTTCGATGATCCGGGCTTTGCCAAATGGCAGGGCGGTCAGCTTGCCTATGAGGCGGATCTCATCACCGTCTTCGGAATCCTGTTTCCGACCGACGCCTCAAAAGACTGGCCGGGCTGTAGCGCCAGCTTCTGGCACAGGTCTCCGCCTCTCACGGCAGCCATAGCCGAGAACTGTCCGGACTTTGACCTGATGCCGCTGCGGAAACTGGCAGGGCCAGCGCCCGGATGGGTTCAGACCTCGGATGGCTTCGCCACCCTCTTCCTTCGATTGCCCTCAACACCCGATGCACAGGACGGTCTCGGCGTGATTTTCTATCCGGGGATCGGCAGGAGTACCCTCGTGACAGGCATCGACCGTTTCGGCGGCGTGGCCCGGTTCCGGCGTCAGGCTTATGGACAGATCAGCGCACAGTGTCCCGAACTGCGTGCTGTCCTGCGGGACTGCTGGAAGGCTGATGAGAAGAAAAGGCGCAAGGCCCGTCAAAAACGCAAGGTTCTGAGAAGGAAGACGAGGAAGGCGGGCCGGGAAGGGAAGAATAGTCTTTTTCATCTCTTCGACACGGACCCGTGGGTGGTTTGAAGGGCAGAAGAAAAGAAGGATCGGGGCGGCCCTGAAGGGTTCGTTCACCCTATTCCGCTAGGCTCCTGCGTCGCCAAGCTCCACCGAGCCACAGGGTCCAGCCGCCCTTGGTCGGGCGTCTGGCCCCTGCGTCTCGGCCCTTTCGGGTAACGGTTCACCCGCATTCTTTTCCGATGACGGACGGTGTTGGTCTGGGGGATCTGTTCGTGAGACGGCTCCTCAACCTCCCCGGCCAGTCCTGCGGACCGTCCGGGGAGGCACGTTACAGGGAGGCGGCCTCGCATCCAGCGTTCAGTCTGGCAGTCGCCGTGCCAGTCCGTAAAGCCACTGCGCGACCCTCGGCGGCAGGTGTCAGGCCCGCGTCTGCTGCACGGCCGCACGCGACCCCGCATCAGCCGCAAGCCTGCCCCCCTTGCTCAGGACGCTCCGGGCCTGACGGCCTGTCCCGTCGCCCGTCTTGGCCAGTGGCAGGATGGGCTCAGGAAAACGCCACCTCCCTTCCACTCTCGTCGCCGTCAATGTGCTCGCCGCACGGGCAGGATGGGTCTAGGAAAACATCAAATACTCATTGAGTAATCAACAAGTAAAACCGCTTTTTCTTGGGCTTTATTTCCTCGGAAATGGCGGTTTTCTGCCGTTTTTCGTTGACTGAGACCAAGTAAAAACCTAATATCTATTCATGGACAGAGGCAATAGCGCCGAACAAGTCCAGTCGATACGTTCCCTAATTCTTGGAGGCTCTCATGGCTGGTTCCGTTAACAAAGTCATTCTCGTTGGCAACCTTGGTAAAGACCCGGAAGTCCGCAATATGCAGTCCGGGTCCAAGGTCGTGAGCTTTACACTCGCCACGTCTGAGACTTGGAATGACCGCCAGAGCGGCGAACGCCGTGAGCGCACCGAATGGCACCGTGTCGTCATTTTCAATGAGCGTCTGGGGGACGTCGCGGAGCGCTTCCTCCGTAAAGGTCGCAAGGTCTATCTCGAAGGCGAACTGCGCACCCGCAAATGGACCGATCAGGGCGGTCAGGAGCATTACACGACAGAAGTTGTCGTTGACCGGTTCAAGGGTGAACTGGTTCTGCTGGATAGCAACCGCGGAAGCGAAGGAGGCGGCTGGGGCCAGTCGGATGAGGAACGGGACGATCAGGCGCCATTCTAAGGTACGCAGTTCACTGCACGGTCCTGCCAAAGGACCGTCCCCGTTCACTCTCCTCACAGGAACCGGCGCTATGACCACCGAAGAGACTTTTCCATGATGCTGCCGACACTGCCTCCCAGACCTCCCACTTCAACGCAGCACACAACCGAGCGCGTGAAGCTTTTCGCGAGCGGCTGCCAGAGCCTTGCGCTGGCAATCCTCGGGGCGGGGATTGTGGCTCCGCTCTTCACGGGAGCGGCCGTTCCAATGTGGCAGCGTCTGGCAGCCGCGCTCGCCGCCGCCGCTTTTGAAATTGCCGCGTGGACGCTTCTGGGCTATATTCCGAACACTGAGGTCACGCCAACGGAGACCGAACATGATGAATGAGTTTTTCCCAAACCTGCTGATGATGCTCGCCGCGTTTGCAGGTGGCTGCGCTCTTTTCGGCTGGATTGCTAGCCGGTTACTCCCGACCGCCAGACCACGACAGAAGCGGCATAGTCCTTCCTGACAAAACGACACAGGCGGCCTCCGGGCCGCTTTTTTTTGTCCGCTCGTTTAGTTCAATCAGACGGACGCGCCTCGCCGGCGCGAGTTTTGATGCCCCCAGTGCTCGCCCCCCACAGGGGGGGGCTGCGCCAGGACAGGGGAAAGGGCTAGACTGTGCCCATGTCACGAAACAACGCGATCCGCATCGGCGCTCTGGTCATTCAGGCGGCTGTTCTTCTCCTGATCTGGCAGGGATTTCTGCATCCAACCCGGGGAGGTCTGCTGGTGCTTGCCGTCGGGTTTGTGGCGTTCTTTCTCACGCGGGACTCTTCAGGCAGAAATCAGGGCCATAGGTAAAAAAAGCAAAAGAGGGATCGGGGCGGCCCTGGCGGGTTCGTTCACCCTATCTCACTAGGCTCCTGCGTCGCCAAGTTCGACCGAGCCACAGGGTCCAGCCGCCCTCAACCGGGCGTCTGGACCCTGCGTCTCGGCCCGTCCGGGTAACGGTTCACCCGCGTTCTTTTCCCTGAACGGACGGTCCTGGTCTGGGGGATCTGTTCGTGAGACGGCTCCTCAACCTCCCCGGCCAGTCCTTCGGACCGTCCGGGGAGGCACGTTACAGGGAGGCGGCCTCGCATCCAGCGTTCAGTCTGACAGGCGACGGGACAGGCCGTAAAGCCACTGCGCGACCCTCGGCGGCAGGTGTCAGGCCCGCGTCTGCTGCAGGGCCGCACGCGACCCCGCATCAGCCGCAGGCCTGCCCCCCTTGCTCAGGACGCTCCGGGCTTGACGGCCTGTCCCGTCGCC
>NZ_JASGXC010000011.1:18362-18678 GCF_032913585.1 Gluconobacter sp. GP1
GGGTTTTGTGGTGCTCTTTCTGACCCGGGACTCTTCCGGGAAAAAATCAGGGCAGTGAGCAAAGAAAGCAAAAGAGGATTGGGGGCGGCCCTGAAGGGTTCGCGCGCTCTATTCCGCTAGGCTCCTGCGTCGCCAAGCTCCACCGAGCCCCGACGTCCAGCCGCCCTCAACCGGGCGTCTAGCCCTCGGGTCTCGGCCCTTCCGGGTAACGGCTTGCCCGCGTTCTTTTCCGATGACGGACGGTCCTGGTCTGGGGGATCTGTTCGTGAGACGGCTCCTCAACCTCCCCGGCCAGTCCTGCGGACCGTCCGGGGAG
>NZ_JASGXC010000011.1:18688-25478 GCF_032913585.1 Gluconobacter sp. GP1
GACAGGTATTCATGAAGTAATCAAGAAATCTTTTTACTTGTCATGCAAAAATAAGGCGCGTTTTATGGCGGTTTTCTGCGTTTTTTCTCTTGTAAGAAAAAGCCAGAAAGGCTATCTTTTACTTGTCGAGAGGGATTGACCCTCAAGACAAAGCGCCCCGAACGGTGTTACCAGCACCGAACGGGACTTCGCTAGACTAGAAAGGGTAGTTTCATGTCCGACGCAGCAACCACAATCGCACCGAAGGCCCAGAACCGCAAGGCTGCAAACAAGGCCAGCCCCGCCGCCGTCCGCCGTTTCAACGAAGCCCGCGAGCGCACCAAGGCTATTGCCTCCCCAACCCTTGCCGATGTTCTCCGTCTCGCCCCCAATGACGACAAGATTGCCGCCATTGTTCAGCATTTCGGTTTCGAGGCTGGCGACTATGACGAACTGACGGGGGCCGGTGTCAGCATGATCCGCGAACAGTACACGCTTCTTGAGGACGTGCTTGTCGTCACCGATTTCCGGGGTGAGCGCAATTTCAAGGCCATGGAAATGCACCTTGGCCGCATCGTGGACGGCCTGATCCGCTCTGCCTATGGTGCCGCCAACTTCTATGAGAACAAGCGCCAGATTGCCCGCGACGAGCAGAACTCTTTCAGCAACGAAAGCCGCGACGAGGACCGGCAGGGCATCGACGGCGGGGAAAATCGTGTAGATCGGGCCGTCCGTTTCGCTGCACAGCAGGCCCCCAAGGCTTACGCGCTCGCTGTTATGGCCAAGGGTGCATGTGACGCCTACCGCGAACTGTTCGGGGAAGACTGGAAGCCTTACGTCAAGGACACGGGCCGCAGCCTCACCGAAAACGTCCGCGCTGCACAATGGGGGGCCGTGCTCTAGGCCGCACGCGCCGCGCCCACAGGGCGCGGCCTCTTCCTGTCCCTCTGCACATCGAAGAGCGACCGGCCCCGCCCGGTCGTGGAGCCTGTCCCATGTCTCACGCACTCGCCCAATATGTCCCCGACGCCAGCGCCAAGAGCCTCCCCCTGAGAAGGCTGGAGCATCTTGCGCGTGGCTTTGCCATCGCGGACGCCCTCATGACCTTTCTGGAAAATACCCGCTTTGATTCCAGCATTGAGAAGGCCGCAGACGACGCGCGCGCCGCTGGTGCCACCCCTGCCGAGATCCGGGCCGCCTCGAACGGCCTCGCCTGATCGGCCTCGGCCAGGTCCGCACATGCAAAAGGCGGTTCCCCTGGGAGCCGCCTTTTTTGTTGTCCGGTCAGACCGCGCCAAAATGGACACAACCGCGCAAGCGCGGCTGTGACGTATGCTGCGTCAGGGCTTCGCCCTGGTGCGGGTGTGCAAGAGTCCGCTCAGGACTTTGGTAGGATCGGCGGCGGGTTGATCTGACACCATGACGCGCCCTTCGTGTCGAACGCCTGATGCTCTGCGCAATAACGGCCAACACTCGCCGCATAGCCGTCATACGTGTAGCCAGACGCAAAGCCGAGGCCCATGAGGACCGCACCGGCCAGCGTCATCCGCACATAGGCGCGCCACCGGGCTTCCTTGTAGAACTGGCGCTCATGCGTCGGAATTTCCGTCCGCAACTGGTCGAAAACTTCCTTGCGTAGCTCGGAGGTCACGCCAGAGACGATCCGCCCGAGGGTAGCCTGCAATTCGCGGTCTCGAAACAGTTCCTGTTTCTCGACATTCCGCGCCGCGACTTCCCCCAGCTTTTCGACCTGCTGACGGCTTTCGATGAACTGGTCCCGCAGGGTGGTCTGTTCCTGCTTCGCCATCTCGATGATGTCGCGGGCTTCCCCTCTGAAATTCTGCATTTCAGAAGCGCACGACAGGGCAAGCCGTGCAAAGGCGTCCATGGTGGCACGGGTGGCGGAAATCCATTTCCCGAATGGCGAATACTGGTCCATCCCTTCCAGTCGGGCCGCCTCTTCCATCAGGCGGCCCGCATCCTGCAACGCGTGCAGGGTGGAAAGAGGTGTTTCAGCGTCACTCATGGGAGCCAGCTTTCAACCTTTTCGGCGACGATGTTGCTTTCGATCAGGTCAAACCAGCGCTTGACCTGCGCACGACGCAGAACGTCGAACGGAGTTCCGCAGGGGCGCGGCGCACTTTCCATGACTTGCTGGAAGGAGAGCCCACTCTCGATGATGGCGGGCAAAACGCTCAGCTTCGGAATCCTCAGATAACGGACCTCGCAATCTCGCATCTGTTCGAAAAGTGGGTCCTCAATGAGGCGACCAAAAGCCCGATCCGGGTCGTGTCCCGCTGGCACAGTCCAGTCGTTGAACACCAGCAGAGCTCTTTTGGGACGGAAAAGTTCGCTTTCCCAAAGGCGTTTGATGTAGTCGAGATCTCCGGGCTGGGGACCGCACATGAACAGGCCGGTGACTTCGAGGCCGATACTCTCCGCAAGAGAGATGATTCCTTCCTCTTTCGCCCAGAGTTCAAGCGTCCGATCGCCACCACCCACATCGACAAGAAGAGACTTCTTTTGCTCGGCGGCCGTTCCGAACGCCTCTGAAAACCACTCTCTCAGGATCCCTGCATCTTCGTTCTTGGGACGCGTGAGACCGAAACGCTCATAGACCGATTTGAACGCCGAGAGCCCGGGATTGCGGGCGTCACCATCCGCAAGCAGAGGTGAGCGCCCCTGCATGATGGCGCGTTCCGCGAGCGCCGCCTCGGCCGTGGATCCTCCTAGATTGCCACGACCCGCTTTAACCGCTGCAACAGGCGTGCGGGGTGATTTGGAGGGGGTAGGCTTTTCACTCATGACAGGTCCTTACTTTCAATGCCATCTCCGGCTCAGAGAGGAGAGACTGTCAGTATGCGGACACCGTTTGTGAGTGCGGACGGGGTGGCTAGTACAGCGTCTTCATCAGATCACGCGCACGGATCAGCAAGCCCCGCAGGATCAATGACCGATCTTCATGAGGGACAGCCTCCACCATCGGAATGCAGGCTTTTGCCCAGTCTCGATCTCTCTCAAAAAACGAGCGTCGTGGCAGTCCCGGTAGCGCTTCATAGTCGATGCGACCATCAGGCTGACGCCCTGTCGCATCGAGGGGCATGAGAGCGTCGAGCGGCAGATACTCTGGCATTCCATCAGGTCGAGGACCAACATAAGGCGGCGGAAGCGGCTTGTCCTTGTCCGCACCATAGCGGGGGGCTTGTGTGAGCATCGTCACATGCTTGGCGATCTGTCCGACTCTAACCCGGGGCCGGGTGGCGGTCTCTAAGGGGACAGGCTGGGACTGCGCGGTCTCGACGACCTCGGCAGGTGCCGTCGGCTGAATGCTGGCCTGATCGGGGGCCACCTTGGCTCTGCGCTGTGCCTCATACCCTGCGATCCGCTCACGGCGCTCCCTGTTGAGGCGCTCCTCGGTATCGGCCTCAGCCATGAGCGCAAGAATCTCTTCATTGGAGGGGCCAGACTGCGCTTTGTCTGTTGGCACGACTGTCCTGCGAGCCGCCTGATCACGAGCAGGACCCTTCGCCTCTGCCACTGCACGGTCCTTTCGGGCAGCCAATGTCTTGCCTGCCCGATACCACGTCATTTTGGCACATCGCACAGTCGGTGCCTGCCCATCAGCATTGGTTAACCCAACGTCTTTGAACCATGCGCACAGGGCCTGCCAGTTCAAACGACGCCCGTTCCATGCCCGCAGTAGCTCTTCGCGGTTCGCTTCCATCCACACGCGCAGCGACATCGCTCCAGACACGTTTTCAAGCGCGCCAATGGCCCCGCTGATCCCGATACCTGTCGCTGCCATGTGGTGCCTCCCGTGGCCGTTGTGCGGCTTCTACGCATCTCTCAGGGGCATCTTAACACGACTACCAAACGACTACAATCGACTACGTAAGAGCTACGCATCGACTACCAACGACTACAAGAAAGCTACAGAGTTTTTCTTTTTCCATACACAAATGCAAACTTTCAGTTTGCGCTTCGCGCCACCCTGCGGGTGTTGCATCCGGCGGGGCAGGGGCGGGCCGAGGCCGAAGACATCTCGGCGCATTCTGCCCTGCCAAATATGTTGTTTTGCACTACGAAATTGCGCTACGTTAACGACGTTCTGAATGTATGGAGTGTGTCATGGCATCCCCCCTATCGATCCGTCTGGACGAGCGGTTGCGCACTGACCTGGAGCAGGAAGCAACGGCGCGCGGTATCCCTCTGAGCCAGCTCATTCGTGATCTGCTGGAGACAGGGGCAAAGAGTGCGCGCCGAGACCGGATCCGCAGGGACAGTGCGCGTGTTGCCCGCTACGTCGCTACGACGCCTTCCGCCCAGGCGCTTTTTGAAGAGGCTGGCGGAACCCATGGCTCCTGATCGGCCGGTTGCCATGGCAGCGATCTTCTCGCCTGGAGAAATTGTGCTGGCGGACTGGCGCGGAGATGCCCTGCCGAAGGAGCCCAACAAGCGTCGGCCGGCTGTTGTTGTCGAAGACGACCTCTTTCCGCCTGAGTGGCCAAACGTAATGCTTGTGCCGTTGACGGACGATGAGAACCTCGTCATTCCGGATCTGGCAGTACGGATCGACCCAACAGCTGATAATGGCTGTACCAAACCCTGTTGGGCAGTCAGTGCTCTGCTCACCACCACATCCAAGCAGCGTGTCACGGTGACAGGCAGCAAGGTGAGATCCGATCAGCTTGCTGCCATCAGACGTCAGATTGCGCTCCTGGTAGGATGCGACGGCTAGGCAGATAGTCTCTGAGACGATGTGGGCTCGGAGCGACAGTTTCTGTCGGCGGGCACTCACAACCACCTCGAGCAAAATGTCTCCTTTGCCCATGGAGACGATGCATGCCAGACGAAAACGTATTTGACCTCCCGCAACCGGTAGATCGCGAAGCGCCGTTTCAGCTCCTCGTTTTGCAACGGCTGGATCAGATCGGGGAGACGCTCGCCCAAATCCACCAGATGGTCAGTCCTCCAGAGAAAGCAGAAGAAGGCGAGGGCCTGGTCGAGGTCGTCGCGCGCATGGCCCAGGCCATGGAACAGCAGGGTGCCGCCCTTGAGACAATCTCGGCGCAGCTTGGCCGGCTTGAAGCTTCCACCTTCTCTGCGCAGGCTGGAAGATGATCACTTACCGGAAGATTTCTGCGGCAGGTGCCGGCAAGCTGATCGTCGCCTATCTGAGAGAGAATCAGTCCGAGCCGGAGAAGGATGCCCGCTTTGAACGGGAACGGAGTGATCCGACCCGTGATACAGGTGACAGGCTGACAACCTACTATACCGGACGTGATGGGCGGGGAATGTGGTCGCCAGATATGGGCCCCCGGATCGCTGATGCGCTAGGCATTGACGTCATGAAGGTGCCGACAGACCAGGCGCTGGCCAATCTGTTCGAAGCGAAGCGCGCTGACACAGGTGAAAAATGGGCCAACACAGGCCGGAAGCGTGAGCACTCGGCCATCGACTTCACAGCGTCACCCGATAAATCAGTGACGCTTGCCGCTGAATTTGCGTCGACGGATGCCGAGCGGGCGCTCATCTGGAGCGCAATTCACAAGGCCAACGACAAGGCTATGGCGTTTATTGCCAAAGAGGTCGGCGTGGCGCGCAGAGGGTCAGGAAAGACAGCCACGCTGGAACGGGGGGAAGTCGCGTGGGTATCGTTCCGGCACTACACGGCACGACCGGTCATGAAGATTCAGGATGGCGCAAAAGGCCCCACGGCGGCGGTGGAAGTTCCGGTGCCGGGGGATCCACAGGCGCATATTCACAATCTGCTTTTGAATGCCGTAGCGACCGAAAGCGGCCATTTGGGTTCGCTGGACAGTGCTCGCATTACCAGTGCGACGTCTTTCATGTTCGGGGCGTATTTCCAGGCGGAACTTGCAAGCGAACTTCGCAAGCTCGGTATCGCGGTGCATGTCGACGAGAGCGGCCGCGCAATCGCGATTGATAGTGTGCCGCGAAAAGCCTGTGAGCTTTTTTCAAAGCGGCATTCCCAGGCGGAGAAAATGGGAAAAGCCTATGCCAAACGGCAGGGCCTGGACTGGAACGATCTGTCGGCCGAGCGGAAGTTTTCAATCCTTCACAACGCAAATCTCGCTTACCGCTCAAAGAAGTACAATGGCAGCAACGACAGGGAGTTCTGGCTTGAGCAGGCTCACGACATCGGGTGGTATCACGATACTGTCCTGACCAATGAGAAGGTCCAGCCATTAGGGCGCGCTGAGCGCTACGAACTGGCTTATGCGATTGCGGCGAAGAAATTGGCTGAGGAGTTTCGGACAGCTGCTGTTCTCGACCGGGACACGTTCCGGACCCATGCCGCACGGGGTCTCATTGCGGCTGGCATCGAAGGCACGCAGGACGTCGAGCGGATCGCCGATCTGATCCAGGAGCGTGGCATTGAGATCGACGGTCAACAGGTCCGCTTTCTGGAGCGCGAGCAGGACGGCCGCCTCCGGGTCGGGACAAGTGCCCAGATCGCCCTCGAAAAGGATATGGCCCGTCTTGCCGGCCTGTCGGCGCGCACGCGGGACGGCGCGCTCAGTGACGAGCAGATCGCCGCAGCCGTCGCCCGGTCGGGTCTCGACTTCACGCGCGAGCCAGTACACGGCGCTGCGCAGCTTGCGGCCATCAATGCGCTTGGTCAGGCGGGCGGTCTGGGCTTTCTTATCGGTGTCGCCGGCTCCGGTAAAACGACGCTTCTGAAGCCTCTGGTCGACGCCTGGCAGGAGGATGGTCGTCCCGTCATTGGCGCGGCCATTGCCTGGCGTCAGGCCGATGCGCTGAAGGATGCGGGCATTTCCCAAACCTA
>NZ_JASGXC010000011.1:25658-36459 GCF_032913585.1 Gluconobacter sp. GP1
GGTGGGCGACCGGGAACAGGCCCAGGCGATCGAGGCCGGCGACGCTGTGGAACTGCTTTTGCGGGTTATGCCCAAAGAGGCGCGTCCGGAGCTGTTGAGCACGATCCGCCAGAAGTCCGCGCGTGGTCGGCAGATCGCCAGCATGTTCCGCAGTCCTGGCCGTGATCTGAGCCAGACCGAGGACGAGCAGAAGAAAGCCGATATCGCCCGGGCGCGTGAAGCCATCGACATGAAGCGCAAGGACGGCACGATCCGACTTGTGGGGGGCGACCATGACCAGGTCGTTGAGCAGATCGCTGACCTGTATCTTCGACGTCGCGACATGCTGACGCAGGCCGGATCGGAGCGGGGTATCACCATGTCCGCGCCGACAAACGAAGACGTCATGGATCTCAGCCGTGCCGTTCGCGACCGGCTGCGCAAGCGCGGCGAGATCGGGCAAGCGGAAATCGTCAAGGCCGCCATCGATCAGCGTGGCGTCACTTATGAGCTGCCTCTTGCTGTTGGCGACCGGGTTCGGTTGTTTGCGAAAACCAGCGTCCGGATGGAGACCGCGCATGGGCGCCGTTGGCGTGATCTGGGTTCGAATGGCGACTTCACGACCGTCAAGGGGTGGTCCGATGAGGGGCTGGTGTTACAGAATGCGAAGGGCCGGGAAGGGCTGGTGCCCTGGACCCGGCTGGCCGACCCGAAGACCGGACGCGTCCGTCTGGGCTTTGGTCACGCCATGACGGTCGATGCGGCGCAGGGTATGACGTCCGATGAGCATATCAACGCCATGCCGCGTGGATCCTCGGCCATGACAGGTTTTACCTCTTATGTTGCCGAAAGCCGGCATGTTCATCGCTGCTGGACGGCCGTGTCGGAAGGATCTCTTCGTGAGGCCGAGACGTTTTCGCGGGCTTTGGGTGATATCCGGCCGGTAACGGTCAACGATCTGTATGACCGTCTGGCATCTGACATGGGGCGACATCCCTACAAGTCGCTGGCCGTCGATCTGGCAAAAGCCCGTCTTGCGCACGAAGAAGCCAATACGCGCTGGATCCGGCAGAACCACGTCAACGAGCGGACCCGGCAGAAAGGGCAGTCACCGGGCGGCCAGGTACGTCGTCAGGTTGAGGAAGCCCCGATCCGGGATGTGCCGCGCGCGCAGTGGGATGATGTCAGTCGCAAGCTGCGCAAGGCCGGCTATGCCGCTCAGGACGCTCTGAATGCAGCGCGGCGGGTTGAAGATCTGCAGGAACGTAGGAGGACGCAACAGGCCGAAGACCGGCTGCAGCGGGCTCGCGCCGCCGCACAGGCAGAAGAGCGGGAGCGCGATCGCACGCGGGTCCGTGGCGCAGGACGAGGGATGTAGCTTGGAAAACAGAGGCGGCTGAGGAGATGCCGCCTCAATAGTAATAGCTCCCTTTCCGAGGTGTGCTTAAAAGCATATTTCTCGGCCTCCCTCCTGCGATATCGGGATGATTCTCGGGCATTTGACGATTATTATATCCACGGAATTGTTCGTTTGTTAGCAACTGGCAGCCAGATACTGAAAATAAAACACATAAGATGCTGAAAAATAAAAAGTATTTTGGGATATTCACTACCTAACTCCCTCAGATTTTTGGTGACTATAGATACAGGCATTACCTTTCTCAAAATCCAGAAAAACATCGTTGTTCCAAAGAAAGGTATCGTTGAGATAGGCAGCAAACATACCTTGCTTAGCATACAGTGTTAAGGATTTCGCCGGTTTTGGCAGTCCATCTTGTACGGAGAGCATTATGTTTTTGCCAGCTACAACAGGCGCTAGATGTCTTCCTTGGGGAGTTGATACGATTGCGCTGGGTCTACCAGGCGAGTTAAAAGGAGAAATAAATGTTACAGGGACAGGCTCTATATTCCTTAACCCTGCGTTTTGATAGTCAACATGGTCCCCCGTGTCTAAAGCAATGGGTATCGGACCTGAATTGTCGATTGCCCCGGTGATAATTGGGATTGCAGTGCCGCCAGCAAGATTACTTGAGATCAATAGTCTTTTGGTGCACCGAACAATCGGTGAAGGATTAAATTCGATACTTCTATTTGAAATAATGATGGTGGGGAGTAGCCTTAGAGAATTTAACCCTAAAATGATATTAGATACTTTTTGATCTACTATAAACAAATTATTGTAAAAAACGTATTTTCCTATGTTTATACTCTTAATCTGAATTAAACGTGATGTGATTTTGTTACCTATGACGTCCATAGAGTATATATTTCCTAGTGTTTTATATTCAATATTATTTAAATAATTATCCGGGACGTGTCCAAAAAATGTCCCTGTGTCTATTTGGGCTGTATAGAGCTTATTACTGATAGATATTGGGATATGTTTCTCAGCCGCTTTTTCTTTCTCCAGATATGGGATACGGTCTGATCCGCTTCCAGCGATTGAGGGGTCAGATATCTCAGACGGATTAGCTGTGAATTCGACTGGGATTAAATGCCAGAAATGCTGAATGTCACCACCTGCAACACTCGAAAGCGATCGAAACGGACCAGTCCTAAGGGTTTCGGTATATGTTGCCCAATCGTGAATCCGGCCAGATCTCAGTAAATCTCCGTTTATAAATTCCCAGTTGACGAGGTCTGCTAAGCTGAAGGAGCCATCATTGACGGTTGTAGGGAACTCACTGGCATTTCGCGACCTCAGTCCGTTAGTGAGGCGATCTTGCGACTTTTTCGCTAATTGTTTGATATAATCGTTTTTCTCGTTTTTGATGATATCGTCTAATACGATATAATTTCCGTGCATCATAATATCTTCAATATGCTTGGGAAGCTGGATGTCAAAATCATCATGTCCTGTTGATCGAGATGAAATTAAGAAACTCTGTAGAAAATCGTTAGGCTGGTATTTGTTTTCTGTATCGGCGGCGATAGTGGTTATTGGAAGAAAAGAAATAAAGTACACGATTATAATTGATATGTTTCTTTTAATATTATACATATACAAGTTCCTCTATGTTTCTGATAAGTGCGATGTAATAATTAATATATAAACACTATAAGGGATATGATGTCTAAATCGAGCATATCTCTTCCTCTGAACATTTTATGTCTCCTAGGTTTATAACTAAATCTGCATGAGCGATTGTAGCCGGTCTATGCGCTATTATAACTCGCGTGGCGTTGATTTTTCGTAGTGCATCCGCCACCGTGGCTTCAGTTGCTTCATCTAAATGACTAGTTGCCTCGTCTAGAAATAATATCTGTGGCGTACGATAAAGGGATCTGGCGAGCAAAATCCGTTGTTTTTGTCCTCCAGACAGGGTGGAGCCCATATCACCTACCAAGGCTTCATAACGCATTGGCATTCGTTGAATATCGTCATGAATCGCTGCCCGTTTGGCGCATTCCACTATTAGAACTTGGTTTGGGTTATCAGAAAATCCACAGATGTTTTCTGCTATAGAACCTGAAAATAGACCATCATCTTGTAAAACGCCTGAAATCATAGATCGATAGGCGTCTAATGTAAGGGTGCGAATATCTATACCATCTACAAATATCTCCCCCTCTTCAGGTTTTTGGAGACCCATCAGAACTTTTAGAAGAGTAGTTTTTCCACATCCCGAGGGTCCTATAATCGCAGTACTTTGACCTGCTGGGATATCAAAAGATAAACGGCGAAAAATCCAGGGTCCGTCAGTGCTGTAGCGAGCGGAGAGATTTCGCACCTTCAGGCCAGCTCGACTGCTTTCCGATAGATGCGTGGTATCAGCCATTACTCCTTGTGGTTCCGGCTCTGTCATAACGATATCTGAGAGGCGATCGGTCTGGATGCTAAGCATTCGTACTTTGAAACCGGTATTGATTAGATTGCTAACCCGGCCTGCAAACTGATCTTTGTAAGAGAGAAACGCTACAAGCATGCCCACGGACATATGACCGCGCATAACCATGCTGGCCCCTAGTGCTAACATGATCAGACGGTCGGCGGTAAAAATCATGTCTGCAAGGCGACCGAAAACTAGATCAAATCTTTGCAGTCGGAGCCGAATATTCATAGAGTCGATAACGTTATTTAACCACGCTGTTTGACGACGTTCTCTTAGATTCAGAAGCTTAACGGTTGCCATGTTGCGCAGGGTTTCGATGAAATGTGTCTGGCCTTTAGCGTCTTGAATTACGGCCTCTTCGGAGGTGCGACGATACGTGCCATAGGTGAAAAGGCGTAATAAAATATCTAGACTTATGGCGATGCACGCTATCGCGCCCAGCCAACCACCGTACAAAAATAACATCACTCCCATTCCTATAGCCATAATGCCATCGAGAAGTGATTGAACCAGGTCCGTTGTCAGAGTGCGTTGTATGGTCGCCAGAGAGCCGAAGCGCGAAATTACGTCTCCGATATGACGACGACTGAAATACTCTAGAGGTAGGCGAGAAAGATGCTCGAAAAGTGAGCCGTTCCATTTCAACGAGACACGACTTGCAAACATAACTACTGCCCAGCTACGCACACTTGCTATGATCATTTGCAATAATATAAGGATGATCATGGAACATATTACGGTTATAAGAAGATCATGATCACCGGTAACTAATACCTCGTCGATTATAACCTGACTAACCATAGGGGAAATTAGAGCTATTATTTCTAGCCCTAAAGATAGAAAGAAGAGGTATGTTAAAGCTGGTCTCAAACCCCTGACATGATGAAACATTTCGCTAAGTTTTAATGTATTCCGTTCATCCTTCTTTTCGAAACGTTCGCTAGGTGAGGCCTCGAGTGCAACGCCGGTAAACTCTTTGGACAGTTCGGCTTTTCCGACGACACGTCTCCCACGTGCCGGGTCATGGATAGTAACCTGTTTTTCACTATGCTCTACTAGTACAATAAAGTGGTTCATACTCCAATGAAGCACGCAGGGCAGAATTAATTTGTCGAGTTCTTCAATTTCTAATCGGACGGCGCGACTGGTAAGACCGACATGGCTAGCGGTCCGTACCAAATCTTGCAAAGTAGCCCCTCGAGACGATGACCCCTGTTGCCGCCGGAAGGTCGCGATATCTATGGGATGACCGTAGTAGCCCATAATCATGGCGAGGCAGGCGAGACCGCATTCAGCGGCTTCAGATTGAAGGATGACTGGGACTTTACGGCCAAAGCCGAACTGGAGATCATGTAACATTTGGGTTCTGCTTACCGAGGGCCAATGGTAGTGGTCTTGAGCGTGGTGTGGACGCTGATCACTGGATCGAGCAACCATTCCCAGAGACGGCGACGATCGGTTGCGATATCGGCGGAAACTGTCATTCCCGCTTCGAGGGGGCGTTGTCGCCCGTAGGTTACTACATATGAGTGATCGGGCTCTACCCTGATCCGATAGATGTCTTGGGTCGGAGAGTTGTTCTGGGCTCCTGTTATTTCGGCATTTCGGTTATCCTGCGCGTTATTGCTTGCAAGGGGAGCGTGAGTAATTTCTGCAATATGACCATGATGTAGCCCGAATTTTTGATACGGGAAGGCATCATAACGCAGAAGTACAGGCTCATTCTCTTTCAGGAATCCGATTGAGGCGCTGTTAATATAGAGCTCAATCTGAAGACTTCCGTCGGTAGGAAGTAGCGTTACAAGGGGCGTGCCTGCAGTGACCTGTTCTCCAAGATAACTACGGACACCCGTCAAGATTCCATCTTCCGGAGCGAAAACGATAGTACTGCGGCGACCCTCGTTTTCAGCAGTTTGCTGGTCTATTGCGGCGATCTGTCTGTCCAAGTCATTTAGATCATGCGTATACTCTGCATCAAATCGTGCGAGTTTTGATGCTAGATCTGCAATCTTGCTTTCCGTATCGGTACGAGACTGCAAAGCTTGCGAATGCGCGCTGAAAAGCTGGGCATATGTGTAAAGTTGGCTTTGAAATTGCGCCTCTCCAATAAGGTGACTTTGCTCCGCACCCTGCATTTTAGCTAAAGCTCTCTGTACCAGAGGCAGTACATTTTCATCACTGGAAAGTTGAGTGGAAATCAGTTCGCGTTGGCGTGTTAGAAATTGGACTTGGTTCAACAGCGCTTGATGCTCGATAGGCGCGGATTTTTCTCGCAGGCTGCGTTGCTTTTGAAGAAGTGTCTTCTGACGGAGAAGATCTCCGAGAATCTGTTTCTGCGTCGGTCCGGTAAGAGATGTTGCTTCTAAGTCCTCAGTGAAAAGCAAATCACCTTTCTGAACGCGTTGACCTTCTCTGGCATGAATCATCGAAATGGTGCCAGGCTGTGTGGCTCCTAGTGTCAGAAGACCGCTTTTGGGCATTACCTGCCCGGTGGCGTGCACTCGGCGGGTGTATGTACCAAATATCAGAAGAAGCATTGCGCCAAGAGCGAGAACTGCACAACTCCAAGCAACGATCCGTACTGGGAGGGGCTGGCTGATTTGAACGCGCCCAAGCCATGTATCGCGACGAGCCTCTAAAGCCTCTTGGCGAAAAAGTAAGCTCACGGGATCGTTTCCCTACCCGGCAGTCCACACAAACTGACCCATTTCGATGAGGTATCGCTTTGTGACTGCGAGTAATCTGTCAACTGCTAGCGCTGGATCAATATTCATCGTTTCTACAATTTCAATATAATCGGCATTATTTCTCAAATTGATGTGGGCTCTATCAGGAGGCTCGACCCACACCGTCATGTTCGCCTGCATCAAAACAAGAAGATCGCTGTAAAGATTCAGCCTTGCACCAAAACTAACGAGGTGATCGGTCCTGTATCTGAGTAGCTTTAGATAGCTATTGACCGAGTTTCTCACCAAAGCATTAGTCTGGCTCTTACTCGGTAGAGCGGGTCCTTCTGCACGGATGCGAAGCGATTCATTTTTAAGCGATAGAAATAAATTTTTATCTCCGAAGCATAATTGCATATCTGAGAATGCCGACAACAAGTATGAATAACCTGAAACGCGCTCTTTTTCAAATATCAGTGAGATATTATTTATCCCAATAGTCATATATTGAAATAAATTCCCGTCGCGAACTGTCTGTGTTCGCGAGATGTGATCATTGTTATTTAGTATAATAACGAAGTCGATATCCGATAAATCAGTATGATCCCCGCGTGCGAAAGACCCAAACAACCCGCAGAAAACCACATTATTATATTTTTCTGAGCAAAATAAAAAAATTTCTCTAGTTATATTTTCCTTGCAAGGACTTTCTGATCCCACCTGCTCTCTGAGGTCATTTGGTAAGAGGTGGCGATCAATCACATTTCATTCCCTGCTTGTTGGGTGTGCTACTCACTTAAAGTCCTTGTATCGGGATGTTTCAAGAGTAACGAACCCGTGTCACATAAAGTTCATGAACAAAGAATGTGTCCAGAACTTTTGTCGGACGGTAGCAGGACCGTACTTTCAAGACTTTAGCAAAAAAGTTCTTTTTTCAGATAGATACCTCATGGCCTCACCCCTGTCTGTCCTTCGGATCATAATATTGAACTGACATGAGTGCTCATACATTTGGCGAGTGACTGAAGTTTTATTGTTGCGGCACGTTACATAGAGTGCCAACGTGATGACGTTCCGGCTTTCACAGTCGAAACACAGTGAAATACAATACCTTTAGAGATTGGATTTGACACATGAAGACTCTGACACAATCTGACCTGAAGTATGTAGTTGGTGGCAACTCTGCACCACCCGTTGTTGGTGGTGGTAGCGTTACGTACACCGATCCTAATACAGGAATTTCGGTTACCGCTGGAGGTTCTTTGAATTCAAACGGTGGGGCTCAGGGCGGCGGTCAGGTTACTATCCCGTGGGGTGGCGGTCAGACATCTGGCGGTGGTTTGAGTGGTAACGTGGGCGCTGGAAATGAGTCACAAAATGCTCCAGCAGAACCAACCACTGGCGTTGATGGCCCTTATGCTGCTCCGTCCGACGACGATCGCAACGGGGTTGATGCTTATGGTCGGCCGTTACAGCCAGCTAGATCATAATTATTATTTGTAATATTACGATATATCTAACTATATCGGTTTTATAATTAGATATATCGATCCAATTAACACTGTTAATTAGGTAAAGAAATATGAGAAATATTACAGACACTGAGTTATGCTCTGTAAGTGGCGGAACCGATTCCTATCCTTTGCCTCCGGTTGTAATACCGAGCGGTTCAGGGATCCCCCCAGCTAACCCTGAACCAACCATCCCTGGACCAACCATCCCTGAACCAACTGCTGGGGATCCTACCGGCATATCTAATCCGACTGATCCAGATGGCGTTGACGCTTACGGGCGCCCTTTAATACCTGCAAGATCCTGAGTCTTCGATAAAAGATGACGAGAAACCATGCCTTTCAATGCGCAGAGGCATGGCTTTTTTTAGGCCCAGGACTCGTAGCCAGAACATGATGGTTGAGCCTACGCAAATTGCTGAGAAGAAGACGGCCGGGCATTTGTCATAGCTTGTTGTAACACTCCGCCAGTCCTTGAGTCTTCCAACATGATCTCGATGCGATTTCTGCGTTTATATTTTCTTTTATCGTATTTGATTGGTTGTCCGCGAGATTTCGGTATTTGAGTGCATGGCTTTACCCCTTTCTCCTCCAGGACGTCTCTGCACCAGTCGACGTCATATCCGCAATTTCCGAGCAGCCATTGTGCTGCAGGAAGATTGTCCAGCAAAGCATCGGCACCAGTATCATCGCTGATCTGCCCCCGCAGTCATGAAAAAGCTCATTGGTCTTCCGTTCTGATCGGGGGCCGCATGCAGCTGGGTATCCATACCGCCTCTGGTGCGACCGATCAGGCGGCCGGTGACGGTCAGCAGTCTGTATGACCGTCTGGCGTCGGACATGGGACGTCATCCCTACAAGTCCCTGGCCGTCGATCTGGCAAAAGCCCGTCTTGCGCACGAAGAAGCCAATACGCGCTGGATCCGGCAGAACCACGTCAATGAGCAGACCCGGCAGAAGGGGCAGTCACCGGGCGGTCAGGTGCGTCGTCAGGTTGAGGAAGCCCCGATCCGGGATGTCCCGCGCGCGCAGTGGGACGATGTCAGTCGCAAGCTGCGCAAGGCCGGCTATGCCGCTCAGGACGCCCTGAATGCAGCGCGGCGGGTTGAAGATCTGCAGGAACGTAGGAGGACGCAACAGGCCGAAGACCGGCTGCAGCGGGCTCGCGCCGCCGCACAGGCAGAAGAGCGGGAGCGCGATCGCACGCGGGTTCGTAGCACAGGACGGGGGATGTAGCTTCGAAGATGCAGGCGGCACGGGACATGCCGCCTCAGGTCCTATGCGAGTTCTTTGCCACGCGCATAAAGATTCAGGGCATGCGTGACTGCCTCGACGGCCGCCCGCTCATCCAGTCCAAGCGCCGTCTCGAATGCCACCAGCTCGGTCAGGAGTGCTCGGTCAAGATCCGGATGAAGTGATTCCGTCGTGCGGGGCAACTGCGCGGACGGAGGAACGAGGGTCTCAAACAGCTTTGCAAAAGGTTTGTCTTCTGCCGAAGTCTCGTCCGGAAAAAGAAGGTTTAGGAGTTCCTGGGCGTCCTGCAGGGGCGTGCCTTCCGTGTTCAGAACGACGCCGAGCCGCTGATACAGATCTCCCAGAACTCCGTTCAGCGGCCGGAGATCAGCTTTTTCAATCCGATCGCGCCCTTCCTGAAGACGCCGAGCCACGTCATCCGCTTCTGTGGCCGGTTCCTCCGAGACCGGGGGTTCAAGAGCGGGAGCCGCTGAAACTGTGGGGAACACCCTGTTCACGCCCTCTGGCTTGATGCCTGCATAGAACAGTCGCGTGTAGATGCGCTTTCCTCGGAAGAGAATGATGGCCTGCCCCTGTCGTAGGTTCTGCACATCGCTCCAGGAGATTCGCTTCACGTCCCGGATGTCTGCCCGCTGCTGGTCCGCATAGACCCCCAGAGGGTTGGAACTGTCGAAGCCGGGGAGAACGCTGACAGGCATCGTTCCACCTGACTGTTCGATCCACTCCCGGGTTGGACCAGAGTCTTCGATATTTTCAAAGATCTTCAGCTTGGGATTGCCGAGAAGCGGAACGGTCAAATCCTTACCGAGCGTGGCGTAGAGGGTGCCCACTTCCTGAAACGAGATCAGCAGGGAAATGTTCAGCTCGCGACCCAACGCCATCATGGCGTCGATCCCGCGTGTCGCGAACTGACCGACTTCGTCCAGAACCAGAGGATAGGGCACCGTCGAGGACGACGCGCGATTTACGACGCGGTCCTCATAGTCGCCCTCAATCGAGGTGCCGAGTGCCGCCGCAAGCGCGTAACGAAGCGCCGTGATGACGGCCTTGCCAAGGGCGGCGTTCGTATCCGGGTGGTTTTCGAGCGAGGGGAGAAGAACGACCAGGATGCGCCGATTGAAGATGACGTCCCGGAAGTCCACATCACCGATATTGCACCGGAAGATATGCCCCAGCGTGGAACTCATCTGGGTAAAGGTTTTGCCGAAGCCACCCACCACATAGGAATGCTGCTCGCGAACCTTATGCTGGTCTCCCACGCTTTTGGTGTTCGAAAAGCCACCCGTCTCCGTCACGTAGTCGCGGACCGGGTTCAGCAGGGTCCGGTCAAATTCTGGCGGAAGCTCGACTGTTCGCGTCTCGGCTGCATCCGCATCATAGTAGGTGAAGATCTGACCCTGGTAGAGATCGCGCAGTTTCACGATGTCAGAGAACATCGTGCGGATCGTCTCGGACATGATCGGAATGCCAAGGTTGTCCCGGACCCAGACGAAGACATAGGACATGCCGCGAATAAGCGCTTCGGCCCTGTCGCGGAAATGCGCGGAGTTACCCCCTC
>NZ_JASGXC010000012.1:0-16746 GCF_032913585.1 Gluconobacter sp. GP1
TTCACTTCGGTGAGGAATTCCCACAAATTTCATGGCCTGATGGAAAAACCCCTATGTCCGATAATAAGAAAAAATGGACATAGATTTTATGGCGGAAAACTGCGGATTTCTGGCATTTCTTGAGGTTTTTGGACGGTTGTTTGTCTAAATGCCCATCACGCCCTTCATTTCTCCGAACTATACGTCATTGACCTATCAGCCAATGACGTATAGTTCATTGTGAATGTCAAAGCTGCAGACTGTTGTCGAACTGCCTGAATTCATAAAGCGGGCAAAAGCCCTAATGTCAGACGACGACCGGACGGCTCTGATCGACATGCTCGCTGCGATGCCAGATACTGGCATTTCTTTAGGTGGCGGTCTGCGAAAGGTCCGCTTTTCACGCGAGGGTGGTGGGAAGAGGGGAGGGTATAGAACTCTCTATGTTTTTGGTGGAAGACAGATGCCTCTGTTCCTGCTGACCGTATTTGCCAAAAACGAGAAAGACAATCTGACGCGATCTGAACAGGCCGCCCTGGTAGAGTTGAGCAAGACGCTTGTTGCGAAATACGGAGAACCATCATGAGCGCTTATGACAGCATTCTGCAGGGGCTGAATGAGGCCCTCGCCTATGCGGAAGCTCCGACCGAAAACAGCCTGACCCATCAAGTGTGTGTTCCGTCGGTTGACGTGGCGGCCATCAGAACGCGGACCGGGCTCTCTCAGGCACAGTTTGCCAGAAGCATCGGGGTCGCCAAGGGGACCCTTCTGAACTGGGAACATGGCCGTCGTCAGCCAACCGGACCAGCCCAGGTTTTGCTGGCGATGTTGGATAAGCGGCCGTCGCTCGTGAGTGAGCTACTTTCTGCGGCTCGCTGAGGAAACACAGGCCCGATACGCTCATTCAAATGACCACTATTTTGGGGGAAAGCAGAAGGACTGCTCTTGGATCATTTTTCTGAATTGGGAAATTCACGTTCAAAAATTGGTTTAATTATTTTCTCAAAATCCATAAGCAAATTTGATTTTATACAAAATCCAAGATTCATGGGTATGTTAGATATTGTTATTAATTGATTTTTTGTTGGAACAGGCACGGCAACTAAATCTCCATGAGATGAAAACTGCGGCCCACCCCACAAAACTCCAAGAAAATGGAATTTAGTGCCAAATTTTATTTGGCCAGATTGATCCATATGCACCCCCTCGTCCAATAGAAATATTGGAGACCCACTTGAACCAGGAAAGCAGACACAATCAATTAGAAATTCCTTTTTACCTTTAAAGTCCACTCCAAAACTTGTTGCAGTGATACCTCTCCTTACTATCGGTACATTATTCTCTTGATCCCATATTCCATTAGGATATCCAATCATAATTATATTTTCTATTGATGATAGCGATTTTACAGCTTCTTCATTTGGGATCGTACTTTTATCCAATCCCGGAAAAAATGGTTTTTTACCCTGTGAAGTCATACTGGAAAAAAACTGAGCGATGGGCAATACAGCTAAATCTATATCACTATTAGGATGTTTTATCCATGCATTTTCAAAATCATTAATGTTAAAATCAAAAAAATCGCCTTCTTTTACATCGCCGTTATCATCAGAAGTTCTAAATCTTAACGTTCCGCTCTTTGCGCCATCAATTACGTGTTTGTTGGTAACTATAGTTGGAACCATTTTTCCATTTTCTGAACGGCAAAATTCAAAAAAGAACCCTGTCCCGGTAGATATTGCCCCTTCTTTGGTTTTTGTTTGTATATGTATAGTAACATTTATAAGTTTATCAGAAATCTTCATAATTCTATTCCCAAATCAGTGAATTCTATTGACATGCATGTATCAATAGAATGGATCAAACAAAACAATCTGAGAGGGAGATCCTCGTCGGATCATCACATTCTGGGGCTGAACATCCAAGTTTACATGCCGCTTATGGGCCTCCCCCCTTAAGAAGTTTAACACCGCACTAGCGCCGTAGGGATCTGTATGCGGTGACCCTTTCATCGCTACGTAATCTTGCATATACCAAGTGTACCAATTGCAGCCGAACGTGAGCGGGTTCAACTTTTCCATAGCCAAAACCGAATAAGGCATCCCCTTAGGACTGGCTAAAAAAACGCGCGGGGCCGCAGGGTCAGTCCAACCGCTAGCTAGCAGATCAGCGAATTCAGCAGTCGCGGGATCATCGGCAATCTTCCAAACGAGATCACGATTGGCGTGCATGAATATACTACCACCGGATCCTCCCGCCGGATTATGAGTATAACCTTTTGCCGTCAACGCTGACTCAAAATCGCATCGTTTAGGAAAACGCTTAAATACTGATGCTGTCATAATTCTCATCATTTTGCCCTTCTGCATTTATAACAAAATCTCTAAATATTTCTCTCTTGGACCTATGTAAACGTGCAACAGTTAAAGAATTTCTCTTTTGATGTTCGCGAACGACGACCATGAGGCAAGAGCAGCCTGGCCACTTTGGAGTGCCCAAGTGATGTCTTTTGCCATTTTTTAACTTCGTTTGCCTCCACTCCAGCCGTTCGAAAGAAATGTAAGACCGCCTGAAAGCTGATATTTATTACGGAGTAGCCAAACGTCAATCTCCCGAGGCACCTGATATTGCCGCAAATCTCCATGCGCCGCTCAGCGTCATCCCACTCTTGACTGGCGCCGCTAAAGCCCAAAATTCAAAGGATCCTTAAGAAATTCGGACACCCAATTCGGGACGGCAATTTATCGTCTCGAATGTCGGCAATAAGGGCGTAAGCGGACCTGCTGCTTACGCCTCATGTGAGACATTTAAGCGGGTGTAACGGGTGCCCGAAAGCCGACATTATTGAATGATGAGGCGTGACAGACTGAATTGGGATTCTTCTGACCGCCAACTCTAGAGTACTTTAGTGCCGATTTCCGCTGACGCCATAGCTATCCGCAATGCTAATAAACGCGCTGCATCAAAGCATAGTCTCTTGCTGTGCTGCAAAAAGGCAGGGCTGGATGACGCCTAGTTGCTGAAAATCCTAAATGCAAGAACAGGCGGCTGGCTATTATACCTTTTGCGAAAATCTCATCATCGAAATTATGCCGTCGGCCGGGATAAATTTTTAGATTAAAAACTGTCGCGCCCTATCTACAACTAGTCTAAATCATGCGGCATGGTGGCGCGTCTCGGCGCGCTGCTTCATGGAGCATATTAGATTGACGTCGTCCGTATCCGAACTGAGCGCACTTGACCGCCTGTTCTCCTCTGCTGTTTTCCAAGAAATGGCGAGGAAGGGTCGCTCGCCCTTGTTTAGCCGCCTCATATGCCAAGCAGGTGTAGCGGATCTATGCAAAAAAAATGCAACCGTCGGGTCGGCCTTCGATTCAGCTTTTGCGCGCCTGAAAGCCACTGGAAGCCGCAACGAATACGTCTATCGTGCGGCAGTCACCCAAAAGATCTTGCTTGGCAAGCATTCCCTGCGCACGGCTTCAATGCTTAACGAAGTGCGTGCTGGGGACTGTAAGGCGGATCTCGTCATTCTGAACGGCACCGCAAGCGTCTATGAGATCAAATCGGAGCGTGACACTCTTGCGCGTCTGTTCAACCAGGTAGCCAACTACAAACGTGTTTTCGCAACAGTGAATGTCATTGTAGGCGAGGAGCATGTCAAAGGCGTTCAGCGTGCGCTAGATCGAGACGTCGGCATCCTTATGCTTTCTAAGCGCTACCAGATATCCCCCGTGCGCGAAGCGGTCGATGCGCCTGCGAGGACATGTCCTACAACCATCTTTGAAACGCTGCGATCTTCTGAGGCCGTTGCTGTATTGAAGTCTCTTGGCATAGCCGCGCCCGACGTTCCAAATACTCGGCGTCACGCCGTGCTCCGTTCCCTGTTTGCAGAGCTTGACCCGATCGATGTCCACCGCGAAATGGTCAGGACATTAAAACGTTCGCGGTCACTTGTGCCTTTGACGGAGCTCGTCTCGCGCCTTCCGGTCTCATTGAAGGCCGCTGCACTTTCGATACCGGTTAGGCGTGGTGATCACGACCGAGTTGTAAGCGCGATCGAGACACCTCTCGAGATGGCGATGGAGTGGGTATAAAATAACGATGTACTATCCTTATTTCCGCGGCAAGCAGTTCGAACTCATCACCATTCGAGAGACAACGGAGGTCATGGCGAAGGCGGGGTTTGTTCCGATTATCGAACCGGTTAAAGAGACCCTAAATGGTCTCCACAAGGCCTTGACCGCTGTCTGCGGCGCAGGCGGCAATGCGATTGTCATTGTGAACCCATACGTCGGCGATCACCAGGACAACGGGACCGGCATTACGGGCCTCTTGACCAAAGAATTTACAGACAACGCAGCGATCTCGGCAGGCATACTTCTCCGTGACGGCATGGATCATGAAGAAGCCTATACGCTTTTCGAAGCACACGCGGCGCATAATCCGATATTCGTCCATGCCGGTTTCGAGGATCATAAAGGTCTGGCGGTTCGTCTGGGCTCGAGTCTCAAAGATACCCATCACGTCTTTATCGAGAAATATGCAAGCACGCTCTACCGTAAGCCATTTGCGGCGGCGCAGAAGGCACTGGTTCGCGATGGGTTCGAGCGCCGCAAGAACTCCGAGTATGCCAAGATTCCTTCGGAAGAGTTTTCTGAACTTCACATTACTTACGACGACCTAGGCATGAAGGGCTTCGGCGACTTCCTGATGGTGGGGGACAGCTACTCGGAAGGAGGGGGACCAGCTTACGCAGTTGCGATCCACCTCACATACATTGATCCCGACCGCGAGAACGTAATGTATATCTATCATTTCGTCTCTACTACGAACGACACTCCGACCGACCCCGCGGGCAAATTTGCGCAGGCGTTGGAAAAATTGATTAGCAAACTCGACGCCGGAAATTCCAAGCTTTTGGAGACCTCGGCAATCAAGGAGTTTCGAAAACTCCACGTCCAGGGCCACTTCCCAGGCCTTGGTTACGTCAAAAAACTCTCGATGAACCATCATATCGAGACACTTGCTAATTTTCTTTCCTGAGGCACGCTATGGCCAAGCGTCAGTGTTGTCCGGAATGTTTCGGCGACCATCATTTGCGCAATCATGTCTTCCCGTTTCTCGGGGCAGTCGTTGGAAACTGCGACTATTGTGCGACGCCCGATGTCTTACTGATCAACCCATCCGCCTTGGCGGATTGGTTTAACCCTTTAATAAGTGTTTATGAACAGGATGAAGACGGTGAACCGATCACAGATTGGTTGAATAGAGATTGGCAGCTGTTTGACCATCCCAGAATGGATGCGGCTCATGCGAAGGAACTACTCGCCGATATTCTTGACGATAGCGAAATCATACTTGCAAAATTCATTCCCTCGCCAAATTACCAGAGTGAGGCGCTCATGCGGTGGGAGACCTTGCGTGACGAGATGATGCACCAAAACCGCTGGTTTCTCGACGTCAACTTCGACAAAGATCGGTTGGCCCAGTTACTAAATTACCTCGTCGCAACGGACTTACCAACGCAGTGGTTCCGCGCTCGCATCCGCACCGGCGATGCTAATTACCCGATTTCAGAAATGGGGCCGCCGCCAAAGCACCTGGCAAGCCACGGTAGGGCTAATCCTGCTGGGATTCCCTATCTCTACCTTGGATCTTCCCCGACTACGTCTACTGCCGAGGTGAGGCCGCACGCGGGCGAAAAGACATGCGTTGCAAACTTCGAGATTCCGCCTATCCGGGCGGTAGATTTGCGATCTCCGCGCAAGAGCATCTCTCCGTTCATCGCGCAGGACCCTGGCCCGATCGGCCAGCTTCGAGCCGATCTTCCCCTACTTGAGCGCCTAGGTGAAGAACTAACACGCCCGGTTCTGCCTTCACGCGCGGCGATTGACTACATTCCAAGTCAATATCTGTGTGAGTTCATTAGAAAGCGTAGGTTTGACGGCGTCGTCTATCGCAGTTCGGTAAGCGATGGCATCAATCTGGCGCTCTTCAATCCGGCACAGGCCACCGGCGGCGTAGTATCGCTTTACACCGTATCGCGGGTATCGGTGGAAGTAGCTATAGCGCCAGAAACTTGAAGAAAGCCAACACCTGGGTTTTCAACGTCCGGTCTCTTTCATGTTCTGCAGAAACCGGACCATCCGCTTTCCCCCCCCTTAACAGGCATCTATTTGATATTTCTATTTTTTAGATGGGGAAAGCCAAAGCGCCTCGCGTGCATAGTCAATTGTTATCTTAAGTTTCCCGTAAATGTTTGCCCCCGCTGCGCCTACGACGGTCTGCCCCATCCACATGCTCATTCCTTTCGGCCCAAAATTCTTGTCCGGCCGTTCGGTAAACCAGACTGGTCCGACGCGCACTTTCCCGAAATACACTTCAGGCACCATGATGATACGTGTATCCGGTATGAGATGATCCCCGTGCTCAACGACTTGGAGGGATCGAAGAACCGTTGGTTGATGTGTCTTGGTTCTGATTTTGGGTTTTTGGCGATTTGATTGACGGTTCTTTGGGTCGCTTTCGCTCTGCGTTTTGAGTAGAGAGAAGGCCTCCTTCTCTGGATTGCTATGCTGTAGTGCTGATCCGTTCCAGGAAGAGGAAGCGGCGCATGTTGTAGACAATATTGGCCAGTCCGATCCTCGTGGTGGCTCGGGTGATGCCGACGGTTCGGACGAACAACCCTGTCTGTGATTTCTGATCCGCAAAGACATGCTCGACGCGTGATCGGATCACCGATTTCCCTGCATTGGACCGCTGGATATGGCGGGGCATGGGCTTGAGATGCGGCTTTTTTCTGTGAACCTTTGAGACAAAACCCTCTTTGTCCATGAAGTCCTCATTTGCTTTCGAGCGATAGGCTGTGTCGGCCCACACCGTTGAGGCAGTATTGGTTTTATCCAGCAGCCCCTCTCTCAATCGCGCGCCATCACTGGCGGCGGCATCCGTCGTTTTCCATTTGCGGATCAGCCTGAATTTTCGATCGATGGAAACATGCGATTTGTAGCCAAAGAACGGAATGGCAAGATCCGTTGACGGGATCGTCCCATCATCCTGCCGTTTTGCTTTCGTGAACTTCAGCGTCCAGCGCGCATGGCGATCCTTGTGGGACAATTTGGATGGCTTGTCCTGCCAGTCTTCAGGAATACGCCCTGCCCGGAGGTCGGCTTTCTCAGTGTTGGTATTGCGCTGCTTTGGAGCGGCTACCAATGTTGCATCCAGGATCTGGCCCGACATCGGCAGATAGCCCGCGTTCCGCAGGGTCGCGTCAAATCGGTCAAACAGTCTTTCAATGGCCCCCGCCTGGGTCAGGCGTTCACGGAACAGCCAGACCGTTTTGGCATCAGGCACACGGTCCGACAGCCCCAGGCCAAGGAAACGCATGAAGGATAGGCGATCGTTGATCAGATACTCTGTCCGCTCATCAGACAAATTGTTCAGCGTCTGGATCACCAGGATTTTGAACATCAGCACCGGATCAAACGGCGGACGCCCGCCTTTACTGCCGTCTGAATAGGCCAAAGCCTGCTTTAGATCAGGGCGGAACACTTCAAAATCCACAGTCCGGGAAAACGCTTCAAGTTGATCACCAAGCCCGCTCAATCGAGCAAACCGCTCTTCAACATCAAAGAAACCAAGCTGTTTCATAGCGCCATTCCCTCAACCAGAACCGAAGGAAGGGAATCACATAGAAAGCATCGAAAACAGAGGGTTTTTCGAACCCTCCACTTGCCATTCTGGATGATGGGAATGCCACCGGTTGAAAATACTCTTAGTGATATAAGACGTCACACCCTCTCCGTTGACTGTCTCGATTTGCTGCGCAGCCAGCCCCGCGGGGGTAGGGAACGCTGTTGCACCAGTATCAAGTAACAAATGAACTGGTGCTCCATCGATCGTTAGATTTACCCCAGGAAAGTCACTCTCTCGCTTTCCCTGCGCGTTATGAGGGAAAATTAAAGGGATTTGTTCCGCACCAGCAGCAGGACGCCAATCGTCGGGCTCCATCTTCAGTTGGTGGACGGGGTAATCAAATGTCACGATGAAACGCGCAAGATAGCCGGCCCCGAGCATGCCATCAAAAGTATCGTCTCCAACCTTGTTATCAACGCTCATGGCATCCGCCATACAGGGCCGTGTGGTTGTAACCGGAGCTAGACCGGCATCCGGAAGAAAAGACACCGAGCGAACAACATCAATGCTGAAATTGTCTAATTTACACTTGGTAAGTATTGCGTTGAGACGGCTCACTGCGCTTTTTTTGAGCACGTATAGCCCACCAAACCCGGCCCCTCCCGTATCCACAAGCAGGCGGATTTTCTGACCATTTAATGCCGTCGGGGTGGCGTAAAAATGCCCCGCCTCGAACACGGTCGGTATAATTCTCTCGTTGGCGGCCGCTTGCGATGTCGCAACAATCGCAAAGCCCGCAGGGATGCAGAAGGCTTTGAGGAATAATCGGCTCATGAGGGTAATTGTTCCGTCTGTATGTCTTTACAATCGAACCGGATTCGAGACTAAAATGCAAGCACAATTCCTTTTGAAGAAAAGGATTTTTACTTGGGCGCGCCGTGGGTTAACTGTATATTTAACCGATTTAATGGCACTAAAGACAAACTATTATTCACCAAGAAACCACTGCGTAGCCAAGGGCATCTGCACGGTTCATGCCAGTTATTGATACCAGGCTGAAGTCAGATAGCAGACGATCCGAAATCCCCAACTTTGGACATCAGTGAACCCACGGAACCAGACGCCAGGTCTGTGAGCGGTAATCCACCCACTGTGATCCGAACGCCTTCGAAAGAACCCGCTCCTCAACACGAATACGATGCAGGAACATGAGTAGAGGTGGAATGGTCATAAGAAACAAAGCCGAGGCATTTCCAAGGAAAATACCAATCCCTGCCAGCGTCATCAGTGCTCCGGTATAGGATGGGTTACGCACGAAACGATAAGGCCCTTTGCGCATCAGAACCTGGTCTTGTGACAATGCGACATCGACCGTAAACCACTGACCCAGACGATGGATTGCATACCAACGCAAAATAAGACCTAGCGAGGCTAGTAGCGCACCAGCAGGAAGCAGGCTGAACGGGAGAGGGAAACTTTCTAACGGAGGGAGCTTCAGAGTTTGAAATGCCAGATATATCGAGACTGGCAATACAATCCAAAAAGCTGACAATGTGTTTCTGTCAGAGATAACTCCTGTCTTTTTGGCTCTTCTCTTCAGGAGAAGGAATATTTCACCAATAGTAAAAACAATACAAAAAGACAACGCGACATTTAACATAGTTTATCTTTCTATAATGCGCTCGATGAATATAATTAATAATAACATATAATAGGAAACAAATTTTCGAAATGAACATTTGTCATTTAATAGGATGACAAATGTCATATAGTTATGAAGGTTTTTATTAACAATCATTAAGAGATGACTGAACGAGAAGATAATGCTGTAGATCGTCTAACTCTTGTTTGTGGCAGGAGTAAACTGCGCTGATATTGGCGGAGATGTCCGCTTCCAAGCGTACGTGCCGAGAAGCCGACATTCCGGATACCCCCTGAACTGCCTGTCTGTTCTACATTGTGGGAGCAGACAGGCGGCAGACGCCTCATGTCGGACATCCAAACGGATGTGACGGTTGCTCGAAAGCCGACATTGCTAGGCGAGCAAATTAGTTGCCCTGCATCACGAAGGAATCATTTTTACTAACGGTGTGGTACCAACAGACGCTATAACTTCGGGTGCTCCCTGACCAAAGCACGTTACCCAAATCCTAGCGGAGGCTTGGCGGAAAGCTGGGCATGGCTTGGTCTTAGGCCTCTCTAGCCCTCTGTAGTGGCCAATCGGGGACGCTAAAGCGCGCCTTGGCGAAATAGTGCAGTCGGTTCGTTAGGTTAATGATCAAACCAACTGAAGCGCTTAAGAGGGAACCCTTGGAATCAATTCCAACCTCGCGATAAGGCATTGCCCTAAACGTCAATTTGATGCTCAGGTCTTTAATGCAATTATCGTCGAAGTTAGGACCGACGTCATGAACAAACTTGTTTCTGATACGCCTGATTAGCTCACATTCCCGGCATTCACGTTCACTAAGTCCGACTATAGCTTACACGCTCGCCGCGACTGAATTGGTATAGACCGCAAGACGACTGTCTGAGATAGTCTTGTCATAACGATCAACGAAATCCACGCGCTTTTCTGTGTCGCTATTGTAGGTTTCCAGCCATTTCACCAGAGCAACTGCGTAGGCTTGGATGAGGCCATGGAAGCTGAAGTAGTGGATGCCATCGCGCTCATGGAAGTCCTTGGTGCCGACGGAGAAAGATATCTGACGCACCCGTTTTTTGCTGACCTCGCGCGAATTCAGGTTGGTCATATGAAGTAAGCCGTTGCGCATTTCCCATAGTTCCTTGGGCGTGATGCCAAGGTGCGAAATATCAGCATAGGCGGTCAACCATTTCTCAAAGATAGCCGGCTTATCCCCATATTCGATGTAGGCTATGCTATCGATTGCACTGAGTAGTAGCTTCATCGACGAGACATATAGCTTCGCGTTGAATGTGAGTTTGATGGCGAGCAAATAGTCATCGTTGATAAGCTCGCTGAGGTCGATGGTTGTGCCCTTAGTGTATTTTATCAGCCAATCCGACATGCTGACGCCATCGGTCATGTCTTCCCTCAGATAGATATCTGGATCGCCAACGGTGCTTGAGAAGCGGACCTGCGGGACATTGTTCACGACCTGCGTGGCAGCGTGAAGCGGTTGTTCCCCTGCAGAAAGGGCAGTGAACACGGGATCGTAGAGCCTATGGCCCTGGCCAAGGCGCATCCGTGCGTTGTATTCGTCTACGGTAAACGATGTGTCCAATTTGAACTTCTTGGATGCATGCAGGTCCGCTTGGATACGGCTTTGGAGAAATTTGATGGCAGCCTCATCGTCCATCTCAACTTCATGGGTGGCGTAGCGGATAGCGCTGCACACGTTGTCTTCCCACATCAAAAAGATGTTGTAGATCACTTCCTTCATGCCACCCCGTTCCAGCAACTGCATCAATTGGCTACCACAGGTAAGGGTAATTGATAATGGCAAGCTGGGGACACGACGTTTCTAGCTATTCGCCTATGCCGCTCCTCGACAAAGTAGAATGTCGGCTTCTAGGACCGTCGAAGGTCATAAAGGAGCTTGAAGCTTTTATAAACCTGACCGCACGCTTGGTTGCTTGTTTAATGTTTTAGTCTGATAGCCGCCCTTCCGTACGATGCTCGTAATCGCGTGCGAGGTTGTCAACTGGTCATACGGGATTTGGTCAAACCCAGCTTTCCGTAGCGTAGTATCGAAGCGATCAAATAGGGTCTCCTGCGGTAGAGATCATCGAAACAGCCAGACGCTTTCGTATCAGGCTGCGATCCGATACCCCGATTGCCGCAGGAATAATTAAAGTACGGAGATTCCTCAAAAATAAAATTAATTCATACTAGAAAATGGATTTTGTCTTTTTGTCCCATTTGGTTGAACTCCCAAATAGTGATTGCATATCACTGTTGTTGGAGTGAATTATTTCAAATTCAGAGAACATTTGATAGCGAGGAGGTTCCAATCGGTAATTAAGAATAGTTCCACTGTAAGAAGACCATTTCTGACTTCTCATAAGCAAGCTTTCGATACACGCTACCCAAGAATCCACAGGAAACGAAGGGTATTTATCAATGGTTCCGAAGTATATACTTGTTATTGATAGGTATTCGTCTAGATCATCAATAGATGGATTTCCGTCTCCTGCTTTGAATATTAATTTCCCAGATTTTCCATATAGATTGTACTTCCCGTCAAACATATTAGTAAAATGCTCAAATTGTCTTCCGCTTAATGATGAGGTGTGTTTTCCTAAATATCTACAAATCGGGTTTCCAGAGGAGTCTTTAGAAAGATGTACATACACACCCGGACAATTAAATTGACTAGCAATAGCTGAGGATTGATCGACGGCATCCAATGTGTCGTGATTACCGCTCCAATTTATTGTTAATTTTACAGGTCGTAGCATTTCAATATCCAATGATATACATTCGTCTTAATTTCAAACATATATCTGTCTGCTATTCTAGTCTACGGATGATCTCGACGACGAAATGCTGATAAATTCCTTTGGTGCGTAGCTGACATAAATAAAGGGAGAGCAATGTCCGATCTCTTACCCGCGCCGCTTGAACAGCAGACATTCCGCTTCCCCCCAAAGCTGCCACGAGACCAATAGGTGATTACAGGTCAATGTGGGAGATGAAATTCCGCTCGCAGGGAATGGAATGGACGATGGAACCTTCTTTCTAAGAGGCGCCTTTGTCCCCGGACGAGCGCTCCAGGTCAGCACCTTAGAAAGGCCTTTTAAGGACGATTTCATGCATCGCTCCCTATGTCCGATAATGTAAATTAACGGACATAGGGGGTGGGGAGGGGGCGATTTTCGGAAAAAGGCCGAGAATTACCTTTTCGTAGATTTGTGGTTAATTAAATAATGAAAGTTCAGGCCGAATAGGTTGAAGGGACTGATTCGACGCGATGCCTGTGATAAGAAGGCGCTCCTGCATGTACTCAATACGGTCGAGCGCATCTTGATTATCGGATGATATCTCGTTCTGGCCTACATGCGCTCAAACGAAGAGGCCACGAGACAATGTTTGAAGTCACCGGCGACGATGTTGCACATCTGACAGACGCTGATTTACGGATACTTGTTGCACGATTGGCTATTGCGGAGCTGCGCGCACAAGGATGTCCGATCTCGGCGGTGACGGCTGGCGGCAACCAAGATGCTCCGGACGGTGGTCTCGACGTTCGAGTTGACTGTCCGACGCCTCTGCCCTCCGCGGACTTCGTTCCACGTCCTATTTGCGGGTTTCAAGTCAAGAAGCCAAATATGCCACCTGGGGCAATTGGAAAGGAGATGCGTCCTAATAACGTTCTGCGTCCTGTCATCGCAGAATTGGCCGCGGCATCAGGCGCGTACATTATTGTCAGCTCCAAAGCATCCCTCTCTGCAGGGCCTCTCGCTGGCCGTTGTGCTGCTATTCGGAACCAACTTCACGATCTGCCGAATTCGTCCAATCTAACCACTGATTTCTATGATCGCGATCGCCTGGCAACCTGGATCAATCAATATCCAGGGATCACCGCCTGGGTTCGTCAACAGCTTGGGAGAGGTCTCTCTGGATGGAGTAGTATATACGATTGGCATGGGGCCGCTGCCGCCAAATCTCCGCCTTATCTGTTCGATCAAACGACGTGTCTTATCGACGAGCGAACAAGTGATCCTGAACATCTTACGATCGATCAGGGTATCGAGAGTATTCGCGAGGTTCTTCGAAATCCAGGGCAGTGCGTCCGGCTAATTGGTCTATCGGGCGTCGGTAAGACACGCCTTGTTCATGCCCTGTTTGAAGACGGAGTTGGACAGGCACCGCTTGATCCCAGCTCCGCATTGTACACAGATTATTCGCAAGATACCGCTCCGAGCGCACGGGACATGGCGCGCCAGCTCGTGATTCAGCAACAGACAGCAATTCTTATCGTTGATAATTGTAATCCAACAACTCACACCGAACTCGCCTACATCTGCTCCGCAAGCTGCAGTAAGGCCAGCCTCATTACGATTGAATATGATGTTCGAGACGACGAGCCAGAGCGCACTCACGTCTTCAGACTGCAATCGGCCTCTCTAGGGTTGGTCGAGCAATGGCTGGAGCAGACATTTCCAAACGTCACACTTACTGACCGGAGCACAATTTCGAGGTTCAGCGATGGGAATTTCCGCGTTGCGCGAGCGCTTGCTGAAACGGTCGGCAAAGGTAAGACCTTAGGTAACCTTAAAAGCCGGGATCTATTTGATCGAATTTTTCAGCAGCGCAATGAGCCAGATTCGAGCCTATTATCGACAGCCCGAACGCTAGCGCTTCTCTATTCGATTGATGGAGAGAACACTTCTCAAGAAGGGGAACTCGCTTTTCTGGCCCGTCTTCGCCACGTGCCTATTCATACCTTGTACGAAGCACTAGCGACCCTCCGCCAGAGGGGAATTGCACAAGGGCGTGGCCGCTGGCGCGCTATATTGCCTCACGCGATTGCTAACCACTTGGCGAGCGCTGCGCTTGAGAGCATTCCCCCAAGCGATATGGACCAGTTTGCGGCCTCGATTAGCCCACGCATGCAAAGATCATTCTCACGTCGGCTTGGCTATCTCCATGAAAGTTCCGCCGTTATAGCCACGGTCAAGCGTTGGCTACGTCCAGATGGTCCCCTCCACAACTTGCTTGCAAGAGGTGAGGACGGATTGCAAATTATTTCAAATATTGCGCCGGCGGCTCCTGAGGCTGTTCTGGACAGAATTAAATATGAGATCGACGATTTAGCCCGTGACGTAGCTCTTCGTCCTTACTCAGACGAAAAATTCAGATGGGTCCGTCTGCTTAAATCGCTCGCCTACGACCCCGCCACGTTCGATGACGCCGCTACTCTTCTTAGTCGCTTTGCCGCACGGGAAACAGGCAAGACCAGAGATAATGAGGCACGACGCGTTTTCGCAGAGCTGTTTCATCTCTCCCTGTCTGGTACAAAGGCCTTACCGGAACAACGTCGGAAGCTAGTACGCAAGTTTGCAACCTCAGGCGAACCTCGCTTGATGGTCTGCGCTGAAATAGCCCTTTTCGCGCTGCTCAAGGGAAGCCATTTCAGTTCATCAGACAATTTCGATTTCGGCTCCCGGTCACGGAACTGGGGATGGCGGCCTGAAACATACGATGACGTATGGAGGTGGCAAAATGCGGCGATCGACCTTGCCGTGGAATTGTCCCCATTAATTCCCACCGTTCGCGCCCATCTTGCAAGCGTTGCGCGAGAGTTCTGGCGTGCTCCTGCATGTCGCGCTGCACTTGAGCGGGCTGCCACCAGTTTTTTAGCAGAGCGTCCATGGATTGAAGGCTGGATAAGCTTACGGGCAATGTTACACGTCCAGCGCCCGAACATGGCTGAGGGTGATCGAAAGCGACTGGCTCTACTGGTCAACCGCCTCAAACCAGCAGATCTACTCAACCAAGCCCGTGCAATGATTTTCGTCCCCGGGATTACATGGGACATTGCTGATGATCTACTAGATAATCATTCCATCAGCACGCGCCTGCACAGTGCTTCAGTCGGAGCAACGAAAATTGGGGCCAGACTTGCGCGAGATCCGAGTGTCCGGGACACCTTTCTTAGGGAACTGACAACTGCACAACATGCGCCGAAAGCACTTGAATGCGGCATCGGGCTAGCTGAGGGGGCGGATGACCTCGAGGCTCTCTGGCGAGAACTCGCGGAGAGTGATCTCAGTTCCTCTCAGTGCGGCATGGCGGCGCTGGAGGGCTTCATTCGTGGGAGCCATCTCCGCGATGAGCCCTTTGCCGAGAACGTATTGAATTCCTTGAGCAACAGTCCCTCCCTCGCAAAAAAGCTTCCCGCGCTACAGGCCCGTGTAGCAATTGATGTTGATGGCATTGCACGTCTACGCCGCGCCATCGGAGAAGGCACCGTGGAAGCCGGTGACTGCTACGGTATCATCAAGGGTACCGTTAGTGACGCGCCTCCAATTGAATTTGGAATGTTGCTTTCGGATATAGCGCAACTACCATCCGGTGGCCTCTTAGTGGCGCTTGAAATTCTTCACATATACTTGTGCGTTAAAAACGAAGAGCAGCTGAAAGCCGTTCCAAAATTAATCAGTCTGGGCCGTCGTTTGCTATCGCAATTGCAATTTTCGAAACAGGAAATGACGATAAGTAGAAGCATACGTGAAATAATACGTATCTGCTTCTCTGACAAAGAGGATAAGATGGGATTTCGCGCACTGTGCGGTCAAATCTGCGCGGCTTTAGAAACAATCGATTTTTCAGAAGATTTGGACGCGGTGGTGCATACCGTCTTGAAGATCGATCCACTGGTCGCCCTGAATGAATTTTTGCTGTCTAGACTTATGAACGACGACTCCTTCGTGTTCGATGCAGAGGGAGGTCTTGGAGCACAAATCCAATCGTTGGAGGCGCCTGTGCTATTAGAATGGGCGCGAGTTGATCCTAACAGACGGTTCCAATTGCTCGGAAGAACAGTTTCGCTTTTCACACCCCGAGATATAGAAGGTGGAAATGCTATCTCTCCACTGTTTAAGGAACTCCTGAGGCACGCTCCAGACAAGCGCTCGTTCTTGGGTGATACAGAGTCCCGTGTGCACCCTTGGCGATGGGGCCGGCCACTTGTGGATGTTCTTATGCAACGTCGCGCCGCAATTAGTCAGTTAAATATCCCGTTTGATGAGGCAATCTCACAGTGGCTTCAAGAAGCTATTTGCAAAATAGATCAAAGGATCGAGGCTGAGCGTGGGCGAGAACAAATTACAGAACAGAGCTTTGAGTGAAAACACTTGTCGATGTTTTAATGGATTATTTTATGTATAAAGAAAAATTATTCTGCATTATGGACAAGTGAATTAATGAGCACAATAATTACAAATTTACCTTATCCCACAACTGATACGTGGGACAAATGGTTTATCATCAAGACATTTGGTCCAGGAATGCTAACTTCGACCGTATCCTTTGTAAGCGCACTAATCGCGATTGCAGCATGGCGGGTCAATAATTACCAAAAAGTTATTAACTCGAAAAAATTTGATTTAGATCTCTTTGATAAGAGGTATCCTCTGTTTCTCGAAATAGAAGAAGTATACAAA
>NZ_JASGXC010000012.1:16858-21716 GCF_032913585.1 Gluconobacter sp. GP1
GGTAGAAAATGATCTTTCGATAACTAAATTTGATACGAATGAAATAAAAAAACTTTATAAGACCTTAGATAAATCGTGGAGGCTATACAATGAGCTACCAGAAGGAATTATTGGCGAACTGAAGTGTAGTGTAAATAATTTCGATGAACAAAAAATTAAATACGAGAATTTCGTGAAGAAATTTATATGTAGCGAAAAAGACGTGAGAGGTATCTTGCAATCAAATTTTTATAAACTATCAAATAAATATATTGATAACAGTATCAGCAGTATTAATACACATATAGAAGATCTTCAAGGAAGAATAAATAACTTAAAAGAAAAAAATATGGATGCAATTGATTTAGAGAACAGCGTAGTCATGATCAGGGAACAAAAACTAAGAGTTGGTGAAAATACTCCAGAGATAGAAGAAGATATTTCTACTTTCAACGATAAAGCAAATGAATGCCTTAAAATAATAATATCTATCACTTACAATATAGAGAAAATTCGAGATATTATGGGCAAACATTTAATTATATGGAATTGATTCTGTATAAACGGTATAATGAAAGTAAATAAACTAGGTTATCAGGAGATAAGTTGACGGATTTATATCACCAATATATTAATTTCGGCGTACTTAGAATTATCAATTGCTCATAGCTTTTTATGCGGCCTTCTACGCTCGATTAGGCCCTGTGACTCAGTCTTCCGGTCGAGGATTTCAGATGACGATTTCTCTTGAAGCGCTCAAAAAACAGGCCCGACAGGAAAGCCGGTCTGGCGCATTGTCTTACACGCAGGCGCTCGAACAACTCTCCAAACGGCACGGGTTCCGGACGTTTGCGGCCCTGAAGGCCAGTCTCTCCAGGTCAGTGCCCGTGGATCTTCTTCAGCACTCAAACACTAAGAAAATACTTACGTCTCCTTGCGGGCTGAAGTGGACGCTGGTCGAGCCGGTTTTCGTCGGAGACTTAGAGGATGCTCCTCCATTTTCCATGGATCAGATCGAGCCGATAGGCGACCGGATGATTAAGACCACTCATTCCATTCCTCTGCCCAAAGAGCTTGTCGAGTATCTGGAGCCCTTATGGAACGCCAATGTCGCGGACGTTTCTAAGAACGACGCCTCGTAGAGTACGTGCCTGCTCCCCCGTTCGCCGAAAGACTGACCCAGTTCAGTCTTGAGCTGGGGCGTCTGGATCAGGCGCTGAGAGGGGCATCAGCGGCGCCCGCTGTTATCTTCAGACAACGCTTGGCCGCCATCCGGCGCCACGGCGCTGTCGATGGCTGGGTAATTGATCCCTGGTATCTCGTCGCTGAACTCCACGGTCTCGTTCCGAGAGTAATCGGGCAGGACAGCTTTGAGCGCGGCACGACCGTGGATGCTGCCTCTCATGCCTTTACGATCTGGCGTTGGTATGCTCGCCCGGATGAGATGCAGGCGAGCGCCATTGCCGAAGCGGAAGCGTTTCTGAGCGAGCAGTCGTCAGGTTGGGGACCTATCCTCGATGCAGGGATCGCTTTTCATCGCTGGCTGGAGTCCAGTCGTCCCCGTGCTCCCTTCTGTGCAGCGTTAGGCCGCTACTGGCACTCCCATGATATTCTCCGGACGCCTTTGATCCTGACCGGCATTGAGTCACTCACGCCAGGAACCCCTTGGGAGATCGAGCCTTGGCTGTGCTGGTGGCTCGATGCTCTTCTGGCCGAAGTCCGCGAGGCGCACGACCTTCTGCGCCAGCTAGAACGAGCCAGAAGGCAGGCGCTTGAAAGATGCGGCGCGCAACGTCGGCATTCGCGCGCCCCCCAGGCGATCAATGTGCTGGCAATCCAGCCGCTTGTGTCCGCGTCCATGCTGGCGGATCGTCTCGGCATGTCGCTGAAAAGCGCGCTGCAGCTTCTCAGCGTGTTCCAGGACCGAAGCATTGTTGTGGAAGTTACGCACCGGGCGGCTCATCGCCTGTTCGGTCTTGCCGGACTGAACCCTCTCCGCGACGTTGTGACACCACCCAAACGACCCACTCCCGGCCGAAAACGCGGGCGACCGCGCAAGAATGATCTGTTCACGGCGCACTCTGTCCTGGCGGACGAGATGACGCAGCCCCCGCCGCTCACCCGGCTGGATCCGGTTCAGTTCGATTATGAGGATCTGGCTGCAGCCATGGATCAGGCGAATGAAGCCATAATGCGAAGTTCCCTTCTAATCGCCCGCCTCAAGGGAAAGACGGCCAGCTAGATCGCTTATCTGTTCAGAAAACCTGAAGAGATGACTCTTTCAGCGGTCTCTGCAGTTTCAGGGCGGCCGGTGTGGGCGCCGTCAGCCAGGTCTCTATTTCTTCCCGGTCTTCCAGAATGACGGGCATGGCTTTGGGATGGTAGGGCGCGACCACTGCGTTTGCTTCCGTCGTCAGGAAGCCGAACAGATCGGCCGTGACCTCGCCTTCCTTGAGTTTGCGCACCGAGGTCCAGGATGTCCAGATCCCGGCAAAAAAGCGGAGAGGCTTTGTCTCATCCGCTGCAAACCATACCGGATGAAATGATCCGTCATCCTGGCGCGCCTGTTCCGAGAAAGCCGTAAATGGCACGACGCAGCGATGCGAAACGCCCAGCCAGCGTCGCCAGTGCGGAGACGCCGGATTGCGGATGTTCGTTACCCCCCGGTCGACCTTGCGTCCTTTGAGGGCAAACGCCGGAGACGGCATGCCCCATCGGGCCAGAACCAGCTCCCGACCGTTCTGCCCGTTGCGCACAATCGGCGCCGCGTAATCCGGATAGACATCCGGCATGAGGGGAAGATTGCCAGTATGGTCATTGAGAACCTCCGCAAGAGCGCGGATCTCATCCTGTGAGGACGTCTGGGCATAGAGGTTACACATGATCGCTCGTCTGCTCTGAAGCCGTATATCTTATCTGAGAAATTCTTTTAGAGAAGAACACGGAGCGCTGCGGCTGCGTTCCTTTGTTAGAAGAAATAAAAGCTATTGTTGTTTGCGCAATGGACTTGTGGGCAGAGCTGCGCCTTCGGGGTCAGGTCGTAAGAGCTGTCCCAAAGGCGTGAGCGGGCGCCTCAAGCGGCTGTCCACAAATCCATAGCCTTAATCTCCCTGTTCCCCAGAAAAGATGGATTTTTTCTCAAGCTAGCTTGCCGAGGAAGGGGCCGGTAGTACACATTCGAGTGCAACTTTTATGAAGTAATCCAAATTTTCGTTCGTTAAATGCATGTTTCCTTCCCAATCTATGTCTTCCGGATCCTTAGAAACCACTTTCCCTTCAAGGGTGGTTCTCTTAGTGAAATTTGTATCCGAATTAAAATACTCTGGATTTGAATGATATAGTTCTTTTGCACACTTACTATTGTGCTTTATTGTATTTGCAATCATTCGCAATTTGTCTAATTGTGGTGGAATAAAGAATCCACGCTTTTGGAGAGAAGTGACAATTTTTTCATGATTGGGCTTTTTCGGAAGATCCTCTAGCCATACCTGAGCGGAGCGCTCCCAATGGTGATATATTAACACTAAGAATGCTTTGCGGAGGAGCATCAGGTTCTCCTCTGCATCGCTTATCATCGCCAGCAGATGATCACTTTCATATCCACAATCCATCCCGTCTTCGTCGATTATCTCCCAGGTTCGCTCTCCACGAGATATGGCCTCTTCGATGTCGCGAAACTCTTTCTCGATAATAGCAATATCTTGAAGAAAGGGCTTACTCGCTGCATGAAACGATTCACCAAGTCTTTGAAGACCATTCCTATAACGACGCAACTCTATGTCGAGGAGTAACTTCCTAATATCCATTATTTTGCTTCCATTTTCCGTTAAACCGTAAGTTCCGGCTACCTTTTTATTGGACCGTTTCAAGCATAGGACTTAATTTACAGGAAGTTGTCAAATCTTCGATATCCCCATTTTTGCGGATAATCGGTGTGTTGCTAGTAAGACAGGATATCGCGAATTTAGCTTGCATCCGATAGCGGTTTGTTCTCTTTATGTTCTCGTTGAGGAGAACAGTCATGACTTCAAACGCGCTGGCGCGTCTGCGCGAGCAGGTCCGATGCCTGGAGCGTCGGAGCCTGCCTCATTCCCCCTTTCGGGTGCTGCCAACAGGCCTGCAACCGGTCGATAATCATCTGGGTGGTGGCCTCAAAACCGCCAGCCTGCATGACATCCTGGTGCCCGATCCGCTCGAGATCGGAGCCAGCCTCGCCCTGCTTCTGCCTCTGCTCGCGCGCAGTGGCCAGCCTGTTTTCTGGCTGGGGGCGGTTCCCCCTCAGCTTCATGCCTGGGGACTGCGTCAGACCGGGACGTCGCTCCGGCACCTGATCTGCGTTGAGAGCGATGACACCAGTGTTCTGGCCGTCGCCGAGGACATCCTGCGCGGTCCCGAACGTGCTCTTGTCGTGATAGCCGGTCCGCATATTCCCTCCCTGACAGAAGTGCGTCGTCTAAACCTCGCCGCCGAAAGCAGCGGAAATACCGGCTTCTTCCTGCGCCCTGTCAGCGTCTCCCGCTCCTCTGGAAAAGACCCCTGTGCCTGCGCCACACGCTGGCAGATCACCTCTCATCCTTCAGCCCCTCTCTGTCTGCCGGGACTGGTTCTGCCGCTTCCCGGCCCCCGCCGTCTTTCCGTCTCGCTGCTGCGGGTGCGGGGAGGACGTCCTGCCCACTGGCTCCTCGACTGTCCTGACCATGCGCCGCTTTCTCGCCCTCTGGCTTCCCTTCTGGCGCACCGAGCGCCTCCAGCTCTGCCAGCCGGATCATTACCCTCCCGATCGCCCGCTTGTCGTGCACGCGCCTGAGCACAACCGCCAGACGCTCACGGCCGTCAATCCGGTGGCACTGGCGGCAGGGCTGAGACCCGGCCAGCCGCT
>NZ_JASGXC010000012.1:21726-23560 GCF_032913585.1 Gluconobacter sp. GP1
ACCCGCTCTGGATGCACCGGACGGCCTTTATAGCGACACAACCGGCTGTGCTCATCTCTATGGCGGCGAGGAAGCAATGCTGTCTCTCGTCCGGACGCGTCTTTCCGAAAAAGGTCATGTCTGCTCTCTTGCTCTGAGTGACAGTGCCGCGGCCTCACGCGTTCTGGCACGCTCCCGCCTCGACCGGGCCTGTGTCATTCCGCCCGGTCAGCAGAAACAGGCTCTGGACCAACTGCCGTGTTCGGCCTTACCGATTGCCCCGGAGACAGCGTCCCGTCTCAATCGCCTGGGACTGACAACCATTGGCGCGCTTGCCGCCCTTCCCCGCGCGCCTTTGGCCAAGCGGTTCGGCGCGGTGCTTCTCACCTGTCTGGATGAAGCCCTTGGTCGTCAGGCCAGGCCGCTGAACGTGGTTCAGGTGCGTGATCGAATTTCGCTGTCGCGCTCGCTTGTCGAACCTATCGGCACGGCCGAGGCGATTGCGACCGTGATCGAGGCTCTTGTGCCGGAAGCCTGCGCCCTGCTGTCCCGGCGCGGGGAAGGCGCACGGCAGATCGATTTTCTCTGTGTGCGTGTCGACAGCACGGTCCAGGCCATCCGGGTGGGCCCGTCCGATCCGACCTCGGATATGCCCCGCATCCTCCGTCTCCTCAAGGATCAGATTTCCCAGATTGAGCCCGGCTTTGGTATTGAGGCTGTTACTTTGACGATCAGCGCCAGCGAGCCCATGGAGGCCGGCCCGGCTCGCCCGGTGCTCTCAGACCCAGAGGACTGTCAGGCGGACACACTGCCTGCGAGCCTCATCGACCGGCTGATCAACCGCCCCGGGATCACCTCCGTCTATCAGCTCTCGCCCCGGTTTTCCGCCTGGCCGGAAGACGGACAGTCTCGCATTTCTCCAGGCGACGTGGCAGAACCCGCGGACGCGCGCCAGATGCTCTGGGTGCGACCGAACATCCTGTTCGATCTGCCCGTCCGGGTGAAGGTGACTGCCCTGCTCCCGGACGGTGCGCCACGCCAGTTCGTCCTCAAGCGGCAGACGCATCGCATTGCAGCGGCCGATGGCCCCGAACGTCTGCTGGGTGAGTGGTGGCAGACGGCCGAAAGCTACGGTGCGATCCGCGACTACTGGCAGGTCGAGACCACGACCGGCCTGCGCCTGTGGCTGTTTCGCAAAGGCGACGGAACCCACGACTGGTCCGGGTCAGGCGCGTGGTTTCTTCAGGGGGTGTTCTGATGGAGCCCCGTGATGACCTGATCCCGGCCAGCACCTCGGACGTGGCCGAAGTCCTGATGCACGCGCTGTGCTATGACGGTCGCAGGCGCACGTATGACGCCGCCGAACTGATGGCGCGTCTCGTGGCCGAGCGGCTGGTCGCCTATCTGGAACGCTCCGGATTTGTCGTGATGCGCGCTCCTACCAGCAACGCGCCTGACAGCAGCCGGCACCCGCATCCCCATAGGCGCTGAGCCGTGAACGCGCCTTATGTCGAATTGCAGGCGACGTCCTCGTTTTCGTTCCTGCGCTCGGGTAGCCAGCCGGATGAACTGATTTTCCAGGCGAAGGCCCTGGGGTATGACACCATCGGTCTGACCGACTGGAACACTGTGGCCGGGGTGATCCGCGCCCATCTGGCGGCGCGTGAAGCCGGTCTCCGCCTCTTACCGGGATGCCGTCTGGCTTTACGTGACGGCAGTGCGCTCCTGGCCTATCCCCGCAATCGCGCGGGTTGGGCAGGCTTGTGCCAGCTCCTGACCCTTGGTCATCATCGGGGCGAGCGGGACGTGTTCCTTCTGGGATGGGAGGATCTCGTCGCAGCGGCCCCGGACCTCC
>NZ_JASGXC010000012.1:23570-33214 GCF_032913585.1 Gluconobacter sp. GP1
TTTGTTACCGCCCGAGGATCTGACAGCGCTTCGCGGGCACGTTCAGAGCCTGCTGGATCTGCCGGGACAAAGGGCAGGCGAAGAAGAAATCCGGTTTCTTGCGCTGACGATGCTTCGACAGCCGGGAGACCTGGCGCGGCTTCACGCGCTCGCGGCGTTCAGTGCGGCACAAGGTCTGGCCTGCGTTGTGACGGGAGATGTGCTCTACCACGATGCGCGCCGGCACGTTCTTCAGGACGTGGTCACGGCGATCCGGGAAGGCTGCGCCGTCGATGACCTCGGCAACCGCCGTCATGTCCATGCCGATCGCCATCTGAAAGCCCCTGAAGAGCAGGCACGCCTGTTTGCTGCTTTTCCTGGCGCCCTGGCCAACACGCGACGGATTGCGGAGGCCTGCGCCTTCAGTCTCGATGACCTGACCTACCAGTATCCGACCGAAACCGAGCGCGCAGGCGAAAGCGCGCAGGAGACCCTGACACGTCTGGTCCAGGCCGCACTGCCGCGTCGCTACCCGGCAGGGGCGCCGCCTGAAGTCGAAACGCAGATTGCCCACGAGCTGAGGCTGATCGGCTCTCTGTCCTACGCGCCGTATTTCCTGACAGTGAATACCATTGTCCGCCATGCCCGCTCGCTTGGGATTGTCTGTCAGGGGCGGGGATCAGCCGCGAACTCGGCCGTCTGCTACGTCCTGGGAATCACCAGTATTGATCCGGTCCGCTCCGGCCTTCTGTTCGAGCGCTTCATCTCCGCCGAACGGCAGGAGCCACCGGATATTGACGTCGATTTCGAGAGCGACCGCCGAGAAGAGGTCATCCAGTGGATCTACCGGCATTACGGCCGCCACCGCGCGGCCCTGTGCGCGACCGTGCAGCGCTATCAGCCCAAAGGCGCGTTGCGGGAAGTCGGCAAGGTTCTGGGTTTGCCCGAAGATCTGACCGGCCAGCTTTCAAAGCATGTGGCCTCCTCTCTGGCCGATCCCGATCTGTGCAAGGCCCGTGCGGCGGATCTTGGCCTGAACCTGAAGGATCGCCGCCTCAGTCTGACGTTCCATCTCGCACGTCTGCTTCTCGGCTTTCCGCGCCAGCTTGGCACGCATCCGGGCGGCTTCGTGCTGACCGAGGATCGTCTGGACGAGCTTGTGCCCCTGATGCCGACGGCCATGGACGGGAGGCAGATCATCGTCTGGGACAAGGATGACATCGACGTCCTGCGCTTCATGAAGGTCGATGTTCTGGGTCTGGGGATGCTGGGCTGTCTGCGTCGCGGGTTCGAGCTGCTGCACACCGTGTATCAGACGCGGATGGATCTCGCTTCGATCCCGGCCGAGGATCCGCAGACCTACTGCATGATCCAGAAGGCCGAAACGCTCGGCACGTTCCAGATCGAAAGCCGGGCGCAGATGTCGATGCTGCCGCGCATGAAGCCTGCGACCTTCTATGATTTGGTGATTCAGGTGGCGATCGTGCGGCCGGGACCGATCCAGGGGGACATGGTCCATCCCTATCTGAGGCGGCGGGAGAAACTGGAGCCTGTCACCTATCCGTCTGAGACCCTGCGCGGGATCCTTGGGAAGACATTGGGCGTGCCGCTTTTCCAGGAGCAGGCCATGCAGGTGGCCATCCACTGCGCAGGCTTTACGCCAGGCGAAGCCGACCAGCTCCGCCGCGCGATGGCGACGTTCAAAATGACCGGTGGCGTGTCGCCGTTCCGGGACAAGCTGGTGAACGGAATGCTGGCCAATGGCTATGAGCAGGAGTTTGCTGAACAGACCTTCGCGCAGCTCGAAGGGTTTGGCAGCTATGGGTTCCCCGAAAGCCATGCCGCCTCGTTTGCCCTGATTGCTTACGCCTCGGCCTGGATGAAATGCCATTACCCGGATGTGTTCTGTGCCGCCCTGCTGAACAGCCAGCCGATGGGATTTTATGCGCCCTCGCAGATTGTTCAGGACGCTCAGCGTCACGGGGTCGAAGTCCGGCCGATCTGCATCAACGCCTCACGGTGGGACTGCACGCTGGAGCGCGGCCGGAACGGACGGCACGCGGCCGTCAGGCTGGGCTTTCGAATGGTGAAGGGGCTGGCGAACGGCCATGGGGCCGCCCTGATTGCGGCCCGGATGCCGGACTATGAGAGTATTGACGATGTCTGGCGCCGTGCGGATGTGCCGGTCGCGGCCCTGAAATGTCTGGCGGAAGCGGACGCTTTCCGGGTGTTCGGGCAGATGCGTCGTGCTGCCCTCTGGTCGATTAAAGGGTTGGCGGATACCGCCCTGCCGCTGTTTGAGGCAGCGGATCGGGGCCGGAACTTTCCGCTGCCGGAAGTGATCGAGCCGGAAATTACCTTGCCGATGATGTCAGAGCGGGCGTCGGTGCATGAGGATTACCGGGCGACGGGACTCAGTCTGAACGGGCATCCGGTCGCGTTTCTACGGGAGGGCCTGCGAAAGGAAGGGATCGTTCGTTGCGGGGATCTCCCTTATCTGCGGGATGGACGCCGGATCCAGCTCACCGGCTTGGTGCTGATGCGGCAGAGGCCAGGGACGGCCAACGGTACCATGTTCGTCACGATCGAAGACGAAACCGGCACTGCCAATCTGATCGTCTGGAAGGATGTGCAGGAAAAATACCGCCGCCCCCTTCTCGCGTCCCGTCTTCTGGCCTGTAAGGGCAGGCTGCAGAAGGAAGGCAATGTGATCCATGTTGTTGTGCTCAGTCTGGAAGACCGCACGCCATTGCTTCAGGGATCAGAGCCGCTGAAGGCACGAGACTTCAGATGATATTCACGATAAAGAAAAAATTAGGTCATTAAAATTTGAGATTGTATGCGCAAAAAGACGAGTGAATCTTATCCAGACCAACCTTGGACGTCTATTAATTCAAGATTGATAGAAAGAACCATGAGATCATCTAGACCTCTCATTTATAACGTTGGCGACGGTGACATTTGGAATACTTGGCGTGGCGGTACGTGCTTCGCTATTAGATGGCGTCTTGGAACGAAGAATAGATACTTTTGTGTAGCCGCTCGGCATACGATCGTCAAAATGATGGGGGGAGAATTAACCCCCGAGAACGTCGATAATATCAGGGTGTTGAGACATTCGAATATTGAGCGACATGAACGTCTTGTCGAACGAGACTGGGCAAGAATAGTCACCTATCATCCGTTTAGTGAGGAGGCTAAATTTCAGCACCTCTAGCTCAAAACGTCTCTATTTTATAAAATCTCATGCCATTGGCTTTGCATTATTTACATGTTCACTCCACTCCGAAGCGTCTATGCGGAGATTCCATTCGGAAAATCGCAAGCATCGGCGTCGCGTTAAATCAAAAACGTGACGGTTACTGCTGTCTTAACTGGCTTAAAGAATGTGCGGGTGAAAATACCCTCGCCGTCTGCTGGCTTGCAAGTGCAGGCTTCAAAAAGATGGCCACCAGATTCACATCGTTGTGCTCAGTCTGGAGAACAGAACCACATTGCTTCAGGAATCTGAGCTGATGAAGGCACGGGACCTTAGGTAGGAAACATAATCGGCTCGACCGATCTTATTTTGAAAACGAAGAGGTTTTGTTGGTGTTGAACCTGTGGGGTTGTGGGCAGAGCCGCGACCTGTGGTCAGCCTGCAGGGCTTTCCATCAGGACGCGAGCGGCCGTGAAGCGGCTGTCCATAAATCCACAGGCTTTACGCACGTCGAAAGTCAAATCCGCACATTATTCATGCGGCTATAACGGTGCCTCAACCTTCACGACTGAAACACGAGCGTTCGAGTAAGGCGTAGCGGACGGATCAGGATGCGTGATGATGTCTGAACCGGCAGCGACGGCGAGCAACGTGCCAAAATATGGATCATTTTCTTCTGCGATCGAGAGCATCTCGTTCGCGCTGACGGGCGCGCCAAACTCTTTCCCGAGCTTGCTCAGGATATAATTGTCCAGCACCGCATGAATCATGAATGGCTGGTTCCGGAGAGACAGCAGAGCTAACAGATTTTCTGGCATGTCTTCGTCAGGTTCCGCCTCCATGACGGCATCCACGCTATCAAGCAGAACGTGGAGCACCACACCATATACCGTGATCTCCAACGCACGCTGCGCCCCTGTCTCCGTATTATTCACGGCTGTATTCCCTGTTCGCTGCACGACATCAGTTGGACTTTGAGTTGGGAAACATCCGTTTCCCACATGCTTTTCATCACCGCGGCTCAGCACGGGGTTGAAAATGCTTAATTCGCTTTGCCAGACAGCGTTGCCTGATTGGCGGCCACAGCCTTTTGCGAGCTGATCGAGTTTAGATCATCGGCCGTTGCGTCCGCCTGAACCTTGGCCTTGCCCGTCTGAACCTGCTGTAGCCCGGTCGTTGCTTCTTGGGCCATGTTATCCAGGCTGATCGCACCAGCTGCTTCCGCCGCCTTCGGCGCAACGGCCTTTTCATAGATGATTGGTGCGCCATCGGCCGTCGTGGCCGGCGCACCCGGAGCGGGCGCCGCAGCCTCAACAGGCGCAGACGCAACAGCAACCGGTGTGACGCTCACAGGCTGGCCGGGCTGTGTTGTCACCTCCGCCTGTAGAGACGGTGCGGCTGGAACCGCGACAACCGGGGTGCTGTAAGCCGTGCGGTTAATGATCAGATGATCGGGGCCGGTGGAATCCGTCGGATCCTTGTCATAAATGTCGACAAGCTTGTCGTTACTGCCAAAGCAGAACAGAACCGTGTGCAACTGCGGGCGGGTTCCAGCCTTCACCGGTGCCCAGATCACCTGCGCCAAACCAAGGGTTGCAACGCTCGTCACAACTTCACCCGCCTTCATGGCCGCACGACCACCAGCCGTCAGGCCGGTCGTGTAAATTTTGTAGATATCGCAGGACCGACCGTTCTTCTGGATCGTGCCCTCAGCCTTACCGACCGTACTGACAACGCCGAAACGGTCTGTGTTCTGGTTGAACTGGCTCAGCAGCACGGGCTCAGGCGCGGGCATCCCGCTGCTGCAGGCCGCCAGAAGCAACAGAGCAGAGCTGGAGAAAAGTGTTTTTGAAATGGCTTTCAGTGTCATGACGGACCTGTCGATCACGGTCCCTGCCTGACCGACAGGGACACAGTGTGTTGCGTTATGAAAAGTAATAACCGATTGCGCTTATACGTCAATAAGCGATTGCGGTTATTATCAAATTGACACTGACGCCTGCTCCCGTGTAGCGAGGGTCCATGGGAAGACCACCACTCGATATCAAACTCACATCCGTGCGCCTGAATTCCTCCGCGCGAGAGAGGATTGTTCGTCTTGTCGGACAAGGAGGTATGGCGGAGTTTATCCGTGAGGCCGTTGAGAAAGAGTTAAAGCGCCGCGAGCAGTCTCTTCGACGTCAGGGCGATCCGACCTCAGATCCCTGACGGCTTCCGCCAGCCCTGCCCCCAGAAGCAGAAAAGCAATCCCGCCAAGCGGCATGTTCAGGAAAGCGCTCTGCGACGACAGAGGCCACTCGTGCAGGACCGCGGCCCCGAAGAGACCGACACGCCAGCCAATCTCCTCTGCGGAAAGCCCGACCTGCCTCCTGGCGGTTCGTCCCAGAACAAGCCACCAGCTTCCGATCATCGTAATAAACAGAGCAGCGCCCGGAAATCCGCTGTTTGTCGCGGCTTCAAGCACATGATTATGGGTGTGCTGAACACACACTAACACCCCGCCTCCATCCGGCTGCAGATGGCTCGGACCGGGCCTGAGAAACTCTTCAGATCGACAATAATGCCGGAACGCATCGTCCCCTAACCCCATAGCCGGGTGTGCTTCGATCATCACGGCCGCCCGGTTGTAGATCTGCCCATACGGGGAACTGGCGAAGTGGGCGAGCTGCGTCTGGGTCTTTGTCACCAGATGCCCGAAAGCCTCCGGGGACGCGGAAGCCAGCAGTCCAATGAGAACCGGACTGGAGACCAGAAGCGCGAGCGCAGGACGCTGCAGTGACGGGAGCACCAGGGCACAGACGCCTGTGCCGAGAAGAAATGTCGCCAGAGACATCCGCTGGCCAGCCAGCACGAGCAAACCGAGAACCGGCAGCATGGTCGCACCCGTCACGAGTGATTTTTGCCAGGACCGTGTCACCCGTTCCCCCAACAGCGCCCCAACAAACAGAGCTGCCGGAAGACCCAACAGTGCAAAAGGCGCGGACACACGCGGCTTGTCGTAGGGGCCAGTGAGTGTCCCATCCCCGAAACGCGGATTGCCAAACAGGTTATGGCCCGTAACCGCCTGAAGCAGCATTTGCCCCCCCAGATACAGCACGCAGGCGACAACCAGACGGCGACACCATGTCCGGGTCCCGGAATCCTGCAACGTCCAGAACGCCAGGGCAAAGGCCGCGACCGGAAAACGGATGGCGAGCAGCGCCTGGGTGAGGCTGGCAGTCGCCTCTGCCAGAACTGGCATGTGCCGTGGCACGGAGCAGAGAACCAGCCACCCCCACCAGACAAGGGCCGGCCAGATAAAGCCCTGCCGACACCAGGACCAATCGCGGGTCAGGGCGCTCCGGAGCAGAAATCCGACCGCCAGGCTATCCAGACAGCCCTCGGCGATGCCGCGCCAATGTACCAGAAACAGCGGCAGAAGCAGGGTCGCGAATGCGCCGAGACGATCCAGCAGTCGCAGAAGAACGGGCTTTTCAAACATCATTCTGTCAGATCCAGCTCGCTCGCGTCTTCGGTCCCTGCACGCTTACAGCGGCCATTGAGACACCGGCCTCGGCCAGCATCCCCACTTCCCGGGTGCGATGATCCCGCAGTGCATACAGGCTGCGATCAAGGAACAGCGTGTTTCGTGCCCCGCGTTCGATCAGGGAGCGGAAATAAGCGTCCCGGAACCGGATGACCGCGCCCCGCTCCAGCCGTGACGCCATAACGATCACGGCGACGGCTGCCTGCAACCGGCCCAGCACGACACAGGCCTGCGACCAGGCATGACAGGTTACACCCACCTGCCCCGACAGATACTCCGCTGCCTCGATCAGTTGCTCGGCAGTCGGCCGACCGGAGGAACAGAGATCCCGCAGACTGCTGCAGATCTCGAGATAGAACGTCGCTGTCCCCTTGAACCCGCGCAACGCTGTCCGGTCATACACGCTCGAACGGTCGGTTCCGGAACTCGGCCCTTCACACCGCATGTTTTCAATGCGAATGCCGCTACCGGCGGCTACGTGATCTACTTTTTTAGAAGATTGAATGTTTTTAGTATCTGTATAGTGGGCCCCGTTTTGAGGACCCATGGGCCTCATTTCTGCTGGATACGACGTTGAAAAAACTACGTTTTCCACAGGCGCGTTATCCGGGCCGGATTCAGGCTCGGCGCACTGCTCGACCACAGCCGCAGAAAGGGCCAGCATCTCCCGGTACAGCCCTTCCAGAGTAGCGAGCTGCACCGTCCTCAGACGGCTGCGCATGATCCCCACTGCTTGCTCAAGGATGGGCTCCAGTCCGAGAGTTTCTGCCTGTGCGCGGACCGTGTCGTTCAGGCTGGCAATGTTGTCACGTAAAAAGGAGACGCGCTGGCGCAGTCGCCGCTGTTCCGCGCTCAACGCCAGCAGATCCGGCCAGCGGTAGCGCAGGGACGCCAGATTGAAGCCAACCTGCGTTTGGCCCTCTTCCGTCTGCCACCGTCGGCCGCGCTGCCCGTTGCGTCCGTCCTGGGGCACCAGAAGCCGCGCGTCCGCCAGCTCCCGGATGTGCCGCTGCAGCGTGCTGCGCGACAGTCCTGTCCAGGACATGAGCGTGGTGTTGTGCGCGTAGATGAAGGGCGTCTCAAGCGCCGTCCAGGCGTCCGGAGAGGTCTTCTCCACCATGATGATCAGCGTCGAGGCTGCTCCCCGGCTGACGGGCAGGACACCGCGGAGGGATTTCAGCATGTTCAGCATATCCCGTTTGCCGGGTTCAGCCGGGACGGGGGTGGTCAGTTCGTCGCGTGCGGCCAGCATGGCCTCACTGATCCGGCGTCGGCCGCGCCGCGTGCACGGGGCCTGCGCCCTCTGCGTCTGTGCAGAATGCTCCATTGATCGGTCCGGTCTGGGGGTGAAGGGACCACCTCACGGCCGGACACCAGACAAAACGCTCCCGTTCGCAATTTAGTGCTTGCGTTTCGAAAAGAGCTGACGCTAGATGAATTTAACGAATTACTCACCTAGCAACTGTTTTGCCGGAGCCCTGGCTCTTCCGATCGCCAAATCGGAGGAGGCGGGGTTTTTGGTTTGTGGGCGCTACGTCATCGGGGGTCCTCTGGATCGACTCGCTGGCGCCGCCCACAGGGACGTCTCCAGACATCCGGGCATCGTGCCTCCGTTCGGGCGCTGCAACAACCTCGAAAGCGTCCGCTCAGAAAAATAATTGAGTAAAAACGGGCATTTAGTGTGTCCATTTTGGCGCGTTATTTTCAACTTGTGACCGCCTCTGTCGCCCCACTGCCCATGCGGCTGGCCACCGTCTGCTGGTATTGGCCCACCGTCCAGCCGCTCATGTTGTTGGCCGCGAGCGTCTTGGCGGAGACATACTGGCTGAGTGGCGTACTCGCATTTGATTCGGTTGCAATGGCCGCGCCGGCTTTGGTGCCGAACATGTAGGCGCCATAGACCTGCGTTCCGGTGGCCGGTGCGCCTGTCGAGCGACTCACGGCGGACGCGTAATCGCTGATGATGGCGCTCGCCACCTTGGCCTGGGCCACGGGATCGGACCGGTCGGCCGCGCTCAGACCGAGTTCCGAGGCATACTGGTTCCAGGTGCCGTCCGTGACCTGCCACACCCCCTGCGCACTTGAGGACGTATTCCCGACGTTCTGGAAATGGCTCTCGATCTGCCCGAACGCCGCCAGCGTGTCCGGATTGATCCCGGCCGCCTGTGCCGCAGCCACCGCGTCCGCACCATAGGTCTGTGACATCAGTGTCGCGTAAGCATCCGCCGTTCCCCACGCGCCCTGATACGAGGATGTGGCGGTGGTCCCGCCAGTCGTCGTCGAGGTCGATGGCCGCGTAAAGACGGGCGAACCGGGTTCCGGGTTGGTCGGCACGATCTGCTCAGGCACCGCCCCGAAAGCAGCAGTGACAGGACCGCTCACGCCGAGGGTCAGCAGGGCCAGAACCGGGAAGGCTTTCACTTTGCCGGATGCGTAAACAGGACCATCCCGGCCGCGTTCTCACCCGAGACAACACAGGCCCGGGACGCCCCGTCCACGAGCGGGCGATAGGCTACGACATCGGCCTCCGGGATCCAGGCAAAGGTTGTTCCCGAGCGCAGAACCTGCCGCCAGCCCTGAAAGACTGTGTCCGTCACCGCGATCTGCGGAGCGGCGGTTCCGACACGGACAGCGCCACGACGCGGCTCGGCAAAAAGCGGCTCGAAGTCATGAGCGGGACTGCGGCAGGTCACGGGAACCGGCGTAGCGTGCAGCGTCTGCGGAGCCTGCGTGACTGTCGGGGGCGGGCCCCAGTTGCGAGAACCGAGTTCCGACTGACGCTCCTGCGACAGTCTGTCGAGCTGCTCAGGCGTCAGATGCTGTGCTGAGGCCTGGGACACCAGAGGGGTCGCCAGCGAGACACAGACGGCGAGCCAGAAGCGAAAGCGCATGGTGCAGAATCCTTGAGAAAGTACCTCCCCATAGTCTGACTGATCCGAA
>NZ_JASGXC010000013.1:0-22092 GCF_032913585.1 Gluconobacter sp. GP1
TTGATCAGATATTCCGTCCGTTCATCGGACAGATTATTCAGCGTCTGGATCACCAGGATTTTGAACATCAGCACCGGATCAAACGGCGGACGGCCGCCTTTGCTCCCGTCCGCATAGGCCAGAGCCTTCTCCAGGTCAGGACGGAATACTTCAAAATCCACAGTCCGGGAAAACGCTTCGAGCTGGTCACCAAGCCCACTCAGACGAGCCAGGCGATCTTCAACATCAAAAAAACCGGGCTGCATCATCATCCATCCCTCATCGTAAGATGAACGATGGAATCACACACAGGGCCTCATAACCAGAGGGTTTTTCGAACCCTCCAGGTGCTCGCTCCTTTTTTTAAGAGTGTAGAGCACGGTCGCCGGCTTTTCCGGATTAATTGACCCGTTTGAAACGGATAATACTGCGGGACATTTTTCCGTTATCCCAGTTAGGCATAATCCTCCAAGGCGTCAGAACATCAGCTTCATTCCCCTTTACGACGATATTACGACGCTGCTCTGTTCCAACCCATTCTGGCGCCCATGCTGTCTGTACACTTGTAACCCACTGGTTGCCTTCCACACGATAGCGGCCAATATAGGCAACGAGTGTCTTCATGAGATGCGCGCGATCTGCGTCATTTTTTGCCGGCTGACGATCACTCCCTTCAAGATTAAACGCAACCCAACCGTCAGGGGTGAAAATAACGCGACCACGCGGATGGGCGCCCATAGCGTCAATCAACTTCCCGGTTTCTTTATCCTGAACCTTATAAGAAACCAGCTCCCAAACCCCGACTATGTTCTTTTTCAAGTTTGGATCAACCTGCTTTGGAAGTTCCGGAATGTATACTTCCTGAGCGTAGACAGATGACAATGAAGACATAGACACAGCTCCGGCAAAAGACATAATCATCATAATTTTTGTGTACTTACGCATTTTTTCAAACATATTTATATCCTTTGATTTCAAACAATATTTCTCGTTTTATGGCACCTTATGCCGAACACTACGGTACACAGTACCAGGACCAGTATTACTCCCGCCGCCATGCCAACCCGGGACAACAGCAATAATGGAGAGGCAGGCCCACCCTTTCTGATAAGCGCGACATCCTGTGGTGTGACCTGAACGTCTGGTCGACCATATGTTTTGAAAACAAAATTGCTCAACCTGGCGATCTGACTATCGTCTAATTGTACAGCATCTCCCGATTTCCCGCCGAAACCTGGCATGAAGGCTTGGCGTCTCTCTACCGATCGAGAGACACCATACAGAATGGTCGATATCAGGTTGTCGCCACGCGACGCGCCTGTCACCGAATTATGCCAGAGAGATGGATAATAACCGTCTTTACTACCCTGAGCACTGGCCCCATGACACGAGGCGCAGTTCCCCATAAAGAGAGCTGCTCCACTGACGGTGTTGTCGTTATGATCCATAATCGGGGTTGTCCCCCGTAGTTCAACTGCCGGACTTACGTCATGCCCCTGCTGAAATCTGGATTGATCATTCGGATCACTGACCGGCTTTAAACTGCGCAAATAAACGCTAATGGCATTCAGGTCACCAGAAGACATATGAGAGAAACTGTGTTCAACAGCCTCACCCATTCCGCCTCCGGCCTGTGCTTTGCCATGCAGGCGTCCCGTGCGGAGATATTCCGTAAGATCCTGATCACTCCAACTCCCAATACCACTGACTGTGTCAGGGGTAATGTTTGGTGCGTACCATGTTCCAAGACTGGCTCCCGACAGCGGGTGCGCCAGATCTTCCTGCATCAGGAACCCGCGATGCGTATGGCAGGTTCCACAATGCGTCGCCCCCTGTACCAGGTAAGCTCCCCTGTTCCACTCTACCGACTTTGTCGCATCAGCCTGATAGGGTTTTCCATTCAGGAACAACGTGTTCCAAAAAGACATGGAGAACCGGATATTCATCGGAAATGGCAGCGCTGTAACCGGTCCTTTTTTATCTACCGGAGCAACCTCCTTCTGGAAGTAAGCATATAAATCAGCAATGTCCTGATCCGTCAGATAGGAATAAGCTGTGTATGGCATTGCGGGGTACAGGTTGGCACCATCTTTTCTAACGCCACGCCGAACAGCCTTATCGAAATCTTCTAAAGAATAGTGACCAATACCTGCTGAAAGAGACGGAGTGATGTTTGTCGAATACATAACTCCCAAGGGGGTATGCATGGCCAACCCACCCGCGAAAGGCTGTCCATGGAGCGCCGTATGACAGGCTACGCAGTCTGAAGCAACTGCCAGATACTGACCACGCTGTGGGTTTCCAAGTGAATCAGCCTTTGCTGGATGTATCGCAGAAAGAGCAATGGCAGCAAAAGAACAGACTGTAACTGTGTAGAAAAAGGATCGCTGTATCATGAGATCAAGCCGTCTTGAATTGTGCCACAATTGCATCGGCGGCCTTCAAAGCAAGCGCTGCCATTGTAATCGTGCTATTTCCACTCCCACCGGTTGTCATTGCTGCCCCGCCAGGAAGAAAGAGGTTCTCATGATCGTGAGAACGGCAATCAACATCGACAACTGAGTCTGATGGGTCTTTTCCCATAATGCAGCCTCCCATGATGTGATCACTATGCAAGAACTCAGGATTCAGATCGAACTTTGTCGCCCCTAAAGCCGCTGCCATCTTTTTAAGTGTCGGAATAGTATATTGTTCCGCACTACGCCGCACATAATCGCCAACATCATAATAAATCCGCGGGCGATTAAGGCCTAACCAGTCTTTTTTATCTGACAGAGTCAGACGGTTAATAGAAGACGGAAGAGGCTCGTGTTCTACAACTAACAGCCCGGTACAAGCAGATAGGCGGCGAATTTCCTGATCAAGGGCACGTCCGTACAGACCTTTTTTTAACGCTTCTGCTGCACCAATCGAGCCTCGGGCCATATTTTCCATACGGAACATGGCTCCAGCGTATTCACTACGGAAGTCGCCCTGACTGGTGTTCAGAATGCTACTGCCCTGTACAGGTCCAACCCCAGTCCAAAGCGGCTCGCTCATTTCAACAGTCGCTTTCAACTTCGGCTGATCCATCATGTTACGCCCTACCTGATCGGAACTGTTGGCAATTCCATTTGGATGGCGATCATCTTTGGACAAGAGTAGAAGTTTGGGGGTCTCAATGCCATTACAGGCAATGACGAAAGCCCGCCCTGTTACGCGATGTGATGTTCGGTGAGGGTCATAATAATGGACAGCCTGTATTTTATGATGATCATCCGCTTCAATGCGATAGGCAACGGCATTGGTTAAAAGCTTTCCGCCCTTGGCTTCAATGCGTGGCAGTGCCGTGGCTGCATCATATTTTGCAGCAATAGGGCAGACCGGAAAACAGTTATTATTGCCACAGCACGCAGGACGTCCATCATAACTAACACCACTATTGCGCGCCTGCGGTGCAGGCAAATTTTGCAAGCCGAGTGGTGCCATAACGTCAGTGAAGCGCTGCTCTCCTGGCCCCAAAGGTAACGGACCCATGGGATAAGGCCGGGAACGAGACGTTTTTGGAGGCCATTGCAATGCGGCATCCGTTGGACCGCAAACGCCCAGAGCATATTCTGCACGAACATAATACGGCTCTAAAGTCTCATAATCAAAAGCCCAATCGCGCCCAACCCCATAGAGGCTTTTTAATTTCAAATCCTCAGGGGTCATTCGCCAACAAATGCCAGCCCAGTGCCACGTCGCTCCGCCAGCATACCGAACATAACCTTGCTGGTAAGCCGTGGCATTAGGCCCTGTCAGATCCAGATAAGCATTTTCTTCGCCAGGCGTGCGTGTTTCGAGAACTGGCGCCCATGGTGGGGGAGGAAATGGCGCATCCCAATGATGTCGCAACGACGGAGGAAGGTTTCGAAAATTTTCTACGATGGTCTGTCGATCAACCCTGGGCCCAGCCTCCAACATGAGCACTGACAAACCAGCATCTAGAGCTTGTTCAGCGATCAAACACCCAACAACGCCTGTTCCGACGACAACGACGTCATATTTTGTTTCATTTACCATTTCAGCGCGCTCCTATATCAGCTTCAAAAAATCGGAAGTTGAGAAAGAGGCGGAGCGTCCGCCGTCCAGCCATTAGGCCCAGAAATAGCATAAGAGGGTATCGTCATTACATCAGACGTGACTTTGAACATCAAAGCCTCTTCATAAGAAATGACGGAAATAGTGGATGCCCCCTGAACTGCACCAGTATACCAAGATTCAATTATGCTTTGAGCGGCATTTTTCAAAGAAACCTCTGGTAGAGCTTCCATAAGCTCTTCAACATCAGCGGGCTTTTTAGCCTCAATGAACGATGCTAGCTGCTCTAAATGTTGAGGAAAATCAGGAACAGTCGCGATCATTGCATCCGCCGTTCTCATTCCAATAGCTTCATTGAGCTTGTGCGGCACCAAAAGAGATGAGACCGACATGAACTTCTGATGCACCACTCCGGAGCGCAACGCACCGCCACTCAATGTGGCAGCACGAGTTGCTTGAACACAAAAGAGGGCACTGAGAGACGACATACCCAAAAGTAACCCACGCCTCCCGATCCGAGGGTTGGTAGAACGTGATATGCGCATGAGAGATACTCACTTCAAAAAATAGAATTACTTAACTGCATAAACTATGTACGATAATTCCTGCATTTTTTGTTATAAATTTTTATTTTAAAACGCTTAGTTATTTATTATAGGCGCACTTATGTATTTGCCTTCCTTTAAAATCAGGAAGGCAAATACATAAATAAAATTACTTATTTTCAGGCAGGCTTGCGGGAATTTGCGGCTGCAACAAATTTGCCCCACTGCACGAGCGTTTCGGTGCAATCTGTCTGATCCAGCTTACATTCGATCAATGTTGGTCCACGAGTATTCTTCTTGGCCTTTTCAATGGCATCAGCCAGTTCTTCACCTGTCGTAGCGTGCAGGCCCAGTCCATATTTGCCACTTTCTACGCCCGGAACACCTTGATTGAAGACCTGCATCAGAGCGGCATAGTCCCAGTTCTGGATATAATTATAGGGGCCATCATGAATTTTGATCTCAATAACATAACCAAAATTATTGATGAGGAAGATGATAACCGGCAGTTCATAGCGAACCATCTGCGCCACTTCCTGTGCCGTCAGCTGGAACGAGCCATCACCAACCATCAGAACATGCTGACGCTCAGGAGCAGCCAGGGCATTACCGAAAATGGACGGCACAGACCAGCCGATATGCCCCCACTGCATTTCCGACTCAACTTTGGCACCCTCAGGCAGATGCATACGCGTTGCATTGAACCAGGAGTCACCAGTCTCAGCGTATAATGTCGTGTTTCCATCGACCAACGCATTGATCTGACGGGTCATTTCATCATTGGTCAGAGGTTCGGATCCATCAGCCACTGACAGTGTAACAGGAGCATAAGGCTTCTCAAGCGAGGCAGGCTTACTGGAGACTTTCTCTGTCAGTACAGCCACGAATTCCTTCAAACGGAAACCTTCAAAAGTCTTTCCATTCACCGTAACCCGGCTCGGGTCCACTTCAAGCACACGCTCTCCACGCACGGAATCCCGCCAACCGACAGTCGAATAATCATTCCAGACCGGAGCCAGAGTGATAACAGCGTCAGCGCTCTTAATGACATGTTCAACGCCAGGGCTGCTGACCTCCCCCCAATACACTCCGCGGAAACCCGGATGCGCCTCAGAGAAGAAGCTCTTGGCCGCAGCCATAACAGTCACGGCACAACCGAGCTTGTCTGCAAGAGCCACTGTTTCAGTCAGTGCCTCACAAGAGCGCAGCTTGCTCCCGACAAGAATGACAACATTCTGGGATTTTTCAAGAAACGCGAGACTTTCTTCAAGCGCAGCTTTGAGGCTGACTTCGTCTGCCTTCAGGTGAGACAGAAGCGACGAAACCGGACCTGGGCGCACACAAGGCTGGCTCGCAACGTTACAAGCAATTTCTAGATAAGCGGGCTTTTTTTCGCGCAGTGCGGTCCGAATGACGTGATCGATTTTTGCAGGTGCAGTGTCTGCCGAGGTGATGCTCTCAGCCGCACATGTAACGTGCTTCACCATCTCCATTTGATAATTATAGTCTGTCGTGCCGATCGTGTGGTGCAGGACATGGCCCGACCCATGATCATTAGAGTTCGGCGCACCAGAAATCAGAATGACGGGAAGATTTTCAGCATAAGCCCCACCCAGGCCATTCATTGCTGAAATTGCACCGACACTAAACGTCACGACAGCAGCAGCAGCACCATTTTCGCGTGCATAACCTTCTGCCGCAAAGCTGCAATTCAACTCATTGCAGTCATAGATCTGCTTCATACCGCCATGCTCAATCAGTTGATCAAGCAGAATCAGATTGTAGTCACCAGCAACAGCAAAATGGTGTTTCAAGCCGATTTGTGTCAGCCGCTCAGCGAGATAATGTCCAACAGTGAAAGTCATAACACAGGATCCCCAACAAAAATTCTTCCCCCAAGATGGATGCCCCTCTTTTAAACGTCCAATATATATTTTGACTGATTGTCATATGTATATCATACGGATACATGGACCTTCGTCACCTACGCTATTTCGTGGCCATCGCAGAGCATGGCAGCTTCACAAAAGCCGCAGAGACGCTTCACATTGAGCAGCCTCCTCTCAGTCAGCAGATCAAATCCCTAGAAACAGAGCTAGGAGTGCAACTCTTTATCCGGTCTAAACGCGGGGCCACCTTGACGGATTTTGGGGAGCAGCTTTTTGAAAAAGCCCAGACAATTCTGCGCCTTGAACATCAATTTCACCTTCTGGCCAAAGGATTATCTCTTGGCGAACAAGGGCGTCTTAGAATAGGGATGGCTGGAGCGGTCGCGCTGTTACCTCTAATACCTAAAGCCATACGGGCATTTCGAGAGCAGTGGCCCGATATTGTAATCACACTCGAAGAGAGTACACCCCCGCTCTCTGTGAGGCTTTACGAGAGCGCCGGGTAGATCTCGCCATTGTACGCCCGCCAGCGCCAGATCCGGACATCGCACTCCATCCTCTCTTTGATGAACCAACCCTGATCGCCATTCCAAAAGGCCATCCACTTTCCAAGCGCCACACGCTCAAATTAATCGACGTCGCCAAAGAACCATTTCTTATTTTTGATCGCTCACTCGGCCCCGGTTTCTACGATGCTATTATCTCAGCCTGTCAACAAGGCGGCTTTACTCCGCGTTTCGGACAAGCAGCCCCTCAGATCACCGCAACAATTCCAATGGTTGCGGCGGGACTGGGTGTAGCAGTCGTTCCGGCTTACCTACGACAAATTCATGCTGATGGCGCAACATTCCATTCCATCCCATCTCCGGCCCCTCACCTCGAGCCAGCATCTCGCTTGCCACCCTTGAAACGGAATTGACTGGACCAAGCGCCAATTTCCATCAAATTCTTCTGGCTATAGGAAACAATAATTAGAATATAATATTGAGTGTATTAGCTGTAATTTCTATTAATAATTACAAAAAAAAACCCGATCATACATATTAATTATTTTCACTAATGCCATGACGGTCGGTGCGCCAAAAAATCTCTTAAATTGTCGAGAAAAGTTCGAACGCGCAGAGGCACGTTACGTCGACTTGGCATCGTTGCAAACAATCCGATCGTCTCCCCTTGGTACTCCGGTAAAAGACGGACCAACCTGCCGCATTGCAGGTCGTCGCCGACGTCCCACAAGACTTTGAACACGATGCCTTTACCCTTGAGTGCCCAATCATGCACCACTTCGCCGCTCGTCGTCGATAGATGCGGCGTTACCTCAACGACCTGATCTTCTCCTTCACGAGACAGCCGCCATCGGTCGAGCATTCCCAGCTCATGCCCACGCATCAGGCAAATACAACGATGCCGATTTAATTCGGCAGGAGTGGCAGGCATGCCAAATTTCTCAAGATAGGCCGGAGCAGCGCAGATGACTCGTTCACTGCTCATGATTTTTGTCGCGACAACCCCCGTTTCATTCGGCATGCCAATCCGAATGGCCAGGTCAAGGCGACTATTAACAACATCCAGCCCTTCATCCGACAGAAGAAGATGGACGCGCAGCTTCGGGAAACGATCGGCGAATTCGCTGACAAAATCAGCCAAACGGCGACGTCCCAGTTCAAGTGGTGCTCCAATCCTCAGAACACCACGAAGTTCCTTTTGATTGGCGGAGATCTCGGCTTCGGCTGCCTCAATATCAATCATGATCTCTGCAGCACGCTCATAAAAAGTCTGCCCTTCATCCGTCAGGTCGAAACGCCTCGATGTCCTTGTGACCAGCCGTACGCCAAGCCGCTCCTCCATCCGAGCCAGTCTTCGACTGGAAGCTCCAGCCGAAACGTTGAGATGACGTGCGACGGCAGTCAGATTTCCCGATTCAACGAGGAGTACGAAAAATCTCAGGTCACCGGCGTCATCGTGCATTGAGGGGCCATCTTTGCGTTTTATACACAGATACAATGCCTTTTATGCGACTACCAGCACCATCAACGCACATCCATTGTCTGTTCATCAATGAATGGAGACAGACATGACGTCCGATCGCACTGCATCTTCACTCCCTCCCCTTCTGGATGCGGTTCACAACCGCGAAACCGCCTTCACGAATGAGGAGCGGCACAAGAATGGTACGCTCGGCCTCCTGCCTGACGCCGTCGAAACCCTTGATCGGCAGATGGAGCGCGTCCTGTGGCAGCTGGACAGCAAGAGCAGCGATCTCGAGCGCTTTTTGCATCTGAATGGATTGTCACAGCGTAACGAAACACTGTTCTTCAAGGTTGTGATGTCCGATCCGAAACGCTTTCTTCCGATTGTTTACGATCCGACAATCGCCGATGCCTGCCTTCAGTACAATCGTCTCTTTGAGAGACCACAAGGTCTGTATCTTTCGTTGCGTCACAAAGGGCATGTGAAAGAGATTCTCGCCAACTGGCCCGAAAAAGATGTGCGCTTTATCTGCGTCAGTTCCGGCGGTCGCATTCTAGGGCTCGGAGATATTGGAGCCAACGGCATGGGCATTCCGGTGGGTAAGCTGCAACTCTATACAGCCTGCGCCGCAATTCCACCTCAGGGCCTGATGCCGATGTTGCTGGATATCGGTACGACCAATCAGGAATTGATTGACGATCCACTCTATCTCGGTTTGCGGCAGGCGCCCCCATCGTCAGACGAACTCGACGCATTCGTTGATGAACTCGTCGCAGCCATTCAAGAGCTTTATCCTCATTGCTGCCTGCATTTTGAGGACTGGAAAGGAGACGATGCCATCCGCCTATTGGCGCGATATCGTGACAAGATCCTTTGCTATAATGACGACATTCAGGGGACTGCGGCCATTACGATCGCGGGTCTCGACACCGCCCTGTCGATCAAGGATGAGGCGCTGAAAGAACAGCGTATCCTGTTCTACGGTGCAGGGTCTGCCGGGATCGGTATCGCGAATATGATCGTGAGTGCGCTACGGGACGAAGGCCTTTCTGAAACTGATGCCCGCGCCTGTATCTCAATGATGGATATCAACGGACTGATCGAACCCTCGCGGCAGGATCTTAATCCTTCGCAAAAAGTGTTCGCTCACTCCCATGCAGCAACGAAAGATCTTGCAGAAGCCGTCAAATCTATTAAGCCTACTGTCCTGATCGGCGTCAGTACCAACGCGGGTGGCTTCACCGAAGAAGTCGTCCGCACCATGGCAAGCATCAACAACAAGCCCGTCATTTTCGCGCTTTCCAATCCCACCGACAAGGCGGAATGCACTGCCGAACAGGCCTATCGCTGGACCGACGGCCGCGCGCTCTTTGCTGCAGGTGTCCAGTTCGATGATGTTACTTTGAATGGCAAGACGCTAGCCCCCGGCCAGGCCAATAATTTTTATATCTTCCCCGCCGTGGCACTGGCTGTCTGGGCAACACAGGCAAGACGCATCACCGACGAGGTCTTCCTTGAAGCCGCCAGAGCGACCGCTGAACAGGTCACACCGGAGCAACGGGCCCACGGTCTGCTTTTCCCGCCGCAAAAAGATGTCCTGCGTGTAGAGATCAACACGGCCATCAAGGTCGCCCGTCAAATCTTCAAATCGGGCCTGGCTCAGGTTCCTGAACCCGAGGATATCGTGGATTGGATTGAAGCCAAGCTCTACCGACCAGGATACTGAATGACAAAAAAATAGAAAGAATATCTATTATCTTTAATAGAAAAATTTCCTTATACCCTATTTTTTACCATCCATTACTACCATATTTCCTAGTAGAAAATTAATGGATGGTAAATAACTCTAATTTTTGTTTTCAGAGGATTTTTCCTATCTCTTCCATTCGTTGGGAAGGAGATAACCTTTATGTCCGATGTCCATTTTGTCGAAATGGTCTTTTAGCACTGCCTCTTGCGTTGAATGGGATAGCATAGAAAATCCGGACGCTTCAAAGCTACTTTTCTCACGAAGATAAGCCCGAACATAAATTTCAAACTCGTCGAAAGAAATTCTTCCGTCATGATTTTTGTCAGCTATCGAAAAATATTGATTTTCATTCGTTTGAACCTGCGCTGAACATGATGATGATACCAAGGCAAAAGATAAAATGCTCCAGTATTTGATAGACACGTTATATCTCCTGAAGATTTTTTAAAATAAACTGTATTTGTTCGATACCACTTGACAGGGTTCGATTTCCAAAAGCTTCGTAGGTTATTTCCTGACGTCTTATGATGGCATCTTGTAGAAACATCCGTACGGCTTTTTTCTCGAACGGATTTTCTGCATTTTGACGTAATTCCAGAATGAGCTTACCGAGCGAAACTAAAGAAAAGGCGCGATCCAGGACGTCCCGAGCACGGTCTTTCTGGCTCAGGAATGACAGTTTCAATGCCAATCGCGATAGTTTCTGGATTTGATCTCCCTGCCACTGTTCTGCAAAAGGTAAATGATGAGACGACGATGTCGCTAACAAATTTACACTTCTGCGTAGTGATCTCATAATCGCGTTGGCATCAGATTCATGATTTGGAGGAAGAAAAACCCGAAATACGAGCACCAGAAGAACGGCACCACAAATAATGGCCATCCAGGTATTTGTTAAGGCGATATCATCATAAACCATTTCATTGGTTACGAGAGACTGTATTGCAAAAAAGACAGCATATCCGAAAGCGCCAATGCTGTATTTTGGATGAAACTGTAGCCAAATTCCCGGCAAAAGAAAAAAACTTAAACTCAGCCAGAGCAAGCAGTATCCGCTAATAAGTGGCAGAACATAAACATGATAGATCCATGTCGCAGGTATGCTCAGCACAGTTCCTATTGCCATAGCCATACTAGCCTTCGATGCTGAGGGCACCGTAGAAAGCAGGCTGGATGCTGCAATGACATACATCATCATCATAGGACCATTCGGCCACGCTGTTACATACCAGATGAATGTCGCAAGCAGCGTGATCAGGATGCCTCTTGCTCCATTACGGAGCGCTGTCGGCCATTCCAGATAAGGAGATACGCGCATTGGAACCCGATTTTTTTTCTCTGTGAGTTCCTCGATGATGCGACGTAATGCCAACAAAAGATTTTTCACATTATGCACAGACGCAAGGCTGGCGGCTGTAAGCATTTCTTCTGCTTCAAATATCTCTAGAGACTGAATACCTTGGTCGAGTGTTTTTAATATTGATTCCGGATCGTTCCGCCATGACGGATTTCTTATACCGTCGATCACGTTTTTTAGCATGCGTGTTGCGTAGGCGTGGATCTCGTAAAACCGGGTATGGGGTTGGTGCAGGTTGCTCCAGTGAGGATGATAACCCGCAATCACACCGGCCATTTGATTGACCGCCATTTTATAGCTTGAAAGATGGTCTTTGATTTCGGGATTATCTGACGCTGCATATTCCAGTAATGGCGTCAGTGCCGTTATTTTCTTCAATACGGCCTGACGGCTATCATAGAGTGCAACAGGAAGCGTTCTGAAATCTGAACCGTCAGCGACAGAGAGAGCCGTAAGACTGCTATGAAAAGATTTTGCGTGTTCCAGAACCGCCAGAAAAGCGTCATTTAATGCCCTGTGAACGGGTTGGCTTCGACGTGGAGACGTCGCCAAAAAAATAACAGCCGTACTCACTACGCCGATGACCACGTCAGATAATCTCATCATCGCAGACATGAACACCCTCTCAGGATGAGAGAATGACGAAAATGCGACAATGATGATTGTATATCCCGTCAGAACAGCGGCATAAGCCCGATACAGTCTCAGAAGACTGGCGGTCATGCAGGCTAATCCAACGATGAGAGCCAAGGCCACGAAATAAAGCCAGGCGGACTGAACAAAACAGCCCATAATGGCCACACTCAAGCCCGCTCCGAACACTGTTCCCAAAACGCGCCAAAGGCTTTTGGAAACGAGTGCACCAACCATGGGATGTGCGACAATCACCACAGTTGTCACAGTGCTCATCGGAGAGTCCAACTGTACAACAAATGCTACCAGTAAAGCCAAGCCGACTGACAGACAGACACGAACGGCAAAAGCAATGGTTTTTAAAAACCCGCTCCATCGTGCTTCTGAAAACCAGAATGATTGTGGAGACCAAAGCCTCTTCCGAACGATGGTCGTCATACAGACGCGCCATGATCAGTAGAGAGAAGCGCTTCCATCATATCCAGATCTTTTGTCAGGGTCAGCTTCTGGCTCATGGACAATCCGGTTGTCAGTTCTGCTTCCAGGTCAGCAGCCAGGCGATGAAAAAGCCTGCACTGTTTCCTACCCTCAGAGGTCAGAAGAACCATCTTAAGGCGTCGGTCCTGCGTGTCCGTCTGGCGAATAACCAGACCCTCTCCTTCCAGAACATCAAGCAGACGGACCAGAGCGGATCGATCGACCCCAATCAAAGAAGCGAGATCGCTTTGCGTCAGCGGCGTTTTCGAGATCATCAGATAGGCCATGGGACGCATGGTCGCCAGCGTCAGGCCATTGGGTCGCAAAACCCGGTCAAGATGCGTGCGCCATAAGGTCGCCAGACGCATGACGTGGAACGTCAAGGAAATATCATGGTAGCGCGTCTGGTCCAGGCAGGCGGCCGTAAAAGATTTCGACATTTCCGAGTCCATATCATCTGTTGACATGTAACCTTTTTATATGACAAACGAAGCCAAGGAAATAGATTTCAGCTTGTTTTGGGCAAGTTTGGAAAATTTTTTAATCTTGTCGGCTCAGGCGTTCTGGTGGGGCTGACGTGTGATGAGTGAGACGTGAACCAACACGCTGGCAATATTTCATCGATGGAAAGGGGGAGCTAATGCTTACGGAAGTCAATCTCTTCGGCGTCTTTGTCGCACCCCTCTCAATTTACGCCGTTGCAGCAGTGTTCGTGACATTGCTGTTGAGAAGCATTCTGTGGCGGACCGGTGCTCTGACCTGGTTCTGGCACGTCGCCCTCTTTGAAATAGCGCTCTATGTCTGTGTTCTCTGTCTACTCATCCTTTACGTCTAGGAGGGGTCGGCTATGAACTGGACCCGCAGTGTGATCCGCGTTCTGCTGACTCTGATTGTCCTGGCGATGGCCATTGGCCTCGGTCGGACCATGTGGGACATTTACGTTCTCGCACCATGGACGCGCGATGGTCGGGTCCGTGTGTACGTCGTAGATGCAGCCCCTGAAGTTTCCGGAACCGTTGTTTCCGTCCCCGTCGTGGATAACCAGTTTGTCCATCGCGGTGATCCGCTTTTCGTTCTCGATCCCGTCCGCTTCCGCCTTGATATCGACGCGGCCCGCGCCCGTCTTGCAGGCGCAGACGAAGATCTGAAGCTCCGCTCTTCGGACGCCAAGCGCCGTATGGGACTGGGTGGCATTGTTTCTGCGGAAGAGCAGGAAGACTTCAACTCAAATGTTGAGACACAGCGCGCCAAGGTGAATGCAGCGAAGGCCGAATTGAATACGGCCGTGCTCAATCTTCAACGTTCGACGGTTTATTCACCGGTTGACGGTTACATTACCAACCTGAATCTTCGGGTTGGTGATTATGCTCATGCTGGTCAGCCCGGTCTGGCTGTCATTGACGCGCACAGTTACTGGATCAACGGATACTTTGAAGAAACCAAGATGCATGGCGTGCATGTCGGTGACGAAGCCCGTGTGAAGCTGATGGGATACAAGCAGATCCTGCCTGCCCACGTCGTCAGTATTGGTCGTGGTATTAATGACCGTAATGGCGTGTCAAACCGTCTTGGTCTGCCAGACGTGAACCCGATTTTCACATGGGTCCGTCTTGCGCAGCGTATTCCGGTTCGTCTGGAACTGGATAACGTTCCACCAGAAATCACTCTCGCGGCCGGTATGACCGCGACTGTCACGATCGGCCGCGAAACGCCTGGCGCCCGTGGCAAGCTGACCACCTGGCTGCAGAATCATCTTTGATCATGTCCCGCAAACTCCTTACCCTCGCGCTTAGCACCTGTCTGTCGCTGACGGCCTGCACCGTCGGACCGAATTTCAAGCCAGACAGGATCAAGGTGCCTGACTCTTTCGTAGAGCAGCCCCATTCAGTGACGGCAGCTGAGATTGCCCGCACGGAAGCGGACATGAAGGACTGGTGGGCGCAATTCCACGATCCCATGCTGAACGAACTGGTCGAGCAGGCTATCAAAGGGAACTACGACCTTCAGATTGCGTCCCAGCATATCGTGTCCGAGCGCGCTGTCCGTCGGCAGGCTCAGGCAGCGTGGTATCCGCAGCTTGATGCAGCTATGGGCGGTGGCGATGACCGTCACTCCATCAATGTCGATAACTGGCCGGTCCGTCCGGGATCTCTGGATGCCAACGGTAATCCGGTCAATAGACCGGGCGCCTCGATTTTAACCTATGGTGCGCGTGCAAGCTGGGAAATTGACCTGTTCGGGCATATTTCCCGTCAGGTGGAAGAGCGCAAGCGGCTGGTTGAAGAGTCCATTGAAAACCGTCGCGCCATTCTGGTTTCGCTGCTGTCTGAACTGGCGTCGGATTATGTGTCACTCCGTGGCGTGCAGGAGCGGTTGGCCGTTACGGAGCACAGCATCGATGTGGCACAGCGCTCGCGGGAATTGACGGAAAAACTGTACACGCACGGTCTCGGCAATACACTGGCTGTGGCACAGGCGCAGACCGAAGAGCATCTCGAACGCTCGCGTCTTGCCCCTCTTCATTCTCAGGAAGAGCGACTGATCCATGCCATTTCCGTGCTTCTGGGTGAAATGCCCGGCAAGCTGGAAGAGGAGCTGGATGTTCGCAAACCGCTGCCAACGGTTCCGACATTTCCTGCGTCCCTGCCGTCGATTGTTCTGGCCAATCGTCCGGATATTCGTGCGGCAGAGGCTCATTATGCTGCTGATACCGCACAGGTGGGTGTAGCGGTCGCGAACCTCTATCCAAAGTTCATGATCCCGCTGACGTTCAACCCGAATGCCTCGGCGGCTTATCAGGCGTTCCAGATGGGCGGTATGGCCTGGAGCTTCATGATGATGGCCACACTCCCGGTTATTCACGGCGGTCGTTACACGGCGCAAATTGCTCAGTCTCGTGCAGAAGCAGAAGCCAGCCGGTTGGTCTATCGCAAGACAGTGCTCAAGGCGTTCGAGGACGTTGAAGACGCACTGGGCGACTGGCGGCATGACGATGAACTGGTCAGCCAGCTTGAAGACGCTGCCAGGGATTCCGGTCTGGCCCGTGACAGGGCTCAGAAGCTGTTTGGGGCTGGTCTGACAGGGTATCTGAATGTCCTGACCACGGAGCAGACGGCTCTGACCGCACAGGATCAGGCCGTTGTCGGGCGCACGGCGCGTCTGCGCGATGCTATTGCACTTTATACAGCCATGGGGGCTGGCTGGCAGGGGCGCCAGCTCACAGATACGCGGCTGCCGGTCGAAATAGGGAAGCAGAACGCTCTGGCGCGTGCTTTCACGGAGTAATCTTATGGACAAGATCTCAACGCCTTCACCCGAATACCTCACGAAATCTGACTTAATAAGACGATGGGCGTGGTCACTTACAAAGCTTGAAAAATATATGGAGAGTCACGAGGCATTTCCAAAACCTGCCGGGTCCATTGGAAATGGAAAAATTAAAATCTGGAAGCTGTCGACTATCGAAAAATTTGAAGCTGCGGAAAATATTTCCCCGTCTTACGCAAGACTGTTTTCAAAGCAGGAGTATCTCAGCGGATCCTGAGAGGCTGTTTTTGCAAGATCGAAAAAACCGAACGGTTCGGTCATGAGTCTTGAAATTCATATTACAATTTGCCATAAACTACCCAGTTTCCGGAATCGACTTGAGACCGTTTTCCGCTCCTTACAAGGATACATTCTGCTCATGGTGTTCGGTAGCCGACAGTTTCCAGTGCGCCCTGCTGCTCCATTAATTGCGGTCGTAGGCGCAGATGGGAGCGGAAAATCGACGGTCGGTTCCGCGCTGCTGGCATGGATGTCTGAACAATATCCAACCCGCCTTTGCCACCTTGGAAAACAGACTGGAAACTTGGGGCGCTGGATTGCCAGAATTCCAGTTTTGGGAAAATGGGTGGATCAGAAAATTGTGCGAAAGTCGTCTTCTGTCCGGACAGAGAAAGGCTCTGGAGCCTTCACATCCATCGTCATTTTTACGCTCTCCATGCGTCGCCTAGCCCGCTTTTTGAAAATGCGTTTCTGGCGTATCCGAGGCTATGCCATTGTGACAGATCGCTATCCACAGGCCAGTATTCCGGGGCCCATGGATGGGCCGGGACTTGTGGCCCGTCAGCCTCGGAGTTGGATGGCTCGTTGGCTAACCCGAATTGAGCAGAAGATCTATGACTGGATGGCAGACTATCCTCCGGATCTGGTCATTCGCCTGCATGTTGATCTCCCGACAGCCCTGATCCGCAAACCCGATCACCGTCCAGCTTCTCTGGAACGAAAAATCAACGATGTTCCCCGCCTGATATTTCCAGGCTCACCAGTGCTGGACCTCAATTCCGCAGATCCTCTGGAAAGCATTCTTGAGCAGGCAAAAATCGCAATCGCCCCGATCCTTCGGAAAGCATCACCTGAACACAGGATATCGGCGTTATGACCGTCCTTACAGATTGTTCTCGTCATCCGGCCTCCCTACAGGTTCCAGCAAAAAATATTCTGCGTATTCCTCGATATCGCGGGAAACTGATTGCTTTTGTTGGCTCTGATGGCAGTGGAAAAACGACATTAACGTCCCGGCTCAGCGTCGAACTGGCCCAGGATCGTCCAACAACCTATGTTTATCTGGGCCTTGGATCCGGAGATTTAGGACGCCGTATCGGGCAATTGCCTGTCATCGGTCACATGCTGGAAAAAAAACTCAGTAAAAAAGCCAAAACAACACGGACACATGGAGAAAAAATCCCCGGCTCCCTGACAGCGCTTGTTGTTTATGCCTTCTCGCTAAAGCGTTACTTTAATCACCTGAAGATGCAAAATGCGCTCCGTGCTGGCCTGACTGTTGTGACGGATCGCTATCCACAAGCTGAAATTGCCGGAACATGTGACGGGCCTGGGCTGTCTGCCGCACAGCCAGGCAATTTCTTTGTCGCATGGCTCAGGAAATCTGAGGCAAGCCTGTACCGGCGAATGGCGGAGCACCATCCTGACCTGATTATCCATCTGGATGTCTCACCGCAGATTGCTCATCAGCGGAAACCGGATCACGATCTAGAGCTTCTGCAGATCAAATCCGAAATCATGAAACAGCTAAGATTTGGTGGAGCCCGGATGGTCAGTATTGATGCCTCTGCCCCATTTCAGACCGTCTGGACGCAGGTCGTGCACGAAATACAGCCGTTTTTCGCAAGTCATTTTTCGCATATAGAGACAGGATATACTGTCCAATCCTCATGATTTTCAAAAATTCTGATCAGGTGTTTCGGAGCATTCTTAAAAATGCGGGATCACTGGGTACTGCGAAAATTCTAGGGGCGCTCATCAGTTTGTGCGCGCTGATCTGCGCCAGTCGGACCTTAACACCGGCTCAGTTTGGAACGCTGACACTGATCCACACCTTTGCAATTGGTGTAGGCGCACTTACAAAATTCCAAAGCTGGCAAATGATCCTGAAATTTGGAGCGCGCCCGCTCGAGCTGGGGGATGAAGCGCCCCCACAGGACGCGATCCGGTTTGCCATTGCGCTTGATATGGCCTCAGGTTTTCTTGGCGCGCTGACGGGCGTTATTGCTTTGGTCTTCTTTGGACAGTTTTGCGGTATCGAGCCAGCGTATCGCTTTGATGCGATATTCTATTGCACCCTTATACCGACCATGACGGCTGCGGCTCCGACGGGAATTCTAAGACTGTTTGATCGATTTGACCTGATTTCCAGACAACAGATTATTACGCCAGCCCTGAGAGGGCTGGGGGCACTGATCAGCTGGGTGACAGGAGGAGCGTTCGTCTCTTTTCTGATCACATGGTATATGGCTGATCTGATCGGAGATCTGGTTTTATGGGGACTGTCCGTCCGCGAACTCCGTAGAAAAAATATAATAAACGCGTTGAGGCCAAGCCTTTTGCAAGCCCCAAAAAGACTTCCCGGTGTCTGGAAATTTGTCTGGCTGACCAACCTGAATACGACTCTTGATGCCTGCTGGTCACCCGTCGGGAACCTGATTGTTGGTGATTTTCTGGGGGCAGTACAGGCTGGACGTTACAAGATTGCAACAACCCTTCTAGAGTCCGCTGTCAAACCGGCACGTTTTCTGGAGAAAGGGTTCTATCCGGAAATTATGCGATTGGATCCGGGCAGTACACATCCCTGGCGCCTGGCCCTTAAAACAGGCGGATTATCCGCAGCCATTGGTGCGGCCCTGACATGTATCGTGTGGTTGGGAGGACGCCCTTTGATCGGACTATTTGGCCATCACTATCGCAGCGCAGCAGATGTCATGATGATTATGGCGCCGGCACTGATCATTTCTATGGGCGCATTCCCCTTGGAATCCCTGCTATATATGGCTGGCCGCGCCCATAAAGTTCTGCTCTCTCAAATTGTATCGGTTCTTCTCTACCTCATCCTTCTCGTTTTTCTGTTGCCGCATTCTGGCCTTCGGGGCGCAGCATGGGCGTATGTAATCGGAATTTGTAGCCTGCATCTTTTCTGTGCTGCGTTTGCAATAATGGGCTTTCGGCAGCGGCAGAAGATTCCCACGTCACACAGTCACGTATAAGAAAAATTTCTTATGATTAATCTCAAAAATCCCCCTTATGATCACATTTTTTTGGATCGATTGTTTCAAAATATTCTGGAGGACGATATTCCTTCCCCGGGGGCCAAGTATCCCGATGGGGATTATTTTCAATATCCAGAAGACTTGAGTGTTTCGGGATACAGGATTTGCTGGCAACTTTTAAACGACGGGGTTGACGTAAAGCGCTTTCGTTTTCTGGTGCTCAATATCCTTTTAAAAGGTGGTATAGAGTCTGTTGAACAGCGCCAGCATTTCAAATATGTACGCGCACGCTTCAAACATCTGCGCTTTGCATGTGCAAATTTTGATCGACGCCATCGGTATCCGTGGTCTCTCAATTTAGTCACCAGTTTAATGGGGCATATGCAGGATGCCTTTAAAAATCGGCAAATAGCACGAACCAGAATTTTCGGGACGATTTTATTCCTGACAATACTTCCAGCGTTCTATGCACTTGTTCGATTTCAGATGCGAAGCTTTCTACCGGACAGCAACAAAAATATGATTGCTTACCATCAAAGGGAAAACGCGAAAATCGACAGTATCGTTAGAAAGGAAAAAATTACCGCACATGACTTTCATGATTTGAGAAAGATCATCAGCCGTCGTGTTGCTTTCAATGATACATTCCGGGTTCTTCATTCTAGCGATTATCTCGATAAAATCTCGCTCTATCTTGCTGATATCAACGGAGAAATGGGCAATTATCACGATCGCCTTGTAGAAAAAAATATTTCCAAACCAAGTTCTTATAAAGAAGATATTTTTAATTTAGATAGGAATATCTCAAATAGAATTATTTATTTAATATCTGGAAACAGGTAATTTTTTATAACTTCCCCTTTGTGGAAAGACTTTTTCATTGAGAAGTGGTTTATTGTAGTCACAGGTGGAGGGTTCTAAAAACCCCCTGGTTTTGAGGTCTTCTGTATGATTCTATTTCTTCTGCGTTGATTGAGGGAATGGCGATATGAAGCAGTCTGGTTTCTTTGATGTTGAAGAGCGTCTTGCCCGGCTGAGTGGGCTTGGCGATCAGCTCGAAGCGTTTTCCCGGACTGTGGATTTTGAAGCGTTCCGTCCTGATCTGGACAAGGCCCTGGCGTATTCCGATGGAAGCAAGGGCGGACGACCGCCATTTGATCCTGTGCTGATGTTCAAGATCCTGGTGATCCAGACGCTCAACAATTTGTCTGATGAGCGGACGGAATATCTGATCAACGATCGCCTCTCCTTTATGCGTTTCCTTGGGCTGGGACTTTCAGATCGGGTGCCGGATGCCAAAACGGTCTGGCTGTTTCGCGAGCGTCTGACCCAGGCGAGTGCGATCGATGGGCTGTTCAACCGCTTTGATGCGACCCTGCGTAACGCCGGGTATTTGCCGATGTCAGGCCAGATCCTGGATGCCACGCTGGTAGCGGCTCCGAAGCAGCGGAACACCAATGCAGAGAAAGCGGATCTGCGAGCAGGCCGTATTCCTGAAGACTGGCAGGACAAACCCGCAAAGCTGTCGCACAAGGATCGTCATGCGCGCTGGACACTGAAGTTCACGAAGGCGAAGCGGCAGGATGATGGAACCATGCCATCCAGCGATCTCGCCATCCCGTTCTTTTTGGCTATAAATCGCATGTTTCCATCGATCGGAAATACCGGTTCATCCGCAAATGGAAAACAACGCATGCCGCTGCCAGTGATGGCGCGCGATTGAGAGAGGGGCTTCTGGATAAAACCAATACGGCCTCAAGTGTCTGGGCCGACACGGCCTATCGCTCAAAAGCCAACGAAGACTTCATGGAAAAGCAGGGCTTGGTCTCCAAGGTTCATCGCAAAAAGCCGCATCTCAAGCCTATGCCCCGGCATATCCAGAAATCAAATGCTGGAAAGTCGGTCATCCGCTCGCGTGTCGAGCATGTCTTTGCCGATCAGAAGTCACAGACGGGGCTGTTTGTCCGGACTGTCGGTATCAGTCGAGCCACCATGAGGATCGGGCTCGCCAATATCGTCTACAATATGCGCCGCCTCCTCTTCCTCGAAAGATTGAACGCGAGCGCATAGCCATCCAGCGAGAGACAACTCCCAATCTGCTCAAAACGCAGACTGGACGCCATCGCAAAAACCGTCAATCAAATCGCCAAAACCCAGAAATTACCGGCCAAGCACATCAATCAAGGGTTCTTCGATCCCTCCAAGTGGTTTTTTTCCTTTTTTGCACTGACGGTCGTGTTCGATCTGATCGATACGCTCATCAAAGGGCCGGTACATTATGCCTTATTCTCGATCGAATACTGGTTCCGTGTGCCGGTCTATCTCGTGTTATGTGGTATCGCGATCGCCTCGACCAGTCGTCGGTTTCATATCGGGTTTGTGAGCCTTGGCCTGCTTTACGAGATTTCGTGGATCATCCGACATTTCGAACGGTTATCGTAAAGCTCGACCAGAATTTGAATTTAACACAGTTCTGAAAATGACCTTTGCCATTCCTGACGAATGGCAGCTTTCTGTGATATTCGTCGGAGAACAGATATTCCGCTTTCCCCCCCCAACCAGCCGCGACATCGAGAAATGGTTACAAGCCTGGGTGAGCTGAAATGTCTCTCGCAGAGAGCGCCAGAAACGATCGGACTGTCTTTCCAGGGGCCGCCTTTGCCGTAGACGAGCGTCTGTGGAACATGCCTCGAAAAGACCTTTGCGGGTCTTTTTTGTGCCCCGCCCCCTATGTCCGATAATGTAGATTAACGGATGTAAATTTACCTTGTCAGGCTTGCTGAGAACGGTCGGCCCAATGAGACAGGGAAGGGCCTCTTAGGTAAGTTCAAGGCAATAGAAATTCTACCATGTAAAGCATCCGTTTACATTAGCAACGTAAAGC
>NZ_JASGXC010000014.1:0-4170 GCF_032913585.1 Gluconobacter sp. GP1
CCTGTGCCGGAGAGGTCATCAGAGAAAAGAGATGACGGCAACAGGAGTGACCTTTCATGCAGATTTCCCAGCAGACCCTTCAGGACATCAAGGACGTTGCCGGACTGGCCGGTGGGGTCTTCGGCTTTCTCGCCCTGGTCTTCGCCTTTACGTGCCTGCCGAGCTTTCTGGCTGGCCCGGTGCCCCATCATTATCTCGCTTCCGCCTCCCACACGACCCACGGTCGGGGCTGAAGCTTCCACGTCTCCGAACGCCCCCCAGACCCCGCCATCGTGCGGGGTTTTTCATTTCTGATCCGAGGAAATATCCCATGATCGTCACTTTCGACCGCGCGCTGATCGAGCGCCTTCTCGCCCATGCCGAGGCCGCGTCCGAGCGCCGTGCCACGCTGACGCAGCTCTTTGACAAGAGGCTGCGCAAGCCCGGGCACGGCGCGCGCGAATGGGGCCGTCAGGACGACGTCGATCCTGCAAAGATCCCTGCGGGTCTGTGGCTGGTTGGAGATCACGGGATCTACATGATGTCGAACGGGCTTCCCCTTCTGCCGTCCGATGACGGTCAGAAGCCCAATCTGTGCGCGTATGCACGCGAAGCGGACCCGGCACAGAACGCGGGCAGGGCTCATGACGTCAAACGCCAGGCTTTTGGCGGGGATGACGGATGCGAGTTCCTGGAGGCGTCGCTTGTGCGGCACGCCCTCAGGCAGGCGTCAGTCGACACACTGCGCATGACCATCACCCCGGAAACCCTCGAATTTCTGGCCTGACCGGCCGTCCTTGAAATCCTTCAGGAGAAGAAAAATGTCCGATGCTACGCCTGCCATGGTGTCTGCGGGTCCGCACTCGCGCGACCAGATCTGGGCCTCGGCCGTGGCTGTGGCGGCTGACAGCGTGGAGCAGCTGAGACGCTGCGACGTCGACCGCGTCGTCTCCCTTGTGGACGCGGCGGATCGCACCGCACTGACGGGCTGGCTGATCGCACGGCGGCCCGATCTTGCCGGCGCTGTCGCGGAGGCTCTGTCCGCGCTCGCGCAGGAGGCCTACGCATGAGCCTGCTGTTGCCACACCTGCGGCGCGTCCGCATTGAGGCCGAGGGCTGGAGCTCACCGCAGGACAAGGCGAAACTGGCCAATGCAATCCTCGCCTTTGTTGCGAAAGGATTGCCGGAGGAGGGGTTCAGCAAGGCGCTGTACCAGCGCGTCAGCCAGATGTGGGGGTTTATCGCCTGCTTTAACCGGAACGGCTTTGCGGGCCGGTATTTCAGCTCGACGCAGGGGCGTCTCGCCTTCCTCGATCAGATCATCGCGCGTGGCGGGATCGGCGATCCCGCCTGGACCTGGTCAGACGTGGAAAGCCGGATCGCGGCTCTTCTGGTCGAGCATCAGGTGCTGGACCTGTACCGCGCTGAACTGCGCCAGGAGACTGTCCGAGGCGAACAGGCGCTGTTGCGCAGGCTGATCGACCGTCACGGCGTGCCGGCCGATCATGCAGGCCGCATCTCACTGGCTCCGGCGTTGGCTGCACCGCTGTCCCGGCAGCAGCCTGTTCAGATGGGTCTGCTCTGACACGTTGCGCTGTCCGTGACGGCGCAGGAGCCCGGATCGTCGATCAGTCCCTGAACGACCTCCCATCCGCCCAGAATATTCTGGGCCGTCTCCCAGGCGACGATCTCGGCGCGCAGCGCCTGCGCAAGATCGTCATAGATGCCGTCGCGCTGCAGATCTTCGATCTCGCGCCGTTCCGCCTGTTCCGTGAGGGACCGTGCGTCGGAAACCCGGGCCAGTGCCCGACCGACCAGAAGCGTCAGCCAGTCAGACGCCATGCGCTGACGACCCTCCCGCGTGTCGGGCAAGGGGGTGGCTCCGAAAATCTGTCGCGCCCTCTCGCGTCCGAACGCACGGAGGCGCTCAACCTTTCGGGGCGGCGTCACGTCGCGGGTTTCAGCAAGCGACCGCAACTGCGTCTCGGGCAGGATTGCGTCGGTGAGCGCGTCCAGGGTCGGCGCACGACGCCGTTCCTGGGGAAAGCGGATCACCGTGGCGGTCTGATCTGTCTGTGCACTCATCGGTGTCCTCCTGTCGTTGTGCGGTAAGCGTAAAGCGCGCCACAAATAAAAGTCAACAAAAACAACGAGATACCGGTCTCATTCGGCCCTCACGGAAACCTCTGAGGGCAGAAAAGAGACGCACGGGAAAGAGAAAGAGGAGGGAGGGAAGGGGCTCTCATGGGGCAGGCGTCGCAGCAAGGGTGCGTCGCTCCGCTCCCGGCGCACAGCGCCGCCCTTGCCACGCCGCCCGCCCCACGAGGCTGCCGATCGGGAACGAAATAAACCGAGAGAGGCAGAGCATGTCCAAGCGCAGGAAAACAGATCTGACAGCAGCCCGTAAAAAGGCAGAGATTTTTGGGCCGGACACGGTTCTCTTTGCAGATCTTGAACTCGGAGAAGCCTTTCGCATGGCTGGGGCAGAGCTGGGAGCCGTGTATCGAAAGGTTCGCCGCAACCACTACATGCACGACGGAAAGCGATGCCTTGCGAGCGACGGTCGTGCCGTCAAGCGCGCTTCCCTGCCTGGGACGGAAGACTGAGATCAGGCCCGCTGATCCTCTCCTTCCTCCACTGACATCAGGGCCGCAGCGCGGCCCGCATCCGGCAAAAAAATACAAGAAAGGAACCGCATCGTGCAGGTCCAGACCCTCACAGCTTCGTCCAGTTTTCTTCCCGCGCTTGAGGCGCCCGTCTTTCACCGCGCCGTCTCGGCAGGCAAGACCATTGGCCGCGCACGGCGCTTTTACGCGGAAGCCGATCACCTGGCTGATGACGCGAATGACGATCGTCTCGGGGCGGCGTTACGCGCCGCACTGCGCCGTGACGCCAGCGCCGCCCATCGTTCGGCGCAACGCACACTACTGAGTGTCTCCCATTGACAGCCCTGATCCTTCACTCACAACAGGCCGTGTCATCCTGGCATGCACACCACAGGCATCCGGGAGGAAAGGGAATGGCGATGCGACACCACAGAGCGGGGCTTGCCCTGAGCGCCCTGTTCTGGGCCACCGCAAGTCAGGCGGCACCGGCCGGGTGCGCCGAGTTTGGCGGAGACGGCCAGCTTCCGGTTCTGACCAACGAGGCGCTTGGGCAGCAGACCGTGCTTCTGTGCAATGACGCCTTTGCTGTCCTGCATTCGGGCATCAGTCATGGCCCCCTTTGGACGGCAGAGCATCTGACCGAGGAAGACCTGGAACGCAGCATGCAGATCGGCCGGGTCGTCCGGTTCTTCCATGCCGATCCCCGTCTGTCCTTTGAGGATCGGGCCGAGCTGAGCGATTACCGCGCGGCGGATTATGATCGCGGCCATATGGCCTGTTCGGGCGATGAGCCAAGCCGTCGCGCCCAGGAGCAGAGTTTTGCGCTGTCCAATGTGGTCCCCCAGACCCCGGAACTGAATGAAGGCATCTGGACGGGTGTGGAAATGGCGGTGCGTCGTCTCGCACAGCGCGAAGGCGAACTTTACGTCGTGACCGGTCCGGCATTCGGAACGTCGGTTAAGACCATCGGATCGCATCGGGTTTTTGTGCCCTTTGCGACCTGGAAGGCTGTTTACGATCCCGCCGAGGACGAAGCAGGCGCGTATTTCTGTCAAAATAGCAGCCAGCCAACCTGTACGATCATCAGCATCGGCGCGTTGACCCAGGCGACGGGGGTAAACCCCTTTCCATCCCTGCCTGATGAGATCCGTCAGACGGCCATGACGCTGCCTCGCCCCATGAAAAGTCCTTATGCTGTTCGCATCCGGCCTGCTTCCGGAAGCCCTGTGCTGGAGACCGCGCCATGAGTTTTATTCCTTTCCTGGACGCAGGCGAAAGTGTTCGGATTGATGACCTGACGATTGAGAACGGCACTGAGCGGATCGCTCTGTACGGACGCCTCGAAATTCGAAGGGACCGGATCGGCCTGCAGGATATTCAGGCCCTGAAGGCTCAGATCGACGCCATTGCCCGCGAGCTTGAAGGATCGGCCCATCTTCCGGATCGCGCGCGCGTTGCTCGAGAGGACAGGGTGATTCCAAATCCTTTTGCGGACCGGGACTGTGCCTGAAGGTGTGGAGTGCCACAAGCCTCACTCCGGACAAGACGACCTTCCACCCCAGCTTCCTCCGCGCCCTTCGGTTGC
>NZ_JASGXC010000014.1:4180-7685 GCF_032913585.1 Gluconobacter sp. GP1
GTGTCCTGCGCTGCGTTTGTGACGGACCTGGCAGTGTCGGGACGAAAGGCGTCGCTGCGCTTGCTTTCGCCCCTTTTTGCCTCCGGCACGGGTCGAACGAAAGGCTTGTTTAAGTATTCGTTAAGTGTGTGGCGATGATGTTTGTATATGGGCAAGTCACGACAAATAAAAACCGATGAAAACCGCAGTAAACCGCCGTTTTTCCTTGCAATACTTGCGGATTTTTCCTAAATTAAACCCAGATCACAGGGGCGTTGAGGCCGGTTCTGACCGTTGCGCCGCCCCGAAGCGAGAAAGGATGACGATCATGGCACGCTTTGAGCCGTTCAGACTGTCTGATGACGACCGGACCGACATTGTCAAAGGCGTCTCCTGTGCTCTGCTGCTTGAGCGCCATGGCTACCTCCTCGACAAGCCCGAAAGCACGCGGAACGCTCTGAAATACCGTGCGGGCAAGGGTGAGACGATTATCGTCAACCATGAAGGCCGTGGCTGGTGGGATACGGGATCGGACGAAAAGGGGGATGTGTTCTCCCTGATCCAGCGCCTGACGCCCGGTCTGAAGTTTCGCGATGCCTGCCGTGAGCTGGGTCATCTGGTGGGCATTGAACCGAAGGGGGCAGAATACGTCCGCGAGCGTCAGGCCAAAACGCCAGACGTTGCCCCGGCCGAGCGCTGGCAGGCCAGGAAGGAGCTCAAATCCGGCACGAAGGTCTGGGCGTATCTCACCGAGGAGCGCTGCCTTCCGGAATGGGTTCTGCGTCGGGCCATCATGACCGGCTGCATCCGGGACGGCTATCACGCCGCCTGGTTCTGCCACCGGGATGCCGCGGGAGCCATCTGTGGTGCGGAACTGCGCGGTCCGGACACCAAGGGCATCTGTCTGTCGGGTACGGTCAAAACGCTTTTCCGGTTCCAGCCCGGCCTTGGCCGAACGGTCCGTCGGCTGGTGGTGAGTGAATCCGCCATTGATGCCCTGTCCTACGCCGCCCTCGACAGCGAGCGCACGCGCGAAACCCTGTACTGCTCGACCGCAGGTGGCATGGGACCGGAGACGGTCGAAGCCCTCACGGCCGAACTGGCTGAAATGGCAAAAGATCCAGCTGCCGTTCTGGTGGCTGCAACCGATAATGATGATGCCGGAAACCGCTATGCCGCGCGCCTTGCAGAGCTGGCCCGCGAAGCCGGTGTCCGCGTGATCCGCCGTATTCCCCACGGTGGTTGCAAAGATTTCAACGACGCCCTGAAGACTGTTGTGGCCGCCGCCCGCGCCGCCTGAGGAGAGACTGATGACGAATGACAAGGCACGACGGGACATGGAAGCTCTGTTTCCCGGACATGAAAAGAATGACGCCCTGAGAGCGGCCTTTCTGGCGCACCCGGATGCGGACCATTATCTGCGCCTGACGCCAGACCTCGGATGTCGTATTCCCTGGGCTCTGGTGGAATACGGTCCTCAGACGGATCGGCGTCAGGGTCTCGTGGTTGGCGGACGCTGGAGTGCGGCAGGCTGGGATCTCTCCGGACGCATCGTCCTGTTTGTTCAGTCTCCAACCGGAGACAGTGGGTTCCTGACCTGCCAGGCGGGGGAGCAGCAGCTTGTCCTGATTGGCACCGTTCCCGGAAGTACGCGTCATCCCGACCGCCCGGATGCCGTCACACTTCTGGGACATGTCGCAGAACTGACCGCCGCCTGGCATGCCGATGCCGGGACAACCCGCGTGTGGCATACCTGGGCCCTGCTGCACAATCAGCCGCCTTTCCCGCAGACCTACGCCGAGATCGCGTTCGGCGGTGACGTGCTGCGCGGTCTCGTGGTCGGAGGGACGGTTCTGGCGGACGGGACATGGGACTTCGGGCAGGAGTTTGACCTGATGGTGGAGCCGGACGTGATCCTGAGCCTTGATGGCCGCCGTGCGACGCGGTGCGAGGTTCTTCATGGCACCCGGGAGCAGGGACGTGGTCGTGGATAATCATCTCTCCGGACTGACCCCTTCCCAGGCAGACGCCGCGCGTCAGACAGGACCGGTTGTTGTTCTGGCGGGTGCCGGGACCGGCAAGACCAAGACGCTTGTGGCCGGTATTGTCGACCGTGTCGTCAAACGCCGGATGTCGCCCGATCGCATTCTGGCCGTGACCTTTACCAACAAGGCGGCCGGGGAGATGAAGACGCGGATCGCGGCGGCCCTGAACATCGCGCAGGCCCCGTACTGGGTGGGCACCTTCCATGCGCACGGACGCCGTCAGCTGCGGACCGATCCCGACATTGCCGGGCTGCGTCCGGGGTTCGACGTGTGTGACAGCGAAGACAGCACGAAGATCGTGCGCAGGCTTCTGGAAAAGGCGATTGAAGCAGGCGTGATGAATGCCGATGACGGAGAGACGTTTCGCAAGCGTGTGAAGTCCGTCAGCTCGCGCATCGCCATGCTCAAGGAAAACATGGTGCTTCCCCCGGATGCCGTGGCCTGGGTCGAGGGACGGATTGCGACGGATGCCATCACCGAAGGCGATGACATCATGGTCTGGCGGGATGCGGCCGTGCTCTATCCTGCCTATCAGGCGATGCTGCGCGAAAGCAATCGCGCGGATTTTGCAGACCTTCTGCTATGGCCTACCGTGACCATGCTCCGCGACGAACGCTACAGACGGGACTGGGCGGACCGGTTTGACTGCGTGCTGGCCGATGAGTTCCAGGACGTTAACCGGCTCCAGTTTCTCTGGCTGAAATGCCTGTCCAAAGACCACAACGAGCTCTTCGTTGTCGGCGACGATGCGCAGTCGATTTACGGCTGGCGTGGGGCCAATGTCCGGATTATCCGAAGCTTTCTCAAGGAGTTTCCGACCGGACGCATGATTGCCCTGGAGCAGAACTTCCGCTCGACCGGTCATATCCTGTCAGCGGCCAACGCAGTCATTTCTCACGACACCAACCGGCTGGAGAAAACACTGTATACCGCGTCCGGAGATGGAGAGCCAGTGGATATTCTGCGGCACACCGGCAGTCAGGACGAGGCCTCTGGAATTGCCGCCGAAATCGGACGTCGTGCCCTGGAAGGCGTGCCTTACGAGGACATGGCGGTGCTCTATCGCTTCAACCATCTCTCCCGGCTGCTGGAAGAGTCTCTGCTGCGCGCAAAGATCCCGTATGAGCTGGTCAATGATACCGCCTTCTGGCAGCGTGGCGTGGTCAAGGACGCGCTGGCCTTCCTCCGTCTGACATGTTTTCCGTATGAGCGGCAGTCAGACGAGGCCTTCCGCCGGATCGTCAATCAGCCCGCCCGGGGGATCGGGGCCAAGGCCATGGCGACATTCGAGCAGGTCGCCGATGAGGAGGCGATCTCGCTGTACGAGGCAGCGGAGCGCACGGTGCAGGGACGCACTGGCAAAGCTGCTGACAAGCTGCGCGGCTTCCTGGACGTGATTCTGAAAGGCGCTCGCAGTGACGAGCCCAGTCTGGGAGAGCGTCTGAGGGTTCTGGTCGAAGAGAGCGGGTATCTCGCGATGC
>NZ_JASGXC010000014.1:7695-15050 GCF_032913585.1 Gluconobacter sp. GP1
CGACGATGACAGTGTCGGCCGGGTCAAGCTGATGACCATCCATGGCTCAAAGGGCCTGGAGTTCGGGCATGTCTTTCTGATCGGCTGGGAAGATACGCTGTTCCCGTCGCGAACGAACATTGATCCGGCGGAGGAACGTCGACTGGCCTATGTCGCACTCACCCGCGGCCGCCAGCGCGTCAGTGTGTCCTGGTGCGAGTTTCGTCGGGGCGAGCAGGCCAATCCGAGCTGCTTCATCGACGAGATCCCGCTCCAGGCGCGGCGGGATGGCTGGGGGCGCAATCTCAGGCGCCGTCCCGCGTTCCAACGGGGAACGGTTTTCAATCGGCAGGGTCAGAGAGAGGCGATGGGGTTCTGACCACTCACGTGCGGTGGCCGCACTGGGGGGGGGACGCGGAATGTCAGCTGTGGGCCACATATAGATAAAGAGAAACCCTTTGAACGTCTGATTTCTTGGTTGATTTGATGGAAATCAGGTAAATTATTTCTTAATGAATTCTTTGCAAAGGATGTCAAACACTCCAATATTAATTAGAGATAGCACTAGCATTGCAGAAACGCTGCCTATAGATGGAGTATTGGGCGTATGTGCCATAAAAATTACAATAATTAGTTCGCAACTCATAAAGGCAGTCAAAGAACCAAGAAATCCCATCAACACTCCAACTATTAATACTCTGATCGCATGATTAATAAATTCCAGTATTGTTACTCTAAATATTGATATAAGTCCGGAAAACACCAACAGAGGCGTAAACTGGTAAAAGTATTTACCAAATCCGTTTGGTAGCGTATAAATACCGATAAATCTTTCTATCCATGGCTTTGCAGATTCGACATTGAAAGCAATGCACAAACCAGCAGTGACGCCGGAAACAACAGAAATCACTAATGCTGTCTTGCTTGCGGCCAGCATACCATAGAAATACGTCTCGGTTTTTTTCCATATATTTGAACGTATTTTTGGTTTTGGGGGGAGTGAATTAAGAAGAGCTGCTCCTGCCTTCGTATATTTCCCACTTGTTTTGGCATCAATCCCGTTTTTACGCATTTCAGTTAGAAAAGCCCGACCTATACCTTTACAATGGAAGTTTTTATCGACATCGATAGCTTTGTTTAAATAAACAGGAGAATTATCCGCCAAACTATACACTTCATAAAGCGCGTAAATTTTACGGTCTTTCTTATTAATGGCGGCGAAAGAAAGCAAATATTTATATCCGATTGATAACGCGTCCGTGTTATTTTGGTCTGATATATCGTTACTATCTAACTGAAATTTATTAACGCAACTTATCATAAATTCTGTGTCGTTAGCCTGGAACGTAATGTCTGTGTCTTTGGCCTTAGATACTAAATGTTGGATTTCCGAATCATTTAAGAAATCACGTGGCTCCCTGTCCGGTATATTAGATGTATATTTATTCACATTATTATTCATCTTTTCCTAATTCCTTTATTTTGGAATTTTTATTATTCCGGATCACATAAAATACTCTCTCTAAAATATCATTTTATATCAAAAAAAATAAAAAAGAAGGAAAAAATATCCTACAGAATGTCCGCTTTAAAAACTTTCAGTCAACGAGTTCTACGTCCGAGATGAGGCGAAAACTGACCTGTTGCCTTCGCTCTTGCGTGCGATGGGATAGATGGGCGCATATGGTGTCATCTTGGCCTGTGGACCTCACAGGACGTTATGTCTCGGAGTTCTATTTCATGAAGAAGTCGCGTGATGGTCTCGCCGCTTTGGCAATGGGAATTTCTTTGGGGGCTGCGTTTGGCCTCTTAATTGGAAACACGCTTCTCGGGGTGTCCGTCGGTATCGTCTTTGGCCTGTTGATTCCCATGCTACGCTCAGAAAGACATAAGGATCGATAGGACAGGGAGCCCTGTCATCCGGTTATGACGTGCAAGCCATGGAAGCTGGATCGGTTGGAGTGCTGATGACTGCATCCTGACCTGCTCCTTTTGGCCCCTCCCGAAATAGACTGCCTGAACCGCACTCACAAACGCCTTCGTCATACTGCCCGGTATGACCGAGCAACTCATATCTTCCAAGCAGGCTGCCCTGCCCAGGGCACTCTCTTTTCCCTCCCTGAACTCTCCATGGATGCTCGGCAGCATGGTTTTCGCGGGGACACTGGTCCTCGGGTTTGGCTGGATGGTCTTTCCTTTCGATATCCAGATGGTCTGGACCATGGTTGCACAGGCCATCCTGTTCTCCCTGGCTCTCAGCGTTCTCGGAATGGATCTGCGGCGCCTGTGGAAGACGAAAGCCTTCATGCCGCGCTGGCATGTCCTCGTCTTCGTTCCGGTCTGGGTGGCTGTTGGCCTGTTCAATCTCCGGAACGCCTATGACTGCATGAAGGCGGCAGGCCAATGGTGACGTCGCGTGACTGCACTCACAACAGTCTCCGGCAGAATGTCCTGACGGTCACAGACGACGGGGCAGCACAGTGAAATTTGGCGGTCATCAACCCAAGGCGCGGATCTTCCGCAAGCTCAAGGCCGAGACACAGCGTGAGGTCTATCAGTCCGTTCTTCAGCACGTCCGGACCTGCCTCAACCGGGGGCCGTATAATGTCCTTGAACTCCGTGCGAACCTGACGCCCGAGCAGGCCGGGGCGCTGCCCATGGCTTTGACGACGCTTGCACAGGCTGGCGAAATCGCCGCCCTGGGTCACAGTGTTTATGCCCGTGTGCCCTGGATGCCGGCAACACGAACCGTGAGGACCTCGCCGATCGAGGATCTGGTCTTTGCGTCCCTGACCGAACATGAAACCGCCAGCGAAATTGCGACATGGCTCGGCCTCTCCGTCGGTGAGGTGCGGGACTCCCTTTCGGCCCTGGAGCGGGCGGGGCTGATCGAGGAGCGACTGGATCCGCGCCGACCCAACCGTTACCGGATTGTCTCGCCGCATATGGCCAAACACATTCGCCAGGGCGCACAGGATCGGACGTTCACTGATATTGCACGGCACGGCTGATCAATGGCGGTGAAGGCCTTGCGGGAGGTTATCCCCGGATCCGGTGGACAGCGTTGTGGGCAACCGGGGGGAGGACGTGTGGATTCACGCTCCGTTCGTCCCGGGCATCGTCGGGTGACCCTTTCGATTGCCAACGAACTGTCTGTCATCGGCTGGAGCGCGCGTCAGGCCGCGCGCCGATCCGGGGTTTCGAAAGACCGGATCCTGCGCTGGCAGGACGGGCAGGGGCAGCCTGATCCGCACTTCCTGAAATGGCTTTCAGCGCTCGGGATCCTCCATCGCAGGCTGAGCCACCCGCTGGCGCGCGCTGTCCCGCCTCCGGGTAATCGCCCCCCGTTAAATGGCTACGCGATCACCAGTGCCCTGATCACGATCGGCTGGTCCGAGCGCGTCCTCGCCGAGCGTCTGGGGGAGCATCGCACAGCCCTTCGCCGTCTGATCTCAAGTCACGGGCATCTTCCAGTGAGAGAGTCCCGCTGGCTGGAAGCCCTGGCAGACGGTCATCGCGATCTGCCCCGGCCACACGCCCCCATCTGCCTCTCACCCGATCTCTGAAAGGTTGATCATGTTGCAACGCGTTTCGTTTCCTGACGACTCTCAGGACAATCAGGGTGCCGTCGCAGGCGGCATCGCCGCCGAGCGGCTGCGGTCCATCATCGAGCGGGTCGAGCGCCTGGAAGAAGAGCGCAAGGCGCTGAGTGGTGACATCAAGGATATCTTTGCCGAAGCCAGGTCGGCCGGGTTCGACGTCAAGGTCATCCGCATGATCATCCGGCTGCGCAAACAGGAGCCCGCAGAGGTCGAGGCTCAGGAAACCCTTCTGGAGATTTACCGCCGTGCCCTGGGAATGTGACGCCATGCGCAACGTGCCGGTCCGGGAGCGCGTTGCGGAAGTGATCAGCGAGGTTCTGGCCAGCTGGCCAAGTATTGGCCTGCTTCTGTTTGCGTTTGTCGTGCCCCGTCTCGGCGCTCTGATCGGACCTGTCTTTATCCTCGGCGGAGGCCTCGGGGCTCTGATCAGGGCCGGGGGACCGGAGATCGGCCATGACGGCCGGGATTACGGACTTGAGCGCCGACGCAGCGCCGTGTTCGCGAGCCTCGGTGCGGTCCTGCTCCTGCTGTCCCTCTCGCGCCTTTTCCCGGGGGGCGGCCTGTGACGTCCTATTCTGCACATGCGACCTGGTCGCCGACTGTTGTGACCACCGTTCGCTATACAGGTCTTCCGGACAGGGACGCGCCTGCGGCGACGCCGCCCCGCCGTGTCGGCCGGTTCAGCTTCATCGCCGGAGGCATGCTGTTTCTTGTGACCAACGCGACGGACGGGTTCTGTGCACTGGATCAGGTTGCGGGACCGCAATCGTGGCACCTGCACGCCCTTGGCCAGCCGCTGTTCGCGCCGACCTTCTGGCCGTGGATGCTTCTCGCCTGCGTTACACTGGCTCTGGTCAAGGTCGCCGAACGTCTCACGGGTCTGGTGTCGGCATCTGGAGACCGCAGTCGTCGCGGGATCAGGATTGTCGTGACCAGTGTTGCCCTTCTGCTCGGCGGCCTCGGCCGCTGTCTCCTGCATCCGGCCTGACCGGACTCACATTCAGCGTCCGTAGGATGAGCCTACGCAATCGGAAGAGGTGACATGCCGGAACTTCAGACGCTCCTCAAGGAAGTCGTGAGACGTCCTGCAACTTATGACTCCCAGAAGGGTCCCCCTCTCGCCAGTCTGCTGGCGCAGCTCGCCCGAGGCGATGACGGTCATGGCCAGCGTGTCGGTCGACTGGCAGGTCTGATTGGTCATCTTGCAGGGAGTGGGCTGTGCGCCAGCTCCCTGGAGCTTGCAGGTCGACTGCACGATGCTGGCAAGCTCCTCCTGCCAGACAGCCTGTTAAATCATCCCGGAGCGTTCAGCTCCCGCCAGATGACGGTGATGCGCCAGCATCCCTCCATGGGTCTCGGGGCCCTGTTTCATCTTTCTGCCGATGTGCCGACGATCGTTCATGAGGCGGTTCTGCTCCACCATGAGCGGTATGACGGAAAAGGCTATCCGTTTGGCCTGCAGGGTGACGCCATTCCGCTGGCTGCCCGGATCGTCGGGCTGGCCGATGTCATCGACGCACTGCTGTCGAAACGCTCGTACAAGTCCGGATGGTCGCCCCGACAGGTCAAAACCTTCCTCCGGGAGCAGGCCGGGACGGCCTTCGATCCCCGGCTCGCAGGCCTTGCGGTGGAGGCTTTTGAGGATCTTCTTGCGATCCGCCAGAGCGCCGCTCAGCCGGTGCGCGGCTATGTTCCACTGCCCGCCCAGGTCCCATTTTCTTCACGCACCATCAGTGTTCGGAACGACACCCCATGATCTCACTCCCTGTTCCTCCTGCAATCCACACGTCGTCTCACGAGACGGCGCCCCTCAAGGTCCTCGCCCGGGAAGCCGACCGCCTGCTGGCGGACAACCGGAGAGAGGAAGGTCTGGCCATGATCGACGCACTCTACCTGCAGGCCGAAGCCGTCGTGCAAAAAGTAAGCCTGTCCCGGGGGGAGCACTGAGAAAGTCACCGGGAAGAGGTCAGACAAAGGACAGGCCGGAGCCCATCGCAACCCGTGCCGAGTGATACCGGCACGGGTTGCGTCTGTGACAGGGTCTTACTGCGGCGAGGAAGAACTGGCGTCCCCGGTCGGAGCCGTCGGTTTGTCGTCAGAGGTCATCTGGCCCGGCTTGGTCGAATGCTCGACATCATAGGCCGTGGCCTTCTCTTCGTAGGAGCCCTTGGCGCCCGGATGATCCTTGTCATACAGCGCGGCTTTCTGACGGGCTTCCTTGCGATGCTCGTGGCGGACATACATGCCCGTCACACACCCGCCCATGGCGCCAAGGACGCCATGATGATTGGCGACATGGCCGCCGACTGCACCGGCAGCACCGTATTTCACGCAACCGCCCGGCTCCGCCTGGGCGGCTGTCAGTGTCGTGGTCATCAGGCCGGCTGCAACAGCCAGCATCAGCATCTTCTTCATTGGGATCTCGCGGTTTGATGTATGGCCGGCATGAGGTCGACCGCCCTTGTGAAGAGAAAAACAGTCGAAAGCTCAAAGAGTTGCGGCGAGGAGCTGAAACACGGGGTCAGGAGAAGCGGAAGTCGGGTCAGAAGAGAAAGGGGGCCAGCCACAGGCCGTCAGGCCGCCACAATGGTCCGGCCGCACGCGGCCCGCGCCCTGGAGGGCGCGCCATTGTCCCGTCCAGCCGTCTGCGCCTTGCGGGAGAGCATCTGAAAAGAGAAAAGGATGCTTTCCGTGGCTACTCCCGTCACAACAGTCTTCACGCTCACCGGCCCGCAGGACCGTCTGCGCCAGATCGCCGAAGAGCGCGCCTACCGGACCTGCGCACCGGACCAGATGGTGTGGGAGAGCGACACCACACTGGTGATGACGCTCGAAAATGGCATCGGCACGTCCTTCCTCCGTCACGGAGACGGGCTTTCTGACGACTATCCCGACGTCAGTATCCGGGGCATGGAGTATTTTGACTGCTTCGATGATCCGGGCTTTGCCAAATGGCAGGGCGGTCAGCTCGTGTACGAAGCGGATCTCACAACAGTTTTCTCGATCCTGTTTCCAACGGATCCTTCGAAGGACTGGGCCGGATGCTGCGCAACCTTCTGGCGCAGGTCTCCGCCTCTCACAGCGGCTATAGCCGAGAACTGTCCGGACTTTGACCTGATGCCGTTGCGGCAACTGGCAGGGCCAGCGCCCGGATGGGTTCAGACCTCGGATGGCTTCGCCACCCTTTTCCTCCGGCTGCCCTCAGCATTCGAGGCAGAGGACGGCGTTGCCGTCATCTTCTATCCCGGGCTGGGGAGAGCCACTTTACTGAAGAATGTCGATCGTTTCGGAGGCTTCGCGCGCTACCGCCGCGTGTCCTACGGCCGCATTGCAGGCCAGTATCAAGAATTGCGCCCGGTTCTCCGGGACTGCTGGAAGGCTGACGAGAAGAAAAGGCGCAAGGCTCGCCAGGAGCGGAAGATTCTGAAAAGGAAGACGAAGAAAGAGAGCCGGGAGGGAAAGGCCAGTCTTTTCCATTTCTTCGACACGGACCCGTGGGTGGTTTGAAGGGCAGAAGAAAAGAGGGATCGGGGCGGCCCTGACGGGTTCGTTCGCCCTACTGCGCTAGGCTCCTTCGTCACCAAGCTCCGCCTAGCCCCGACGTCCAGCCGCCCTCAGGCGGGCGTCTGGCCCTCGGGTCTGTCCCTTTCGGGTACGGCTCACCCGCGTTCTTTTCCGATGACGGACGGTCCTGGTCTGGGTGTTCTGTTCGTGAGACGGCTCCTCAACCTCCCCGGCCAGTCCTGCGGACCGTCCGGGGAGGCACGTTACAGG
>NZ_JASGXC010000014.1:15060-16689 GCF_032913585.1 Gluconobacter sp. GP1
TCGCCGTGCCAGTCCGTAAAGCCACTGCGCGACCCTCGGCGGCGGGTGTCCAGGCCCGCATCTGCTGCAGGGCCGCACGCGACCCCGCATCAGCCGCAGGCCAGCCACCCTTGCTCAGGACGCTCCGGGCTTGACGGCCTGTCCCGTCGCCCGTCTTGGCCGGTGGCAGGATGGGCTCAGGAAAACGCCACCTCCCTTTCTCTTTCGTCGCCGTCAGTGTGCTCGCCGCACGGGCAGGATGGGTCTAGGAAAACATCAAATACTCATTGAGTAATCAACAAGTAAAACCGCTTTTTCTTGGGCTTTATTTCCTCGGAAATGGCGGTTTTCTGCCGTTTTTCGTTGACTGAGACCAAGTAAAAACCTAATATCTATTCATGGACAGAGGCAATAGCGCCGAACAAGTCCAGTCGATACGTTCCCTAATTCTTGGAGGCTCTCATGGCTGGTTCCGTTAACAAAGTCATTCTCGTTGGCAACCTTGGTAAAGACCCGGAAGTCCGCAATACGCAGTCCGGGTCCAAGGTTGTGAGTTTTTCTCTGGCAACGTCTGACACCTGGAACGACCGGCAGAGCGGGGAGCGCCGTGAGCGCACCGAATGGCACCGTGTCGTCATCTTCAATGAGCGGGCTGGTGACGTCGCGGAGCGCTTCCTCCGCAAAGGCCGCAAGGTCTATCTCGAAGGCGAACTCCGCACCCGCAAATGGACCGGTCAGGACGGTCAGGAGCACTACACCACAGAGGTTGTTATTGACCGTTTCCGGGGTGAGCTGGTGCTGATCGACAGCAACCGGGGCAACAGCGATGAAGGCGAGGGCGGCTTTTCTGGTGGAAGCAGTGGCGGCCGGTCCGGTGGATCGTCTGGCAACGGAAACCGCAATGCGGGCTGGGACGCACCGGGCGGGAACGACCTCGATGACGAAATCCCATTTTGAGTGCCGGGAGAAGGAGCGTAGCGCCAGATGAACAAAGATCGCCTCATGGCGCTGCTGCCCCCGCCGCAGCGCTCCAAACACAAGGAAGACCGCTATAAGGCGATTGCCAGCGTCCTTCAGACATTCGCCCTCAGCGCGTGGGGGCTCGGTATCGTGACCCCACTCATCTCCGGGACAGGACCGTTGACCCCCATGCGTGCCGTCACCTGCTTTTTTCTGGGAGCCGCGCTTGAGGCAATTTCTTTGACTTTTCTGGCCTATATCCCCTATCCTGAGGACAAGACGGAGGCGAAAACCAATGGATAACGTGACCCAGAGTATCCTGTTTATTCTTCTTCCTGCCGCTGCTTTCACCATCGGTCTGGGGCTTGCGATCGGACCCATTGCGTCCCGGCTGGCAAAGCTGCGAACGTCCCATCAGTGATACCGACAGGCGGCCTCCGGGCCGCTTTTTTTTGTCCGCTCGTTTAGTTCAATCAGGCGGACGCGCCTCGCCGGCGCGAGCTTTGATGCCCCCAGTGCTCGCCCCCCACAGGGGGGGCTGCGCCAGGACAGAGAAAAAGACTAGACTGAGCCAATGTCACGAAACAACGCGATCCGCATCGGCGCTCTGGTCATTCAGGCGGCTGTTCTTCTCCTGATCTGGCAGGGATTTCTGCATCCAACCCGGGGAGGTCTGCTGGTGCTTGCCGT
>NZ_JASGXC010000015.1:0-14850 GCF_032913585.1 Gluconobacter sp. GP1
ATCAATCAGCACGCCAAAACTCTGAAATCAGGAGCCAGACGCATCAATCAACGGTTCTTCGATCTCTCCAGGTTATCTCCTTCCCAACGAATGGAAGAGATAGGACAACTCCATAAGATCGTAATTCTTGGTTTTCTAAAGAAATAATCCGCTCAAGTAGAAAAATATTCCTTGAAAAACAGAGAAATTAGCATGTTCCATCACCTGGAGGGATCGAAGACCCTTTAATTGATGTGCTTGTCCGGTAATTTCTGGGTTTTGGCGATTTGATTAACGGTTTCTGCGATGGCATCCGGTCTACGTGTTGAGCAGATCGGGTATTGTCCCCCTCTGGATGACTACGCGCTCGCGTTGATCCGCTCCAGGAAGAGGACGCGGCGCGGGTTGTAGACAATATTGGCCAGGCCGATCCTCATGGTGGCTCGGGTGATACCGACGGTTCGGACGAACAGCCCTGTCTGCGATTTCTGATCCGCAAAGACATGCTCGACGCGTGATCGGATCACCGATTTCCCTGCCTTGTACTGCTGGATACGCCGGGGCATCGGTTTAAGATGCGGCTTTTTCCTGTGAACCTTTGAGACAAAGCCCTGCTTTTCCATAAAGTCTTTGTTGGCTTTTGAGCGATACGCCGTGTCGGCCCACATCGTTGAGGGCATATTGGTCTCATCCAGCAGGCCCTCGCGTAGTCTGGTGCCATCGCTGGCCGCTGGATCGATCGTCTTTCATTTAGGAAACAGCCGAAACTTTCGGTCGATGGAAATGTGATCTTGTACCGAGAGCGCAAGCAATTTTTCCGGTTTCAGGAGTTCTTTTCGATCCTATTGGAACGACGTCCTGCTCTGATGTTTTCTCCGACAGTATAGCGCTCCAAAATGATGGCTTTTGCTCCACACAGGGTGAGGCTGTTTCCCTCCCTGTCGCGCACTTCGTAAGGCTTTCCTCGTTTGAGAACGCTGAAGATCCGGTTCACAATACGATTGGCAACGGCACATAAAGCCTGTTTGTGATGATGACCTTTCAGCGTCATCAGTCTCCAATAAAGTTCCGCCAGTTCAGGATCTGTTTTTCGTGCCGTATCAGCAGCAAGATAAAGTGCGTGTTCGGAAAGGCAACGGCGTAGAGCTTTGACCCGTTTTCCCTTGACGCGAGCCACGGTGACGCCAGCATCTACAAGATGGTGGGCGACAGGAAACCAGCTCATGCCGGTTGGCTCCATGATGGCCTGAATGTGGTCATCCGCCCTCAGCCCCATCATGGCTGTCTGAACAAAAGCGGCGAGTGAAGGCTGATCGTGCCTGAAACGAATTGCACGGCCATTAGGGCGGCCATCGTCATAGATCTGAGCGAGGTGATCTCCGCGAATGGCCAGATCAATACCAATGGTACGGAATGTCATGGTCGGTCCTTTCTGGTGAGGGAACCAACGCTACGGTCACAGTCAGATGTGTCATTCGTGGCAAATCAACTTCACTCAAAGCAGGCGCCACAATCATGTTACTCTTGCCCCGTCAGCGCGGCCGGAACGGGTTCATGCTTCACAAAAGACGAGACGATCGGCGGATCTCTCAGGGACTTCAGCCCCGAACCGGCCTGATCCACAAGCACGTCTCCGAAGCCTGTGCATCTCCGACTTTCTCCATGGCATCAAACCCGGCCCCGCTATCGATATCTGCGATTTATAGCCAAAGAACGGGATAGCGAGATCCGTTGACGCGATCGTCCCGTCATCCCGCCGCTTTGCCTTCGTGAACTTTAGTGTCCATCGTGCATGGAGATCCTTGTGCGACAGCTTTGCCGACTTGTCCTGCCAGCCTTCAGGAATACGGCCTGCCCGGAGGTCGGCTTTCTCAGCGTTCGTATTGCGCTGCTTTGGAGCGGCCACCAGCGTTGCATCCAGGATCTGGCCCGACATCGGCAGATAACCGGCGTTCCTCAAAATAGTGTCAAAGCGATTGAACAGACCCTCGATCGCTCCCACCTGCGTCAGGCGTTCAAGGAGCAGCCAGGCCGTTTTGGCATCAGGAACACGATCTGAAAGCCCCAGGCCGAGGAAGCGCATGAACGACAGGCGGTCGTTGATCAGATATTCCGTCCGTTCATCAGACAAATTGTTCAACGTCTGGATCACCAGGATCCTGAACATCAACACCGGATCAAATGGCGGTCGTCCGCCCTTGCTTCCATCTGAATAGGCCAGAGCCTGCTACAGATCAGGGCGGAACACCTCAAAATCCACAGTCCGGGAAAATGCTTCGAACTGATCGCCAAGCCCGCTCAGTCGGGCAAGCCGCTCTTCAACGTCAAAGAAACCAGCCTGCTTCATAGCGCCATTCCCTCAACCAAAACCGGACAAATGGAATCACACAGGACAGGCCAGAGGACTTTTCAAAATCTACACATTATCGGCGTGAAGCCTCACATTTCTCCTGCAGCCGCTGCATAGCGTCTGGCGGCATTGGTGCGCTCATCATGGTTCTGTAATTCATGCAGGCTGCTGTCTCATTGGGTTGCGGCTCGTGTGAAGTGCAAGCGCACCCTGTGAGAAATACCGCAGTTAGTGAAGCGAGAATGAGGCGCATGATGCTTTCCCGGATTTGGCAATATTTGGTAAAGTGTGAGATCGTCCGCAGAGTTCAGATCAGAGGATTTTATAGTCTTTGTGCGCTCTTGAGAGGACCTGATCAGAAGCCCCTATCCCAATATGTTGATGTTGCGTACGGTTTCGTCGCTGAATATGGCTCGCCCCCGGGGGCAACAGCAGATCAAACTGCGATGTCTAAAAATGTTTTTTTTGGAATTGAGCATCAAAACAGAACTGAATATTTTTTAACGACATATCTTTTTTTGTCTATATAGGATGTTTTATGGTTTCACCAAGGACTGAAAGTTAATGGAATAGTTTATAGGTCTGGGAAAAATGCTTTATATAATCCCTGTCATTGATTGCATAATGCAATTTTTAAATACCGGCGATGGAAATCAATCTTGAGAAATCCTCACAAGGATTAATACCTTAAATATATAGTATTATTCCTTGGTTTGTTGCGAGTGTATCGATTGATAAAACACAGATTTATTTTGACTATTACACAATATCCGCCATACAACGAAATAGATAATACATACCAGAAGAGTCACGAGCGCTCCGAACTCGTAATACCCTGTACACTCGTAGCTGTCTTGCATTCTGAAATGCATGGTGCACAATACGCTAAACAAAACAGCTATTTTTAAAAGAAATAATCGCGACATTGTCTACAAACTCAGGCTCCATCTACAGCAGCTACTTGCACGGGGTTCCAAGGTTAAGTGCCAAAAAATATGAAGCGCCTAACGAAATTTCAACTATGAGGCAAGGTTTTACTCACAACACATCGTCACTTAGGTGTTTAGGTCCGGGGTTTAATGGTGTGGTATTTTCACGAGCGTGGAAGGAAGTCTTATGGGACAGATACGTCATGGGAGCGCCACGACCACGCACGCCGTGTGAGCAGCACTACAGCGATCGCAGGCTTCGCTCGCGTCGCTGAGCAAGGAGTTCGGGGTCAACCCGAAAACAGTTGCAAAATGGCGAAAGCGCCAGACTGTCGAGGATCAGAAGACAGGTCCCAAAGAGCCGCGATCCACGGTTCTGTCCGAGACGGACGAAGCGATGATCGTGGCGTTTCGCCGGCATACGTTGCTGCCGCTGGATGACTGCCTTTATGCCCTGCAGGCCAGCATTCCCCATCTGACACGTTCGGCCCTGCATCGCTGCTTTCAGCGTCACGGGATATCCCGGTTGCCGGACATCGAAGGAGACAGGCTCAAACGCCAGCGCTTCAAACGCTATCCCATCGGCTTTTTTCACATCGATATTGCCGAAGTCCAGACTGCTGAAGACAAGCTGCACCTCTTCGTTGCTATCGACCGGACAAGCAAATTCGCTGTCACACAACTCGTCGGGAAAACTGATCGGAAGACCGCCTGGGAATTCCTCGAACATCTCCTGAGCATCATCCCTTACCGGATCCATACCATTCTGACCGATAACGGCATCCAGTTCTCTGACCAACCCCGTAATCGCAATACGGCCTGGTCGCGTCCCATGCGCTTCGACCTGATCTGCGAAGCCCAGGGGATCGAACATCGTCTGACGAAACCCAATCATCCCTGGACGAACGGTCAGGTTGAGCGGATGAACCAGACAATCAAGGAAGCAACCGTCAAACGCTTCCATTACGATAGTCATGAGCAGTTGAGGACACACCTCAACGACTTCATGGCAGCCTATAATTTCGGGCGAAGACTCAAGACCCTCAGTGGCCTTACCCCTTACGAATACATCTGCAAAATCTGGACTTCAGAGCCAGAAAGATTCATCATCAATCCAAACCATCAAATCCCGGGACTAAACATCTAGGAACAGCTTCCATAAATACCACGATGGGCGGCACTATTTTATTCGATCTCCACCTTTGACAGTGAAGCATCGATCTCTTGCGCAGAGAACGATACCGGATTTTGACAGGCGTTGTTAACCTGCAAGCTGAAGATATCAGGGCGGGCATAATGCCCCGCCACGTCGAGGTCATATTTCCCCCGGATGACATCATCCAGATCAATATCCACCGTAATGATGGCTTCACGATCATAGATCGGGCCTGCGATGATTTCTCCGAGCGGATTGACGATCACGCTTCCGCCACGAATGAGAACGGTTTCCGGGTTGTTACCCTGATGACAGGTATAATTTTCCGGCGCATCCGCACGCGTCATGTACTGACAGGCACTGAGCACAAACGTCCGTCCTTCATAGGCAATATGCCGCATGGAAGCCTGCCAGATATCGCGCTCATCCACCGTAGGCGCACACCAGAGATTGATACCCCGGGCATACATACTCTGACGTAGGTCGGGCATGTAATTTTCCCAACAGATCGCAGCTCCGATACGCCCAATCTCTGTTTCGAACACTGGAATGGTCGAACCATCTCCCTGTCCCCAGACCAGTCGTTCGGTGCCGGTCGGCATCAGCTTGCGGTGTTTGCCAAGAAGCGCCCCATCTGGCCCAAAAAAGAGCGCCGTACAATACAACGTCGCCCCATCTCGTTCGATAACCCCAACAACGAGATGGGCCTTCATCTTCGCTGCGAAAGAGCCGATCCGTGCTGTTTCTGCTCCCGGAACGTCAATGGCTGATTTCCAGTATCGAAGGTAATCCTCACGCCCTTCAGGGAAGCGGCTTCCAAGAACAGCGCCGAAACTCAGCCCTTTTGGATATCCACCGATATACGCCTCGGGAAAGACTGCGAGTTCAACCCCCTGCGCTGCAGCGGCTTCGCAATGGGCCTCCATCCGATCCAGTGTCCGGGGAGTGTCGAAAAGACTGGTTCCCGCCTGAATAACGGCGACGCGACGCTGGCTCATGTCCGGCTCTCTCATGCATGTAGTGGATTACAGGAACAGGAAGAGTGGACTTTCTCCCATTATTGGGCAAATTGATTGTTTTGATAGTCAAAATCATTATGGTCGATATTTCACGTCTTGATTTCAATCTGACGACTACTTTTCTGGCACTCTGGGAAGAACGCAGCGTCTCCCGAGCAGCAAAACGATTATCACTGAGCCAGTCAGCCGTCAGTGCGTCTTTGGGCCGCCTGAGGGAAGCGGCGGATGACCCTTTGTTCGTCCGCACCCGTGGGGGTATGCAGCCAACACTTCGTGCAATCGCCATGGCGGAACCGCTTCAGGCCGGAGTCGCTCTGATCCAGAACGCATTCTCGACTGTTACTGCCTTTGATCCCGCAACCAGCCGACAACATTTTTCCATAGGGATGTCTGACGATTTCCAGATTGCAATTGGGCCGCTGATAACAAGGCGGCTGGCAGAAGAAGCGCCCCGTGTTTCAGTGACATTCAGGCAGGCTAACACACACCGCGTGGAGGCCCTTTTTGAAGCGGGCGAAATCGACTTTGCCGTTGTCGCACAGCCGAATGTGCGCTCCGGATTGCAGCGGCAGGAGATCGGGCGGTCCGGTTATGCCTGCCTACTTGATCAAGTCGCCTGCGACCTTACACTGCCGCTAACACTGACAGATTATCTGTCTCTGCCACATCTTCTGGTCTCGTTTTCAGGCCGCGAGGGCATTGTAGATCAAGCCTTGAAAGATCTTGGTCACTCACGACGGGTGCAATCGGCGCTGACACATTTCTCTGCCCTTCCTCCCTTCCTGATCGGGACGCGTGCCGTTGCCACACTACCTGTTCATGCCGCCCAAAGTCTTGCTGCTGTTTCAGGCCTTACTGTCTGCGCGACACCCATTGATTTGGGAGACTATTCTGTATCGATCCTCTGGCAGAAAACGGCCGATAATCTCTGGATGCGCCAGGTTATAAGCGATGCCTTCCTGGCGATTTTACCGGGCTTAGAGGCAATCTATTCGGGTTAATCTCGTATCGTAAATGTCTGATATCGGACAACAATAAACTGATAGCCGGCCTTCCGCCTCCTCCCAAAAGCAAATAGAGAGCTCAGCTTAGCCCGTTCCAGTCTCATCAAGCGTTACCCCAATGCGATAAGGCCCTTCAAAAAAGTCCCCGAGCGCCAACCGTCGTCGGAACGTAAGCCGCCGTTGCGCCAAATGGTACACGCGATCATGCAGCAGATGGCAGCGCTGGCACAGCGCCCGAAGATTGCGCAACCGGTTGACCGTGGGGTCGTGGTTCAGATGCGCAGCAGCCAAAACCACTTTAGTCTGTCGGGTCTGAAGCAGAGCGATCAAATCCGGAGGCGCGACAGGTCGTCCCCTTCCATTAAACCAATGCCCCGTCTCCGGATGCTTCCAACGTCCCCCGGGAAGGACCTGCAGGGTTTGTCCATGGGGTCGGCCACACCGCTGGCACATTCCCCCGGCTCGCTCGAACCGCACCTGTCGGCTCAACTCGGGCCAGTTGGGAGGATAAAGCGCTTTCAGTTCCCGTCGGATCGGCATTCCTGTCCTTTAGCACAAAAACAACGTTTGAAGACGACGTCCTCCGGAGCCTGGCCGCCAAAAGATCCACCCCGAGCATATCGCAAACCCTGGCGGAAAACGGAGAACCGGCCCTATGTTCTCGACCATGACGTCTTCTGTCCCCGATCCCGTCCGTCTCGCTGAAGCCCTCCTCTTCCAGAGCAGCGGTCCTGTGTCCCGAATAATGCTGGCGCGGGCTCTGGGAGACGACGTAGACATCGCCCAGATCCTGAACCAAGTGGCCAGACGCACCGAGGGGCTGGGGTTTGAGTTGGTCGCGGCTGGAGACGGCTGGATGTTCCGCACCGCCCCCGATCTGGCAGAAATCCTGAGGGCGGTATTGGAGCGACCGCCAGAACGCCTGCCCCGGGCCGTGCTAGAAATACTGCTGCTGATTGCCGCGCGTCAGCCGGTCACCCGGCCCGAGATCGAAAGTTTCCGGGATGCGGCCCTGCCCCAAAAAACCCTGACCCTGCTGCAGGAGAAAGATCTCATTCGCAGCGTCGGTCGTAAGCCTGTGCCGGGTCAGCCTCAGCTCTGGGCCACGACCGAAACCTTTCTCGTGACCTACGGCCTGAAGTCCCTGGCGGAGCTGGATCCGCTGCTGGAAGGCCTCAGAGGGCCGCTTTAGGCCCTTTTGGGCTCGTTCTGAGGGAATTCTAAGACCGTTTTTTGTCACTCTAACACGTGGTAATGTTCTCTTACCGCGTATTAAATCAAGGTTGCCTTAATTGGTGTCTTACGGCAGACTCATTGGGTATTTCAGAGGGAAGATCACCGACATGACAGTCCCGACAGATCCCGCAGAGCGTCTCTCCGAAGCGCCCTCCCCTGCTCTGCAAAGTGCCTTGGACGCAGCAAAAGACAGTGCCCGGACCGCGGCCTATGCACCCGAAACCCTGCGAGCGTATGCCCATGACTGGCAGGCCTTCTGTCACTGGTGCGACGAACATGGGACGTCTTCTCTTCCGGCCGCTCCTCCCGTCGTTGCGGCCTGGCTGCACAGTCTGGCACCACGTTTCAGCCGCTCGGCTCTCAACCGTCGCCTGGCTGCCATCGGCTATCAGCATCGCATGCGGGGGCTAGAGTGGAGCTCCGGCCATGCGGCCATCCGCACCACCCTTCGCGCTGCAGGACGTGTGTATGGCGCGCCGCAGAAGCAGGCCGCTGCCCTCACCTCCCAGGAAGTCCGCAAACTCGTCGCCCCCGAGCATAGCAAAACAGTCGAAGCGCTGGCGGATCTGCGCGATCGGGCCCTTCTGCTCATCGGCTTTGCCGGGGCGCTGCGCCGTTCTGAGCTGGTTGCTCTGACGACAGAGACCGTCCGGATCGTGGCAACCGGCTTGAAGCTCCATATCGCCCGCAGCAAGACAGACCCCGAACATCGGGGCGAAGAAATTTTTTTGCCGCGCGGCAAGCATCGCGAAACCTGCCCTGTTCTGGCCCTGGAGCGCTGGCTGAAGAAGGCCGAGATTATGGACGGTCCCCTCTTCCGCTCTATCAACCGCTGGGAGCAGGTGGGACGCGATGCCCTGCATCCGGATGCGGTCCGGCAGATCCTGCTGCGTCGTGCTAGGGTGGCCGGGCTCAAGGTTCCCTCCGGGGAACGCCTCAGCCCGCATGGACTGCGCGCCGGCTTCGTTACCGAGGCCTTCCGGGCCAATGCCCGGGACGAGCAGATCATGGCGCATACCCGCCACCGAGACCTGAGCAGCATGCGCCGCTATGTCCGGCGGGCCCGTCTGGACCTGGACTCTCCTGCCCATCTTCTGGACCTGTAGCCCATGCCACAGACGACGGCTGAAATCATCGCGGACGTTGATGCGACAGTCGCGCGTCTGGAAGACTATCGTCTGGAACTGGAAGCGCGACCCGTTGCCCACGGGTATCTCGAACCGGGCCCCAGTGACGACGATGAACCAGGGGTCGGCTTTCGTCTCCCCACCCGTCCGGCACTTCCCCGCCACACCCCAATGCCACCGGCAAGCGGCACGGCCTTTTCAATCTCCGGGTCACGCCTTTTAGAGCGGAAGACCCCTCTTTCTCCTCCGCTATTCAATCCTCAACCAGACTGGCTGGCACATGTCTTGACCGTCACAGGATCAGAAGCCGTACTGGCCCGGTTCCAGGCGGCAGCAGCGGGGACTGGCCGTCTATCGTGGGGGCCAGATGTCACCAACCGTGAAGATCTGAGCCGGATCTTTCCCGTTTGGGACGCCCAGACAGCCGCTTTGATCGAACAGATTGTCCAGAGCCAGACAGTCCTTCTCGCTCGGGAGGCGGCATCCAGCTCTGTTCCGTTTGATCTTAATGCCCTTTGTCCCATGCCTTTGGATCTTCTCTCCCTCGGCCCCGCTTCCCCCATGACACAAGCGTGGCTGTGGGAGCACTGGGGAACCTCCCGGCCACTGCAGCAGGTCGACGTCATGGACGGGTATCCGAAAAAGAGCACAACCCGCTGGAGCGTCTCGTTCTGGTCGGCGGACTGGACGCCCTGGCCGGCTCTTCAAACCATTGCGACCCGATGGCCCGACCTCAGCTTTTCCATACGCCCGCTTTACGATGTCTGAGGGACTGCTTTTGGAAGTTGGAGCCTGGCAGGGCCCGCTGGAAGCACTGCTGCAGGCCGTCCGTCGTCGTGCGATAGATCTTCGGACGCTTCCGCTGAGAGAGCTGATCGACCAGTTTTTGATCTGCGTGGAAGAGCAGCTTAAAAACCGTCCCCTCGAACAGACTGCGAACGATCTTGTTCTGGCAGCGACCCTTCTTCAAATGCGCTCGGCTCTTCTGCTTCGGGCAGATACTGAAGAGCACCTTGCCGCCCACTCGGCAGCCGAGCAGCTCCAACGCGCCCTGCTTCGAAAGGACACGCTTTTGCAAGCCGTGGAGTGCTTTGAAACTCGGCCTGTGCTGGGCGAAAGTGTTTTTGGACGCGGGAAACTGCCCCCCTCGCCTTCTGCTGCTGAGACAGGGTCTTCAATCCTCACCCAAGATCTGCTGGACGCGCTTTTGTCAGCATCTCGTCGGAGGGCAAAGTTGCGGCCTCCAGAGAGTATCTTCCAGCCTTCTTTTGTACCACGTGTTTCTGTTCAGGACGCTTTGGCATGGTGGCAGCGGAAAATTCGGGACCATCCGGAGAGTCCGTGGGACCTCGTCGAGGGCGTGATTCATTTTTCTCTTGGGGCCAGCCCTCAAAACCTAATGCAGCGCAAGGCCACGTGGGCTGCTCATCTTTCGGCAATTTTGGAGCTAGCCAGACAAGGAGAGGCGCTGTGCGAGCCCCTGACTCGCTGCGAACATCTTAAAATCACGAACGTGGAAACCGACAAAAGACGTTAGTGAACAGAACATAGGTGACATTGGATTCTACACACGGCAAAGAAAGCAATTGAAGATTGGACTCTACACACGCCCTAGCCCACAGATATCTGAACGGGATTCGGTACTGGACTCTACACACATCGGTACTATCGGATAAAAAACTTACCCACAGGAGAAAGACCCGTCTTGAAGGTTACCCTCTGGACCCTACACACACCATGTTTGGACTCTACTTACCAGAACCCGGGTTATCCCTTGGACCCTACGCACACCATCTAATAAGATTACTAATAGCTTTTTCTAGAACACCGTGCGTAGAGTCCAATCGACGCGTGTGTAGAATCCAAACTTCTCACCGTGCGTAGAGTCCAAATTGACTCATTTCATCCTGTCGCCGATGGTCTACCCATGGGAAAAATTCACAGCCTCCTAGAACTGCATGGTTTGGAAGAAACAAGGCGCCAAGCATCCCTAGAAAGTAAAATACAACGCTATTGTGTGGATGCTGCACATGAAGTGATGGCCGATGAAGCTATGTCGATTGGCATAACCCATTCTGGCTTCGCGATGGCAGCACTTCCTCATAAGAAAACCGCTGAAACAGTTTGGGAACGTGACGGAGGCAATATAAAACTCCTGATCGAGAGTGGACTAGATAAAAATAAAAATGCCGTTGGAATTCCCTATGGATCAATGGCTCGTATGATTTTGCTTTATCTACAAACACAAGCAGTTAAAACAAAATCACGCGAGGTAGAACTTGGAGCTTCCATGAATGCTTGGTTGAAAGCGATGGGAATTGCCGTGGGAGGCAATACCTATAACGCAGTCAGAGACCAAGCGAAGCGTATTAGTCGATGCCGTCTAACTTTTTTTCGAAGTAACGGTAGAGAAGAATTAGTAAGCAATGGCGCTTTTATCAGAGACGCGATTTTCCCTATAGATAACGACGTAAATCAACCGTCGCTATGGAGAGAAGTTGTGAGATTAGACGAAAGCTTTTACGAAAGCCTTATTGATCATCCACTCCCATTAAGAGAAGTTGCTATAAGGCAGATATCAAGTAAATCAAAAGCAATAGATATTTATATCTGGCTAGCATATCGACTTCACATACTCAAAGACCCAGTTAATATTTCTTGGGCCGCGCTAAGAGGACAGTTTGGCTCCGAGTATAGTCAGTTACGGGGATTCAAAAGGGACATTATAGCCCCACTAAAACTGGCTCTTTCCGTTTATCCAGAAGCCCATGTGGAAGTCGATCAAGAAACGGGAATACTGCTCTATCCTTCTCCACCACCTGTACCGGAAAAGAGAATGATAGGCCGTTAGAAAGAAGGTCATAAAAAAAGCACTTTTATTTACGCCTTCATTTCGTCATTTCAAATTATTTTCGTAGCTTTTTAGAACTTATTTGAGAGATTGGTCTGATGTGATTTAAACATCTGGATATGAACGCCAAAAGACAAAGTCCGATGGACAGGTTTACCTGAATGACGAAACGTTATCCGTCTGAATTGACTAAGACGATCCTTATGGTGGCCCTAGTAATACCCACGAACAAACTCAATTGTGATTTCTGATCGGCAAAAACATGTTGGACGTATGATCGACTTCTCTGTGTTGGATAGCTGGATATACTGGGGCATAAGCTTAAGATGCGGCTGCCTCCTGTGAAAGTCGGAGAAGAAACCTAAAGTCTGGACGATACGCCGTATTGCTTGATTGAGTAGACCTACTCTTAATGGCGCACCATCATTGACCGTGACATCTGTCATCTTTCCTTTTTGGATTAGACTGAACTTTCGCTCGATGGAGATGTGCAATTTATAGCCAAAGAACAGGATGGCGAGGTCCATGGACGGGAGCATTCCATCCTCCTGCCGCTTTGCCTTGGTATACGCCAGTCTCCATCGGGCATGCCTGTCTTTGTGAGATAGTCTTGCCGACTTGTCTTTCCAACATCCAGGAATCCGTCCTGCAAAGAGATCAGCATTCCTCCCGTTTGTAGGTGCTATTTTGGAGCCGCCACGAGTGTGACATTCAATATCTTGCCGACCATCGGCAGTGCAGTATCAAAGCGCACACAAATTTTGCAGCCGGTTGATGATTAGATCATGATTGAAATGAGCTGCCGCCGAGAAGGCCTTCATCTGGTGCGCCTGACCATTAAACTGGTACCCACGTCTTTCCGCTACTTGGCTACAGCTGAAGATGATGTCTATTTGGTCCACTGCAACGCTGACAGTAACCCCCTGCCCGCTCGAACCTCTCCTACCGGCTCAGATCCGGCCGGATCGGCATTCAGTCAGTCCTCGTTAACATATCTCCGGTCGACGGTTGACAGTGTCTGTTCTCGTCTTTGCCCTGTCTTAGCACTGTCAGGAGCTCTGTTTGAGTTTCAGGGACTTTCATACGCAGTCATATTTACATCGCAAGGTCGGCAGACGCAGAGCGTGAAGCCATACTTAACCGACTAGACCAGAGGACCCGGCAACAGATTCCTGCAAATAGTCTGGAAACCCTGTCACGCTCCTGTCAACCGGTCGCTTCTCCCCTCTCTCTGGTCATTCGCATTATCGAATACCGGCATAACGAATTTGCCGAGAACACGGTCCTCTCTTCCTCGCCTGGCTCAAGCTTAAAATGACCAAGCAGCGCAAGACGGGCTCGAAGGCCTTCACGTTGACTCATGTGGCCTCTCGCCGAAATCAGCACGCGGTCCCGCAGTGGCTCGATGCCAGGCCCTGCTGGACTATGATGAGACGCTGGCCATGGCGGAGCGCGTCTCGAAGACCTATTCCCGGGTGGTGCAGACAAGTAAACACTCCGCGGACCTTACAGGTCGGTTGTGCGTTTAAAGTTCATTACATGGAAACACTGCCCTATGCCCGGTTCGGATCTATGAAGCTTGGCTATGGAAGGCGAACCTGAAGGGCCCCTCGGCGCGCATGACTCGAGCCTAGTGAGCCCCCTGCTCTGTCATTACCCTTAGAAATAGCCGTTTATCACTATGCAAAACCACGGCTCATTTCGCTAAAGTCAGTTTAACGATCTCGCCAAGGGGTTATTTTTCCATTTTCTAGATCAGGTAAAGCAACTGCTACTCCCTTGTCGGCAACAGCGCGCATGATGAACTGCTTTACTGTCATTCCCTCTTCTTCGGCAGCTTTGCCCAAGGCACGAAGAGTGCTGGCTCTTACACGCATGTTATGATTGACAGCTTTGTCCTCGGGAACGACTTCGGCTGGCGGTAATCGTGGGTTAACGCTTCGCGCAGTTTCCAGTGCTTCTGTTGCACGATTTTTCGGCTGATTAGTAAAACTTTCGTCATCTCTACTCACCTTTGCTAACGCAGCGGCAGTGATTTCACTAGCGTCAGGCCTTTTTCTAGGTTTGAGTGCCATCAGTCTTTCTCCGCTCTAATTACTTTAGAACTTTTAGGCACCCACCCTATTGATTTTAGCTCAGATATTAACGCAGTTACCTCTTCTGCTGCAGTGCCTTTACTTGGAATGGTGCCGGAGTAGGAGATTTCGCCAAAGGCGGTACGGTGTGAAATTGACGCTTTCAAAGTAGGAATACCAGCCTCCTTCAATTCCTGTTCCGCATGCTTTGTGAGATTAGTGCGAGACAGACGGTTCATTATTGCACGAACTTCAATCTTACGACGTGCTGCAGATGCAAGCCCTTTCGCCTGTTTGATTGTCTCTTCGGCTTGGTTTAGATCGGCTGCGCCTGCAGTCAACGGAACGAGGATTTGGTCCGCTACGGTCATTGCTACAGCTCCTGCTAAGTTGCCAAAGCCCGCTGTGTCGATCAAAACGAGATCAGATGTTTCATCCAGCCCCAAAGCGAGGTCAGCAATTGACCGCTCCGAGGTTTCTGCAACGCAGGTGAACGGCATGCCCTCGTAGGTGTTACTATGCCACTCAGACATTGCTTTTGTGGGGTCGGCGTCAATGACTGCTACTGTCAGACCATCTGCAGCGCAGCGCGCTGAGATTATCTGACACAGGGTGGTCTTTCCTGGGCCCCCTTTGAAAGAAGCAATGGTCAGGATGGGCATTACTCATATTCCTTCCTAGATATGCAAAACGAGTAACACGTCATTACGTCATTACGCAACGATATATTGACGTAAAGCCGTCATTACGTCATGACAGGATGCGCAGGTTTCAGGTCGGGGGTTTTATGCCTGTTGTTACGTAAAGCCGTAACGACGTAACGACGTTGCCTGATGCAAGGCTGTTGCCCGCTCGCGGGATGGCAGACCTGATGTAAAGCCGTCATTACGTCATGACAGGATGCGCAGGTTTCAGGTCGGGGGTTTTATGCCTGTTGTTACGTAAAGCCGTAACGACGTAACGACGTTGCCTGATGCAAGGCTGTTGCCCGCTCGCGGGATGGCAGACCTGACGTAAAGCCGTCATTACGTCATGACAGGATGCGCAGGTTTCGGGTCGGGGGTTTTATGTCTGTTGTTACGTAAAGCCGTAACGACGTAACGACGTTGCCTGATGCAAGGCTG
>NZ_JASGXC010000016.1:0-1984 GCF_032913585.1 Gluconobacter sp. GP1
CAGCGGCGGTCCCGCAGGCGTCAGCCGAGGACACCACCCCTTGCGGCGACAGACAGGCTCTGGCACCCGCGCCCTCTCCTCTTTCTCTCTCTTTTCTCTTCGCTTTTCGTCCTCGTGCGGGCAGGCTCTTCCCCAGTGAAACAAGGCATCGTCTCACTGCACGAAAAAGGGCGGAGCCATGCTGACTCCGCCCTTGAAAATCGTAACCGGTTCGTCCAAGTTCAGAGGTGAGCCGTGAGGGGCTTCGGGAAAAAACACCTCACGGCCCGGTTTACCTTAAGTGATTTACTCGGAGAGGCTCTTCAGTGCGGTGGCAACCGCCTGAAGGGTCTTCTTCGTTTTGCGTTTGACGACTGTTGGAAGGTATCCCCACGACTCCCTGTTGAATCAGACGTCACTCGGCGTTCTACGCGCTTCAGGCCAGACCTAAAAACAGGGCCAAAGCGCGATTGACAGAGAGCATGACCGTATCGCTGGCGATCCCGAAGGTTGGACCGATCTTGTCGCGGGAGACAGTGCTGGGCTTGTCGATCATCACCTGAGACGTCTTGCGCAGCCCGTTTCGCTCGTCCGGTGTTACCGACAGGCGAAGCAAGGGCGCGTCTATGAGCGTGCTGGTAACAGGGAGTACGGTCACAGAGGCCGTCGTTTCGAAGCGGTCAGCCTGGACGATTAGCGCGGGACGGGGTTTTCCGAGATCACCCTGGAGAGCAACGGTCACGAAGTCTCCCCGGTTCATGCATCCCATCCGTCGAGATCGCTGGCCGCGCTTTCAACGAAGGACATCAGCGCGGGATCGTGCCGTTCTGCCTCGGCCACGAGACGCGCCTGGCGCTGGCATTCTGCATCAAAGCCAGGTGTGCGCGTATCGGGTACCCAGATCTGGACAGGGCGCAGACCGGCCTTGCGAAGGGTGTCACGGCGCTTTTGGACGCGAATGGCAACAGGGGTCATGGCTTTTTCTCCTCCCGTTACATGTAACAAGAAAATTTCCTATTTTCTACTAAAAAGCGCTCAACGCTCAGGAACGGAATCAAGGCCGAAACCCTCGAAGAATAGTCTGCCATAGGGGCGCTTTCTTCTGTCTTCTTACAAAAAAGGCGGCACTCAGAAGAGCGCCGCCTGATGTCAGGTCTATTCGTTGCCGCGTGCTGCCTCAGACCCGAAGGATCTCCAGCCGGCCTCCCATGGCGGCCTGCATGGCCACCAGTTCCTGGGGCACCACGAGGTCCGGTTTTTCTGCCGGCTCATCCTCCGTGACGTCCGGATCGCCAGCGTCTTCTCGGCCCTCCTCGTCCATCACGTTTTCCAGATCCTCCGGATCAGCGCACTCCAGGCCGTCTTCATCCTCGGCTTCCAGATCGTCTGTCAGGGCGGCCCATTTCGCGCGGCGAGCCTGCCTGTTTCGAACCTCCTCGCTCCAGACGCCAATCGCCTGCGCAAAACCTGCGGCCTCCGGAACCCAGTGCCCGTCTCCGACGGCGTGCAGCAGGGCGGCCCGCATCTCCTTGCCTGTGTTGAGTGGTGCAAGCCCATGCGCCTGAACCGCCTTGGTGATTCCAGGCTTGCTGTAGGTCTTCAGGAAGTCCTCATCGGCCATGCTCGGCATGTGGGTATCCGCGTCGAACAGACAGCCCAGCAGTTCCGCTGCCATGCCGGAGCCGGAGTGCATGCTGACCTCGCAGTTCATGAAGCCTCCGAGGCTTTCCAGCGCGTGGCGGCGGATGAGCGCTTCATCACGCACCAGTTCGCCTTCCGGAAACAGCGCTTCCATGGCGGTCTTCACCGCGTTCTCCTGAGGCGAACTGCTTTCGCAGCCGTAAATATGGACGTTGTTGGCATTCAGCGCGAGCAGCAGGCCGGCCACCAGATCCCACGGATCCGCATTTTCGCTTTTCGCCTCCAGCGCCTTCCTCAGCGCGAGAGTCCGCACGGAGCCGATCATCTTCAGACCCGTGCCGGAGATGTCAGCGCGCTCCTTCTT
>NZ_JASGXC010000016.1:1994-6832 GCF_032913585.1 Gluconobacter sp. GP1
CGCCCATCCAGTTCGTGACGAAGTTATAGCCCTGAGGGCGGAGGGGATACCCATACTCGTCCGTCTCGATCGCGAGCGTTCCTTCGGGACGATGCTCGGCAATCCAGTCTTCCTGCGCCGCCCGAAACGCGGTTGCATCCGTGACGTAGCGATTGTCCTCACTGCCCTGCCCGAACAGATCTTCGGTCCAGACGACGCCATGCTTTTGCGCCAGCGCATCGTCAAACCGGGCATCACGCGCATACCACTCCTCCTGACGCAGGTGCCAGGTGAAGTCACGCCAGTTCACGGTATCATCCGGATCCTCGGCGTTGAGACGATACCCGGCCGGGTCCTCTCCCTCCTCCACGCTCTCGGCAAACATCTCAGCCCAGGCAGCGGCCTGATCCTCCAGCGACGACAGGGCCAGCGTCCGACGCTCTTTCAGGTCGGGGCCGCGGCCAATCTCGATGGCGTGCAGGATTGGCGGATGCAGCTTCGCGAGAAGGGTTAGCCCCTTGAGATAGGCCGGTGTCACCATGAGGGCCACGCAAAGCTGCTGGTCGGTATAGCCAAGTTCTTCGCGCATCCGGGTCACGGCACGCCACTGGTCCGGCTCGGTCATGCCTTCGCGGATCATGTTTTCACTGGCCGCCGCAAGATCCTCAAGACCGTTGTCGACCTTCGTGACATGGACCTGAATTTCCGTCAGACCCGCATAGATCGCCGCTTCCGTGCGTCGATGGCCCGCGATGATCATCAGGCTGCCGTCCCCCAGCTCACGCACGCGCGGCGGATGGACAAGCCCGACTGCGCGGATATTCAGCGCCAGCTGGCGAATGCTCGCCTGACCGGGCTTCGTCTGACGGGGATTGTTCGGGTTCGCGATCAGGGTGTTGGGATCGACAAGGCGCAGTTCGTCCATGATGGGCTCCAGTGATGTCGTAAGGGTGTCAAAAAGGTCTCGTGGGGGAGACGTCAGGCGGTCAGGCTGTGCGCGAGGTGGGAGACCACACGCTCGATATGTTCGACCTCAAGCTGCCGCGTTTCCAGCGTCAGCGTGGCCGAGCCGTAAGACCCGTCTTCGTCATTGTCGTAATCGGTCTGCACGCGGCGGATAACGGTTTCGACGCAGTGCCAGACCACAAGGTCAAAGCTGTTCGGAAACAGAGGGGCAATCGTCTGGTCAGGTCCAAGCGCTGCAACGGCCTTTTCAAGGGACAGACCTTCGAACAGATCCGGTCTGTCGTCCGCTGTCACATGAAGCGTTGTCCACCAGCCTTCTTTGGCCTCGTACTCAACTTTGACCGTCTTCACGCCATGCGCTCGCATCGCCTCAAGGATGAGCGTCAGGTTTGCTCTGAGCGCCACTTCGGCCGCGGGTTGTCCTGCCGGGTCTGACACGCCTCTCTCCTTTTTTCTGTCGTGATGATCTCGGCGCGGGCACGGGGCGTGGTTCCGCGCAAGGCCGCGCGTCAGCGCGCCCGGCCTGAGCCTTGCGCGGAGCCGCGACCTGTGGCGGCTCCCTCTCTCATTTCCGCTTGTTTTCCCGCCCCCTTCTCTTCTCCCTGAGGCAGGCAAGGCGGTGGCGGTTCAGTCGTAAAAAGGCAGCGTCTCGTCGATCGACCCGTCCCGATCGAAGTGGATGTAGTGGCAGTCCTGCTCTCGCGCCTGAACCATCAGGGCGGCCAGTTCGGGAGACACGTCCTGCGGGACGTCCTCCGCCTCGGTGGGAACATAAATCATCCAGCCATAAGGCCCGCCAAGACAGCTTCGCCCTGCTGTGCCCCCGCTGCTGAGATAAAGCTCGCACGCATCGCGCTCTGCGACCGGAAGATGCCCGGTACTGAGATCCAGGTGCCGGCAGACGACGCCTGCGGACGTCGGAAGAACTTCGCTCATGCCCGGGCCTCCGGCCGGACAATGAACGGGGTCAGACAGGTCGCCCCTGTCCAGCGATGAAAGGCCAGAATCATCTCGCCATACTCGTGCGTCTTCGAAAGTGTCCCGTTCAGACGCCTGCGTCTGACATCCTCGGGTGTCAGCACAGGCAGCGCATGGCGGTCCACGAAGTCGGCCTCGGCCTGAGCGGCATCCGCATACGGGCCATGCCAGTCCTTCCGGTTGACCGGATAGGCGTCCACGGTGCGCAGCAGCACCTCACCGCTCGGGTACGTGAAAATTTCCACATTCAGGCCGCACAGGACTTTGGAAGTGGTGGTCTGGTCTGTCTGGCTCATGCTGCGCACTCCGCCAGTGGGATCAGGCCTTTCATGATGGCGTGTCGCTCATGACACGGTCCATGGACTGTTGCCCGGTTATAGACAGGCGCGTCGTCCAGATTGGAGTATGCCAGAAAGATGGCCGCATCCTTCGGGTCACGCAGCAGGTTCAGCCAGGACCACACCGGGGTTTCGCCTGTCATCTCCGGGGCCTTGATGGCGGACAGCTCGTCCACACGCTTCTGGAGCCACGCTGAAACCGGCCCCTTGCGAAGCGCGAATTTTCCCGTGCAGGTCATGCCGCGGTCAAGAAGCGCCTGCGCGCCCACAGCATCCCGCAGAACAGTCCGGCACTTGCGAATATAGGTTTCTGCCTGCGTCCCGCTGACACCGGAGAAGCGCATCCCGCCACCTTCACAGGATGCGGCATACTGCACGACTTCGCGCATGATCTCCCAGTCCTGTCCCGCCCCAATCAGGGACCAGCTTCTCGCGCGCAGCGACCCCCGCCCCTCATAGACATTATTATCGCCACCCAGTTCCATCAGCAGATACTGATCGGCATAAAAGCTGCTATCCGCAACATGAGGGCGCAGGGTCGCTGCCGGAAGTCGCACGGCGGCGAGGTCATAGACGATACGATAGGACATGCTCTCTTCCTCTGATCTCTCTTTCAACCTCTCCGCGGATGCAGGGGCTGCCCGGTGCGGCAAGGCCGCGCGCCAGCGCGCCCGGCCTGAGCCTTGCCGCACCGGGCGGGCCATGCCCGCCCCTTTCCCTCTTCTTATGCTGCCGCTTCTTCTTCCTCGCCTTCTCCCCCATTGTCGTTGACGCTCAGGCTCTCCATCGCGGCCAGTGCCTCGGCGGCATCCGCCTCCCGCCGCGCTGTATCCTCGGCCAGATCCGCCTCCAGAGACGCCATTTCCTCCTCCTTCTCCTCCAGAAGTGCGGCCTCGCGGAACGGCATCCCGTCACGGGCGCGGTAGCCGGGCAGCTTGCGCTCCGTCTCGGCAACCACACGCTGCGCATCCGCAAGCTCGCTATCGAACCGCAGCAACGTGTTCTCGATGCGGGCGATGAACCCGAGCGGCGCGGTGTCGTGATCAAAGTCGATCCCGATCATCCGATCCTCGGCCACGATGGCGATGGTCGCGTCCCATTCCGTCTCACCCATGAACGTCGAACTCCAGGTCTCACACACCAGCTCGAAACCGCCGATCTCGCCCAGTCTCCACCGGCCCTTCTGTTCGGCCCGTTTGGCGGTGCGCGCCTGACCCATCAGCCACCTGCCGGCGTCCTGCCGCTCGGTCAGCACATCCGACTTGCGCACAAGCTGGAACGCCTCCCCCCGTGTCGACTGGCGTTTCGCGATATCCGCCCGGATCTTCGGAATAACGGCTTCGGCCACCCTCTGATCACGCTCGGCCCGCTCGATCGCGCGCCGCACGTTGAACTGGTCGTCGTAATGGGCGGCTTTGAGACGACGCAGACGGGCCAGCTCCGCTTCCAGCCCCGCCTTTTTCATCAGGCGTTCGTCGCCCGAGGCCAGTGCCTTCGCCATGGCAAACTGGTTCGCACTCTCGCCGATATCCTCCAGACGGCGGATCGACCGGTCTCCCGACATGGCCAGACACAGGAAGCGCTGCTTGCGCTCCAGAAGTTGCCAGTTCGTGGCATCCACCGAGCCTTTCAGGGCGTAGGCGTAAATCTGGATGACCGGGTTCTGGTTGCCCTGGCGTTCGATCCGTCCCTCACGCTGGATGATGTCGGCCACCAGCCAGGGCACATCCAGATGGTGCAGGGCAATCAGACGCTGTTGTGCGTTCACGCCCGTGCCCATTGTCGCACTCGATCCGATCAGGATGCGTTTGCGCCCGGAATTGAGATCACGGAACAGTCCCTGCTTGGCGGCACTCTTTTTGTAGTGCTGCATGAAGGCGATCTGATCGCGCGGCACGCCCATCCGCATCAGCTCGTCGCGGATCCACAGATAGGCCGAGAAGCCCCGTTTCTCCAGCGCCGCTTCCGTGCCCAGATCCGAGAAGATCATCTGCACGGCCCCGGGCAGGTCATACGGCTTGCTGGTGTCGGGATCGGCGTAGCGGTTTTCGCTCGTCGCCTTCCAGATGTTGAAGACCCTCGCGATCATGACGTTCAGCTTGTTGCTGGTGTCGTTGTCCTCCGAAGGTCGGACAAAGCGCAGATCAATCGCGGCATGACGCGCATCGTTAATCACGGACAGGATGATATCCTCACCCTTCTGCGGCTTGCCCTTGCGCTCCTCGATCACCTTGATCCGCGCTTCCAGGTCCTTCTGGTAATCGCGAAAGGCGGGTCCGCTGTCTGCGACGATGATCTGTCGGCTGCCCGTGGCGATGTCAGGCAGCTTCACGTACTGGCGCAGGTCGTCCTGCTGCACGACGTCCGCGAAATGCCGGTACATGGCCATCAGATCGGCCACGTTCACGAACTCCGCAAACCGCGTCACAGGCTTGTACAGCCCGCTCGGCTGAAGTTCGAGTTCCGTGCGGGTCTCCCCGAAATTGGCGGCCCACGCATCGAACTCATGCAGGCCACGCTCGATCAGGGCGTCGATCTGCTGGAAGCGCTGCACATTGTACATCTCGCCCAGGGTGT
>NZ_JASGXC010000016.1:6842-8329 GCF_032913585.1 Gluconobacter sp. GP1
GAGGCTGGACTGGTTCGTGCCAAAACTCAGCTTGCGGAACTGCTGCGCTTCATCCACGAGGATCTGGTCGATGCCGATCTCGCCGAGATGCACCAGATCGTCCTTACGGCTGGCCAGCCCGTCCAGCTTCGCTTTCATCCCCTCCTTCATGCGCTCGATGCGCTTGCGCGAGATGCGGTCGTCGGCGTCGATCTCGCACAGCAGGCTCTCGTAAGACGCGATCTGCGCCTCGATCATCGCCTGCTCGAACTTGGTCTCGACCGGAATGAACTTGAAGGCGTCATGCGTGATGATGATGGCATCCCACTGTCCTGTGGCCGCACGGGCGAGGAAGCGCTGGCGCCTGGCTTTCACGAAGTTCGTCTCGTCCGCCACCAGGATCTTCGCGGTCGGGTAGAGCATCAGGAACTCGCGGGCCATCTGCGCCAGACAGTGTCCTGGCACCACAACCATGGCCTTCGAGATCAGGCCAAGACGGCGCTGCTCCATGATCGCCGCGCACATCGAGAAGGTTTTCCCCGATCCCACGGCATGGGCCATGTAAGTGTTTCCCGTGGCGATGATGCGCCAGACCACCCGCTTCTGGTGGGCACGCAGCTGGATCGTGGTGCTGGCCCCGGGCAACTGCAGGTGCGAGCCGTCAAAGGCGCGGGGGACGAGGTTGTTGTAGGTGTCGTTATACAGGCGAACCAGACGCTCGGCGCGCTCTGGATCCTGCCACACCCAGGCCTGGAAGGCCGTCTTGATGGCGGCGAGCTTTTCCTTGGCGGCCTCGGTCTCCTGGGCATTCAGCTGCCGGTGCTCGCCGTTCTCGTCGCGCCAGGCGTCCCAGATCTGCGGAATGGCCTGATTGAGCGCATCCTCGATCAGCTCCCCCGCGGGACGGCGTTCGGTGCCCCAGACGGACGTCGCTTCGGCCTTGCCCCGGAACGGTCCCTTGTCCAGGGTCCAGGACGCCACCTCCTTCGTGTGCCACACGCCGGCTTCGACCCCGATCACCTCGGCGATGAAGCCCTCGATGTCGGCGGTCGGGATCCACGGTGCCCCCAGACGGGCCGTAATGTCACTCGGCCGCAGATCCTCGGGCTGGGCCTCTTCCAGCGCGGCCACGGTGCGGGCGAAGCGCGGATCGGTCTCAGCGGCCTTGCGGGCGTCTGCCAGCTTCGTGCGCACGGCCCCTGACAGGGCTTCATCGGCGGGCACCCAGACATCGCGTCCGGGCTGGCTGCGTCCGGCATCAAGGTAGATGGCACTGCCCAGTTCCGCGATGACCTCGTCCTCGGCGCGCCCCAGCAGTTCGGCAATACGCGGGATCTCCACCACACCCGTCTCGTGCAGGCAGACCGCGAGCGCGTCATGGGCGCTGTGCACCTCCGGCTCCAGCGTCGCCTGGATCACACGCTCGGAGAACAGCGGCCCCTGTGTGCCGACCTGCCGGTCCTCGTCGTACTCCTCGATCGAACTGACCAGCCAGACGTCCGGATCGT
>NZ_JASGXC010000016.1:8339-9883 GCF_032913585.1 Gluconobacter sp. GP1
GCCGAACTGTCGTACAAAGGACTGATAGGCGCGCTTGAGGTCGGCCTGGAGCGCGCTGTAGGGCAGGTTCTCCACCTGGGCGCGCAGGACCGCACGGGCGGCATCGCGAACCGGGATCAGGCCTTCGATGATGCGCGCGTGCTTCTGGAATATGCCGTCCTTCTGCTCGCCTTTCTTGACCTTCACCGGCACAGACTGTCCGTCGATGATCTGGTGCAGCGCGCCCTTTTCGATCAGGTAGCTGCCTTCCTTGAGGCTCGCCCCCTCCCCTGCCGTGCCGACATCCGCACGTCGGCTGTCCCGCAGCGCCTCGACGTCAAGCGTCTGCGGCACCGGGAAGCGTGCCAGTCCGGCCAGACGGGAGAGTGCGCTCGGCAGGGCGTCGTCGAGCATCAGCATCGGGTTCGGTGCGCAGGTGTATTCCGGCCCAAACTGCCCGCTCGTCCAGCCATGCCGACCCAGCACCTGCTGGCCGTTCTCCGCAAAATAGCGGTTGATGCTGAGCGGTCCCTCCCCCTCGTCGGTGTCGGACAGGTCCACAACGTCCAGCCAGGCGGTGTCGCCCGGGGTGTCTCCGATCTCACGACGGCGCAGGACCAGCACGTCCACGACCACGTCGGTCCCGGCATCATCGCGCATCGCGCCAGCCGGCAAGCGAACCGCCCCGACCAGGTCCGCCGTTTCGAACAGGTGCCGGCGCGCAGTGGCGTCGCGCTTGTCCATCGTCCAGCGTGACGTGACGAACAGACCCATGGCACCGGGACGCAGGCGGGAGACGGAGCGTGCGATGAAGTAGTCATGCAGCGACAGGCCAAGCCGCCCCAGCTCGTCCGTGCCACGCACCGTGCGGTTGCTGAACGGCGGGTTGCCAATCGTGAGGTCGAACTGCTCGGCAATCTTCGCCGTGGTGAAGTCCTCAGACCGGACCCACTGGTTCGGAAACAGCTTGCGGGCGATGCGGGCGGTCAGAGGGTCGTTCTCGATCGCCGTCCAGGCCGTCTTCGGGGCAAGTTTCTCCGGGATCGCGCCCATGAACAGACCCGTGCCACAACCCGGCTCCAGCGCACGTCCGCCGCGGAACCCCATCTGCGCCACCAGATCCCACAGCGCATGCACGATCAGTTCCGGCGTGTAATGGGCGTACTGCGTGGCCCGCGCCAGTCCGGCCCGCTCCTGCTGGCTCGTCAGCGTCTCAAGCTGCACCCCGATCTCTTCCCAGCCCTGGCGGAACGCTTCGCCAGAACGGGGGAACAGACTGTTAGCCAGCTCCCCGGCTCCAAATCCCGTAAACTTCGCCAGCAAAGCCTGCTCGGACGGCGTTGCATTGCGCCCCTCGGTCTCCAGTTCGCTCACGAGACAAATGGCGGCGAGGTTGTCCCGCGCCCGCGCTTTCCAGCCCTGGGACAGGTCGCGTGTGCCACACAGGCGGAAGTCGATCTTCGGCGCCACAACCGGGGCTGCAGCGGCTTCTTTTGCGAGGGACGCGGCCTCGTCGAGCGCACGATCTCCGGGCAGGTCGCCCCAGAACAGGGTGTTGCTGCCGC
>NZ_JASGXC010000016.1:9893-12235 GCF_032913585.1 Gluconobacter sp. GP1
AAACTCCGGACAAGCGGCAGCGCCCGGTCTGCGAGGGGGCAGACTGGGGGGCCGGAAAACAAACAGGATGGGTTTGGGCGAAAGGCGCTCAGGCCTTCCGGATCAGGTCACAGCGGACCGAAGCGCAGGGAGATCTGCTCGCGCTCACTGGACGACAGACGCGACAGGGCCTCACGGTGATAGGGGGATCCCTGACGGGCCTGGCGCGTGACCTGCCACCAGGCATTCTGGTCCGAGCAGGTCACGCCGCGCAGCTGGGTGTCAGCGTGCTCCGGGCCGCAGCCTTCGAGAATGGTCCAGCCCTCGCGATGGGCCTGAACCAGGCTAAAATTCTGTGTGGGGGTTGGGCGTGTGAAGGCCATGACGGGCATCGTCTACTGTCTCCTTTCTGACCCTTTCCGGCGAGCGCGGCGTCGTTCTGGGCCGCAAGGGCGACGCGTCAGCGTCAGGACCGCCCGGCCCGCAGCGCCAGCGAGGACACGGACGGCCCCACCCCTTGCGGCGCAGGGCGATCCCGTGGTGCCTCCTCCCCCTTCCTTTCCTTTTTCTTTTCTCGTCTTTTCTTTCGTCTGCCTCTTCTGCGATGTGTGCTCTAACGATCAAAGAAACATGACCGTGTTTCGAGGCGGCTCAGGGAACTGTTAATATCTGAGGCGGTAATAGTCGTAACGACTTGCAGTCATGACCTGAAAGAGCCATGTCCAGAGCTCTTCCAGAACCTTGAGGGACATTTATGACCGATCTGATTGAGACCATTGCACACCCTCATGCTGATCTTCTCCCACTCACCGCTGACATCGTGGCCGCCTATCTGTCGCAGAACGAGCTTTCCGCCGACCAGCTTCCTGCGCTAATCCGCAGCGTGCACGACGCCCTCGCAACCCCGACCACGCCGGAGCCTGTCGCCGAAGAAGCCCCGACCCCCGCCGTGAACCCGAAGCGCTCCGTGTTTCCCGACTACATCATCTGTCTGGAAGACGGGAAAAAGCTGAAGATGCTCCGCCGTCATCTCAAAACGGCCTACAACATGACCCCGGAGGAGTACCGGGTCCGGTGGGGCCTGCCGAGCGAGTATCCAATGGTGGCGCCCAGCTATTCCGAGAAGCGCTCGTCCCTCGCCCGCGAAATTGGCCTGGGCTCTACGACCCGCGCCTCTTCACCGCAGGAGCCCTCCCCTGAGGAAGACACCCTTCCTGCGGTAAAGAAGCTTCCCGAGAAACGTCGCGGCCGTCCGGCCCGCGCCTGAAACTAAACCGGCCCTTCCCCGGTGCCGGAGGCTCCGGCCGGAAGGATCCAGTCCTCTGTCAGAACCGTCTGCAACTGACGGTCTGACAGGCAGGCAACGACCGGGCTTCCTGATAGACCGTCCCCTCGGACGACAGCTGTTCGAGCCCCTTGTCACGTTTGATCGTGCAGCCGAAATCCTTTTCATATCTGGCCAGTTTCGCAAACCGGTTCGCATCCATCCATTTTAGGGTGGCGAACTGTTCTGCATTGCCGAAGATGCAGAACGCGCAGGACAAGCGCGAAAATCCGGCCTGATATGGATAGGCTGGCATGACGCGCCAGCGCCTGAGATTGTCCCAGACTTCAGCCTCGGACCAGGCGTGCACGGGTCGGAAGTGATCGACATGTCGACGGCGTCGGCTCCCGCTTCTCGTATCAGTCCGATGGGGTTCGAAGGCCGCATAGCGGGCCCGTGCGGAACTTTCTTCGGCGCGCTCGCCTGTCACGACCAGGGTACGGCGGTTGAGAAACCTGTCCTGTCCGCGCAAACCACGATCGGCCACGTCGATCTTGAGACTGGCTGAGACCTGGGGAAAGCTCAGCCGTGTGCCCTCTGGCCCCTGCCCTCCTGTTCTGATGAAGCCGTTCGGGGTTTCGAAGACAACAGGAGCTGTGGGCGCATTGTCACGCAGCATTTCGCGCTCGAAGCCACCCTTGCGCTAGGAGCGATACGAAGTCCCGCGCTAGGGCTACGACATACAGGCCTGTGGAGGGCCAGTCCATGAAGGACAGCTCTGCCCCATCCACCTCTTGATGCAAGAGCTCAATGCGTTCCACAGGAGCACTGGCTTCCAGCAGAGCAAGCAGACAGGCCGTGCCATCCTTGCCTCCCGACACGGCCACGATGATGCTGTCATATAGGACGCGAGACCTGCGCTCACGACGCGTACCGGCTCACAGGCGTACCTGGACGGACAGATCAACACATCAGCGCCTAGGCGACGGAGCGTTCGCCTAGTCTCGGGGACTTTTCATGCCGACCATCTCAGGTCTGCCATCCCGCGAACGGGCAACAGCCTTGCATCAGGCAACGTCGTTACGGCTTTACGTAACAA
>NZ_JASGXC010000017.1:0-5784 GCF_032913585.1 Gluconobacter sp. GP1
CAGCGGCGGTCCCGCAGGCGTCAGCCGAGGACACCACCCCTTGCGGCGACAGACAGGCTCTGGCACCCGCCCCTCTCTCCTTTTTCTCTCTCTTCTTTTCCTGTTGTTCAGTCCGGTCCGAAGCCGCTCAGGGTTATGGTCTTCCGCTCCGACACAGCCTTGAGGGCTTGCACGATCGGTGTCAGCGCTTTGAGATCCTCGGCAAGGTCATCATTTCGCGCGGCGGCCGCCATTTCCAGACAGAGCACGTCGTGCGCCGTCGCGGCCATCCCGACATCGATACGCACAGTGTCACGTCTGCCGTTGGCAATCGCGTCCGCCATCTCAGCGAGATCAAGCGACGCGATGCGCTCTCCGGTTTCAAGATCGATGACACAGGCGCCGCCGCCGTAAGCATCCAGTCGGGGACGATTGCAATCGTGGCTCCACACAAAGGACCACCGGCTCCCGACACACAGCTTCTGGCGGGCGCATTCCTGAACAAAGGCGATCACGCTCTCCTCATTACCGCAGCCCTGATCGCTCACCCAGAGAGGGGCCGTTCCATCAGCCTCGGCAGGCTTCTCTTCTGCACCAAAGTAAAAAGGCTCGGTGGTGCATGGCTGGGTCTTTCCCCATTGTGCGTTGTGCGCCTCCTGAAGCGCGAGCGCGCAGGCGCGCGCCTCAACGCTCCGGAACGGGATCAACACTGAGAACCTCGAAAAATAGTCTGCCATAAGGGCTCTTTCTTCTGTCTGCTTACAAAACAGGCGGCGCTCTTCTGAGTGCCGCCTGATGTCAGGTCTAGTCGTGGCCGCGTGCGGCCTCAGATCCGAAGGATCTCCAGCCGCCCTCCCATGGCGGCCTGCATGGCCACCAGTTCTTGGGGCACCACGAGGTCCGGTTTTTCTGCCGGCTCATCCTCCGCGACGTCTGGATCGCGAGCGTCCTCTCCACCCTCCTCGTCCATCACGTCTTCCAGATCCTCCGGATCAGCGCACTCCAGGCCGTCTTCATCCTCGACTTCCAGATCGTCATTCAGGGCGGCCCATTTCGCGCGGCGGGCCTGCCTGTTTCGAACCTCCTCGGTCCAGACGCCAATCGCCTGCGCAAAGCCTGCGGCCTCCGGAACCCAGTGCCCGTCTCCCACGGCGTTCAGCAGGGCGGCCCGCATCTCCTTGCCTGTGTTGAGTGGTGCGAGCCCATGCGCCTGAACCGCCTTGGTGATGCCGGGCTTGCTGTAGGTCTTCAGGAAGTCCTCATCAGCCATGCTCGGCATTTGAGTATCCGCGTCGAACAGACAGCCCAGCAATTCCGCTGCCATGCCGGAGCCGGAGTGCATGCTGACCTCGCAGTTCATGAAGCCTCCGAGGCTTTCCAGCGCGTGGCGGCGGATGAGCGCTTCATCACGCACCAGTTCGCCTTCCGGAAACAGCGCTTCCATGGCGGTCTTCACCGCGTTCTCATAAGGCGACCGGCCTGATGAACCGTAAATATGGACGTTATTGGCATTCAGTGCGAGCAGCAGGCCGGCCACCAGATCCCACGGATCCGCATCTTCGCTTTTCGCCTGCAGGGCCTTTTTCAGCGCGAGAGTCCGCACGGAGCCGATCATCTTCAGACCCGTGCCGGAGATGTCAGCGCGCTCCTTCTTTGGGGGTGGCGTCTGCTCCACCACGCGCGGTTCGGAGCGGACGGTTTCTTCACCCGTGTAGCGGAACTTCCGCTCTTCGACTTTCAGGGTACTCCGATTGAGCCAGTATCCGACAACATCGGTCTCCTGCTGGCCCATCCAGTTCGTGACGAAGTTATAGCCCTGAGGGCGGAGGGGAGACCCATACTCGTCCGTCTCGATCGCGAGCGTTCCTTCGGGACGATGCTCGGCAATCCAGTCTTCCTGCGCCGCCCGAAACGCGGTTGCATCCGTGACGTAGCGATTGTCCTCACTGCCCTGCCCGAACAGATCTTCGGTCCAGACGACGCCATGCTTTTGCGCCAGCGCATCGTCAAACCGGGCATCACGCGCATACCACTCCTCCTGACGCAGGTGCCAGGTGAAGTCGCGCCAGTTCAAGGTATCCTCCGGATCCTTGGCGTTGAGACGATACCCGGCCGGGTCCTCTCCCTCCTCCACGCTCTCGGCGAACATCTCAGCCCAGGCCGCGGCCTGATCCTCCAGAGACGACAGGGCCAGAGTCCGACGCTCTTTCAGGTCGGGGCCGCGGCCAATTTCGATGGCGTGCAGGATGGGCGGATGCAGCTTCGCGAGCAGGGTCAGCCCCTTGAGGTAAGCTGGTGTCACCATGAGGGCCACGCAAAGCTGCTGGTCGGTATAGCCAAGGTCTTCGCGCATCCGGGTCACGGCACGCCACTGGTCCGGCTCAGACATGCCTTCGCGGATCATGTTCTCACTGGCCGCCGCCAGGGCTTCGTGCTTGCTCTCTTCGTGCGTCACATGAACCGGAATTTGGGAAAGTCCGGCATAGATGGAGGCCCGCTTCCGGCGATGACCCGCTATGATCATCAGACGCCCGTCTTCCAGCTCCCGCACTTTTGGCGGGTGAATGAGTCCCACCTGCAAAATGTTCATCGCAAAGCGTCGGATACTGTCCTGGCTGCTTTCTGCTTTGCGCGGATTTTCCGGATTGTCGACAAGGGTGTTGGGATCGACAAGGCGCAGTTCGTCCATGATGGGCTCCAGTGATGTCGTAAGGGTGTCGTGGGGGAGGGAAGTCAGGCGGTCAGGCTGTGCGCGAGGTGGGAGACCACACGCTCGATATGCTCGACCTCAAGCTGCCGCGTTTCCAGCGTCAGCGTGGCCGAGCCGTAAGACCCGTCTTCATCGGTGTCGTAATCGGCCTGCACGCGCCGGATAACGGTTTCGACGCAGTGCCAGACCACAAGGTCAAAGCTGTTCGGAAACAGAGGGGCAATCGTCTGGTCAGGTCCAAGCGCTGCAACGGCCTTCTCAAGGGACAGGTCTTCGAACAGATCCGGACTGTCGTCCGCTGTCACATGAAGCGTTGTCCACCAGCCTTCTTTGGCCTCGTACTCAACTTTGACCATCTTCACGCCATGCGCCTGCATCGCGTCAAAGATCAGCGTCAGGTTTGCTCTGAGCGCCACTTCGGCCGCGGGTTGTCCTGCCGGGTCTGACACGCCTCTCTCCTTTTTTCTGTCGTGATGATCTCGGCGCGGGCACGGGGCGTGGTTCCGCGCAAGGCCGCGCGTCAGCGCGCCCGGCCTGAGCCTTGCGCGGAGCCGCGACCTGTGGCGGCTCCCTCTCTCATTTCCGCTTGTTTTCCCGCCCCCTTCTCTTCTCCCTGAGGCAGGCAAGGCGGTGGCGGTTCAGTCGTAAAAAGGCAGCGTCTCGTCGATCGACCCGTCCCGATCGAAGTGGATGTAATGGCAGCCCTGCTCTCGCGCCTGAACCATCAGGGCGGCCAGTTCAAGAGACACGTCCTGCGGGACGTCCTCCGCCTCGGTGGGAACATAAATCATCCAGCCATAAGGCCCACCAAGACAGCTTCGCCCTGCTGTGCCCCCGCTGCTGAGATAAAGCTCGCACGCATCGCGTTCTGCGACCGGAAGATGCCCGGTACTGAGATCCAGGTGCCGGCAGACGACGCCCGCGGACGTCGGAAGGACTTCGCTCATGCCCGGGCCTCCAGCCGGACAATGAACGGGGTCAGACAGGTCGCCCCTGTCCAGCGATGAAAAGCCAGAACCATCTCGCCATACTCGCGCGTCTTCGAAAGTGTCCCATTCCGACGCCTGCGTCTGACCTCCTCGGGTGTCAGCACAGGCAGTGCATGGCGGTCCACAAAGTCGGCCTCGGCCTGAGCGGCATCCGCATACGGGCCGTGCCAGTCATTCCGGTTGACGGGATAGGCGTCCACGGTGCGCAGGAGCACCTCACCGCTCGGATACGTGAAAATTTCCACGCGCAGGCCGCACAGAACTTTGGAGACGGTCGTGGTTTGCGGGGACGTCTGATGGTCGCACATGCTCTCTTCCTCTGAGTTCTCTTTCAACCTCTCCGCGGATGCAGGGGCTGCCCGGTGCGGCAAGGCCGCGCGCCAGCGCGCCCGGCCTGAGCCTTGCCGCACCGGGCGGGCCATGCCCGCCCCTTTCCCTCTTCTTATGCTGCCGCTTCTTCTTCCTCGCCTTCTCCCCCATTGTCGTTGACGCTCAGGCTCTCCATCGCGGCCAGTGCCTCGGCGGCATCCGCCTCCCGCCGCGCTGTATCCTCGGCCAGATCCGCCTCCAGAGACGCCATTTCCTCCTCCTTCTCCTCCAGAAGTGCGGCCTCGCGGAACGGCATCCCGTCACGGGCGCGGTAGCCGGGCAGCTTGCGCTCCGTCTCGGCAACCACACGCTGCGCATCCGCAAGCTCGCTGTCGAACCGCAGCAGGGTGTTCTCGATGCGGGCGATGAACCCGAGCGGCGCGGTGTCGTGATCAAAGTCGATCCCGATCATCCGGTCCTCGGCCACGATGGCGATGGTCGCGTCCCATTCCGTCTCACCCATGAAGGTCGAGCTCCAGGTCTCACACACCAGCTCGAACCCGCCGATCTCGCCCAGTCTCCACCGGCCCTTCTGCTCGGCACGTTTGGCGGTGCGCGCCTGACCCATCAGCCACCTGCCGGCATCCTGCCGCTCGGTCATCACATCCGACTTGCGCACAAGCTGGAACGCCTCCCCCCGTGTCGACTGGCGTTTCGCGATATCCGCCCGGATCTTCGGAATAACGGCTTCGGCCACCCTCTGATCACGCTCGGCCCGCTCGATCGCGCGACGCACGTTGAACTGGTCGTCGTAATGGGCGGCTTTGAGACGACGCAGACGGGCCAGCTCCGCTTCCAGTCCCGCCTTTTTCATCAGGCGTTCGTCGCCCGAGGCCAGTGCCTTCGCCATGGCAAACTGGTTCGCACTCTCGCCGATATCCTCCAGACGGCGGATCGACCGGTCTCCCGACATGGCCAGACACAGGAAGCGCTGCTTGCGCTCCAGAAGCTGCCAGTTCGTGGCATCCACTGAGCCTTTCAGGGCATAGGCGTAAATCTGGATCACAGGGTTCTGGTTGCCCTGGCGTTCGATCCGTCCCTCACGCTGGATAATGTCGGCCACCAGCCAGGGCACATCCAGATGGTGCAGGGCAATCAGACGCTGCTGTGCGTTCACGCCCGTGCCCATCGTCGCACTTGAGCCGATCAGGATGCGTTTGCGCCCGGAATTGAGATCCCGGAACAGTCCCTGCTTGGCCGCACTCTTTTTGTAGTGCTGCATGAAGGCGATCTGCTCGCGCGGCACCCCCATCCGCATCAGCTCGTCGCGGATCCACAGATAGGCCGAGAAGCCCCGTTTCTCCAGCGCGGCTTCCGTACCCAGATCCGAGAAGATCATCTGCACGGCCCCGGGCAGATCATACGGCTTGCCGGTATCGGGATCGGTGTAGCGGTTTTCGCTCGTCGCCTTCCAGATGTCGAAGACCCTCGCGATCATGACGTTCAGCTTGTTGCTGGTGTCGTTGTCCTCCCAGGAACGGACAAAACGCAGATCAATCGCGGCGTGACGCGCATCGTTGATCACGGACAGGATGATATCCTCACCCTTCTGCGGCTTGCCCTTGCGCTCCTCGATCACCTTGATCCGCGCTTCCAGCTCCTTCTGGTAATCGCGAAAGGCGGGTCCGCTGTCTGCGACCACGATCTGGCGGCTGCCCGTGGCGACTTCAGGCAGCTTCACGTACTGGCGCAGGTCGTCCTGCTGCACGACGTCCGCGAAATGCCGGTACATGGCCA
>NZ_JASGXC010000017.1:5794-7521 GCF_032913585.1 Gluconobacter sp. GP1
CTCGAGTTCCGTGCGGGTCTCCCCGAAATTGGCGGCCCAGGCGTCGAACTCGTGCAGGCCACGCTCGATCAGGGCGTCGATCTGCTGGAAGCGCTGCACATTGTACATCTCGCCCAGGGTGTTCGTAATCGGCGAGCCCGACGCCATGACCAGCTCACGACCGGGGTTGAGACGGCTCAGATAGCGGGCCTTGACGTACAGGTCCCAGGCACGCCCGCTGCCGTTCGGATCGACCCCTTTCAGGCTGGACTGGTTCGTGCCGAAACTCAGCTTGCGGAACTGCTGCGCTTCATCCACGAGGATCTGGTCGATCCCGATCTCGCCGAGATGCACCAGATCGTCCTTGCGGCTGGCCAGCCCGTCCAGCTTCGCTTTCATCCCCTCCTTCATGCGCTCGATGCGCTTGCGCGAGATGCGGTCGTCGGCGTCGATCTCGCACAGCAGGCTTTCGTAAGACGCGATCTGAGCCTCGATCATCGCCTGCTCAAACGCGGTTTCGACCGGAATGAACTTGAAGGCGTCATGCGTGATGATGATCGCATCCCACTGACCCGTGGCCGCACGGGCGAGGAAGCGCTGCCGCTTCGCCTTCACGAAGTTCGTCTCATCCGCCACCAGGATCTTCGCAGTCGGGTAGAGCATCAGGAACTCGCGGGCCATCTGCGCCAGACAGTGTCCCGGCACCACAACCATGGCCTTCGAGATCAGGCCAAGACGGCGCTGCTCCATGATCGCCGCGCACATCGAGAAGGTTTTCCCCGAGCCCACGGCATGCGCCATGTAAGTGTTTCCCGTGGCGATGATGCGCCAGACCACCCGCTTCTGGTGGGCGCGCAGCCGGATCGTGGTGCTGGCCCCGGGCAACTGCAGATGCGAGCCGTCAAAGGCGCGGGGGACGAGGTTGTTGTAGGTGTCGTTATACAGCCGCACCAGACGCTCGGCGCGCTCTGGATCCTGCCACACCCAGGTCTGGAAGGCCGTCTTGATGGCGGCGAGCTTTTCCTTGGCGGCCTCGGTCTCCTGCGCATTCAGCTGCCGGTGCTCGCCGTTCTCGTCGCGCCAGGTGTCCCAGATCTGCGGAATGGCCTGATTGAGCGCATCCTCGATCAGCTCCCCCGCGGGACGGCGTTCGGTGCCCCAGACGGACGTCGCTTCGGCCTTGCCCCGGAACGGTCCCTTGTCCAGGGTCCAGGACGCCACCTCCTTCGTGTGCCACACGCCGGCTTCGACCCCGATCACCTCGGCGATGAAGCCCTCGATGTCGGCGGTCGGGATCCACGGGGCGCCCAGACGGGCGGTAATGTCACTCGGCCGCAGGTCCTCGGGCTGGGCCTCTTCCAGCGCGGCCACGGTGCGGGCGAAGCGGGGATCGGTCTCAGCGGCCTTGCGGGCCTCCGCCAGCTTCGTGCGCACCGCCCCTGACAGGGCTTCGTCGGCCGGCACCCAGACGTCGCGTCCGGGCTGGCTGCGTCCGGCATCGAGGTAAATGGCACTGCCCAGCTCGGCGATGACCTCGTCCTCGGGTCGCCCCAGCAGCTCGGCAATGCGCGGGATCTCCACCACACCCGTCTCGTGCAGGCAGACCGCAAGCGCGTCATGGGCGCTGTGCACCTCCGGCTCCAGCGTCGCCTGGATCACACGCTCGGAGAACAGTGGTCCCTGTGTGCCGACCTGCCGGTCCTCGTCGTACTCCTCGATCGAACTGACCAGCCAGACGTCCGGATCGT
>NZ_JASGXC010000017.1:7531-12129 GCF_032913585.1 Gluconobacter sp. GP1
CCCGAACTGTCGCACGAACGTCTGGTAGGCGCGCTTGAGGTCCGCCTGGAGCGCGCTGTAGGGAAGGTTCTCCACCTGGGCGCGCAGGACCGCACGGGCGGCATCGCGGACCGGGATCAGACCTTCGATGATGCGCGCGTGCTTCTGGAAAATACCGTCCTTCTGCTCGCCTTTCTTGACCTTCACCGCCACCGACTGGCCGTCGATGATCTGGTGCAGCGCGCCCTTTTCGATCAGGTAGCTGCCTTCCTTGAGGCTCGCCCCCTCCCCTGCCGTGCCGACATCCGCACGTCGGCTGTCCCGCAGCGCCTCGACGTCAAGCGTCTGCGGCACCGGGAAGCGTGCCAGTCCGGCCAGACGGGAGAGTGCGCTCGGCAGGGCGTCGTCGAGCATCTGCATCGGGTTCGGTGCGCAGGTGTATTCCGGCCCGAACTGCCCGCTCGTCCAGCCATGCCGACCCAGCACCTGCTGGCCGTTCTCCGCAAAATAGCGGTTGATGCTGAGCGGTCCCTCCCCCTCGTCGGTGTCCGACAGGTCCACAACGTCCAGCCAGGCGGTCTCGCCCGGGCTGTCTCCGATCTCGCGACGGCGCAGGACCAGCACGTCCACGACCACGTCGGTCCCGGCATCATCGCGCATCGCGCCAGCCGGCAAGCGAACCGCCCCGACCAGGTCCGCCGTTTCGAACAGGTGCCGGCGCGCAGTGGCGTCGCGCTTGTCCATCGTCCAGCGTGACGTGACGAACAGACCCATGGCACCGGGACGCAGGCGGGAGACGGAGCGTGCGATGAAGTAGTCATGCAGCGACAGGCCAAGCCGCCCCAGCTCGTCCGTGCCACGCACCGTGCGGTTGCTGAACGGCGGGTTGCCAATCGTGAGGTCGAACTGCTCGGCAATCTTCGCCGTCGTGAAGTCCTCAGACCGGACCCACTGGTTGGGAAACAGCTTGCGGGCGATGCGGGCCGTCAGAGGGTCGTTCTCGATCGCCGTCCAGGCCGTCTTCGGGGCAAGTTTCTCCGGGATCGCGCCCATGAACAGACCCGTGCCACAACCCGGCTCCAGCGCACGTCCGCCGCGGAACCCCATCTGCGCCACCAGATCCCACAGCGCATGCACGATCAGTTCCGGCGTGTAATGGGCGTACTGCGTGGCCCGCGCCAGTCCGGCCCGCTCCTGCTGGCTCGTCAGCGTCTCAAGCTGCACCCCGATCTCTTCCCAGCCCTGACGGAAGGCTTCGCCCGGACGGGGGAACAGGCTGTTGGCCAGCTCGCCGGCTCCAAATCCCGTAAACTTCGCCAGCAAAGCCTGCTCGGACGGCGTTGCATTGCGCCCCTCGGTCTCCAGTTCGGTTAGAAGACGGATGGCAGCAAGGTTGTCCCGCGCCCGCGCTTTCCAGCCCTGGGACAGGTCGCGCGTGCCACACAGGCGGAAGTCGATCTTAGGCGCCACGACCGGGGCTGCAGCGGCTTCTTTCGCGAGGGACGCGGCCTCGTCGAGCGCACGATCTCCGGGCAGGTCGCCCCAGAACAGGGTGTTGCTGCCGCCACCCAGGGCGGAGGTGTCGAAAAAGCTGAGCTGGGTCTTGCTCATGGGAGGAACTCCGGACAAGCGGCAGCGCCCGGTGCTGCGCGGGGGCAGACCGGGGGGCCGGAAAACAAACAGGATGGGTTTGGTCGAAAGGCGCTCAGGCCTTCCGGATCAGGTCACAGCGGACCGAAGCGCAGGGAGATCTGCTCGCGCTCACTGGACGACAGACGCGACAGGGCCTCACGGTGATAGGGGGATCCCTGACGGGCCTGGCGCGCGACCTGCCACCAGGCATTCTGGTCCGAGCAGGTCACGCCGCGCAGCTGGGTGTCAGCGTGCTCGGGGCCGCAGCCTTCGAGAATGGTCCAGCCCTCGCGGTGGGCCTGAACCAGGCTGAAACTCTGTGTGGGGGTTGGGCGTGTGAGGGCCATGACGGGCATCGTCTGCTGTCTCCTTTCTGACCCTTTCCGGCGAGCGCGGCGTCGTTCTGGGCGGCAAGGGCGACGCGTCAGCGTCGGGACCGCCCGGCCCGCAGCGCCAGCGAGGACACGGACGGACCCACCCCTTGCGGCACAGGGCGATCCCGTGGTGCCTGCCCTTCTCCCCCTTCCTTTTCTTTCCTCTTTTTCTTTTACGGTCCGCGTCTTGTGCGACCTGTGCTGTAATGATCGAAGACGGGCGACTATTTCCCGGGCAAACTCAGGAACCTGTTAACCCCTCGTGCAGTACTCTCTGCAGCAACTTGAAATCATGACCTGTGCGACCCATGTACAAGGCATTTCCAGGACCCTGAGGGACATTTATGACTGACCTGACCGAGACCCCGGCACACCCTCATGCTGATCTTCTGCCACTCACCGCCGACATCGTGGCCGCCTATCTGTCGCAGAACGCGCTCTCCGCCGATCAACTGCCCGCGCTGATCCGCAGCGTGCACGACGCTCTCGCGACGCCGGCCACGCCGGAGCCTGTTGTGGAAGAAGCCCCGACCCCCGCCGTAAACCCGAAGCGCTCCGTGTTTCCGGACTACATCATCTGTCTGGAAGACGGGAAAAAGCTGAAGATGCTCCGCCGTCATCTCAAGACGGCCTATAACATGACCCCGGAAGAATACCGGGCCCGGTGGGGCCTGCCGCGCGAGTATCCGATGGTGGCGCCCAGCTATTCCGAGAAGCGCTCGTCCCTCGCCCGCGACATTGGCCTGGGCTCCACGACCCGTGCCTCTGCGCCGCAGGAGCCCGTATCGCAGGAGGAACAACATCCTCCAGTGAAGAAGCTTCCTGAGAAACGTCGCGGCCGTCCGGCTCGCGCCTGAAACTAGACCGGCCCTCCCCCGGTGCCGAAAGCTCCGGCCGGGAGGATCCAGTCCTCTGTCAGAACCGACCCGATCGGCCGGTCTGACAGGCAGGCGGCGACCAGGTCGGGCCGCGACCGGGCTTCCTGATAGACCGTCCCTTCGGACGACAGCTGTTCGAGCCCCCTGTCACGTTTGATCGTGCAGCCGAAGTCCTTTTCATATCTGACCAGTTTCGCAAACCGGTTCGCATCCATCCATTTCAGGGTGGCGAACTGGTCTGCATTGCCGAAGATGCAGAAGGCGCAGGACAGGCGCGAAAATCCGGCCTGATAAGGATAGGCTGGCATGACGCGCCAGCGCCTGAGAATGTCCCAGACCTCCGCCTCGGACCAGGCGTGCACGGGCCTCCAGTGGTCGACATGCCGACGACGACGCGTCCCGTTTCTTGTGTCGGTGCGGTGGGGCTCAAAAGCCGCATAGCGGGCCCGTGCAGGACTTTCCTCGGCGCGCTCGCCTGTCACGACCAGAGTTCGGCGCTGGAGAAACCTGTCCTGTCCGCGGAGAGCGCGATCCGCCACATCAACCGTGAGGCTCGCCGAGCACCAGCGCACGGACAGGCTGGCTGAGACCTGGGGAAAGCGCAGGCGTGTCCCCTCTGGCCCCTGCCCTCCTGTTCTGATGACCCCGTCTGGCGTTTCGAAGACAACCGGAGCTGTGGGCGCATTGTCCCGCAGCATTTCGCGCTCAAAGCCACCCTCGCGGCAGGAGCGATAGAGCGGCAGGCTGAAATCCCGCGCCAGGGCTGCGACATACGGACCTGTGGAGGGCCAGTCCATGAAGGACCGCCCTGCCCCATCCACCTCGTGATGCCAGAGCTCGATGCGTTCGGCCGGAGCCCCGGCTTCCAGCAGAGCGAGCAGACAGGCCGTGCCATCCTTGCCTCCCGACACGGCGACAATAATGTGGTCATAGGACACGAGATCCGGGCTCATGATGTCCACCGACTGACCGGGGCGCCTGTCCGCACCGAGCGGCACATCAGAGCGTGGGCGATCGGGCGTTCCCGCAGTAGCAGCGGCTTTTCGTGGCGACCGTCCCAGGTCAGTCCCTCACAACGCATCAGCAGCCCCATCTGGACCGCGGCTTCGTCGCGACAGGCGCACACGCGTTCATTGCCACCGGAGCTGCGGCGGCAGGGTTCATCTGCTGGTGCTCCACAGCCGGCGCAGGCAATCGTCAGCGCTGGATCGCCCTCTTTCCAGTGCGTGTTGCAGCGGCGGCAGGTTGTGGGCTCCTGCGTGTCGGTCCAGCGCATCGGAGGCCGGCCACGGGGGGTTGGAACATAGGGAAACTGGTAGCGTCGCATGATGCTCGATCCATCTCTGGTTCTTCAAACATCCTTGCGACGGCGTGTCGGGCGACCGGGGTGCAACAGTGCCGCGCAGCGGCAGGATCGGCGTCATCCGGACCCACGCGCAGGCGGCGCAGCCGGCGAGCATGGGGAGGACGGACGGCGACCCACCTGTTGCAGCACGGGCGGCTGACAGGCAGCGGTTCTCTCATACGCCTATCCTACCTCTCCTTTTTTCCTCGTATATTCTTCGTATGTCAGTGCTGGTGGGGTCAGGGGATACTTCCAGTATGCAGTGGACAGCTAATGTCTCCGCGATATTTACGGTTGGTCTACCGTCTACCGCTCATGAGAGGACGGGCCAATCAAGCGTCCGGGTCTACGGTCAGTCTACCACGGGCAGACACCGAAAGGTGGGGCAGG
>NZ_JASGXC010000018.1:0-3003 GCF_032913585.1 Gluconobacter sp. GP1
GAGGGGGTAACTCCGCGCATTTCCGCGACAGGGCCGAAGCGCTTATTCGCGGCATGTCCTATGTCTTCGTGTGGGTCCGGGACAACCTCGGTATTCCGATCATGTCCGAGACGATCCGTACGATGTTCTCTGACATCGTAAAACTGCGCGATCTCTACCAGGATCAGATCTTCACCTATTATGATGCAGATACAGCCGAGACGCGAAAAGTCGAACTGCCGCCCGAGTTTGACCGGACCCTGCTGAACCCGGTCCGCGACTACGTGACAGAGACGGGTGGCTTCTCGAACACCAAAAGCGTGGGAGACCAGGACAAGGTTCGCGAGCAGCATTCCTATGTGGTGGGTGGCTTCGGCAAAACCTTTACCCAGATGAGTTCCACGCTGGGGCATATCTTCCGGTGCAATATCGGTGATGTGGACTTCCGGGACGTCATCTTCAATCGGCGCATCCTCGTCGTTCTTCTTCCCTCGCTCGAAAACCACCCGGACACCAACGCTGCCTTGGGCAAGGCGGTCATCACGGCGCTTCGTTACGCGCTTGCGGCGGCACTCGGCACCTCGATTGAGGGCGACTACGAGGACCGCGTCGTAAATCGCGCGTCGTCCTCGACGGTGCCCTATCCTCTGGTTCTGGACGAAGTCGGTCAGTTCGCGACACGCGGGATCGACGCCATGATGGCGTTGGGTCGCGAGCTGAACATTTCCCTGCTGATCTCGTTTCAGGAAGTGGGCACCCTCTACGCCACGCTCGGTAAGGATTTGACCGTTCCGCTTCTCGGCAATCCCAAGCTGAAGATCTTTGAAAATATCGAAGACTCTGGTCCAACCCGGGAGTGGATCGAACAGTCAGGTGGAACGATGCCTGTCAGCGTCCTCCCCGGCTTCGACAGTTCCAACCCTCTGGGCGTCTATGCGGACCAGCAGCGCGCAGACATCCGCGACGTCAAGCGGATCTCCTGGAGCGATGTGCAGAACCTCCGACAGGGGCAGGCCATCATTCTCTTCCGAGGAAAGCGCATCTACACGCGACTGTTCTATGCAGGCATCAAGCCAGAGGGCGTGAACAGGGTGTTCCCCACAGTTTCAGCGGCTCCCGCTCTTGAAGCCCCTGTCTCGGAGGAACCGGCCACAGAAGCAGATGACGTGGCTCAACGTCTTCAGGAAGGGCGCGATCGGATCGAAAAGGGCGATCTCCGGCCGTTGACCGGAGTTCTGGGAGATCTGTATCAGCGGCTCGGTGTCGTTCTCAACACGGAAGGCACGCCACTGCAGGACGCCCAGGAACTCCTGAACCTTCTTTTTCCGGACGAGACTTCGGCAGAAGACAAACCTTTTGCAAAGCTGTTTGAGACTCTCGTTCCTCCGTCCGCGCAGTTGCCCCGCACGACGGAATCACTTCATCCGGATCTTGACCGAGCACTCCTGACCGAGCTGGTGACGTTCGAGACGGCGCTTGGACTGGATGAGCGGGCGGCCGTCGAGGCAGTCACGCACGCCCTGAATCTTTATGCGCGTGGCAAAGAACTCGCATAGCACCTGAGGCGGCATGTCCCGTGCCGCCTCCATCTTCGAACCTACATCCCTCGTCCTGTGCCACGAACCCGCGTGCGATCGCGCTCCCGCTCTTCTGCCTGTGCGGCGGCGCGAGCCCGCTGCAGCCGGTCTTCGGCCTGTTGCTTCCCCCGACGTTCCTGCAGATCTTCAACCCGCCGCGCTGCATTCAGGGCGTCCTGCGCGGCATAGCCGGCCTTGCGCAGCTTGCGACTGACATCGTCCCATTGCGCGCGCGGGACATCCCGGATCGGGGCTTCCTCAACCTGACGACGCACCTGACCGCCCGGTGACTGCCCTTTCTGCCGGGTCCGCTCATTAACGTGGTTCTGCCGGATCCAGCGCGTATTGGCTTCTTCGTGCGCCAGACGGGCCTTTGCCAGATCGACAGCCAGGGACTTGTAGGGATGTCGCCCCATGTCAGATGCCAGACGGTCATACAGATCGTTGACCGTCACCGGCCGGATATCACCCAGAGCCCGCGAAAACGTCTCGGCCTCCCGGAGAGACCCTTCCGACACGGCCGTCCAGCAACGATGAACATGCCGGCTTTCGGCAACATAGGAGGTAAAGCCGGTCATGGCCGAAGATCCACGCGGCATGGCGTTGATATGCTCGTCGGACGTCACACCCTGCGCCGCATCGACCGTCATGGCATGACCAAAGCCAAGACGGACGCGTCCGGTCTTCGGGTCGGCCAGCCGGGTCCAGGGCACCAGCCCTTCCCGGCCCTTCGCATTTTGTAACACCAGCCCCTCATCGGACCAGCCCTTGACGGTCGTGAAGTCGCCATTCGAACCCAGATCACGCCAGCGACGCCCATGGGCTGTTTCCATCCGAACACTCGTTTTCGCAAACAATCGAACCCTGTCACCTACTGCGAGAGGCAGCTCATAGGTGACGCCACGCTGATCAATGGCGGCCTTGACGATCTCCGCCTGCCCGATCTCGCCACGCTTGCGCAGCCGGTCGCGGACGGCACGGCTGAGATCCATGACGTCTTCGTTGGTCGGCGCCGACATGGTGATGCCCCGCTCCGACCCGGCCTGCGCCAGCATGTCGCGACGTCGAAGATACAGGTCAGCGATCTGCTCAACGACCTGGTCATGGTCGCCCCCCACAAGTCGGATCGTGCCGTCCTTGCGCTTCATGTCGATGGCTTCACGCGCCCGGGCGATATCGGCTTTCTTCTGCTCGTCCTCGGTCTGGCTCAGATCACGGCCAGGACTGCGGAACATGCTGGCGATCTGCCGACCACGCGCGGACTTCTGGCGGATCGTGCTCAACAGCTCCGGACGCGCCTCTTTGGGCATAACACGCAAAAGCAGTTCCACAGCGTCGCCGGCCTCGATCGCCTGGGCCTGTTCCCGGTCGCCCACTACCCGAAGGGCAAAGCCCTTTTCCTGCTGAAGCTGAAGGATCTCAAGCAGCTGACGCGGGGAGACCTGAC
>NZ_JASGXC010000018.1:3013-10560 GCF_032913585.1 Gluconobacter sp. GP1
TACGACCATCCTCCTGCCAGGCGTCGACCAGAGGCTTCAGAAGTGTCGTTTTGCCGGAGCCGGCGACACCGATCAGGAAGCCCAGGCCGCCCGCCTGACCAAGCGCATTGATGGCCGCAAGCTGCGCGGCGCCGTGGGCCGGCTCGCGCGTGAAGTCGAGACCCGACCGGGCGACGGCTGCGGCGATCTGCTCGTCACTGAGCGCGCCGTCCCGCGTGCGCGCCGACAGGCCGGCAAGACGGGCCATGTCCTTTTCGAGCGCGATCTGGGCGCTTGTCGCGACCCGGAGGCGGCCGTCCTGTTCGCGTGCAAGGAAGCGGACCTGTTTGCCATTAATCTCAATGCCGCGCTCCTGAATCAGGTCAGCAACCCGCTCCACGTCCTCCATCCCCTCAATGCCGGACGCAATGAGACCGTGCGCGGCATGAGTGCGGAAGGCATCCCGGTCGACGACAGCCGCCGTCCGAAATTCGTCAGCCAGCATTTTGGCCGCGATCCCATAAGCCTTCTCGAAACGCTCCTTCTGGGACAGCAGAACTGTCTTCTCATCGGTCAGAACCGTGTCGTGGTGCCAGCCGATCTCATCGGCTTCTTCCCGCCAGATGTCCCGCTCATTGCGTCCGGTATATTTGTTCGACCGGTAGGTCAGATTGGCCTGATGCAGGATCTTGAACTTCTGCTCGGCACTCATGGCCTTCCAGTCACCGCCCTGCCGTTTGACGAAGGCTTTGGCCATGCGCTCGGCCTGTTTGCTCCGCTTCGAAAAGAGCTCGCGGGCTTCTTCGGGGATGCCGTTCAGAACGACAGCCTTACCGCGAGCATCCACGTCCACCCGGATACCCAGCTTGCGAAGCTCTGATGCAAGCTCTGCCTGGAAGTATCCGCCAAACATATGCGACGTCATCCGGGTCACGCGCTTGGTGTCCAGAGAGCCCAGATGCCCGCTCTCCGTGGCGACCGCGTTGAACATGATATTATGGATATGCGCCTGCGGATCCCCTGGCACCGGAACTTCCACCGCCGCCGTGGGGCCTTGTGCACCATCCTGGATTTTCAGGACCGGCCGTGCCGTGTAGTGCCGGAAGGACACCCAGCCGACATCGCCGCCTTCGTTAAACGACACGCCACCCTTTCCGCGCCGCGCGATCCCGACCTCCTTGGCAATGAACGCCATGGCACGGTCATTCGCCTGGTGGATCGCCGCCCAAATGAGGGCCTGCTCGGCTTTCGTCGAGGCGAACTCTGCTGCAAGGGTGACGCTCTTGTCGGGGGCGGCCGTGAAATCAATCCCGGAAATCTCCCGGTTTGCATGATTGCCGGCCCATTTCTCTCCCGTGTCGGCACGCTTGCCCTCGAAGAGACGTGCAAGAGCCTCATCTGTCGGACGCTTCGTCACATCGATGCCCAGCTCGCTGGCAATCCGTTCGCTCATATCGGGGGCCCAGCTCCCGCGGGCATCGCGTCCGGTATAATATGAGTTCAGGCGATCACCGGTTTCGAACTGGCTCTTCTCGCCATTCCGCTCGAACCGAACATCCTTTTCCGGCTCAAGCTGATGCTCGCGAAGATAGGCGACGATGAGCTTCCCGGCCCCGGCCGCAGAAAGCTTGCGGTAAGTGATCATGCCTGCTCGGCTGCCTCACCGCTCCCGCGCTCAAGCCTCGCAACCTGTTCACAAAGCTGCTCCAGGACACTGCCCTGACGGTCCAATGCGTTCGCCATGCGCACCATGACCTCGTGCAGGCCTTCTCCGTCCTGTGGCGTATCAGGCGGACTGACCAGCTGATGGATCTGGGCGAGCATTTCCCCGAACTGGTTGAGACGGGTCATGACAAGCAGTTCAAACTGGCTCTGCCCCGTCAGGGGGCGAGGCAGCGTAAAGTCTTCGACGTCAGACACGGATGGTCAGCTCCTTCTTACTGAAAGAGGCATTCTCCCATCCTGTATTGTGAGTGCGGGTGGCGGGGTCAGCAGACTGCGTCAGGGATGGCGGGCCACACGCTTTGCCTGCAGGAACAAGCCGCGAAACTGCTCCAGAACCGTCCGCATGAACGCCTTGCTGAACTGCCCTGTCACGGCAGACTGCCGGAGGTAGTACGAGCCTTTGACCGGATCGAGATTGTACTCATCTAGCATGAGCCATTGACTGCGGTTCTGATCGAGCGCCGCACGCGGCTTCTCTGTGGCCGGGATCTCGACGGCCTGTCGTCCCTCCGCTGGCTTCTGCGTGGTGAGAGGCAGCAGCAGAACATAGTCCTGACCATCCCGGCCAACAAACAGCACGGCTACGGCAACTGGCCGGTCCTTGCGCCCCTCTGTCTCGCCCTGTGCATCCTGCCAGTGCCACAGATAGGGGTAGTGCAGAACCGTACCGGGCTCGAACACGGCGCTCACGGTCAGCGCTGGTCCGGAGACAGAAACGCATCAATGGCCTGCGTGACATCCTCCGCCAGATCGGCGGGCATCTCGGCCGTTGCTCCAGACACGCGGCGGTCGGGCTGCGACTGTCTGAGAGACTCGTACTGCTCGACACTCAACACCACCAGACGGGGCTTTCCGCGCTGGCTGATGGCGATCGGCCCCTGGAGCGCGCTGGCGATAATGTCTCCCGATTTCCGGGACAGATCACTGGTTGAAAAGGTACGCATGGTCGGGCTCTCGTCTCGGCTGGACATACATCATTGCTGTCTTTGACATGATATACATCAATTACAGCATTACGAAAAGCACCCTCTCAAAAGCATCGAAGAGCGCCCCCTGATCCGGTTGCCTGGTGGTCCCGCAGGGACCGCACCCGAAAGGGTGCATTTGTATATGGAAAAAGAAAAAACCTGCAACGATCTTGCCCCGATCATTGAACGACTGCGCAGCGATGACAGCACGATCTTTGACACGATGTGAGGCTGGTGCTAGGCGTAGCTCAACGAGGAAGGACGTAGACATGAGTGCAGCGATGGCGATGGGGGGAACCGACGGCGCAATGTTCACCGCATTGCTGGGCTGTCAGCGCGGAACATGGGCGCACTCGCCGCTGTACCAGTGGATGACGAACAATTACGAGGCGATGTCGAAGGCCATCACAGGTAAGAAAGTCCGCTGGCAGAAGATGAGCGAAGCAGCGGAATCCGCTGGTCTGATGAACGTGAACGGGGAGCCGCCGAAGCCTGCCACGGTCCGCAGTACGTGGTATCGTGTTCGTAAAGCTGTCAGTGCCATGCACAGCGCACAGGAAGACGCCCGCAACAAGGCTTCTGCGGCTCGTGCCGCAGCCCGCGCTACCTCTCAGGCACAAAAGCAGCATGATGCTGAAGGACGGGACACGCTGAACCGTCGCGTGGCGGAAGCCGATGCGGATCTGCGGGAAAGGCAATTACAGGACGCCCGCGATCGCAGTCGCTCAGTCCTCTATCCCGAAACGACCTCAGACGTACGGAGTGAAGCCGCCCCGTCAGAAGAACGTCAGGCCGCTCCTGCCGTGCAAATCGGGCAGGTGGCCGAGTTCGTTGTCATGAGAAAACAGGCTCCACGCTATGGCAAGGATCAGGATATTCCTTTGCCACCGCCCTATGTTGGTCCACGTCCCGCAGGAATGCCGAAGGATCTGCCACTTGAAGCCCTCATGCCGCTTGATGCGTCTGGGCGAACTCCCGAGGGCAAACTCGACTTCGAGCAGATGCCGGGTCTGCCGCGCCGATCCTTCTTTGACAGAGACCGGGAATGGGCACTTGCCTGCCTACCCATGATTGAGGTCATCCCCCCGCGCGAACGGAGTAAACCTCTTAAAGCGATGTTCTGTCTTTTGAAAATGAAGATCGGACGCTAATCCGCGCCCACCTGCGCTGTCTGCACTCACAACAGGATCTGGGAAAATGATCGAGCCGTCTCTGGCGGATCATTCAATATCAGGAATCCAATGTGACCGGAAAACCAAAACGCCTTTCAGCGCCTGAGCTTCACGAGGCCATTACGAAGTCTCTCGAACTGCGCTCCCTGATCAAAGCCGGACGCGGAAATCTCGGTGGAACGACTTGCCTCGCTCCGCTTGCGGAGCGGGCCATTTTTCAGGGGCGGCCTCTTCTTCTGGGGGACGGAGATGTTCGTAACCCCGGCATTTCCCTGTTCAAGGAGATTTATAAAACTCACGGGCTTCCTTGCCCGTCAAACGAGGAAGCCGGCCACCTGAAAGAGTGGTTTGCCAACAGCTTCAACGAAGCGGCGATGCGCAAATCATCTCTGCTAATCGACATTGGGGGTGGTGACAGAACCTTGGAGGAATGGGCCGCCGAAGATGACATCATCGGTGCGGCGGATGCCGTCGGTGTTCCGGTCACAGGCCTGTTCATGTGTGGCTCCCAGCCCGGTGACATCGCCTATCTTGAAAAGCTGTGGGCCAGCGGCCAGTTCCGGCCCCGCCGTGGCATCATCGTCCTCAACGAATGGACCGTTCCAGCCGGGCATAAGCCGGACACTATTTTCAACCCGATCATGAACGATGAGCGCCTTATGAACGTGGCGGGGATGGAAACAGAATTTCTGCGGATTCCAAAGCTATCCTGCATGAAAGAAGTGCTGGCGAGTGGCCTGACTTTCCATGACGCCGCCGCGGGTAAGCCGGGACAGGACGGAACGCCCCTCGGCCCGATGCGTCAGTGGCTTGTCAAAAACTGGCTGGAGAAAATCGAGGAAAACATCTCGGATGCGGGCATCGAAGACTGGCTGCCATGAGAAGGAGCCGCAAATCCGAGCCGGATCTGCTCGACCGGCTGAAAACAGGCGCCAATCCCTTTGGAGGGATTGGCAACCGAAGATTTCTCGACCTCCTCGCTGACGGAGAGCAACACTTCGTCTGTTACAATGCGGTGGGGGAAGCTGAGCATCTTGATGTGACCGATCTCGGCGTCACCATCCGCTCCCTCTCCACCATCCGGTTTCCGGTGGGGGTATCGTTCTGGGAGTGGGAACCCAATGGAACGGAGCGGCTTCCGCCGCTTCGAAAAAACAGCGTGCCGACCCGCTGTGGATTTCTGGTGATTGCGGATCAGTCAGGGCAGCGCGGGATGTTGCATTATGCAGACTATCGTCCGCGCATGAAAATCCATGGCAGGCCCATGGCGACAGTCTATCCAGTCTCGTTGACGTTCGATCTACGGGATGACTGCGCTCCACCGGACACGCCACTCTTCTTTGGCGATGAAAGTCACTACGCCAATCAGCCCGATCTTCCTCCCGAGGCTCTGACGGCGTTTGATGTTGAGGCAAGCCCGAAGGACGCAGCGGCTCTGATGGGCCATTTCGGGGCGATGCCCTCCCCGCTCTACAAAAATAATCCTGAACAGGCCTTCCCTCAGGATGTGTCTCTGTTCTCGTCCAAAGACTGGGAGCTTTTCCAGTCCTTGGCCAATGACCTGCTCCATGAAGCCACGCCGTTCATGTGCATGCAGCTGCTCATTCGTGCATCGCATGTCCGGAGCTGGACCACTGACCAAGGCACCGGGACGGGGCTTCGGAAGATTACGCTGTACGATACTGAGGTCCTGACGACATGAGTGAGCTCACAGACAAGGCGACTTTTGACGGACTGGCCGAGGCGGGTCGGTTGATGGAAGAAGCGGCCCGGCTTGACGGCATTGATGAACATTCTCCCCTTGGGCGGTGGATCCGAGCCCAACGCAAAGGCATGGATGCTTTTGCGCGGGTTGTGCTGTCATGCGCCTCTGAAATGCAGAATTTCAGAGCCGAGGCTCGCGAGATCCTCGAGATGTCCAAGCAGGAAAAAAACACTCTGCGGGACCAGTTTATCGAAAGTCGTCGACAGGTCGAAAAACTGGGGGAAGTCGCGGAACGGAATGTCGAGAAACAGGAACTGTTTCGAGACCGCGAATTGCAGGCCACGCTCGGGCGGATCGTCTCCGGCGTGACCTCGGAGCTGCGCAAGGAAGTTTTCGACCAGTTGCGGACGGAAATTCCGACGCATGAGCGCCAGTTTTACAAGGAAGCGCGATGGCGCGCGTATGTGCGGATGACACTGGCCGGTGCGGTCCTCATTGGCCTCGGCTTTGCCTCTGGCTATACATATGACGGTTATGCGGCGCGGGTCGGCCGTTATTGCGAGGAACATCAGGCGTTCGACACGAAGGGCGCATCGTGGTGTCAGATCGTCCCGCCGCCGATCCTGCCGAAGTCCTGAGCGGGCTCTTACGCACCGGCTCCAGGGCGAAGCCCTGACGCAGCATACTTCACAGCCGCGCTTGCGCGGTTGTGTCCATTTTGGCGCGGTCTGACCGGACAACAAAAAAGGCGGCTCCCAGGGGAGCCGCCTTTTGCATGTGTGGACCTGGCCGAGGCCGATCAGGCGAGGCCGTTCGAGGCAGCCCGGATCTCGTCAGGGGTGGCACCAGCGGCGCGCGCGTCTTCTGCGGCCTTCTCAATGCTGGAATCGAACCGGGTATTTTCCAGAAAGGTCATGAGGGCATCCGCGATGGCAAAGCCACGCGCAAGGTGCTCCAGCCGTCTCAGGGGGAGGCTCTTGGCGCTGGCGTCGGGGACATAGGGGGCGAGTGCGTGAGACATGGGACAGGCTCCACGACCGGGCGGGGCCGGTCGCTCTTCGATGTGCAGAGGGACAGGAAGAGGCCGCGCCCTGTGGGCGCGGTGGGCTTGACTTAGAAGCCCATGGCGTCGGCCTGAACGGCGGCGACGTCACGGGAGAGGCTGCGGCCATTGTCGCGGGTGTAAGGCTTCCATGCCTGACCCATCAGTTCCTCATAAGCGGCACACGCGCCGGAAGCGACGCAGGACAGCGCGTAAGCCTTCGCGCCGTTCTCGGCGGCGATGCGGCGCAAACCGTCCACGCGGTTATCTGCACCGTCCACGCCCATGCGGTCTTCGTCGCGGTCGCCGTTGGCGTAGCTGTCTGCGGCATCCTTGGCGATCATACGGCGGTTTTCATAGAAGTTCGCGGCGCCATAGGCGGAACGGATGAGACCATCCACCACGCGGTCAAGGTGCATCCGCAGACCGTTGAAATTCTGCTCGCCCCGGATATAGGTCACGAGGATGGGAAACATTAGCTCGTATTGCTCGCGCACCATGTTGGACCCTGCCCCGGTCAGCTCGTCAACGTCACCGGCTTCGACACCGAACGCCAGCACGATTTTTGCCATCTGGTCGTCAGACGGAACGAGACGGAGAATGTCGGCCAGAGACGGCGCGGCAAGAGCCTTGGTGCGGCGTTGTGCTTCACTGAAGCGGCGAACAGCGGCGGGGGAATAGTTGCCCTGAGAAGCGTTCTGGGACATTGTGTTGGATGCGTCGGACATGAAAATACCCTTTCTAGTCTAGCGAAGTCCCGTTCGGTGGTGCAAACACCGTTCGGGGCGCTTTGTCTTGAGGGCCAATCCCTCTCGACAAGTAAAAGATAGCCTTCCCGGCCTTTTACTGCAAGAGAAAAAATGAGAAAACCGCCATAAAACGCGCTTTATTTTTGCATGACAAGTAAAAAGATTTCTTGATTACTTCATGAATACCTGTCGTTTTCCTAGACCCAT
>NZ_JASGXC010000019.1:0-3996 GCF_032913585.1 Gluconobacter sp. GP1
GCTTTACGTTGCTAATGTAAACGGATGCTTTACATGGTAGAATTTCTATTGCCTTGAACTTACCTAAGAGCGCCCTTCCCTGTCTCATTGGGCCGACCGTTCTCAGCAAGCCTGACAAGGTAGATTTACATCCGTTAATCTACATTATCGGACATAGGGTGTGATGCATGAGATCATCCTTAAAAGGCCTTTCTAAGGTGCTGACCTGGAGCAGGTCGACGATGTTTTCTGCCTTCACTCCAATTATGTGCGACGACCGCTAGGCATTAGCACTCGACCTTTATCCTTCATGGAACAGATGTTCGATGTGCGTGACGTGCCCGGCCTTGACGCCAACGCGCGCCTCAGCCTGCCGCATGAATTTCTTGTTGAGATCGCGGGCCAGCGTTTCGCCGTCCTTGATCGGCTCAACACTGTAGGTTTTGATTGCCCAGGAGATGTCGCACTGCCAGTCAGTATGGCGGCTGCGCGTATGCCACTGCTTCATGGCCTGGTCTCCGCACCGCGCCGCGTCGGTGTGACTCCAGCCATTCACCTCTGCCATCCAGGCCAAAGCAGCATCCTGCCTGCCCTCGGTCATGGTCTTTCCCCAGTGACGCACGCCATGGCAGTCAGGGCAGAGGGAAATCACCCCTTTGAGGGTCTGGATCCGCCGCTCGTCGTCATAGGCCCACCCTTCGTCAGCTTCGACCGGCCATTGGGGACCCCGTCCTCCGCACACCCGGCAACGGGACCCGGAGCGGGCATAGGCATCCTTCCGGATCCGGCTCCAGTCTTCGGGCGCCAGGAAGGCGCGCAGATTAAAGCCCCACAGAGCCTGCGGCACCATCCACGGACGGATGTAGGGGGCCTTGCGGTCCGGCCGATACCGGTAAGGGACGAAAGGCAGGAGAGCATCGAGCTTGTCCCGCTGCACCATCCAGCACTTCTGCTCCCCGTTAAACGTGGCACCGGCCCGGGCTGCTGCCTTACGGCGCTCAAACGGGACGCAAAGAGGAATGAGTGTCGTCAAGGCAATCACCACAAAAGGGACGTCCGAGCGTAGCCGCCATGGAAAGACGAAGTATCGGGACGCTCGAGATCCGGGATCATTCTCCCGTTTCGGGGCCACGCTAACGTTATCAATCCAACCCATCAAAACATGGGATTGAATACCTAGCCTTCTCGCCCGCGTGTCAGAACAGGATGTCCATGAACGCCGCTTTTGGGCTTTCGCGCAGATCGGGAGTCTTGTGGAAAGTTGCTCCCGGCAAGAGGGTTCTGTATCGATTTTCGTCCGGATGGCCGTAGGCATTGGGATACGAGCAGGAGAATATCACGTCTAAAGTAGCAGCTTTAGGCCAATTTCTCAGTAGATCTTTGGTAAAATTAGTCCAGTGTGTCGCTGCGCCATGATGAAAGGCAACAATTGCCCTGAGCTTTACGCCTTGCTTCTCCAAACTGACAAAGGAAGCGATCTTATCGAAAGGAGCATCACCCGGAAGCAGGATGGCTTCGGCGTTATTGCCCGTACCATGAACAATGGCGAGCGCGACGCCGCTCTTATTGCAATCCTCGCCCTTGGCAAATGCTCCGGGGAACGCACCAATTTTCTGGGCAAGAATGCGGTCGCCGTTTTGAGCGACGAAGGAAATTGATCGACCGACATGTGTTTCGGGAATGCAATGCATGTCGTCGACTGTCGCAGAAAATGTCACCGCCCGCGGTGAGGTCAATTGGCGTGGTACCAGCCATTTGGCTCTCTTTGCCTGGCTTCCTCTCGATGCCGACTTCCAGTGATCCTCGTCCCAGTGCGTCAGCATCAGAAGCGTATTCTGGGACACTGGCATTTTGGCATCGACGTCTGCGTCTTGATCGAAGGGGTTGTATGCGTTGCCACCGTAGTCAAGTTGAAGCGGCACCAGGTTGGTGCCTCCCATATCCGCCAGTATAGCTATCGAGTCTCCTTGTCCGACATCGAAAACGCGCACACCTAGAATTTCCGATGCAGCCGACAATGGCTGAATTCCGGAAATATTGACCACGTCCGGGCTCGTAATGGCTTCTCTGGGGCGATCACTCATTTTAGCGTCCTACGTTCCTGAGTGTCGAGGGATCCAGATCAGGCTGCTCCGAACGGCCTGGTTCAGGCCCAACACCGGGCTCAGGGGGGAGCGGTTCCGTTGAGCCGCCAGTGTCTTCTCCAAAATCAGCGTCAGGGATGTGCACCAGAGAGAATATGTCCCTAAGCGAGTATTCTGTCAGGAGTGGTACGGTATCCAATAATACAAGGCTGCCCTGAATATACTGGTCAGCGGACAACTCTGGAGCACCAATAAAGATGGGAATCCCTGTATCTGAAGGTTGTCTTACGCCTACAAAATACCACGCTCCAGGGTTAATGGTATTTCTGTAATATTGATAATCCGCATCCTTCGACCCAATATAAATGTCAAGAATAGGGAGCGGTTTGCCATCAAATACCTCGTTCAGCTGAGTCTTCCGTTGCCTGCGCTGATTGTCTGTAACGTTATCGTGGTCCAATACTGCGAACTCGGACATGTTCTGCTGGAACTCTTCGACTTTGATACCGCTGGCGCGAATGCGCCAGGACCGATCTCTGAGTGTCTCGTTTATGATATTATTGTCGAATGGCCTTTCGTCTGGGCGCATTATCCCGTCCGGATTTATCGGTCCAACCTCCTCTACAAACACGTAGTACATTTGCTCGTGAAAACACTCATCAAAGTACCGGGAGAGAATCAAGAACCGATGATCATAATGCTGGTGCTTCAAAACTATACGAACCTTTCAACAACGGCGAGCCATGCCCAGTAAACCACCAACGCGAGGCCGCTTATCAGAGTGTGTCCGTCACGTCGACGCGCCTCCGCACCGGCGCTTATATTCTGTACCGGAAGGAACACTGTGTCACATACTACAGAGGTAAGCGCACTGCGCGAACTTCTCTAAAACTCCTTGAAGTGCGCCTTAGCGTGTCGACTACAACGCTCCCAATTGCCAGAAATCGGCTTTAACGAGCGGCAGTCGAACTCGCGAAAGTCGAGTTCGGGACACCTGCTAGTCTTACTGCACTCACAACCGCCCGCGATACCGTTGTCTGGCAGCGGGCTTCCTCCGCCGCATCATCAAGGTCTCAGATTGGAGAAGCAGACATGACCAGAGTTCTTTATGGCGACAGCCGCGCCCTCGCCCGTGCTGAAGACCAGGGTTTCGTTCACTGTGTTCGTGACGACGCGTCTCTGGAGACGTTCCTCAAGGAAGGACACGGCACAATCTTGGTGCATGCAGACAGCGCAGAGGGCGTGATGCGCCGGTTCCCTCGCCTCGCGAGCGCAGACGTCACGATTGAAGCCGCCGCCTGATCTGACGCTCAGAAGGCCGGATCATACGCCGATCAGGGTTTCTATAGCCCCAGGCGTGTGACCCCGGCCCGATACAGTCCTTCGAACAGATCCCCAAGCGCCAGGCGCCGTCGGAAGGTCAGGCGTCGTTGAGCCAGATGATACATCCGGTCGTGCAGCAGATGGCAGCGCTGACAGAGGGCACGCAGATTGCGCAGCCGGTTGCTGGTGGGATCATGATTCAGATGGGCCGCTGCCAGAACCACCTTCGTCTGTCGTATTTGCAGGTGCTCGATCAGGTCCGGAGGCGAGATGCGCCTGCCCCGGCCATTGAACCAGTGCCCCGTCTCCGGATGCTTCCACCGGCCACCCGGCAGCACCTGAAGATGATGTCCATGCGGCCGACCGCAGCGCTGACAGACACCCCCTGCCCGCTCGAACCGCACCTGTCGGCTCAGTTCGGGCCAGTTGGGAGGGTAAAGCGCTTTCAGTTCCGGTCGGATCGGCATTCAGTCTTCGTTAACACATTTCCGGCCTGCGTTGGACAGTGTTTGTTCTCCTCTCTGTCCTACCCCGGCTTCGTGCTATCAGAAGCCAGGTTCTGGTTTCGCGGAGGCGTTCATGCTCAGCCATCTTCACATCGCAGGCTCGG
>NZ_JASGXC010000019.1:4006-4674 GCF_032913585.1 Gluconobacter sp. GP1
CCAGCAGCTTCCTGCCGGCGATCTGACAGAAGCGGTGGCCCTGCTCTCGACCGGTCGCTTCTCCCCTCATCTCTCTCTGGTCATTCGCGGCATTGAATACCGCGACAACGAATTTGCCGAAGACACGGTCCTGTCCACCGATGTTGAGACGGCCGAGGAGGCACTGGCCATCGCCAGTGCCCATCTGACCGCCCTGCCCTCCGGGCACGAACTGGCGATTGCTCTGGATCTCGAACCCGAACCGGTGTTCGTCGCCTGGCTCAGGCCGAAGGCCGCCAGACGGCGCAAGGCGGGATCGCAGGCGGCCACGCTGGCGCCGCTGGCCTCTCCTCTGGGTCAGCAGTCTGGCGCGGTCCTGCAGTGGTTCGATGCCCTGACTGACGAGGCCCTGCCCGACTATGACGGGACGCTGGTGACGGCGGAGCGCGCCTCAAAGACCTATTCCCGGGCGGCGAAGGCAATGAACACACGCCGCACCTATCGATCGGCCGTGCGCTCCTGGTGCGCGTGGGCGGCAGGACATGGGCTCCCTGCCCTGCCCGCCCGCAGCGAGGATGTCGCCGCCTATCTGGCTGATCTTGCGCTGCAGAAGAAGCGACCCGCGACGGTGGATCTGCACCGTGCTGCACTGCGCTATCTGCACCATGTTGCCCAGGTTCCCGTCCCGA
>NZ_JASGXC010000019.1:4874-8489 GCF_032913585.1 Gluconobacter sp. GP1
CAACGTGGCGCTCGATGATGACGGAATGCGGATCCGGCTGGACCGCTCAAAGGGCGATCGCACCAGTCAGGGTGTCGAGGTGGCGATCCCGAGGGGGATTACTGCCCTGTGTCCGGTCCGGGCCTATGAAGCGTGGCTTCGGAAGGCGAAACTGGCCGAGGCCAAGGGACCGGTTTTCCGGCGCGTGTGGCTCCCGCCTGCTGCCGAGGCCGGTCAGCCCCCTGCCCTGCCCGCCATGGGTTCAGAGGCGCTGTCTGACCGGTCTGTGGCCCGCATCATTCAGAAGCGCTGCCTCGATGCGGGACTGGCAGGCGATTTCGGCGGACACAGCCTGCGACGCGGAGCGATCACCACAGGAGCTCGTGACGGCACGGATCTGGTCTCGCTCAAGCGTTTCTCCCGCCACCAGACCTTCGGGGTGGTGGAGAAATATATCGAGGTCGAGGACGCCATGACCAAGCATCCAGGGCGCAGTCGGTTCTGATTGGGCCTAGAATGAATTCAGGTGTGCACTTTACCGGGATTTGCGGTGAAATCCTCGATCTTCTCGATCCTCTTTTGTGCCGCGCAAGTGTGAACTTTAGCGGAGCCATCCGCGAGGGCAGAAGAATCGCTCGGAACTGGTAAGATATCTTGGCTATCCCGTGCACTTTGGCGGGGAAGGTGTGCACTTTAGCGTCGGAAGTGTGCACTTTTCCGGAGAGTGATACGCTAAAAGCGGGACTCTTCCGTGTTGTCCTGTGCACTTTAACGGGACAAACTAATATATAACTAATATCTTCTACTAAGCATCCTCCCTCTAAAGTGCACATCCGTGCCAGAGCATTTCCGCTCCCCGGTAAAGTTCACGGAGACAGATTAACTAGCTTTAGTCATACTCTCCATGTCGGAGAGATTGGCATGGCTAAAGTTCATCGAATTATAGAGCAGATAGGGCGCCAAGGCGCGCTTCAGCTTGATATAGATCGACGCGTGATCGACATCGCGAGTGGTTATATGTCGAGCGAAGAACTTGGCATTGGCTTTTTGTATTCTGGCTGGGCCCAAGCTGCATTGCCGCATAGAAGACTTAAGTCGAGCGCTGCATGGCAAGTAAAAAGCGATCACGTAACGCTGCTCGTTGAGCCGGGACGGAGACCAGGGAAAGACGCCGAGCCTGAGTACGTAGGAGTTCCCTATGGAAGTAAAGCCCGCTTGATTATGCTTTATCTTCAGACCGAGGCACTGAAGACAAATAGCCGGGAAATCGAGATAGGAAAAAGCCTCCGATCATGGCTGAACCGCATGGGCATTCCCATCGGAGGAAAGGCAGTCGCAGACGTTCGTGATCAAGCCGAGCGGATTGCGCGTTGTCGTCTGAGCTTTCATATAAAAACTGCCGATAGCACCGGATTCCTAAATCAAAATATCATCGACTCAGGAATGATCACTGAGTACGACGACGCGACAGGGAAACCAACGTCATTCCTTGACGCAGTGAAGTTGTCCGAAAATTTTTTTCAGCAATTAAAACGCCACCCGGTTCCGATAGAAGAGGCCGCCATTAGGCATCTAAATGGTCATTCTCAAGCTTTAGACATTTATTGCTGGCTAGCGTATCGCTTACACGTCTTAAAAAAGCCTACACCCGTTACTTGGGCGGCTTTAAAATTACAATTTGGACCAGGCGTTGCCCGTATGGACCATTTCCGCACAGGCTTTTTAGATAATTTGGGACTGGCATTAGCAGTTTATCCTGCAGCGAAAGTTGACGTCGACCGAACAGGCGCAACCCTGTTTCCCTCCCCACCCCCAGTTAAGCCAAAAACACTCTCGTAAAGACGGGATTACCTTCGGTATACCGTTGACCTACCTTTGTAAGACAGCTAAGAGAAGGCGTAATATTCGTCTGTAAGTGGAATGAGAGGTATACCGAAGGTCTTCCGTTTCCATGCAGTATACTATTCTGGAGAACCTTAATGCCAACTATCGTCTTCGCTTCTCCGAAAGGTGGAGCAGGGAAATCTACGACAGCTATTCTCTTGGCATCGGAGTTTGCACATAACGGTGCCTCCGTAACTCTAATTGACGCTGATCCAAATAAGCCGGTTGCTCGTTGGGCATCACTGCCTGGGAAACCGGATACGTTAAAGGTAATTGAAGACGTTACCGAAAAGACTATTATAAAGACGATTGACCACGAAGCAGAAGAAAGTTCTTTTGTAATAGTAGATCTCGAAGGTACCGCGTCAAGAATGGTACCTTATGCAATGAGCCGTGCGGATCTTGTAATTATCCCTACGAGAGGTTCAGCCCTCGACGCTGTTGAAGCTGTTTCTGCTGTTAGAGAGGTCAGGCAGCAGGAAGAGGCATTTAGAATCAACATTCCCTGTGCCATCTTATTTACCTGCACAAGCGCAGCAATACGACCGCGGACTTTATCTGCTATTGAAGCAGAATTCCGGGAGAACGGCGTACCCGTGTTCTCGGTTCAAGTTCATGAGCGTGATGCATACAGAGCGATTTTTTCTTTCGGAGGTACTATTCGTACTCTCGATCCCAAAAATGCGCGCAATCTTCCGAGTGCCGCAGCGAATATCGAAGCTCTTGCTAGGGAAGTGATAGAATTACTATCCAGCGAACAGGACGTAGATCGATGAAATCACGCACAAGCATCTTTGCGGATCCTCAAAAGGGTGGAGCTATGGATCTTTCCAAATTCAAGCCCGCACCAAAAAACAAAGATACGAGGCCCGCCCCTGAGGAGATTGACCGGATCTCGGAAGGATCCCGATTTGTCAGTAGAGAAAGTGTATCCGAGCCCGAAAACACCGCAGGTAAGGCTGAATCTAATCAAGCCACGAGGAAACCAAGAGCGTATCGAACAGGACGACATCGCGTGGTCAGTGTGAAGACTACAAATGAACACGCAGAACGGTTTTATGAGCTCGCAGACAAATTAGGTTTAAAAGTTGCGGAGACGTTTGAGTTAGCTATAGCGGCACTGGAGCGTGACAATGGTCCATGATCAAATGAGAATGCCCGCAACGGGGGTTTCTTGTTCAAATAGGGAGGTTCCCCTTTCCTACCCCGGTAGACGGTAGACCAACCGTATTCCCTTTCACTAACGTTCTGAACGTGGATGGTGGGGAACACTCCCTGCCCCACCTTTCGGTGTCTGCCCGTGGTAGACTGACCGTAGACCCGGACGCTTGATTGGCTCGTCCTCCCATGAGCGGTAGACGGTAGACCAACCGTATTCCCTTTCACTAACGTTCTGAACGTGGATGGTGGGGAACACTCCCTCCCCCACCTTTCGGTGTCTGCCCGTGGTAGACTGACCGTAGACCCGGACGCTTGATTGGCCCGTCCTGTCATGGATGGTAGACGGTAGACCGACCGTATTCCTTGTCACCGACGGTCTGTACGTGGATGATGGGGAACACTCCCTGCCCCACCTTTCGGTGTCTGCCTGTGGTAGACTGACTGTAGACCCGGACGTTTGATTGGCTCGTCCTCCCATGAGCGGTAGACGGTAGACCAACCGTATTCCCTTTCACTAACGTTCTGAACGTGGATGGTGGGGAACACTCCCTGCCCCACCTTTCGGTGTCTGCCCGTGGTAGACTGACCGTA
>NZ_JASGXC010000020.1:0-7659 GCF_032913585.1 Gluconobacter sp. GP1
GCTTCGACCCAACCGTATCGCACTGTCGGTGACTCCTACGTCGTTGATCTGCCGGTCACTGATGCCCTGTTGATCGGTAACGAGCCCGGCTCCCCTACAATTCGCATCTCTCATGGAGGAAAGGCATGACGCGCCGTCCCTATGCCCCTATCGCTGCGTCAGTGCTCGCCTTCCTGAGCGCGTGCACCGAGGTTCCACCGTCCCAGACGTCTCACGTTAGCGGAGCTAACTTCAGAGATACGTCGGCACTCACTGTGTTTATCGCTGATATCCTCGCCAACAGCCTGGATGCAGGCCGCACTGTCGTCCGCCTTGCCCCTTACAGCGGCCCCGACGATGCGCACGCCCAGACGCTGCTGACAGATACGCTGCGTGAGCGTGGCTTTGCGCTTTCTCCACAGGGTATGCCTTACCCGGGCGCACAAACGGTCAGGTACGCTGTCTCGCCGCTTGGCACAGATCTTCTTGTTGAACTCGACGTTGAGGACGCTATTGCCACCTGTCTCTACGGACATGATGCCGATGGCGCACTCAGGCGGAAGGGCAGTTGCAGTCTGAGGTCGGGAGCAGCACTGAGCCTTCGCATCCCCACGCAGGAAATTCTTGTCCCTGCGCCGGAAAAACCCAAGGTCGCCCAGTCTGCGCCCCAGGCTGGTCCTGTACAGCTTGCCCCTCACGCTCCGAACGATGCGAAGACAGTCGGCGCCCAACCTGTCGAAGCAACGCCGCGTGCAGTCATCACTGCCGCTCCACCATCGCCCCCTGTGCATTTGCAGCCACCTGCTGAGGTTTGGACCCTTATCGAAGGTCAGCCGATCCGGGATCAGATGATTGCCTGGGGTGATCGGGCAGGATGGCGGGTCATCTGGCCCGAAGGCATGAACTGGATGGTTCCGGTGACGACCGGCTTCACAGGCCCGTTCCGGCATGACGACGGACACGGTGGGGATGACGGTGTGATGTCACAGGTCATTCACGCCCTTTCTGCTCAAGGCAAAACAATCAGCCTCCAGCTCTTTACAGTCAATCATGTCGCACTCGTTACGAATACGGGGATCCAGCAATGACCCGCACCAAACACGCCTTCCTCCTGCTAACCGGTCTTAGCGTCCTGGCGCTCCTGGCGGGATGCAATGACTTTAACGATGCTCGGGAAAAAGAGCAGCGCATGGCAAGGCTTGGGGAAACGACCCGGCCACCGGAACAGCCGATCGTGTCATCCATCAACGCCCCCTATCTGCTTGGGGAAGAGCTCAAGGACCGGGACGCGACCCCCGGAATTCTGAAGGCTCCAGCGTCCATCCTTATCGCTCGTCCGGTCGAAATCCGGGATGCTGCGATCCTGGCAAGCCGCATTACGCACATTCCCGTCAGCGTTGCTCCCGACGCTGAAGAGACGGACGGCGATAGCGCGTTCTCAATGCCGGCATTAAGTGGGGGATTCAATGGCGTCGCGCTGCCCCCTCCGCCGACCATGACAGGTGCCACAAATTCTTCGGGTACGCGCAGAAGCGCGTCAGCAGCGCCGTCAGCATGGCACGGCCCCGGTGCATGGCTCAGTTACGACGGCACTCGTGCCGGACTGTTTCAGGCGATCGCAACACGGTTTGGCGTCTGGCAACGGTTCGAAGACGGTCAGGTTCGGTTCTTCCGTAACGAAGCGAAGACATTTGTTGTTCCGACCTTTCCGGGATCAACGAACATCAACACGACGATTACCGCCTACACAGGTGGCGGAGGTGGAGGAAGCTCCGGCGGTGGGTCTGGCGGAGGCTCTGGTGGCGGCGGAGGCTCTACCGGAAGCTCCGGAGGCTCTTCTGGTGGCAGCTCTGGCGGTGGATCATCATCGGGCATGGCCTCCATCTCTCGCGAGAGCAAAACCGATCGCTGGAAGAACCTTCAGAAAACCGCAGACACGATCGCAAACGGCGCTCAGGTTATCGCCGATGAAGGTCTGGGCACGCTTTCAGTCACGGGAAATCCAGATCAGGTGACAAGAGTCTCCGACTGGATCCACTCTCTCTCCGAGAGTCTGATGCAGCAGGTCGCAATCGATGTGCACGTCTATACGCTCAAAGAGACACATGAAACGAACTATGGATTCAGCCCGCAGATTGCCTTGAAGAATTACGGCAAGGTCTATGGTCTCAGCATGATCCCCGCCGCGATACCGGGCATGCAAACGAATGACATCCCCTTTTCATTCGGCGCGTCCATCCTCGACACCGCCAAAGGGGCCGCAGGCCAGTTTTCCGGATCGCAGCTGGCCATTCAGGCACTTTCCGAGCTTGGAAACGTGACGGAGATGTACAGCCGGTCTGCCGTCGCAACCAACGGTATGTCGGCCCCATTCCAGAACGGGATCAATACGACCTATCTCGCCAATTCGAGCACTGTCCTCGCGTCAAACGCCGGCTCCTCCGCGACCCTCTCCCCTGGCGTGGTGATGAGTGGGTTCATGGGGGAAATCACACCGAGGATCGTGGATCAGAGGATCCTGCTCCACATCAACTTCTTGCTGCAAACCCTCCTGAGTATCCAGACCTTCCAGTCGAACGGATCGTCCATTCAGGAGCCAAAAACCTCCAGTACGTCACTCGACGATACCGTGGTTCTCCGATCCGGTTCCACGCTGATGCTGTCGGGGTATGTCGATGATTCCTCATCTCGGGATCGCACTGGCGTTGGCTCGCCGCTCTTCTGGTTAGGCGGTGGTGGCGGCGACGCACAAACGCAGAAAACTCAGGTTATCGTTACGGTAGAGGCGCACACCCTATGAAACGTGCAACGCATACTCGCTGCTGTGGCGCGGCTATCCTGATCTTCACGATGGCAAGCGCTCACGCTGAAGTCCCGGATTGCGCCACCCATCTCCAGCGTGCCGCCCCAGGGCAAGTCCTGACCGCAGAACAGATTGACCTGAACAACAACTGCTTACAGGAACTGCAGCAGGAGAGCGCTGCCGTTGAGCTGAGAGCCCGCATAGCAGATTCCGAAAAGAAAATTCTGGGCAAGACCGAGCCTGTGCCTTCTCCTGCAACCCGAACGTCTGGCGGCCTCCCGCTCCCGGGCTTTCCAACAGTCCTGCCTCCGAACGCTCCCACCCCAGTCCAACCCCGGACGCCAACACCCCCTGTCTGGCTGCCGCCCCGCATAGCCATGATCGCCTCCGACCAGGGACGGATGACGGCCTCTCTCAAAATGCCCGATGGAGCGCTGTATGACGCGATTAAGGGGACCGTGCTTCCAGATGGTTCCACGGTAACGGCCATCCGCGCAGACATTGTCTACGTCCGACACGGAAAAGACGTCGTGCCATTGTCCAATGACGATGGGTCAACCCAGATTGGCCAAGCCGTTGCCTCCGGTGTATCCGGCGCCTCAGCCTTTCCTGTGCTCGGAACCTCTGGGGCGCGGCAATGAGCCTCGACCTTCAGACCCGTGACCATCGGTGGTGCCTCGACGCAAGCTGGATTTCGTACGCTCGTCGACCTGCCGCCTCGGAACTGCGTGCTCGTGCGCGCAGTATCCGCGCGACGCACTATCTGGTTGTCCCTGGACGACCTGCGCTCGTCGGTTTTTTCGCGTTCCGGGACGGCTCCAAACGCAAATCGCTTATACCGGCTGCGTTAGCCGCGGCACGGACACTCGGGCCCGATGCCTACGCGGAATACGAACCTGAACCAGGACGGCTCTGGATTGTTGCAACCGACCATTTAGGCAATTTAACGCCGTTCGCCGATAGCTGCATCAGCGCGTCGGAGCAGGAAGCGTTTGAAGCTCGCCTCGATCCGTCGCTGGTGGCCCGCAAACAGCGCTTTGATATCGATCAGGTCGACGAGAAATTCGCGCAGTTCGAGCCTGAATCATACCCGTTGCGTGAAGTGTCTTCCCGTCGAAGTCTTTTTATAGGGGCCGGAATTGTTGCTTGCGGCGTTGGCATCGGCTTGAGCCTCTATACCTGGCATCTCCACAATATTCGTCTTGCAGCAGACAGGGTCCAGCAGATGCGTGTCGAGAGTGACCGCCTGAAAAGGCTGGCCAACGCGCAGGTTACAACCGTAACGCCGGATCATTGGATCAATGCGTGCCTTAAGACGGCAAAGGCCGTTCCACTATTCGCCGCGGGCTGGGCCCAGATGGAGTGGGTTTGCAACAGCACAGGAGTAGAGATCACCTGGTTAAGAGCTGGCGGAACCCTCGCTGATGCGCCTCCAGGGAAGTACACCGATCAAGGAGATCTGATTGTACAGACACTCCCCATGGAGCCTGAAAGAACACGACCACAGGCTCATGCTCCCGTTGACGGCAAGCGCCTCCTGCTTGCGCTCCTGCAACAATCTGGCGTCAAGGCACAGATCCATACCACCGTCGTCCTAGACCAGGATCCCAAGCAGGCGCACGGCCCTCCACCGGCAGCGTCAGCCCAGTTCATCTGGCCCACTGATCCACGGTCAACCTCGTGGGACGCCATTCCCGGGCTACAGTTTATTGAGCTTCGCCATAAGACCGGACTTCAGTTGTCCTCTGCGGCCGGCCAGCAATCAGACCTGAACAGCTATCTCGTTTCTGCCCAGATTGGCGAAGGAGACCATGCCCCGTGAGCCTATTCAACCGGCTGCAAAATCGGACCCGAAAGTCAACGTCCTACGATGGGACGCTGGATGCCACAGAGGCACAGCACGTCGCTATCGATGACCTGACCAAGACCCTCTACGTCGATCAGACCAGACGGAATAGCGTTGCGATCCAACAATGGATGGCAGAGCATCGCGCCCGGACAGGCTTGCTGTACCGTGTGGAGTGGGAACCTTTCAGCGACATCAGTCGCCGTCGCGAGGAAATCCGTCAGACTTATGCAGGTCAAAAGGGACCGCAGGAGACGTCCAATACGGCGCGAAACCAAGCAATTGGTATGCTGAAAATTGCCGCGCAGTGCCGCGCTAGCGACGTGCATGTTCTCAAGCGAAAAGACCATACCGAAATTCAGTTTCGCATCAAAAAAACCCTGATGGTTTATCGCGAACTGAATAATACGGAGGGCGAAGCCCTGCTGGTCGCGCTGTACCGTCTTTGCTCCAGTCAAGACAACACGATCAAGCCGCTGGAAACCCAGGATGGTGGCATCACCGGGCAGATCCTTGACGGCACCGGCCTGGAGAACGTGCGTCTGGTGCGTGGCCCCGCCTATCCGGCAAACGACGGTGGCGGGCACATGGAACTGCGACTGCAGTATCGAGAGAAGAGTGAAGGCTCAGGTGCGCTGCCAGCCGGTGTGACACTCCGACTGCCGCGGCGGCCGGAAGGTGAACTGAAACTCGCAAGCTATGGGTTTTCCGAGGACCAGATTGATCGCCTGAAGTACATCGCAACACAGCCCTCCGGTGTGCTTCTTCTGACAGGTCCAACCGGTTCAGGAAAGACGACAACAATTTACGAGCTTGCAAAATGGCAAGCCCGAACCGATCCGGGGAAGCGACTGGTCGGTATTGAGCAGCCAGTAGAATATCCCATGCCGTGGGCGGTTCAGCTTGAGATCTCCAACGCCCTGGATTCAAAGACCGCAGGTGAACGTTTTCAGGCAAATCTTCGCTACAGTCTTCGTATGGACCCGGACCGGCTGATTATCGGTGAAATCCGAGACGCCGAGGTGGCACTGACAACTTTCGATGCCGCTCAAACCGGTCATGGCGTCCTTTCTACCCTGCATATCGAAGACCCCTTCGAGTTTCCAACACGCCTGCAAAACATGAATTTCGAACGGCTGTCATTCCGGGTGACCTGCAACAGTTCTGTTATTCGTGGCGTCGTCGCTCAGCGACTGCTTCCTCTTCTCTGTCCGCATTGCAAGGAACTCTGGACCGTCAACGACGAACGTATGCCACAGAGGGCAGCGCAGGCTCTGGCGACCTGGGGCGATACATCCTCAACATACAAAATTCATCCAGGCGGCTGCTCACGTTGCCAATACACCGGGGCCGGCTCTGTCACCTCTGTGGCTGAGGTCGTCGAGACGGATGAGGAGCTGATGAATGATCTCATCACCAAGGGCATCGCGATTGCACGTCGCCGCTTCCGCTCCCGCCCCGAAGCAGACACCCCGATGGTTGAAAAGGCCATCAAGCTCGCACTTGAGGGCCTTGTCGATCCGTACACAATCATCCGCGAAGTCGACAAGATCCCGTCCAGGGAACAGGTCGATCGCGATCGCAGGATCGGACGTGCGGAGCGTGCAAGAGCCGCACAGGACGCAGCGGCTCTCGCCAGGGAAGAGGAGATAGCCTGATGCCCTTCGAAGTTATTTCGCATGAGGCCCCCCGCTCGTATGGCCTCGAGAATGCAACCCCATTCTCGTTATTCGGTCACCGCCTGAACTTCGGCTGGGCCGTGCGCGCAAAATTATATCAGATGATGATCCCCCGGCTTCGGGACAAGAACGGTACGACACCAGAACGGCTCTTCGAGCAATATGCTCGCCGCCTTCGACGGAGAGGTATTGTTGGACGGTCAGCTGCCACGGTCGTCGAACTCCTGCTCGAAGAGATGACGGAGCATGCCCGAAAGCTCGCACCGGCTATGCGGCCTCTGATCCCGGCCGACGAGTTCGCAATCATCGACGCAGGAGAACGCAGTGGCGACCTGGCGCAGGCCCTGGAAAATCTGCTCGAGCAACGCCGCCGCACAGCGAACATCGTCAAGGCAAACCGCAAAGTGGCGCTCCTGCTTCTGGCCTTTATCGGGCTTTTTGGGGGCACGTTCTGGATCATCGGAAAGTTCGCTATTCCCTCCCTCCTGCCCTTCGCCCATGCCTTCTCAAAGCGTCAGACCGGGTCACAGCAGACCCTTCTTGCCGTCACCGGCTGGGTCACAGGGACCGGACCTCTTTGGGTCATCTCTGGAGTTATCGTCGTCTGCGCCGTGGTTTTCTGGAGTTTTCGACGACTCACCGGTCCGTTGCGGCTGGCTCTCGAAAAGATCCCCCCATGGTCAACCTACCGCGCCATCGAAGGATACATATGGCTTTCGACGTACATTATTCTCGTGCGAGCGGGTGCGCCAGAGACGTCGGTTCTGGAAGACCAGATGAAAACTGCCTCGCCATGGCTGCGTGAACGACTGTCCAAACTTGCTGAGCTCATGGGCCAACATGCCTACCTCTTTCCGGTTGCCCTGGAAGAGAGCGGTTTCCAGTTCCCATCGCCCGACATGATCGATGACATCGCCAATGCCTGGGGTGGCTCAACAGACGGATACGATCGGCTGCTTGCCTCCTCAAAGCTCTGGGCTGATGACATCGAGCAGGCAGCGATTCAACGAACCGAGTGGCTTCGGACCATAGGATTCACAGTCATGTGGATCATCGCGGGCGCACTCACATTCGCCACAGATACATTCATCCCGCTGGATCAGTTTTAGGTCCAGCGCATGAATTTTTGTCTGAAGGCGAGACCCCATGACTAACCTAATTGGCATCATAGCCGCGATCATCATCGGATTGTTCGGCCTTGGTACTGCAGCGACTTATGCGATGCGCGCGTACCACGGAACTGGCACAACGACTGCGATTACCGAAGCCACCGATATGTGGCATCAAGCACACTCGGTTTACGGCGGAACAGTCGCCGGTGGTGCGGCGACCTATGCAGCAGTAACCAACTC
>NZ_JASGXC010000021.1:0-1388 GCF_032913585.1 Gluconobacter sp. GP1
CAGGCCACTTCGTCGGTCTGGCAAGTGGGACTGCAGGAGCCCAGTACAACAGCGACGCGCTCTACCGCGATGCCGTCCCGAACCATCCTGAGTTGTCGACAATGAACAACACGCTGAACATGGGTGGAAACGATATCGCCAACGCTAATACCATCTCGGGTGTACGCGGGCGCTTTACCAACAATATCGCCACAAACAGCCTCGATCCGAACTCGGGATACCCCAATGGCTGGGCTGGCGGCGCGCACGTCAACGACCTCTACGCCCATGGCTCAATCGGAGCGGGACCAATAAATGGGCCGGCAGCCGCCTGGATGAACGCAAACGGTGACGCAGGCTTCAATCACTCTGTCTCCGTGGGCTGGACACTCAGCGCCAATCAGATTGTCCTTCCCCAGGGCAACTCCCTGCAAATCGGCAACCAGTACCTCTATGGCGATGGAAACAATATCGCCATGCGTACAGGCGGAACGTTCTATCTTCAGCACTATGACGGGTCTGCTGCGGATGAAAACGTGTCGACTCTGTCGGCCGAAAAGCTCGTGCATCTGAACGGTACTGCGGCTCCTGGCGAGGGATGCAATTCTGGAGGACTGACTGCGCAGAACGACGGGAGCGGTCGCTTGCTGAACTGCGTCAACGGAACATGGCAGTCCGTAACCCGCGCGCCCTTTGGCTACTACGTCCCTCCGACAACAAACGGCAGGAACAACTACAACGTCGTTAATCCCTACACTGGCGGTTTCTCTTGCCAGGCAGGAACGCAGGACATGCAGTCAGCCGTTCTTTGGTACGGCGACTACGGCTTCTCTGCTCTTCATCTTTGTATCGCACCACAATGAGCGACGCACGCACCCTAGATCGGGCCCGTAAGGGTCGATCCGGTATCAAGCCCGGAACCTACGACTTGACCCCTGAGTTTCTCATCTCGCTGCGCACGGCTTTGCAGCGCCGTCGGCACCGCCGCTCCTCTAAAATGCCAAGCTACGGCACCCGGGAGATCAACGGACAGCGCGTCAGGCATACCGTTGCACTCGGAACCCACTGCCTTCCTGCAACCATCCTTCAGCAGGCGGAACTTCGCCAGTTTGCCCTTCCCTTCGATTGGATCCATGCCACTCCGGGAATGATCCGTCACTGTCTCGAAAACGACTTTGCGGACTTCCTGCCTGAACAGGGAGAGCGTCATCATCCAACGTTTCGTGACCGGTTTGGCTTAAAGGAGATCTTTCTACACAAGGACCCGCAGTCGGAAGGTGACCGGACTTATTATCAGCGCTGCATCGAGCGCTTTCGCCTGTTGATGAAATCGAGAGACGCCAAGCTCTTCGTGATGATCTCGCGACCATCCAATCCCATCGGGTGGCATTTTCCCGAGCTTGTTGACC
>NZ_JASGXC010000021.1:1398-7045 GCF_032913585.1 Gluconobacter sp. GP1
GCTGAACCGTATGACCAGCAACGCCGAGCTTCTGGCAATCCAGCTGCAACCACAACGGGATAAGGGCGAGAGTGTCGGAATGGAACTGTCGCAGGAACGGAACGGCTCCCGTCTCTATGACTATCGACCGGTCTCCGACGAGAGCGCTCTTGGCTACTTTCCAGACATCATGGACGAACTCATGATCTTGAGACTCATCTATCAGTACCATCTGGATCCGGTCACGTTGCCATGACGGCCCTTCCACCGTGCACTGCCCTCGCCGCTCAGGCCTATAACGTTCCGGTCGCCGCTATTGAGCGCGTTGCAGATCAGTCGTCATCACCGGGTATCGGTCCCATGAAGATCGATCCCAGGTGGCTGCCCATCCTTCAGCGTATGGGCTTTGATCCTGAACAGGTTCGCACGAACGCTTGCATGAATATCGCTGCCGGAGCCTGGATCCTCGCATGGGCTAACGCAAGCCGGTCACAGACGCCTCCGCCACAAAGCGAGCGACCCGTCTCCCGACCCATGACGGGCTTCATGGGCCCGCTAGGAGCATGCATCTCTCATGCCGCAAAACAGTACCACCTGCCTGAACTTCTCTACCGGGCTATTCTCCTGACAGAAGGTGGCCGTGTTGGCCACATCAGCCGGAACCCGAACGGCAGTTACGACATGGGACCTGCCCAGGTGAACTCAATGCACCTTGCCGAACTCGCTGACATGGGCATCTCGAAAGACCAGATCATCAACGATGGGTGCCTGAACATTCATATCGGTGCGTGGATCCTTGCGGGCGCACTTGGCGGCCGGACGCCTGATAACGCGGCAGAGTTCTGGAGACGCGTCGGCAATTACAACTCCAGTACGCCTAAGTACAACGTCGCTTATCAACGTAAGGTCTGGAAAAATGTGCAGCTTGCTGCGCACTCACAAACGTCTCCGCCATCATAGGCGGCATGTGGCAAATCCCTCTCTGCCGACCCTTCGGCCTTACCCTTCTGCTGCTGTCAGGACTCTGTGCCTGCAGCGAACAGACCCAGCCGCCTGTGCATCCCTACGATCAGGACATGAATCATATTCTGTCCGCACTCGACCAGATTGGTGCCGTCCGTTTTCCTCTGGTACGGGCGGGCTCTGTTCTTCCGGCCGAGATGAACCGACCTGTCAGATGGCAGTGGCAGGGACCGCTCGATGAGGGCGTCCGGCTGATCGCCACACAGGTCGGCTATCAGACCGATATCCCGCCATGCGCCTCACCGCCGATCATAGAAGTGGATCAGAAGACGACCACGCTCGGTCGCCTTCTGGACGAGATGGCTGCCGCATCATCTGGTCATGCCGACATCTGGGTTGATATCCCTCACCACGTCATAAGGATTTCCTGGAATGCGTAAGCCTCGGCACTCTGCCTGTCGGGCAGCCCTTCTTGCGGCATCACTCTGTGCGTACAACGCGTCTGCACACGCCGAGCCCCCTCAGGATCTTCCTGTCCCGGAGATACCCGACGGCAACCCGGAAGCGGGCGAAGCAATCGACACGCCTGTCACCGGTGCAGCCGAAGCCCCGGATATCCCTGACGTGGACAGGCCGTCGTCGCTCGAAGCGATGATGGCCGTGCGTCCCGGCTACTCCCCAAAACAGGAAAGCGGGAATGGGCGCGACAGTGCCGTGCGCAGTGCGGCGTGGGCCTATGGCGCTCAGGGTGGACGGGCCGCAGAGTCCTACGCGATCAATGAACTCCTGCGTCGATATTCCCATGTTCTGGACCAAAAGGTGGATTTCCGCACGCTGGTGCTCCCCGCCGGCAACGGTCAGACCCTTATCCGGCCGCCCGTGGTCACAGAGGCGCAAATGGCGGTCGCTCTCGATCCAAGTGGCCAGACTGCCCGTGAAACAGGCACGATTTATCAGATTACGCGCCGCGCGCAGCTTGTGACGGCCGTGCCGCAATGGCGCACATGGCTTGTACGCACTGTCTCACCCCCTTCCCCGCCAGCCGACGCGGTCCGGCCACGCACACCACACGAGGTTGAGGTCTGGAGATCCGGGGTGGCTTATGGCTGGGCAGCCGGACAAAGGCAGGCGGTCGAGATCTTTCTCGATGACCTGTCGCGCATGGAACGCGATGTCATGGGCATGGGACGTTACAGGGTTCTGTTAAGGGCCGGAAAGGTGGCAGCCCCGGAGGTTTCCCAGCTGCACCGCGACGTCCAGGGCGGAGCAGATTTGATGCGTCTCGATGACCGGGAGCTTCGCATCCGCAGTCAACCAGGTCTCGATGCGAACCGTGCGCACTGGCACGTTTCAGAAGGAGGTCAGTAATGCCCGTTAACCCGGCTCCCAGCACGCGGTCCCACGATCCCGAGCGCATTGCCAGCCTGCTGATCGGCGTCTGCGTCGGAATTGCTCTGTTTTCATTCCTGCTCTGGTTGAAGTTCCACACCCAGATCGTCGAAGCCGTCCTGTTCGTGCAGGGCTATGAGCTGAGGCTGATTGGACTCTTCACGCACCGTTACGACGCGGTCCTTGTCAATCTTGAGGACGCCATCCCTGAGCGTGTCTCTGCATCGACCCTCTGGGAACTCTGCACGCTGACAGGGTCGGTTCTCCGCTGGCCCGCTCTTGTCCTGCTTGTCATTCTCGCGGCCCTCTGCCTGACCCGCGCGCCGCTGGAACGTCACCGCAGACGGTTCGGTCTAGAAGGCATGCAGAAAGCACTCGCGGAGATCCATCCCTTAGGCGCAGCATGGCTGGGCAAAGGACTAAAGCTGGTGCGCCCCTCACCACCTGAAGTGCCATTGGCGCCACTCGATCCTGCGCTGAACCTTGAAGAATGGCGCGCACGATACGTGCGAGGCAACTCTCCTGAAGACCTGAGAGATGCTACATTTCAAGCCCTTAAGGGGCAGCTTGGCAACGCGTGGAACGGCCCGACTACTGCCACGCCAGCAGAAAAGTGCCTCTTTGTGGCCTTCTCTCTTTTTATACAAAGGAAGAAAGATCAAGCTCAGGGTGTTCTGGAAGAGCTCTCGTTAGAACTCAAAGGCTCCCTGAAGAATGGCGCTCCCACGTCTTCGAAGGGTGTCTCCGCCCGGTTCGTGCGAAAGCTGGATCGACAGATAAGCCGCAGCGATTTCAACGTCACGTTGCAGTTGGCGGGTCAGCATGCGTTCAGTCGACCAGCACTCCTTACACTACTGCAGGAAGCACGCCTTAAGGGCGGCGTCGTCAACCCAGGGCTTTTCGCAGCCATCCAGTTCCTGGACCGCGACCTCTGGCTCGTTCTCTCCGCAGCGTCCTATCCGCGTGACGGACTCCCACCTTATGTCATGGCGATTGCCTCTTGCCCGGAAGCGGCAGCAGCACTGGCACACTGGAAAGCAGAGTGCCTTGCCGGACGCCCTCTGACGACACCCCAGATCTCCAGCCTTCTCAAGACTTTCGGCAGACCATGACTGATTCCGTAATTTTTAACCTCATGCCTGATTTCATCCGTGCGCGCATTGCGGCTTACACGCTCCGGGATTGGGTGGCAGAGCATTATGCCGTACCAGCCCTTCAGCTCGATCGTGCGATGACACTGACGCTTGTTCAGCTTGAACATGCGGCCTCTCGCAAGACCTATTACGGGTATGACGTTGCCCCGGCTCCTGTTTCCCTCCTTGAGCCAATCTCGCGTTACATGGAGGCGCTCCTGGGTGGGCTCGAGCGGCAAGATGAACGCGAGGGCTTTCCCAAAGAGCTGGCCCGGACCCACCAGAAAGTCATCCATGAGTTCGAAAAGCTGAACCGTCTTGGAAACAAGGCACGATGAGCATGTTGTGGCCGCACGACAGCGAGCCTTTGCGGGGCAATATGCTGGACCAGTTCCTGATCTGGTGCTCGGAGGCCGAATGTTCGAGGATCGAAATCCAGACAGACACCCCCGTAATGGTACGTCTTCATGGCGAAAACCATCAAGTCACGAGCGATGCCAGTCTGCCAGGGGAAGTCGAGGATGCGGTCAACTACATCTTCCGGTCGGCGACGGGAGTGACCAACCTCAAAAACGGCGATCCGATCGATGTCGGGCATACAATCTGGCCTGATCGCAAAAAGAGGCGATACCCCTTTCGCCTGAATGCCGTCAGCTCGCAGGTCGGGGCAGATGCAGGCATTTCGCTCACCTTCCGGCCCCTGGTTGACATCCCGCGCCCCCTGGAGGACCAGCACGTAGAGCCTCAACTGCTGGACGCGCTCCACGGAGAACAGGGCATTTTCCTGATCTGCGGTGCCACAGGCTCGGGGAAGTCGACACTGATTGGCGGCATCAACCGGGCCCGGCTTGAAAACCCGGATATCCACTGCAACCTGATCGAAGCCTCAGCCCCCCTTGAGATCCTCTATGATCGTGTCGAACGTCGCAACTCAGCGGTCACGCAACTTGAGATTCCCCGGAACCTCCGGAGTTTTTCCGAATTTGTCCGCGCGTCGATGCGTCGAGAACCAACCGACATCGTCGTGGGCGAGTGCCGTGATCCCCAGACCATGGAGGCGTCGATCCAGGCCGGGATCTCTGGCCATCGCCTCCTGAGCTCTCTTCATACGAACAGTTGCTCTTCCACTGTCCGACGTGTTCAGGCGCTCTGCCCCGCGGATCAGCGCGACAGCCTGACAATTTCGTTCGTCGAAAACCTCCGTCTTCTGGTGAACCAGAGGCTGCTGAAGTCGACCGACGGCAAGAGGACACCCATCCGGGAGTTCCTGCCCGTGACCCGTGCCATTCGAACCCGCCTGCTGGATGCCCCGCGGGATCGCTGGCCGAACATCACGCAGGCCGCTGTCGAAGAGCACGGACAGACTTTCGCTCAATCCATCGCTGCGGCTGTGAAACAGGGCAGAATCACAGAAGCCGTCGCCGCCGCTGCCATGAAGGAAGAAAACTGATGTGGCGCTTTACCGCGGACCCGGTCCGCCTTCTCATTATCGACGCCCGTGCGCTTGCGCCATTCGCTCTGTGGATCGCTCACATGCGCGAATGGACGTTTATCCTCGCCATTATCGGGGTCCTGTTCTTCAGCGTGCTGGCATGGCTCGGCCTGACGCTTCCCGTAGCCGTGCGTATGCTCCGGGTCATCCTGTGTGGCCCGGTTCGCCCTCGTCTTCCCTCCTGGAAAAAGCGTGATTACGCATGAGCGATCTTGATGACCTGGTGCGGTGCTGCACGGCCCTGATTGAAACGCAGGGATACCGCTTCGAGACGGGCATTCCAGGCGTTGGCACTTTGCCTGCATGGCGTGTCACCCAGACAAACGTGTTTCTTCCGGTATTGCTCCGGCTCGCTGAGGAGTTCTGGAGATCTGAAACAAAAGGAGCCGGCTTCGGCCTCAAGCTCGAGCCAGACACACTGAGCGTGACGGGCTACACGCTTAAAGGGCTTTATCATGTACCGCTCTCGATCGCCCTTCTGGCGCTCAACGCTGTGCTCAGGAACGTCGCCGATCCTGAAGGACGCATTACTCTCGAAGCTCTGACGACCTACGCCCAGGTAGCCACGACCTGATCCGCACTCACAAACGCCTGTCAGATACTGCACAGGCGTCTAACTGTTGAGGTCCGCGATGATCATTTCTGTTCCCCCTGACACACAGTCCGTTTCTATTCGTCGTGAAGGGGAACG
>NZ_JASGXC010000022.1:0-3524 GCF_032913585.1 Gluconobacter sp. GP1
CAGGCCACTTCGTCGGTCTGGCAAGTGGGACTGCAGGAGCCCAGTACAACAGCGACGCGCTCTACCGCGACGCCGTCCCGAACCATCCTGAGTTGTCGACAATGAACAACACGCTGAACATGGGTGAAAACGATATCGCCAACGCTAATACCATCTCGGGTGTACGCGGGCGCTTTACCAACAATATCGCCACAAACAGCCTCGATCCGAATTCGGGGTACCCAAGTGGCTGGGCGGGCGGCGCGCACGTCAACGATCTCTACGCCCATGGCTGGATCGGAGCGGGACCAATGAATGGGCCAGCAGCAGCCTGGATGAATGCAAACGGTGACGCAGGCTTCAATCACTCTGTCTCCGTGGGCTGGACGCTTAGCGCCAATCAGATTGTTCTTCCTCAGGGCAACTCCCTGCAGATCGGCAACCAGTACCTCTATGGCGATGGAAACAATATCGCCATGCGAACAGGCGGAACGTTCTATCTTCAGCACTATGACGGGTCTGCCGCGGATGAAAACGTGTCGACTCTGTCGGCCGAAAAGCTCGTGCATCTGAACGGTACTGCGGCACCTGGCGAGGGATGCAACTCGGGAGGACTGACTGCGCAGAACGACGGGAGCGGCCGCTTGCTGAACTGCGTCAATGGAACATGGCAGTCCGTAACCCGCGCGCCCTTTGGGTACTATGTCCCTCCGACAACAAACGGCAGGAACAATTACAACGTCGCTAATCCCTATACTGGCGGTTTCTCTTGCCAGGCAGGAACGCAGGACATGCAGTCAGCCGTTCTTTGGTACGGGGACTACGGCTTCTCTGCTCTTCATCTGTGCATTGCACCACAATGAGCGGCGCAAACATCCTAGATCGGGCCCGGAAGGGTCGATCCGGTATCAAGCCGGGAACCTACGACTTGACCCCTGAGTTTCTCATCTCGCTGCGCACGACTTTGCAGCGCCGTCGGCACCGCCGCTCTTCTAAAATGCCAGGCTACGGCACCCGGGAGATCAACGGACAACGCGTCAGGCATACCGTCGCACTCGGAACCCACTGCCTTCCGGCCACCATCCTTCAGCAGGCGGAACTTCGCCAGTTTGCCCTTCCCTTCGACTGGATCCATGCCACTCCGGGAATGATCCGTCACTGTCTCGAAAACGACTTTGCGGACTTCCTGCCTGAACGGGGAGAGCGTCATCATCCAACGTTTCATGACCGGTTTGGCTTAAAGGAGATCTTTCTACACAAGGACCCGCAGTCGGAAGGTGACCGGACGTATTATCAGCGCTGCATCGAGCGCTTTCGCCTGTTGATGAAATCGAGAGATGCCAAGCTCTTCGTGATGATCTCGCGACCATCCAATCCCATCGGGTGGCATTTTCCCGAGCTTGTTGACCTCCTGGATCATATGACCAGCAACGCCGAGCTTCTGGCAATCCAGCTGCAACCGCAACGGGCTAACGGCGAGAGCGTCGGCATGGAACTGTCGCAGGAACGGAACGGCTCCCGTCTCTATGACTATCGACCGGTCTCCGACGAGAGCGCTCTTGGCTACTTTCCCGACATCATGGACGAACTCATGATCTTGAGACTCATCTATCAGTACCACCTGGATCCGGTCACGTTGCCATGACGGCCCTTCCACCGTGCACTGCCCTCGCCGCTCAGGCCTATAACGTTCCGGTCGCCGCTATTGAGCGCGTTGCAGATCAGTCGTCATCACCGGGTATCGGTCCCATGAAGATCGATCCCAGGTGGCTGCCCATCCTTCAGCGTATGGGCTTTGATCCTGAACAGGTTCGCACGAACGCTTGCATGAATATCGCTGCCGGAGCCTGGATCCTCGCATGGGCTAACGCAAGCCGGTCACAGACGCCTCCGCCACAAAGCGAGCGACCCGTCTCCCGACCCATGACGGGCTTCATGGGCCCGCTAGGAGCATGCATCTCTCATGCCGCAAAACAGTACCACCTGCCTGAACTTCTCTACCGGGCTATTCTCCTGACAGAAGGTGGCCGTGTTGGCCACATCAGCCGGAACCTGAACGGCAGTTACGACATGGGACCTGCCCAGGTGAACTCGATGCACCTTGCGGAACTAGCCAATATGGGCATCTCGAAAGACCAGATCATCAACGATGGTTGCCTGAACATTCATATCGGTGCGTGGATCCTTGCGGGCGCACTTGGCGGCCGGACGCCTGATAACGCGGCAGAGTTCTGGAGACGGGTCGGCAATTACAACTCGAGTACGCCTAAGTACAACGTCGCCTATCAACGGAAGGTCTGGAAAAACGTCCAGATCGCTGCGCACTCACAAACGTCTCCGCCATCATAGGCGGCATGTGGCAAATTCCTCTCTGCCGACCCTTCGGCCTTACCCTTCTGCTGCTGTCAGGACTCTGTGCCTGCAGCGAACAGACCCAGCCGCCTGTGCATCCCTACGATCAGGACATGAATCATATTCTGTCCGCACTCGACCAGATTGGTGCCGTCCGTTTTCCTCTGGTACGGGCAGGCTCCGTTCTTCCGGCCGAGATGAACCGACCTGTCAGATGGCAGTGGCAGGGCCCGCTCGATGAGGGCGTCCGACTGATCGCCACACAGGTCGGCTATCAGACCGATATCCCGCCATGCGCCGCACCGCCGATCATAGACGTGGATCAGAAGACGACCACGCTCGGTCGCGTGCTGGACGAGATGGCGGCCGCATCGTCGGGGCATGCCGACATCTGGGTTGATATCCCTCATCACACCATAAGGATTTCCTGGAATGCGTAAGCCTCGGCGCTCCGCCTGTCGGGCAGCCCTCCTTGCGGCATCACTCTGTGCGGTCAACGTCTCTGCCCACGCCGAGCCCCCTCAGGATCTTCCTGTCCCGGAGATACCCGACGGCAACCCGGAAGCAGGCGATGCGATCGACACGCCTGTCACCGGTGCAGCCGAAGCCCCGGACATCCCCGACGTGGACAGGCCCTCGTCGCTCGAAGCGATGATGGCCGTGCGTCCCGGCTACTCTCCCAAACAGGAAAGCGGCAATGGACGCGACAGTGCGGTCCGCAGTGCGGCGTGGGCCTATGGCGCTCAGGGTGGACGGGCGGCAGAGTCTTACGCGATCAATGAACTCCTGCGTCGATATTCCCATGTTCTGGACCAAAAGGAGGATTTCCGCACTCTGGTGCTTCCCGCCGGCAACGGTCAGACCCTTATCCGGCCGCCCGTGGTCACAGAGGCGCAAATGGCGGTCGCTCTCGATCCAAGTGGCCAGACTGCCCGGGAAACAGGCACGATTTATCAGATTACGCGCCGCGCGCAGCTTGTAACGGCCGTGCCGCAATGGCGCACATGGCTTGTCCGCACTGTCTCCCCCCCTTCTCCGCCAGCCGACGCGGTCCGGCCACGCACGCCGCATGAAGTTGAGGTCTGGAGATCCGGGGTTGCTTATGGCTGGGCAGCCGGACAACGGCAGGCGGTCGAGATCTTTCTCGATGACCTGTCGCGCATGGAACGCGATGTCATGGGCATGGGACGTTA
>NZ_JASGXC010000022.1:3534-7038 GCF_032913585.1 Gluconobacter sp. GP1
CTTAAGGGCCGGAAAGGTGGCTGCCCCGGAGGTCTCCCAGCTGCACCGCGACGTCCAGGGCGGCGCAGATCTGATGCGTCTCGATGACCGGGAGCTTCGCATCCGCAGTCAGCCTGGTCTCGATGCGAACCGCGCGCACTGGCACGTTTCAGAAGGAGGCCAGTAATGCCCGTTAACCCGGCTCCCAGTACGCGGTCCCACGATCCCGAGCGCATTGCCAGCCTGCTGATCGGCGTCTGCGTCGGAATTGCTCTGTTTTCATTCCTGCTCTGGTTGAAGTTCCACACCCAGATCGTCGAAGCCGTCCTGTTCGTGCAGGGCTATGAGCTGAGGCTGATTGGACTCTTCACGCACCGTTACGACGCGGTCCTTGTCAATCTTGGGGACGCCGTCCCTGAGCGTGTCTCTGCATCGACACTCTGGGAACTCTGCACGCTGACAGGGTCAGTGCTCCGATGGCCCGCTCTTGTCCTGCTTGTCATTCTCGCCGCCCTCTGCCTGACCCGCGCGCCGCTGGAGCGTCACCGCAAACGGTTCGGTCTCGAGGGCATGCAGAAAGCACTCGCGGAGATCCATCCCTTGGGCGCAGCATGGCTTGGCAAAGGGTTGAAGCTGGTGTGCCCCTCACCTCCTGAAGCGCCATTGGCACCTCTCGATCCTGCGCTGAACCTTGAAGAATGGCGCGCACGATACGTGCGAGGCAACTCAGCTGCCCAGCTCCGTGAGACAACTCTTCAGGCGCTGGAGGCGCAACTTGGTCGTCCCTGGCGCGGGCCTCTGGAGGCGTCGGTCGCTGAAAAATGCTTGTTCGTCGCTTTCTCGTTCTTCATTCAACGCCGGAAAGATGAGGCACAGAGTGTCCTGGAGAACCTCTCTGTGCAGCTGAAAGGCACTTTAAAAGACGGAGCGCCATCAAACTTCGCGAAAGTGTCGAAATCCTTTGTGGCTACCCTTGATAAGCAGCTGAAGAAGGAGAGCTTCCGCTCGACGCTGAAGATCGCTGAGCAACATGCGTTTACGCGACCAGCACTCCTGTCGCTTCTCCAGGAGGCACGCCTCAAGGCCGGCGTCGTCAACCCTGGGCTTTTCGCAGCCATCCAGTTCCTGGACCGCGACCTCTGGCTCGTTCTCTCCGCAGCGTCCTATCCGCGTGACGGACTCCCACCTTATGTCATGGCGATTGCCTCTTGCCCGGAAGCGGCAGCAGCACTGGCACACTGGAAAGCAGAGTGCCTTGCCGGACGCCCTCTGACGACACCCCAGATCTCCAGCCTTCTCAAGACTTTCGGCAGACCATGACTGATTCCGTAATTTTTAACCTCATGCCTGATTTCATCCGTGCGCGCATTGCGGCTTACACGCTCCGGGACTGGGTGGCAGAGCATTATGCCGTACCAGCCCTTCAGCTCGACCGGGCGATGACACTGACGCTTGTTCAGCTCGAACATGTAGCGTCTCGCAAGACCTTCTACGGGTATGACGTTTCCAAGGCTCCTGTGTCCCTTCTTGAGCCAATTTCGCGTTACATGGACGCGCTACTGGGTGGGGTGTCGCCCGGAGAAGACCGCGAGAGCTTTCCCAAGGATCTGGTCCGGACCCACCAGAGAGTGATCCATGAGTTCGAAACACTGAACCGTCTTGGGAACAAGGCACGATGAGCATGTTGTGGCCGCACGACGGCGAGCCTTTGCGGGGCAATATGCTGGACCAGTTCCTGATCTGGTGCTCAGAGGCCGAGTGCTCCCGGATCGAAATCCAGACAGACACCCCCGTGATGGTGCGCCTTCATGGCGAAAACCATCAGGTCACGCGTGACGCCAGTCTGCCGGGGGAAGTCGAGGACGCGGTCAACTACATCTTCCGGTCAGCAACGGGAGTAACCAACCTCAAAAACGGTGATCCGATCGACGTCGGGCATACAATCTGGCCTGATCGCAAAAAAAGGCGATATCCCTTTCGCCTGAATGCCGTCAGCTCGCAGGTCGGGGCGGATGCAGGCATTTCGCTGGCCTTCCGGCCCCTGGTTGACATTCCCCGTCCCCTGGAGGACCAGCACGTAGAGCCTCAACTGCTGGACGCGCTCCATGGAGAACAGGGCATTTTTCTGATCTGCGGCGCCACAGGCTCTGGGAAGTCGACACTGATTGGCGGCATCAACCGGGCCCGGCTTGAAGACCCGGATATCCACTGCAACCTGATCGAAGCCTCAGCACCCCTTGAGATCCTCTATGATCGTGTCGAACGTCGCAACTCAGCGGTCACGCAACTTGAGATTCCCCGGAACCTCCGGAGTTTTTCCGAATTTGTCCGCGCGTCCATGCGTCGAGAGCCAACCGACATCGTCGTGGGCGAGTGCCGTGATCCCCAGACCATGGAAGCGTCGATCCAGGCCGGGATCTCTGGCCATCGCCTCCTGAGCTCTCTGCATACGAACAGCTGCTCTTCCACTGTCCGACGTGTTCAGGCGCTCTGCCCCGCTGATCAGCGGGACAGCCTGACAATTTCGTTCGTCGAGAACCTCCGTCTTCTGGTGAACCAGAGGCTGCTGAAGTCGACCGACGGCAAGAGGACACCCATTCGGGAGTTCCTGCCCGTGACCCGTGCCATTCGCACCCGCCTGCTGGACGCACCCCAGGATCGCTGGCCGAACATCACGCAGGCCGCTGTCGAAGAGCACGGACAGACTTTCGCTCAATCCATCGCTGCGGCTGTGAAACAGGGCAGAATCACAGAAGCCGTCGCCGCCGCTGCCATGAAGGAAGAAAACTGATGTGGCGCTTTACCGCGGACCCGGTCCGCCTTCTCATTATCGACGCCCGTGCGCTTGCACCATTTGCTCTGTGGATCGCTCACATGCGCGAATGGACGTTTATCCTCGCCATAATCGGGGTCCTGTTCTTCAGCGTGCTGGCCTGGCTCGGCCTTACGCTACCCGTGGCCGTGCGCATGCTCCGGGTCATCCTGTGTGGCCCGGTTCGCCCTCGTCTTCCCTCCTGGAAAAAGCGTGATTACGCATGAGCGATCTTGATGACCTGGTGCGGTGCTGCACGGCCCTGATTGAAACGCAGGGATACCGCTTCGAGACGGGCATTCCAGGCGTTGGCACTTTGCCTGCATGGCGTGTCACCCAGACAAACGTGTTTCTTCCGGTATTGCTCCGGCTCGCTGAGGAGTTCTGGAGATCTGAAACAAAAGGAGCCGGCTTCGGCCTCAAGCTCGAGCCAGACACACTAAGCGTGACGGGCTACACACTGACCGGGCTCTACCATGTCCCGCTGTCGATCGCTCTTCTGGCGCTCAACGCTGTGCTCAGAACCAATGCCGATGCTGAGGGACGCATCACCCTCGAAGCTCTGACGACCTACGCCCAGACGGTCACGGGCTGATCCGCACTCACAAACGCCTGTCAGATACTGCACAGGCGTCTAACTTGCTGAGGTCCGCGATGATCATTTCTGTTCCCCCTGACACACAGTCCGTTTCTATTCGTCGTGAAGGGGAACG
>NZ_JASGXC010000023.1:0-1137 GCF_032913585.1 Gluconobacter sp. GP1
GAACGCCAACCTTCGTGTGGAAGGATCGCAACGGCACCCCGCATGTTGAGGCAGGCCTGCCAGACGATCTCGATGCGTTTCTCGCGAGCCTCCACGCATGAGCCTTCGTGCGACAGTGAAGCAGCGGGCCGGACGAGCCGCGTTATGGCTCGTCTTTCCGTTTATCTTTGCGCTGAGGCCGGGTCTGCGCACGGCGCAGCAGGGTCTTCGGATCCTTCAGGACGTTCCTGTGATCCAGCCCGTGGATCAGACGACGTTCGAGGACCAGCCTCCCATGTCGCCGCAAATGGCTGCAATCCGTAAGCGAACCCGGACCCTGGGGCGACTGTATGGCACGCTCTGTCTGCTGGCGAGCCTCTGGTGGGTGATGATCCTCATGTGGAGCGGTGGGGCCGCTTTCAGCGCATCCTGCGTTGAAGCGCTCGCCTGTGCGATTGTTCTGGGAAGCCAGTTTGTTATTCAGGGCTTCTCAAACTGGCAGGCCCGAACAGGACGCGCCGGAAAACTTTCGGAGTATCTTTCGGACGGGCGGCTGCTCTGGCCTCGATAAGGCCAGTCTCCGGGACGTCTCAGAACGTCCCGGCTTGGGCGGCTTTGTGGTCAATCGACCAGGCGGCCTTTTCATAATCAGGGCGATCACCCTGATCGACCGGGTCATTGGGTTTGACAATGGTGCCGGCGCGGGTGGCCAGCGCAGGACGCCAGGTCACGGGCGCAGAGCCATAGGGCGCATAAGGATCGTAAAGCGGCTGCTTCACCTTGGGTGGTGGTGGCACATTGTAAGACGAAATCGAACGGATGTTGCCGTGAGCGCAGGCTGACAGGCTGCACAGTAACGCGAGGCCCGCGACACTTTGCCTCAACGAAACGACCGTCAAGACCTGTTGCCCTTTGCCTTTAGTTTGGCTTCGAGTTCGGCAACACGCGCTTCTGCAGCCTCTGCTCTCTTGCGTAGCTTGTCGCGCATTCTTCGCCCCCAAACCTGCCACTCGTCACGGTTCTTTTCCATCTCATCAAGGCCACGGTTAGCCACCGCGTATTTTTGTGCGAGGGCGTCATAGCGCTGCACAAGGTCGTTATGAAGATCTACGACCTGATTATAGGCTGCCAGGGGAACCGACTTACCGGCAGCCTGTG
>NZ_JASGXC010000023.1:1147-6014 GCF_032913585.1 Gluconobacter sp. GP1
ATCTTCGGCGCGGCCAGAGATCTGCATGAGAGCTCTTGTCGTTGAGTCTACTGGCTCGGCCTTGTCGTTGTCGACGGTATTCTGCCCTTTCCCGTCTGCACTCACATTTGACACCGTATCGCGAGCCAGTTTTGCTGCTGTGTCTGTAGGAGCGGCGATCCCCCGGCCGGTTGACTTGTCATTAAAGTCATCGCTGTCCACACGACCGATACTCGTCATGCCCGCCATCGCAGGGATGTGGTGTGGCAGGGTCGAAATCAGCCTGAAGCACATGACTGCGATGCTCATCTCCATCGTGACGAACATGCAGAGCAGGACGATCAGGCCGATAAAATTGTCCAGAAGCCAACCACGCTCAAAGACGAACCCGGTGGCAATCGAGAACGCCTTCATGACCAGCCAGGAGATCGAAGCAAAGATCGTGTAACTGAGCACGAGACCCGCAATCATCATCACCGGGCGAAAGAGAATTGTGAACAGCACTTCATAGCCACGGTTTCCGCGGCCATGAAGGCCCTCTCCCTGAAACACCAGATGGGCCAGCATCCACAGCGGAACGCCCACCACGGCTTCGACCACGACGATATACCATCCCGCGACACCCGCCATCCAGTATGCAAACGGGGTCATCGGGAGGACGTAAGCAAGCGTAATGCCGGGAGCAAGCAGGAAGAAAGCAGCCGCAAAGACAGGCGTGAGCAGGGCTTTGATCAAACCGCTCAGCGCGAAGCTGCCCGCGGATGCAATGGCAGCCGGGACATCTCCGGTGGCAAGATTGGCTACTGTCGCTAGCCCCGTCCCTGTCTTGCTACTGAGTACCGCCGCGCCGCCAATAATCGCGAGCGCGGTGTGAATCAGAAGATGGCCAAGCCCGATCATTGCCCCCAGCGGGTCGGTCCAGTCGCTCCCGGATGTTGGCGACAGGAGATGATTGACGATCAGCGTCATGACGCCGTTCGTGATGCCGAGTGCCTGAAGAACACGGTCCAGAGCGGATTGCCCGGAACTGGGTAAAGCTGCGTTGTTAAAGAGCCTGGTCGCCCCGTTGGGCGCACTGGCGCTGTCCGACGTGGCTAGCTTCTGCTCTTCCGCAGCCTGATACTGTTCAATCGCGGTGATCGGACCCGCAAGGTCCTTGGAGAGGAATGACCCTAATCCCTGCCAGCTTGGCAGCGTCACCGAGGGGACGATGGAAGACATGGACAGCACCTCTGCATTGAGGCGCGAGATCTCAAGATAGTAAGCCCCCAGCCCGCTCCAGCCGAGGTTTTTCATAGCCACATAGCCGGCATCACTTGAGCCGTTGCCATCTGAGGAATACTGCGCACGGATCTTGCTGATCATGGTCGTGGCCGCCTCACTCAGCGCCGAGGAATAGGACGTATTCTGCGCAGTCAGAACCGCATCCATGGAGCGAAGGGCCGTCACATCCCGCGTCTGCCAGATCGTATCCGCGAGAGACGACATGGGCGTGCGCACCGCGCTGATCAGATCCTGAAGCGCTTTGACCTGCTTGGTGCCAACATCTGTCAGATCAAGATTTGACCCGAGCATCTGCTGCTCAACCTGCTGCGGGATCATGACCGAGATGCTGCCGCATGTTGCCGCAGCCGTCGCCTCGCCCACGGCAAGGCTGTAATCCACCGTCACTGGCGAACCATTGCCTGGGTTTGAAACCTTTGGTTCGGGCATAAGGTCAGAATTGTTTGAGGCTTTGTTGACCAGGGCGCGGCAGAGTTCGCTTTCCATCACCGCCATGACAACCTGCCTGGTCCCAGGGATGATCGGTTCTGCAAGCGGCAAAGCGTCCGGGCCGATGGACTTGGCCACAACATCCGTCAGGTTGCGGGCCATCCCGATCGCCGTCTTCGCACCCTGCACGACGAGCGCTTGCCCCACCGAGAAGCCACCGTTTGCAGGGATGGGCACCATCAGCCCAAGTGCAACAACAACGCGAAGCGGCACCCACCCGGAGAAACTTGCAGAGAAAATCTTTCCGCTTTCCGCTGTCTTATGAACCTGCAGGATGGAGGCATAGCTGATCCAGAACGCCGCAATCAGCATCGCATAAGCCGAAATATACTGCAGCATTGTGCCTGTGGCTGTCTCTGTGCCCCCTGACATCGGGAAGAGACTGTCGAGCACGCGGGCGGACCAGTCGTCGCCCGCGCTCAGGTTGCTCCAGCTCACGCTGTCTGTCGTGGTTCCGGCATAGGCGGATCCCATAGTTACCGTGAGGGCAACGACTGTCATCGTGACCGCCCGAAAATGCCGGGACGCTCGAAGGAGCCGCATGAACTGGTGCATTGTCTTTAGACCTCAGGGCTCGGGCTGTTATCGCGACTTTGCTCCTGGCCCTGCTTTCGATCTTTGGTAAAAAAATCATGAAAACGGTCCACCAGACGCTCGAGAGCCGCGCCAACTTCCTTCAGAAAGTCCTTTCCCGGCTCCTGGCCCGGAAGAGATTCCAGCTTCTTGCCAACACTGGCGGCGGTTTCCTCTGCGCTCTGCACAGTGGGATCACTCAAAGCGTCCCGTTTGGAGGCTTCATCACCCAGAACCTCGACTTCCTTGCCCAGTCGCTGAGACGACTTGCGAAGTTTTTCCCAGGACTCTGCGAAGCCGGGCGTTTTCTCCAGGGACGCGGTGAGCTGCGCGCGAAGCGCCTTATGGCTCCCATCCTCGGTCATGCCCGCAATGACAGAACTTTCTGATTGTCCAGGGTCTGACGCGGCTTTGGTGAAGGCTTCAAAAAACTCTCGGCCGACACGCTTGAGTGCGCCGAGATCTTCCTCGACTTCACGGGCCGCTTCCTTGACCTTGCGCGTTCGGTTCTGGATCTGGCGGTTATCGCTTTTGCCTACCAGATCACTCATAAAGTCGGCCAGTCCACGCCGATTGGTGGCCGTCGCAGTGGTCGCCGCAACCTTTGCCTCAGCCTGATTGGGCTTGCTCTCCGGCTTTGGCTTACTTTCTGCGGCCGCTAGGTCAGCGTCAGGCTGTGATGTCTTGGCGCTCGGAGCTGGCCTTGCGGCCGCGTCCGGCTCAGCGTCTTCTGCCGCATCAGCATTTTGCTGGTCATTACGATGAATGCTGCTGTCCCTTTCTGCGGAGCTTTGTGACACGGGGTCTTCCACGTCTGCCGGTTGCTCAGAAGGCAGGTGATCGCCGTGGAACTCATCATCGTCCCGAAAGGGACCGGCCTCTTCTTCTAGAGACTGTAGATATCCTTCGTCCTCAAACGGGTCATTCGAGGGAAGGCCAGGCTCAAGGATCTCGTGTTGTGTCCGGGGCGCCTGCTGAGGCTCGTGTGAGGGGTGTTCACTTTCCGCGACAGGAGGCTCAGGCTCCGTCACGGTTGGTTGGGGCATGTCAGCAGAAGTCGGTTGCTGCACTTCCGAAGATGCTTCCCGCGCAGGCGGGGGCTGTGGCGTCGATGTCGCCGCGGCGGGGTCCGGCTGCTGTGCATCTGGTCGAGGTGACGGCTCTTGCTCGGTCTGTTGGGCGCGGGCAGGAGTGCCCGACAGGGCCATGGTGATGCGATAGTCCAGAACGGCAGCCAGCCGTGCAGCGGCAACGGAAGCCTGGTCTTCCGGAGACATTCCGGACATATCCAGCGCTGTTTTGCGAAGATCGCGGACAAGATCTCGATCTTCAAGCGAGCCAGCTTGCGCCAGCAGGGCTTTGAGTTCTTCATTCTCCAGCCCCGGCAGGTCTGTGCCATGAGCCTTCAGGCCGGCCGCAAGAATGGGAGGGATCTGCGGATCTGCGCCGGTTCCACTAAAGGCCTTCCAGTCCTGGACAAGCCACGCCACCTGAACGGTGAACTTTGGATCGCTTTCCAGTCCCGGGTTTTCCCGCAGACGCGCGGTCAGGTCCGAAAGATCTTTTGCAAGCCCGCGCTCTGCTTCGGGGATGGTCGACTGCTGAGCATCAAGGGCCTGCAGGACGTAGCCTAACGGCCCTTGCTGAGTGAGAGTACCCGACATGGTCATTCCTATTCGAGATGTTCAGGGGAGTGTTGTGGTAGGAACCGGCAGAGGAGATACCGCCCGAAGCCGTTGTTCAGCAGACGTCGCGAGCCTGTTGGCTTCCATCAGCGCCCGGGTCTGGTCCAGTTTGAACTGCTGCCAGGCAATCCAGTTACGCTGCGCGTCCAGCAGAGCGATCTGGACAAGAACAGACTTCGGGGAGGGCATCGCCTGCAGATCTGCCTGCCAGTCTGTGCCACTGTATTTCCGGTTGATTTCCAGCTCAGTGGCTTCGCTTTCCGAGCCAACTGAGGTGTTGGTATATCCCTCACGGACCGCCTCGGCCTTTTGGGCGGCACTCAGGGTTACGGTGTTCGCGTGCCACCCGATAATGTCGTCTCCGACGTGATGGGCCAGCGAAATGGCAGCATTGTAGGCACGGCGCCCCGGGAGGGCAGACTGCCCATCCACCGAGGTCAGAGCACTCCCTCTCAGCGCGGCGGGAGCAACCGGCTGGATCAGTGTCGTGACGTAGTCATTGGCACGGTCGATCGAGGCCTGATCCTGATATGCCGGTGGCGTTAACAGGCTGGTGGCGTCCTGATCTGCATTCTGCTGATCGGTGGAGGCAAGCGAGCAAATACCGGCATCCGCTTCTGCATCCGAGCAGTAAAGCGTAAAATGGCGGTTGTTATTGGCCTGCGCGCCCTGCCCTGCACCTTCCCAGGACGGCGTTCCCTTCCCGGCCTGCGTCCGCTTGTCCTTGCCGCTATCGAGTGCAGTCGCGACGGCGACACCGTTTCGAGCGGCGACAATGGCAGCCTGCCCACCTTCAAGATTAAGACAATCCTGCCGGTTGGTCGCATGGTTGTCCCGCTGCTGAGCCGCCCGGACGT
>NZ_JASGXC010000024.1:0-3056 GCF_032913585.1 Gluconobacter sp. GP1
ACGTCCGGGCGGCTCAGCAGCGGGACAACCATGCGACCAACCGGCAGGATTGTCTTAATCTTGAAGGTGGTCAGGCTGCCATTGTCGCCGCTCGAAACGGTGCCGCCGTCGCGACTGCACTCGATAGCGGCAAAGACAAGCGGACGCAGGCCGGGAAGGGAACGCCGTCCTGGGAAGGTGCAGGGCAGGGCGCGCAGGCCAATAACAACCGCCATTTTACGCTTTACTGCTCGGATGCAGAAGCGGATGCCGGTATTTGCTCGCTTGCCTCCACCGATCAGCAGAATGCAGATCAGGACGCCACCAGCCTGTTAACGCCACCGGCATATCAGGATCAGGCCTCGATCGACCGTGCCAATGACTACGTCACGACACTGATCCAGCCGGTTGCTCCCGCCGCGCTGAGAGGGAGTGCTCTGACCTCGGTGGATGGGCAGTCTGCCCTCCCGGGGCGCCGTGCCTACAATGCTGCCATTTCGCTGGCCCATCACGTCGGAGACGACATTATCGGGTGGCACGCGAACACCGTGACCCTGAGCGCGGCCCAAAAGGCCGAGGCGGTCCGTGAGGGTTACACCAACACCTCAGTTGGCTCGGAAAGCGAGGCCACTGAGCTGGAAATCAACCGAAAATACAGTGGCACAGACTGGCAGGCAGATCTGCAGGCGATGCCCTCCCCGAAGTCTGTTCTTGTCCAGATCGCTCTGCTGGACGCGCAGCGTAACTGGATTGCCTGGCAGCAGTTCAAACTGGACCAGACCCGGGCGCTGATGGAAGCCAACAGGCTCGCGACGTCTGCTGAACAACGGCTTCGGGCGGTATCTCCTCTGCCGGTTCCTACCACAACACTCCCCTGAACATCTCGAATAGGAATGACCATGTCGGGTACTCTCACTCAGCAAGGGCCGTTAGGCTACGTCCTGCAGGCCCTTGATGCTCAGCAGTCGACCATCCCCGAAGCAGAGCGCGGGCTTGCAAAAGATCTTTCGGACCTGACCGCGCGTCTGCGGGAAAACCCGGGACTGGAAAGCGATCCAAAGTTCACCGTTCAGGTGGCGTGGCTTGTCCAGGACTGGAAGGCCTTTAGTGGAACCGGCGCAGATCCGCAGATCCCTCCAATTCTTGCGGCCGGCCTGAAGGCCCATGGCACAGATCTGCCGGGGCTGGAGAACGAAGAAATGAAAGCCCTGCTGGCGCAGGCTGGCTCGCTTGAAGATCGAGATCTTGTCCGCGATCTCCGCAAAACAGCGCTGGATATGTCCGGAGTGTCTCCGGAAGACCAGGCTTCCGTTGCCGCTGCACGGCTGGCTGCCGTTCTGGACTATCGCATCACCATGGCCCTGTCGGGCACTCCTGCCCGCGCGCAACAGACCGAGCCAGAGCCGTCACCTCGACCAGATGCACAGCAGGCGGACCCCGCGGTGACATCGACGCCACAGCCCGCGCCTGCGAGGGAAGCATCTTCGGAAGTGCAGCAACCGGCTTCTGCTGACATGCCCCAACCAACCGTGACGGAGCCTGAGCCTCCTGTCGCGGAAAGTGAACACCCCTCACACGAGCCTCAGCAGGCGCCCCGGACACAACACGAGATCCTTGAGCCTGGCCTTCCCTCGAATGACCCGTTTGAGGACGAAGGATATCTACAGTCTCTAGAAGAAGAGGCCGGTCCCTTTCGGGACGATGATGAGTTCCAAGGCGATCTTCGCCCTTCTGAGCAACCGGAAGAAGTGGAAGATGCGGTGTCGCAAAGCCCCGCAGAAGAGGATCGTGCGGTACATCGTGACGACCAAAGAGCTGCTGATGACGCTGAATCTGCCGGCCCCACGCGAACAGCTGATAGGCGAAAATCCATACAGCCGGAAGTCGATCAAGCAGCTGCGCAGGTAGAAGGCAGAAGAGAAGGGGAGCAAACCAAGCCCAGCCATAAAGATGCGCAATCGGAGGTTCAAAAAGGCAGTATTGCGGCAACTGAAACGAACCGTCGTGGGCTATCTGATTTTATGAGTAGCCTTGTGGGCAAGAGCGACGAGCGGCAGATCCAGAACCGAACGCGCAAGGTCAAGGAAGCGGCCCGTGAAGTCGAGGAAGATCTCGGCGCACTCAAGCGTGTCGGCCGAGAGTTTTTTGAAGCCTTCACCAAAGCTGCGTCAGAGCCTGGACAATCAGAAAGTTCTGTCATTGCGGGCATGACCGAGGATGGGAGTCATAAGGCGCTTCGCGCGCAGCTCAACGCGTCTCTGGAGAAAACGCCCGGCTTCGCAGAGTCCTGGGAGAAACTGCGGAAGTCATCTCAGCGACTGGGCAAGGAAGTCGAGGTTCTGGGTGATGAAGCGTCCAAGCGGGACGCTTTGAGTGATCCCACTGTGCAGAGCGCAGAGGAAACCGCTGCCAGTGTTGGCAAGAAGCTGGAATCTCTTCCGGGCCAGGAGCCGGGCAAGGACTTTCTGAAGGAAGTTGGAGCGGCACTCGAGCGTCTGGTGGACCGCTTCCATGATTTTTTTACCAAAGATCGAAAGCAGGGCCAGGAGCAAAGTCGCGATAACAGCCCGAGCCCGGAGGTCTAAAAACAATGCACCAGTTCATGCGGTTCCTTCGAGCGTCCCGGCATTTCCGGGCGGGCACCATGACAGTCGTTGCCCTCACGGTAACTATGGGATCCGCCTATGCCGGAACCACGGCAGACAGCGTGAGCTGGAGCAACCTGAGCGCGGGCGATGACTGGTCCGCCCGCGTGCTCGACAGTCTCTTCCCGATGTCAGGGGGCACAGAGACAGCCACCGGCACAATGCTGCAGTATATTTCGGCTTATGCGATGCTGATTGCGGCGTTCTGGATCAGCTATGCCTCCATCCTGCAGGTTCATAAGACAGCGGAAAGCGGAAAGGTTTTCTCTGCAAGCTTCTCCGGGTGGGTGCCGCTGCGCGTTGTTGTTGCACTCGGGCTGATGGTGCCGATCCCTGCAAACGGTGGCTTCTCGGTGGGGCAGGCGCTCGTCGTGCAGGGTGCGAAGACGGCGATCGGGATGGCCCGCAACCTGACGGATGTTGTGGCCAAGT
>NZ_JASGXC010000024.1:3183-6007 GCF_032913585.1 Gluconobacter sp. GP1
AGGCGAGGCGACGGCTGCGGCAACCTGCGGCAGCATCTCGGTCACAATCCCGCAGCAGGTTGAGCAGCAGATGCTCGGGTCAAATCTTGATCTGACAGATGTTGGCACCAGGCAGGTCAAGGCGCTTCAGGATCTGATCAGCGCGGTGCGCACGCCCATGTCGTCTCTCGCGGATACGATCTGGCAGACGCGGGATGTTACGGCCCTTCGCTCCATGGATGCGGTTCTGACTGCACAGAATACGTCCTACTCCTCCGCGCTGAGTGAGGCGGCCACGGCCATGATCAGCAAGATCCGTGCGCAGTATTCCTCAGATGGTAACGGCTCAAGTGATGCCGGCTATGTGGCTATGAAAAACCTCGGCTGGAGCGGGCTGGGGGCTTACTACCTTGAGATCTCGCGCCTCAATGCAGAGGTGCTGTCCATGTCCTCCATCGTCCCCTCGGTAACTCTGCCAAGCTGGCAGGGATTGGGGTCATTCCTCTCCAAAGACCTTGCGGGTCCGATCACCGCTATTGAACAGTATCAGGCTGCGGAAGAGCAGAAGCTGGCTACGTCGGACAGCGCCAGTGCGCCCAATGGGGCGACGAGGCTCTTTAACAACGCAGCTTTACCCAGTTCCGGACAATCGGCTCTGGACCGTGTTCTTCAGGCACTCGGCATCACGAACGGGGTCATGACGCTGATCGTCAATCATCTCCTGTCGCCAACATCCGGGAGTGACTGGACCGATCCTCTGGGGGCAATGATCGGGCTTGGCCATCTTTTAATTCACACGGCGCTGGCGATTATTGGCGGCGCGGCGGTGCTCAGTAGCAAGACAGGGGCGGGGCTCGCGACAGCGGCCAATCTTGCCACCGGGGATGTCCCGGCTGCCATTGCATCCGCGGGCAGCTTCGCACTGAGTGGTCTGATCAAAGCCCTGCTCACGCCTGTCTTTGCGGCTGCTTTCTTCCTGCTTGCGCCCGGCATTACGCTTGCTTACGTCCTCCCGATGACCCCCTTTGCTTACTGGATGGCAGGTGTCGCGGGATGGTATATCGTCGTGGTCGAAGCCGTGGTGGGCGTTCCGCTGTGGATGCTGGCCCATCTGGTGTTTCAGGGAGAGGGCCTTCATGGCCGCGGAAACCGTGGCTATGAAGTGCTGTTCACAATTCTCTTTCGCCCGGTGATGATGATTGCGGGTCTCGTGCTCAGTTACACGATCTTTGCCTCGATCTCCTGGCTGGTCATGAAGGCGTTCTCGATTGCCACCGGGTTCGTCTTTGAGCGTGGCTGGCTTCTGGACAATTTTATCGGCCTGATCGTCCTGCTCTGCATGTTCGTCACGATGGAGATGAGCATCGCAGTCATGTGCTTCAGGCTGATTTCGACCCTGCCACACCACATCCCTGCGATGGCGGGCATGACGAGTATCGGTCGTGTGGACAGCGATGACTTTAATGACAAGTCAACCGGCCGGGGGATCGCCGCTCCTACAGACACAGCCGCAAAACTGGCTCGCGATACGGTGTCGAATGTGAGTGCAGACGGGAAAGGGCAGAATACCGTCGACAACAACAAGGCCGAGCCAGTAGACTCAACGACAAGAGCTCTCATGCAGATCTCTGGCCGCGCCGAAGAGTAGGGAGAACGATGATGGGAGACATTCTAGACTACGATAAGCTCTGCCGCATCACGCAGGCTACCGAAAGAATGGCACAGGCTGCCGGTAAGTCGGTTCCCCTGGCAGCCTATAATCAGGTCGTAGATCTTCATAACGACCTTGTCAGGAGGTACGATGCCCTCTCTGAGAAGCACCGTATCGCGGATACCGGTTTGGATGAGATGATTCGCAACCGGGATGAATGGAGCGAATTCGCTGAAAAAATGCGGAAGCGTGCTGAGAAAGCTGAAGCGCAGGTTGCGTCTCTCAAAGCCGAGCTGAAGGCGAAGGGTAGCAGGTCTTGACGGTCATTTCGCTAAGGCAAAGTTTCGCGGCCTTGGCGTTGCTGTGCAGCCTGTCAGCGTGCGCTCACGGCAACATCCGTTCGCTCTCGTCTTACAATGTGCCATCACCACCCAAGGTGAAGCAGCCGCTTTACGATCCTTATGCGCCCTATGGCTCTGCGCCCGTGACCTGGCGTCCTGCGCTGGCCACCCGCGCCGGCACCATTGTCAAACCCAATGACCCGGTCGATCAGGGTGATCGCCCTGATTATGAAAAGGCCGCCTGGTCGATTGACCGCAAAGCCGCCCAATCCGGGACGTTCTGAGGCGTCCCGGAGACTGGCCTCATCGAGGCCAGAGCCGCCGCCCGTCCGAAAGATACTCCGAGAGTTTTCCGGCGCGTCCTGTCCGGGCCTGCCAGTTTGAGAAGCCCTGAATAACAAACTGGCTTCCCAGAACAATCGCACAGGCGAGCGCTTCAACGCAGGATGCGCTGAAAGCGGCCCCACCGCTCCACATGAGGATCATCACCCACCAGAGGCTCGCCAGCAGACAGAGCGTGCCATACAGTCGCCCCAGGGTCCGGGTTCGCTTACGGATTGCAGCCATTTGCGGCGACATGGGAGGCTGGTCCTCGAACGTCGTCTGATCCACGGGCTGGATCACAGGAACGTCCTGAAGGATCCGAAGACCCTGCTGCGCCGTGCGCAGACCCGGCCTCAGCGCAAAGATAAACGGAAAGACGAGCCATAACGCGGCTCGTCCGGCCCGCTGCTTCACTGTCGGACGAAGGCTCACGCGTGAAGGCTCGCGAGAAACGCATCAAGATCGTCTGGCAGGCCTGCCTCAACATGCGGGGTGCCGTTGCGATCCTTCCACACGAAGGTTGGCGTTC
>NZ_JASGXC010000025.1:0-5841 GCF_032913585.1 Gluconobacter sp. GP1
TTGATCAGATATTCCGTCCGTTCATCGGACAGATTATTCAGCGTCTGGATCACCAGGATTTTGAACATCAACACTGGATCAAATGGTGGACGACCGCCTTTGCTTCCATCCGCATAGGCCAGCGCTTTATCCAGGTCAGGACGAAAGGCTTCAAAATCTACAGTCCGGGAAAAGGCTTCGAGCTGATCACCAAGCCCGCTCAGCCGAGCAAGCCGCTCTTCGACGTCAAAAAAGCCCGGCTGTTTCATAGCGCCATTCCCCCGATAAGGACCGAAAAAACGAAATCATAGAAAAGCCCCCAAAACTAAGAGGTTTTTAGAACCCTCCACCTGATCATTTATGTATTTTTTTGCCTCTCCATATACTTCTGGGCACTGATTTTTTTTTCTGGCGTGAGAGCTCTGTAAAGATCAATCAAAATATCTTCATCTGATGAGATGACGCGTTTTACTGGTTTGGTTGAGAGGCCATCCAGAAAAAAATTGATGGGAACATCAAAAATTTCAGAAATTTTTGGAAGATATTTTTGAAGATCTCCAGTTCGTCCCGTTTCAAGCGCAGCAACCGCAGAGCGACTGATATTGAGCGCTTCAGAAAGCGCAAGCTGGCTCATCTTTGCGGACTTGCGGAGAGCAAAGAGCTTTTGTGCCAACGCGAGTGTTGGAGGCACGCGGGTTTCATCAATTTCAGTAAGAGACGCTTGGGTAATTTTAATCCATTTTCGAAAAAGAGAGTGAGCGCATCTTTTTATGTCTAATTTATTGTTCAATACCTGAAATTCGATACTGCTTTTTACCAGATCAACAATTTTTCTAGGGAATTCCTGTTGATTTTTGGGGGTCCAGATCTGTCCTGGAGTCAGCAAGGTTCTATGTGGCATGATTGTGGCATCGTATAAGAAAAACCCGGTGACGTGAAGTCACCGGGTTCTTTTTTGTTATGCCTGAAGAGCCACGTCTAGTGTCGTGTCTGTCACCAGATAGGGACCAGACGCAAGAATTTGAACGGATAACAGAGCGATACTGCCCAGAGGGCGATGTCCTAAAGAAAGAAAAGCATTTCCTTCAGTCCAACGCACTGTTCCATCTTCGACGTTACTCCAACCCGAAATACCTTCCTCGATCAAATGCGCGCTGAGCAAACGCGTTGCATTGCTTTCGAACATTCTGATATCGCCGACCAGAACACCCAGTGTCCGACGATCGTCCACAAATGGTCCTAGTGCGTCATATGGACGACTAGCACGAGAGGCGATCCGGACGCTGCCAACGCCGACAGGGATCATGAAGATAACCTGATCATTATTGGTCCGGGCTGCCCGGATTGTTGCGCCTGTATCAGTCACAAGGTGCAAGTCGCTGTCATAGGTCAGAGGCTGGGGGGCGGTTTGTACCGGGCAGTTCTGCTCCTTGGCACGACCTTCAATCTGACGGTAAATCGGCTCGACGGCTTCACGCGACACGGTGAGAGGAGCCGCGGCATCATCCCAGGAGAGATCACGGCTGAGAGGGATGGAGACGACAGCGTTATTTTGACGGAAAGCGCGACGGTTTCCGGTATCGAGATAACTCTCCGTCAACATACCATCAGCCATGATGACGGAGTGATCAGCGGTTTCGATGTGATAGTAGTCGTAAGACGTGATCGAGGTGTCATAGAAGATCGAACGACCGTTTACGAGCATCCGGGCCGGCACGAACTTGCCATCAAAGAAGAGACAGTGCTCGGCGGTGATCAGCATGTCTTTAAAAGGAACGCCCTCAGCGATCGCATTTTTGAGAATGCGAACGGGATACCCTGCCTGATCTAAAGCAAGATGCGGACGGACTGTGCAGCGGGCCTGGCCGGCCCATGTCACCTGGCGAACTGTCTCGGTCCCATCGACATATGCTGTGACGTTATCACCGACCGCCAGCTTTTCGACGGCAATCGTTCCAGACGGGATTGAGATGAGGCTGCCCGCAAGGAAGCAGACTTCAGCAAGGGACCCACCATTGCCATCACTCACGAGAGCGAAACCTGTCGTTTTGACGCCTTCGATATTCAGGGTGATGGTGTTTCCATTGCTGAGCGTTACGACCACCTGATCGTTGGACGGATAGCTGTATGTTGCACCCGTAGGAGAAACGCCGGCCAGATCTATTGAATCTGAATCACCGGGTCCCGTTCCTGTATACCCACTGATAACCGTACTGACTGTACCACCATTTTCGAGACCCGAAATGGTCAGTCCGTGGTTGGTGTCTCCTACGAGGTCAATGGTTCCACCAGCATTGTTCCAGATCGTTGCAGAGCCGCCATTGGCTATGGTGACAACACCTGAAATTGCTGCTGAACTTGCAACCGTAAGCGATCCGCCACTTGACACCGTCGTTGTGCCCACGACACTGCCTGCATCGGCATCAATGGCCCCGCCACTGGTAATAGTATTGTCCTGAGCAATACCATTGGAACTGATCTCCAGTACACCGCCGGAGTTAACGATTGTTCCGGAAGCCGTACCAGCGAGGCCAAGACCGCCGCCACTGGAAATAACGGTGTTATAAACAGTTCCTCCGGAACTAACAACGACGGTACCCAGCGTTTCAAGTGTCAGACCTGAAGCCGTAGCGCCCCCACTCACGGTCACAATGGCACTATTATCAATTATGGTGGTGGTAAGGCTTCCACCAGAGTCGACGTGGCCTGTTCCGCCGTTAATTGTACTCCCTTCTACCAAACCACCAGAAGCAATTTCCAAAACAGCGCCCGTATCGATCGTAACATTTGATCCGGTACCCTGAATACCAACACCGGCTCCGCTTGAGGCGATAATGTTGGACGTCACACCACCCGCATATACGGCGACAGTATTACCGGAGACAAAGGCCCCGCCAGACAGGCTACCTCCGCTGCTGACCGCAACAGTTGCCGCTCCAGCAACGGGGCTTTCACTAAGAGATACGCCACTCTCAATGATCAGGGTCCCACCAGCACTTGTCCACGTGTGTGACCCCAAATCTCTATAAGCAGAAATTGTCCCGCCAGAAAGAATGTAATTTTCCCCAGTATATTGCTGAGCTCCAGCATCGACTATAAGACTAGCACCACTCAACAATGTTAAAGTGGAAGATGAATATCCAATGAGAGATCCCCGTTCGAGCTCAATAGATCCTCCTGAGGAAACCGTCAGGTTTGCATCTAATCTACCACCGCTACTAACAACAAACCCTGCACCAGATGCTACTGACCCCGTTCCTGAATATTCTCCTCCGGAGAGAATAACAGCGCTAGAAAATGCTGCTCCATAGAAACTTCCTGGGGCCCCCGCGCCACCAACTGCATCTGTTACATAGAGTGTACCATTAGATACATAACTCATTTTATTATCCTCTAATTAATTTGATTCTATTTATCACCATTTCTGAGGTGATAAGTTTTGTGCGCTCAAACTGCCTTTCGGAGTTTTTGTGCCGCGGACACCACAAAAAATCGTGGTGATCAAAACGCTCCTTCGGGTCATTCCAGCATGAATTACAGGTGTGCCAGTTGATCACGCGCCCGGGCGTTTCAAACTCGTTATTGGGGTGGGTAAACCCTGAAATCATGATCACAGGACAGCCTGCAGACCATGCGAGCCAGGCTAGGCCTGAACTGCCGCCAATAAAAAATGCTGCATGCTTAAGCCAGCGCGCTCGTTCTGCCAGAAGACGATTTCCTGTCTGGTCTTCAGCTCCATGCGGCAAGTGGTTCCATACCACGCCTGTCCCATGTTCGGCTTTCTGATCAATACAGACGACGCGATACCCTTGCTCTTTAAGCCACGTGATAACTTCGCGCCAACCTGTCGGGTTATTCCAATATTTACATTGGGAGCTCGCCTGTACGGCGATACAGACATAAGGCTCTTTTAGAGGACGACTTTCGTCAGAAAGAGTAATCTTTGCAGGCTCTTCTTCAGGGGGAACCCCGAGGATATAGGCGGCTGTTTTATGTAGGCCGACATATCGAAAATCAGTCGGTTGCCAGTCACATGCCACATCATCAAAAAACAGTCCTAAACTATAGGTCCCGTAGAATGTGTCGCTGAGCTTTTGGTCAATGACCTCTTCGTGCGTAAAAAAGCGAATATGAGGATACGCTTTCTCAAACAAAGGACTGATGAGGCCTGAAAGAGCGCAGGTGACATGGGCACCATGTTTTTTCGCAAAGCGGTTTGCATAGGGCATCCAGGCCAATGTGTCGCCGAGTGTACCCACTGGGAATTGGATTAGAATCTCTTTGTTTTGTGGGTCGAAGTGATGACTGAAAACCTGTTTCTCTGATTTGACGCCACCTTGAGGCTGACTTTCGATCCAAACATCTATGCCAAATCGGACATACCAACGCTTGCTGGAATGAATAAGACCTGCAGGGATCCCGGTTTTCTCAAAGAGAATATTGCCCGTATCAAGGTCTCTAAGTCGGACGTGCCATGTTTGCCCGTCTTCCAGAAGTGGCAGTTGAACACGACACCCAAAATTGAAATCAAACCGAATGCCATGATGCGCCTGTTGAGTCGGGACTGACGCTGAAGGGGGATATGCGGGCTTATCAGAAAGCTTGGAACCAAGGGGGTTCGCACCGCTCGAAGCGGCCTCTTGATCACTCGATATCGGGCTCTGAGGCATTAATTAAGAAGTTCCAAATTTTTATCGCGAGGCGGTAACGATCAGTTAATAGTTAATAAAATAAAAATCATCAAGTGAATGTTTTTTTCATAATGACAAAAATATTGCCCCCCGCGGGAAGGGTCGAAAAACTCTCTGGTTTTGAGGCTCTCTGTGTGACTCCATTCCTTCGATCTTGGGGCAGGGCATAGTGATATGAAGCAGCCAAGGTTCTTTTATGTTGATGAAGAGAGATTTACTCGGTTCAGAGGGCCTAGGTCACGTTGACAAAAGATCTATACGATCTGCCTGAGATCTGATTCACTTCCTGGCTGTGGGATAACGGGCAGAGAGAACAGGCATGGCACGAGGCGATCTGACGGATCAGGAATGGGCGATGATTGGTCCGCTTCTGCCGCCTGAGCGTGGACGTTGGGCTCGTCCATCTGGAGACAATCGCCAGTTTCTCAATGGTATGCTGCATGTTCTACGAACGGGTTGCCCCTGGCGGGACATGCATGAACGCTACGGCAAATGGAACTCGGTCTATGTCCGGTTCCGGCGTTGGGCTGAACAGGGTGTCTGGGATGCTCTTTTACAGACCCTGGTAGATCTGGGGCTGACTGATAACTGGCAGCATATGATCGACAGCACCGTAATCCGCGCCCATTCACAGGCCACTGGGGCAAAAGGGGGGCTTATTCGGAGGCTTTTGGTCGGTCACGCGGCGGCTTTACGAGCAAAATCCATGCCCGATGTGACAATCAGGGACGCCCTCTCGGCTTTGTCCTTACCGGAGGCCAGGTCTCGGATTACAAAGCCACAGACGCCCTGATGAAGCTACCTGTCCCGAACCCCAAAGCCATGCTGGCCGACCGGGGCTATGACAGTGACAGTTTCCGCCAGGAACTGCTGATCCACGGGATCCTGCCGGTCATTCCATCACGCAAAGGCCGCAGCGCTCCACAGAAAACAGACTGGCGGCGTTACAGGGATCGCAACCACATCGAGCGGATGTTCAACAGGCTCAAGCAGATGCGCCGCATCGCGACCCGCTACGACAAGACCGCCTTATCCTTCATGAGTTTCCTCAATATCGCCGCCGCAAGGCTCTGGATCAGATCTTTTGTCAACGTAACCTAGGTGGAGGGTTCGAAAAACCCCCTGGTATTGAGGTCTGCTCTGTGATTCCATTTCCCCTTAGTTGATTGGG
>NZ_JASGXC010000026.1:0-2500 GCF_032913585.1 Gluconobacter sp. GP1
TGGTTGCGGGGGTAGGATTTGAACCTACGGCCTTCAGGTTATGAGCCTGACGAGCTACCGGGCTGCTCCACCCCGCGGTGGTATTGGTGATGTTGGTGTTGTGGGAGAGATGAGTGGGCTAGGGGACCTGGCGGCGACCGACTTTTCCGCACCTTGAGGTGCAGTATCATAGGCGCTGAGGGATTTCACGGCCGAGTTCGGGAAGGGATCGGGTGTAGGGCCCTCGCAATGGCCACCAGGTCTTCTAGCCCACCCAGTCTTTTTGAGAGTGGGCGGAGGTTGGTGTTTTATGAGTGTGGCTGATTTCTGTGCATGTGTTTGATGTGAGAAGTATGAGCGATTAGGACCGGTTAGCTGCATGCATTACTGCACTTTCACACCCGGCCTATCAACGTGATGGTCTGTCACGGCTCTATGAGACCTCGTTTTGAGGTGGGTTTCCCGCTTAGATGCTTTCAGCGGTTATCCCGTCCACACTTAGCTACCCGGCTGTGCCACTGGCGTGACAACCGGTGCACCAGAGGTATGTTCATCCCGGTCCTCTCGTACTAGGGACAAATCCTCTCAAGTCTCTTACACCCACGGCAGATAGGGACCGAACTGTCTCACGACGTTCTAAACCCAGCTCACGTACCACTTTAATCGGCGAACAGCCGAACCCTTGGGACCTGCTCCAGCCCCAGGATGTGATGAGCCGACATCGAGGTGCCAAACCTCCCCGTCGATGTGGACTCTTGGGGGAGATCAGCCTGTTATCCCTAGAGTACCTTTTATCCGTTGAGCGATGGCCCGTCCACGTGGGACCACCGGATCACTATGGCCGACTTTCGTCTCTGCTCGAACTGTCATTCTCGCAGTCAGGCGGGCTTATGCCATTGCACTCGACAGCCGGTTTCCGACCGGCCTGAGCCCACCATCGCGCGCCTCCGTTACACTTTGGGAGGCGACCGCCCCAGTCAAACTGCCCACCATGCAGGGTCCCGGACCAGGCTTACTGGTCTCGGTTAGACATCAGAAAAATTCAGGGTCGTATTTCAAGGGTGGCTCCACCGGTGCTGGCGCCCCGGCTTCAAAGCCTCCGACCTATCCTACACAGGATTTTCCTGATGCCACTGCAAAGCTGCAGTAAAGGTTCATAGGGTCTTTCCGTCTGACCGCGGGTACCCCGCATCTTCACGGGGAATTCAATTTCGCTGAGTCGATGCTGGAGACAGTGGGGAAGTCGTTACGCCATTCGTGCAGGTCGGAACTTACCCGACAAGGAATTTCGCTACCTTAGGACCGTTATAGTTACGGCCGCCGTTTACCGGGGCTTCAATTCAATGCTTGCACATCTCCTCTTAACCTTCCGGCACCGGGCAGGCGTCAGGCCCTATACGTCATCTCACGATTTCGCAGAGCCCTGTGTTTTTACTAAACAGTCGCTACCCCCTGGTCTGTGCCACCCAACCATGGTTGCCCACGATTGGGTCTCGTTTATCCCGAAGTTACACGAGCAATTTGCCTAGTTCCTTCAGCATCGTTCTCTCAAGCGCCTTGGTATTCTCTACCAGTCCACCTGTGTCGGTTTCGGGTACGGTCTATACGCCAGAGCTATTTCCTGGAATGGTCGAAAAGCCTGTTCAATCCGATAAGGACAGACAACATTTCTCATTCGTCACTTCTGGCAGGCCTAGGAATATTCACCTAGTTCCCATCGACTACGGCTCTCGCCCTCGCCTTAGGGGCCGGCTCACCCTGCGTGGATTAACCTTGCGCAGGAACCCTTGGACTTTCGGCGACAGTGTTTCTCGCACTGTTTGTCGCTACTCATGTCAGCATTCGCACTTCCGATATCTCCAGAGGGGGTCACCCCGCCTCCTTCGCAGACTTACGGAACGCTCCGCTACCGCGCATTCATAAGAATGCACCCACAGCTTCGGCACGTGGCTTGAGCCCCGTTACATTTTCGGCGCAGGGTTTCTAATAGACCAGTGAGCTATTACGCTTTCTTTAAAGGATGGCTGCTTCTAAGCCAACCTCCTGGTTGTTTTGGAATCCCCACATCCTTTCCCACTTAGCCACGATTTAGGGGCCTTAGCTGGTGGTCTGGGCTGTTTCCCTCTCGACAATGGACCTTAGCACCCACTGTCTGTCTGCCGGGCTATACTCCTGGGTATTCGGAGTTTGGTTAGGTTTGGTAAGGCTTTGGGCCCCCCTAGCCCATCCAGTGCTCTACCCCCCAGGGTAAACACCCGACGATCTACCTCAATAGATTTCGCGGAGAACCAGCTATCTCCGAGTTTGATTGGCCTTTCACCCCTAGCCACAGCTCATCCCCGACTTTTTCAACAGGCGTGGGTTCGGCCCTCCAGTGCGTGTTACCGCACCTTCAGCCTGGCCATGGCTAGATCACTCGGTTTCGGGTCTTCTGCCAGCAACTCATTCGCCCTATTCAGACTCGCTTTCGCTACGCCTACACCTAACGGCTTAAGCTCGCTGCAAACAGAAACTCGCTGAC
>NZ_JASGXC010000027.1:0-3759 GCF_032913585.1 Gluconobacter sp. GP1
GGCAGAACAATACGTTCAACGGCGCGAACGGGAGTGTGGCAGCCATTGGTGCGAACTCCTCCGCACAGGTTAATGGCACGGGCCAAACCGTTCACCTTCTGGCTGACAATGCTGGGGCCAGCCTGTCTCAGGAGGGCGATACCACCTATGTCTGGGGGACCAACGATTCCATTTCCGGAAATGGGACCAAAGTCCTCATGGGCGGAAACACGGCCGAGCCAGGGCAGAGCCAGTCCTTCACAGCAAACGGCGACAACAACACAATCAATGCAAGCGGAAATTCCACAACTTTTATTTCCGGACAGAACAATACGTTTAACGGGTCCGGACCTGGGTCGATCTCGGCCTTTGGCGGAAATAGCTCTGGAACCGTAAACGGAAACAGTAAGGTTCTTTTTAACGGGGACAACACTCACGTTACGGCCACGCAAGCGGGGAACAACGTCGAAGTCTGGGCCCGACATGATATTCTTTCAGGGAAATCGGGCCAGAATATTCAACAGCCTCTGGGGAATACCGGGTTTGAGGACCAGACAACATCTGGAGCGCCAGCAACCAGCTATGTCCCTACGGATGTACCGTCTTCAGGCCTGGTCATTCCAGTCGATCCCATTCCGACGCCAGACCCCGACAATCAAAATGCAGGAATTCTGGGTCCAGATGGTCAGCCCGCACTCGCAGCTCCGGGTCAGCCTGCCGTAACAGCCTTTCCGCTAGGAAATGGAACGCGAGTTACGGTCACTGAAGACCCGGACGGTCCGGTCGCGGGACAGTCTAGGGGACCGGAAATTACAACTACAACTTCACCAGGCCTTATCGGAAGCGGGATTGATGATAATGATGGGTCGTCAATTTACGATGATATCTTTGAAGAAAGCAGTTGGGACCCGATTGTAATTTCGTACAAGAATGATCAGCTGCATACGGTTTCATCAACAACCTCTCATCATTTCACTGATGGAAATGAAACGGGTTGGATTACGCCTGGCGAGGGTGTCCTTGTACAGGGTGAGGGAAACCAACTGGCGCCCGTTCGTGACTTTGCCGCGCTCGACCATCTCGACAGTAATCATGATGGTATCATTTCGGCACAGGATCAGGAATGGAGCGCACTGTCCCTGTCGATACCAGGTGACGGCAGCAGGGATACTAGCATATCCCTGGATCAGGCAGGCGTCAGCTCCATCTCCCTTACCAGCAGGCCCACTTTTATCACGGAAAATGGAAATACCGTGACGGCCCAGTCAGCGGTCAGTCTTGCTAACGGAAAACAGGGCCTGGCAAGCGATGTGTCATTTGGAAGTGTGAGCGCCTCGACGGTTCGGTCTCTGGGAACAGAAGCGCCCGGCTTGAATGCTCCGTCTTTCCTGTCGCAGCAGCTGACGAAAAATCTGGGTGCGTCCCTGTTGCAGGACTTTACGCGTTCCGGCTTTTCCGAAAACAGTCCTGCCTCTTTCAGTGACTATCGGGAGTTACCTCATCGTGGCGCCTCGTCTCTCGTCTTTGAAACTGGCCATACGATGCAGGGCGTAACGCTGGTGACGCATCAGCCTGCACCGTTATTCCCTCGTAGCTGATATCGGATCATTGCGTGTTGAAACTGTCCAGACGCAGCAAAATTCTTCTTGGCATGGGAGGGGCTTTTGCCTTTCTCATCGCGGGTGCGGCCTATCGGATTTCCCATGACGTTCCCGCCTACATGAAGCCGGGACGCTACCTTGTTGCAGGGCGATGCTACGATATTCCTGCCGGATACGTTGCCATGTATTCGCCCTGGACCGGGCCGGAGAAGCGCTCCACCATTATGCTGCTGGAGCGACTGCCCGACCTCAGGCCCGATGTCTGGTCGCTCTTCCACCCTGAGAACGTCAACACGGAAGTTGACGGCGGCGGGTTCTATCGAGGCGATGTCTCTGTCACGGTCAACACGAATTTCGACGACAATGTCTCGGGGCAGGCCGCGTGGGACCGATGGAGTGTAACTCATGGAATTGAACGGCAGGTAGAAAACGTTGGAGAGTATAAGGTCTTTCTTACGTCTGTCGGGCATTTTTATGTCAAAAAAGAGAATGGTCGTCTTTTCGTAATTAGTTGTATGGACCTCGATGGACCGAAGACTGCGAGCTGTGCGGCGAGAGTCCCTCTGGATCCGGCTGATCAGGGTCACTATCTGTATCGGGATACCCTGAAGGTCACTTTTGGCACGCCCCAGCTCCAGACTGTTGATCAGCTGGTGGATCGGGTTCGTCGACAACTGGCATCCTGGCAGACATGCTCGGTCGGGAAACGTTAGAGAAGCCGTTGCATCAGCGGTAAGATCATCAGTCTCCTGCAGCAGGGGCACGGCTTCCCGGACAACTCGAAAACAGACTCCCCTCGAGAGCAGGCCTGATGATCGCGTTACACTCGAGGCTTGTTTCTGCGCGAAGTCGTTTTCCTGAGGATGTGATCTGCTTCTCTCATCGCGGCCTCAAGCTCGGTAAAGTCGGGCTTCCAGATCGTTGCCTGCTGTCCGGAGAACGTTGATAACAGATCTGACGGGCGCAGTTCGTCAGTCAGAGCAGGATCCGTGTTTTTCAGGGTATGAGCCGCGAGCCGGCGCGGCGGCATCAGAGCCTCGCGCAGGGGCTCAAACCCCCGCAAGGCGAACAAGCGCCGCGCGGACCGATGTGTCACTTCAACAACCAACCCCTTGCTTTCGAACCGTTCGAGAAGATCCAGGGCGGCGTTGACAGACATCTTGAGGAGGTCTGCCAGCGTCGTCGCGGACGTCAGAGGCCGAGCGGCCAGGATATCGATGGCCGCAGGGGCTCGCGAGTGCCGACGCTGCGCGCCTGCTTCTCTGCGGGCCATGACCCACTGGCGTTCCATGCCACGCAGCATCTCGGTCATGGAGTGGGCTTCTGCCGTCACGGCTCTGAGGAACACCGGAACCCATCGCACAGGATCATGAGGCGCTCCGGCACGAAGCGCCGCAGGACCTGTGAGGGGAAGGGCGCTGCGCATGACGCCCCGTTTGCGCCACAGAACGCCAAGTGCGGCCCGGAACGGAGCCCTCTGGCCTCCCTGATGCAGCCAGTCATGGAACGCGCTCGCCGCACCGAGGAGGGGTCCACACGTTCGGATGAAAGGCCGGAGATGAGAGAGAGCCCGTGCAATCTCATGCCGTTGTGTCGCTGAAGGATGGGTCTGCCACTGGTAGAGCCGAAACGCTGTTTGTGCCGCTTCCACCAAAGCAAACCGGTCAGCGCCCTCAAGGTCCTGCGTTGGGAGGCGCAGGCCTTCCAGGACAGCCGCCAGGTGCCAGGGATCAATGGCCTGGCCATCGACCTGCGCCTGTGCCCGGACAGCGTCGAGACGGGCGCGATAGAGGAAGGCCTCCTTCAGGGGATGATCCTGGAGCCGCTGATCGAGACGACCGATGGTTATCGATGCCGCGGTCAGGTCGACCGCCACGTCAGAGACCTGAAGCGTCGTACGCGTGGGCAAGAGCATCACGGCATCGCCGGCGCAGGACCAGAAGGCATCAGTACCCTCACATCACAGGGCTTGAAGGTGGTCTTCAGCGTGAGCCGAGACAGGCTTGGAGAGAGAGCGAAGACAGACATCAAGTCATGTTAAATCGGCCTTAGGTTGGATTTGCAAATTTTTTCAAAAGTCGCCCCCTCTTCACCCCCTATGTCCGTTAATTCTTATTATCGGACATAGGGGTTTTTCCATCAGGCCATGAAATTTGTGGGAATTCCTCACCGAAGTGAA
>NZ_JASGXC010000028.1:0-3706 GCF_032913585.1 Gluconobacter sp. GP1
CCAAAAGTTTCGCATAAAATGGATTTTTCTCGAAAACCCGAAAATATAATCACTAAAAATATGAGTTGTAAGGGCCTGAGAAAATAATCAGTCCGACAATTTTCTTTGGGATACGTTGCAGCGAATGTATTGGATTTCCTAGGTTTCCAGATTGGACTCCAAATTATCCAGTTCTTGACGAAATTCTTGTTGTAAGAATCCAAAAGAATAATTTTAGAATTTATTTTATATTAGGTGTGATATTTTTTTAACATACTGAAAACAGGGTTTTTTTCACGAAAATGATACTGGTTTCCATTTGGTTAAAAAGTTCCAAAAAACAATTTCCTTTTATTTCATATCGTTGCTGTCTACAGGCGATAGGAGGGTAATGTTGGTTTGTTATTAACTACCCCCGAAAAGCTGGAGCTTGATCAAATGGCGACGACATCTGTTACTTCCGGACAAACTACTAGTAGTCAGGTTAACGCGGGAAACGTTGAATACGTCCAGAACGGCGGTACTGCTGCGGGTCAAACTAATTATGGTACGCGCTATGTACAATCAGGGGGAATAGTTACGGGTGGTGTCTTGTCAGGCACCGGTGTAGACTATATCGAGGCTGGTGGATCATCATACCAGACTGCCATTAGCAGTGGTGGTACGCGCTATGTCGAGTCAGGCGGTACCGCAATCAACCCATATCTTCGCAACGGCGGCACAATTGTCGTTTCATCGGGCGGCCTTGTAACAAGCGCAAATGGCGTCGGCGGTGTTCTGAGTGCGCAAGCTGGGGCCATCGTAAACAGCGCCTATGCCTCGGGCGCCAACGCCAGTATCATTCTCGATAATGCGGCAATCTTGAGTGGCACGATTAGCGCAACGCAGTCTGCAACCGTGTCGGGAGGAACAATCGGCTCTGGGGTTGTTGAAAATATCTCCTATTATGCATCCGCAACAAACCAGACCATTGCCAGCGGCGGTGTCGCCAATTTTTACGGAAGCACCTATTCGTCTGACATTACCATCAGTGGTGGTACCCTTAACCTCAACGGTAATACGATTTCAGGTTATCAGTTCCAGGGATCAGACGGTCTTATTACGATCTCCAGTGGCACTCTAAATGGATCTAATACTTCTGCGGTGACGGATGGGAATACCATTACACAGCGTGGTGGTACGGTTATTAACCAGACAATCGGCAGCGGTGGTATTCTCAATGTTCTAGGCGGAACAGCTTCCAGTACGGTGATTGAGACTGGAGGAAGTGCGGTTATAAACAATGGCCTTGCCAAGGACATGTTCGTAGACGGTGGATCCGTCGATGTCATCAAGACGTCCGGTGGAGCTTCGGTAGGATTTACATCGGGTGGCAACGGAGGAACAATTACTCTCGAAAGCGGTGTAACATTCACAAATACATCTTCATCGTACTGGGTCTCCTCCGGCGGCAACTATATTGTTAAGTCAGGTGCCCTGTTAAGCGGCGGACACATCTTGTCCGGAGGGACGGTCGTGGTCAGCGGCGGTACAACGTCTAACGTTGTGCTTGATGGTGGAACCATGGATGTTTACACACCAACAAGCGGGACTAATAATACATCCTTCACTTCAAATGGCGGTATAATTAATTTCGAGAGCGGATTCAAAGATACCAGAACTTGGACTGTATCCAATAACGTTACATTTAATGTTTTAAGTGGCGCGTCTATTTCTACGCCGTCGATCAAGAATGGTGGTACAGTTAGTGTAGCCTCTGGCGGCATCATTTCTGGCCAGGCTGTCGTCTCCTCTGGTGGTACACTTGTCGTTAACGGCACAGTCGGAAGCAACAGTATCCTGCTTTCTGGGGATGGTGCCGGTCTTGTCATCAGCGGCACGACAATGCCAACCAATACAATTTCGGGTTGGTCACCCACGGATACGATCGAACTAGCATCAGTTCCAGCTGCCAGTGTCACCAGCGTCACCACAACATCCACTGGCATCACGTTCTATACTTCCGGCGGCACATACTCGCTCAATGTACCAGGCGCCAGCAGTTACGGTTACACCCTGTCGTCTGACAGCAATGGTGGCCTGATTTACACGACGTGCTTTGCAGAAGGCACCTCGCTGATGACGCCGGATGGCGAAGCCACGGTCGAAACGCTCGTGCCGGGTACGCTGGTCATGACGCCGAAGGGGGCCATGCCTGTCAAATGGCTGGGTCATCGTTCCATCACCGTCTCCAGCCAGCCTGTGCCGGAAGAAAACTGGCTCGTCCGCATTCGCGAGGGCGCGCTTGCAGAGGGTGTCCCGTCCCGTGACCTGCTGGTGACGCAGGAACACTGCATGGTCTTCGAGGGCAAGCTTGTTCCGGCCCGTATGCTGGTCAATGGCGCTTCAATCCTGATTGATCGCACGATCAACAGCTACACGTACTATCACGTTGAACTGGACAGCCATGAAGCGGTTTGGGCTGAAAATGCACTAACCGAGAGCTATCTCGACACGGGCAACCGTGACCAGTTCGACAATCACACCGTGACGGCCCTCTTTGGTGGTTCCAGAAAAACGGGCGGTTCATCAACGCTGCCGCTTGAGACCTCCCGGGCCTTCGTTGAGCCGATCCATGCAGCCATTGCGGCACGCGCCCCCAGTGCTGCGCCTCAGCCTGAACTGACCACAGACCCGGACCTGCATCTGGTCACCAACTTTGGTCAGGTTATCCGTCCGCTGCGTCAGGCAAACGATCGGGTCATGTTCATGATCCCCGCGAATGTTGCGACAGTGCGTCTGGTCTCCCGGACCAGCCGTCCGAGCGACACGATCGGACCGTTCGTGGATGATCGTCGTAATCTGGGCGTTCTTGTCGGGGATGTTTCACTCTTTGCTTCCCGTCAGACAATCAGTCTGACAGCGCATCTTTCCCTGTCTCACCTGTCAGGATGGCATGGGCTGGAATCTTCCAGATACCGCTGGACAGACGGTGATGCAGCTCTGTCGCTACAGAACGGAGATATCGTTAGCAGGGAGCCAAGCATTCTCTCCATTCAGGTTGTGTCCGGCGGACCATACCTTATGGAAGATCACACTGTGCGCTCTGATCTGCGCCAGGTCGGATAAACACGCTGTTAGATGATGATGGGGAGGCGACTGCCTCCCCATCACATGAGAACTTCGAAGAGCCATTGATTGAAGCCTTGGAGATCTGATTTCGGGCGTCATGGACGATAATTTCGGTTTCTGCGTGACGAGTTCCGGCTTGTGTCTGGAGAAAAATGGGCGATTCCGTGCTCTGGATTGTTACGCGATGGTGCGGATCCGCTCCAGGAACAGGAAGCAGTGCATATTGGGGATGATATTGACCAACCCGACCCTCATGGTAGCCCGCATGATATCGGCAGTGCGGGTAAACAGTCCTATCTATGATTTCTAGTTGGCGAAAACATGTTCCACGCGAGATCAGATGACGAGCCTGCTAACATCCAACCGCTAGATCTGGGGGCCTGGTTTTGAGATGCGGCTTCCTGTGATCTTGGGTGAATCTATGTTGCGATCTAGAAGTTTTTTATCGTGATTCAGAGTGCGAGATAGGCGTCGCGGGACTGGGGCCTGAGTACTCAGGCCGCTGACAGAATGCCATTTAGGTTGGAAAATCCCGCTGAACCGTCATTCACTTCGGTGAGGAATTCCCACAAATTTCATGGCCTGATGGAAAAACCCCTATGTCCGATAATAAGAA
>NZ_JASGXC010000029.1:0-3480 GCF_032913585.1 Gluconobacter sp. GP1
CTCTTAGGTAAGTTCAAGGCAATAGAAATTCTACCATGTAAAGCATCCGTTTACATTAGCAACGTAAAGCTGTAGGTTACATCTATGGAGATCGACAGCATCAGTCACAAAGGCCTGCGCCGATTTTTTGAAACAGGTAATGCTAAAGGTCTGGTTGGCGATGTGACCCGGCTTCGGAAGATGTTGGCATTCATTGATGCCGCAGCGTCATTAGACGAACTTGCTGTTCCTCCAAATTATGGGTTGCACCCATTGACGGGGGATCGCGCAGGCACTTGGTCAATGACGGTCACCAAAAACTGGCGTCTGACGTTTCGCCTGAACGAGCAGGGTTCACTCTGCGATATGACACTGGAGGATTATCATGGCGCTTAAAATGCATGCCTCACTGGCCGTTCATGTGGGTGACTGGCTCAAAACGGAGATCCTGGAACCTTATAATATCAAGGTGAACACCGTTGCAGAACATTTTGGCGTCTCGCGCCAGTCGATCAGTGCTCTTCTGAATGGACGGTCCAACCTGTCCGCAGACATGGCCATTCGGTTTGAAAAGGCCTTTGGAGTACGCGCCGATACCCTGATGCGTATGCAGAGTGCTTTCGAGTTGGCTCAGGCACGAACGCATGAAGCCAATTTGAACGTCCAGCATTTCAATCTCGTCGCACCTTCCAGTACTGAACAACGGACGATTTAAGGTCTGCTTAGGCTCAGGACTCATAGCCAGAAGATGACGGTTGCGGCGAGGCAGATGGCTGAGAAGAAGACGGTGCCGCATCTGTCATAGCGTTTTGCGACCCGCCGCCAGTCCTTGAGGGGGCCGAACATGATTTCGATGCGGTTGCGTCTTTTGTATTTTCGCTTGTCGTATTTGACTGGCTTTCCGCGGGATCTCCGTCCCGGAATGCAGGGCCTGATCCCTGTTTCCTCCAAGGCATCCCGGAACCAGTCAGCATCATAACCCCGGTCCGCCAGCATCCACTGTGCCATGGGCAGGCTGTCCAGCAGAGCAGCGGCACCGGTGTAATCACTGACCTGTCCCGCCGTCATGAAGAAGCTCAGCGGTCGTCCGTTCTGATCCGTGATCGCATGCAGCTTCGTATTCATGCCACCTTTTGTCCGTCCGATCAGACGCCCTGGATCCCCTTTTTTAGCCGCAGGCTTGAAGCCGTGCGATGTGCTTTGAGATAGGTCGCATCAATCATAATGGTCTGGGGCTCTGCCTTTTCGGCAGACAGGCCATCCATCATCCGCATGAAAATGCCCATGTCGCCCCAACGCTTCCAGCGGTTGTAGAGCGTCTTGTGTGGGCCGTATTCCCGGGGCGCATCCCGCCAGCGCAGACCATTGCGGTTCACGAAAATGATGCCGCTCAGCACGCGGCGGTCATCAACACGAGGTTTGCCGTGGCTCTTGGGAAAAAACGGTCGCAGGCGCTCCATCTGATCGTCCGTCAGCCAAAACAGGTCGCTCATCTTCAGTCTCCTTACAGAGCCTGAATCAAAATTCCCTACAAAAATCAATAGGTCCTGAGCCTAGATGATTTTCGACGTTGGGCAGACACGGCACTTGAGGCAAGTGCGAACTCTACGGCGCGAATTTGTCGAGCCGGGTGATCTTGCATGGCGTGCACAGGCTGCCAACAAGCTCGAAGAAATCCGAGCAGACGCTCCAAGTCTTTCCATTTATTGGTTGTCTCAGCGATCTGCAAAGCAAAAACTTAAAGAGGTGCCATAAGCCGTCCGTCAGCAGACGGCATAGAAACGCCGATTTATGATCCCGTCACCTTCGGCACGCTACAGCTTGATGGCGGGCCATACCCGATAGCGATGAGCACTACGTTTTCGCCATAGCCCTGCCACGGTGACGTCTTGCTGCCTCCCGGATCTTCGAGATTCCCATCACGCATATCGAGTCACAAAAATCCCTGCCGATGTCGCGGGCTAGCAACTGTGTTTAAGCGGCGGAGCTAATGCGCCATGGCACTCCGGTTTTGAGGACAGCGTTGGCGATTGTGACGAGACGCCGTGCGATAGCGACGATCACCAATTTATGTGGTTTACCCCGCTCTTTCATGCGCTTGGCAACAGCTTTCAGAACTGGATTATGGCAGGCAGCTGCCAATCCTGCCTGGAACAGAACGTGGCGGAGAGATCTTCTTCCCCCTGAAATGACACGTTTCCCACGCACCGCGCCGCTATCGTGAGCCATTGGTGCAAGTCCGGCCATGGCAGCAGCTTCTGTCGCCGTCATACGGCCGAGTTCCGGCATTTCTGCGAGAAGCATGGCGACTGATACCGGGCCGATACCAGGAATGGAACGGAGAAGTTCTGCTTTGGCGGAGAGTTCTTCTGCCTCTGCGATAACGCTTTCAATCCGTTGTTCAAGCTCGCTGATCTGGCTTTCGAGAAATGCTTTGAGACTGCTGTCCATATCCTCCAGTTCAGCGCTCACACCCTGCTTGCGGCGCGCCGAAATCTGGGCAGAAAGCCGTTTACGTGCCTCCACCATCTGAGCTCTGCGCACCGTCAGTGCCCGCAGAAACTGGAGTTTTACATCCGGCAGTGTTCGTCCTGCTTCTGGACGAAAAGCCATAAAGCGCGCAATCAATTCCGCATCGATCTGATCGGTTTTCGCGCGTTTCCCCTATGGAGAGTGCGAAAGCTTTGATCTGTGCAGGGGGCAACTGGACTGCATTGAGTCCCATACTGATGAGAACACGCCAGAGTGCCCATTCCTGTCCACCGGTGGCTTCAAACCCAACCTTAAGACCGTCCGGCATACTCTGAAGAATTTCCAGTAATCTGGCATGGCCATCAGGTGAATTCTGAAAACGAAATCTCTGCTTTTCTGGCAGGCAAAAGCCATCAAGCCAGTCTCGGGACACATCTATTCCAATGACGGTTTCCGAACACATATCACTCTCTCTTTCTTATGTTCGCGGTCCCGAAAGCGGGCCGCCGTCAACTGTTCGAGACGGTGAAGAGAGGCGAGATCAGCCTGCTAGAAAACGTGGTCAGGCTACCAGGTGTTAAGCGCTGTATCTCACCTCATGAACGCCCCTGGCCAGGGGCGTTCATGAGGTCATCATAACAGGCTGGAAACACATAAGGTGTTTAGTCCCGGGGTTTGATGGGTTGGATTGATGATGAATCTTTCTGGCTCTGAAGTCCATATTTTGCCGAGCCCTCGAAGCGCTCAGACATCCGTCAGGCCTGAGCTGAATAACTTCCTCTGCTTCTTTTCCAAGAACAGGGGCAGAGGAAGATCCCCAGAAGTCTGTGCATCTTTGTTGAAGTAGCGGGTGCCTGACAAAAGAAGCGGTACTTTTGGGGGCAGAATAAAGCAGCTTCCGGCCGGATTACTCCGGCATCCTACAAAAACGGCTTCTCACTTCGTTCAATGCGAAGCCTTTGTGTCATGCGTAGAGTATTAAACACTATCATTAATCTCTGATAAATAAGTCCGTGGACCAGTCAGAAA
>NZ_JASGXC010000030.1:0-2450 GCF_032913585.1 Gluconobacter sp. GP1
CCTTCACCAGACGCAGCCCTCGAGCTGGAAATGGCCAAACAGCTGAAAGCGCTGGATGATCATGTGGCGGCCTTGCAAAAAAACGTCGACGCCATGCAGGACAATGTGACGGCGACGCTGAACCGCGGTCTTGGCGAGTTCAAGGGACGCCTTGACGAGCTTCAGCATCACGAAGACCAGACAGATCGCGCGCTCCAGGCAAGCCAGTCCCCTCTGGCCCATCCGGCTCGTGAACACAGCAGTGCTGTGCCAGTTGCGCCGCGGGCCGTAAGTGTTGCGCAGCCTCACCCGTCAGCGGAGCCAAGTACGCCCAAGCCGGCCCTTGTGCATCTGCCCCAGTTCACGGTGCAGGCGGGAGCGCCAGGAATTGCCATTCTTCAGGACGAACAGGGCAATGCCAGCCGCGTCGAAGCGGGCTCCGTGATCCCCGGATGGGGGCCGGTCATCACGATTACCTCTTCGGGGTCGAGATGGGTCGTTCGCACCCCAAAAGGTCTGATCCACTAAGATGGAAGGGCTTTTCGACTTCGCTCAGGATCTTGGTGCCGCACTGTCCTGGCTGCTTCCGTTCCTTTGCTACGTCGGCGGAGGCTGCTTTCTCCTGAGCGGCGTCATGGGCATCTTTCAGCGCTCATCCATCAGTAACGGGCTACTCTCCAAGGGCGTGATTCCGGAGATGATGATCCTTGTTGGTGCGACTTTCCTGTCGTTTCCCGAGTTTCTCAATATGGGAAACCGCACCCTTGGCTTTGAGGGTAATGCCGGCATCGGTGCATCATCGAAAGTCAGCTTTTCCTCGGATGCCCTGATGACAGCGGCACAAGGTGGCCCGCTGGCGGCCCTGACAGCCATCCTGAATGTCTTTCATGTCTACTTCGCAGCCTACGGCGCACTGATCGTCTATTTCGCGATCGTGCGCCAGATGGGCCGGGCGAAAGGCGCGAACAACAGTTCCACCGGCCTCAACATGGTCATGGGAATAGCGGGATTCCTCGTGATGAACGCAGACGTCCTTGGTCCTGCACTCCTCAAAGAACTGAAGCTTGTGCAGTGACCCCACACCCTCACCCCACAGTCGACGCCCAGAGCGTCTGTTCCGGAGTCATTATGACACAGTCCTCCCGCACACACCTGAAGCGCTCCCTGATGGTCGCGGCCCCTGCGCTTTCCGCATTGTCGTCTTTTGCTTTCGCCTCCGCAGCACGTGCTCAGGCCATTGACGACATCACGCGTGACGCAACGCAGAAAGGGATGAACGCCTTCGGCATGGGTCTTAACGCCTTCTGCTTTATCGGCGGGGGGCTTTTGCTTGCCATCGCCATCTTCGGTTGGTGGCAGCATCAGCGGAATCCGAATGCAGGATCGAAGCCTGGCATGATCATCGCTGGCTTCATTTGCGGTGGCATTCTCCTGGCATTCCCGTTCCTTGCCAAGACCGCGTCCTTTACGATGTTTGGTACCGCGCCGAGCGTCACAGGCGAACAGCAGCAGATGAAGTTCGACAAGTAAGATGCCTTCGTCGCGCCCATTGGCTTCGGCCGCCCCTGAAAGGTTGACGGTTGAAGATCTGACTGCACCGATGAGCGGGCATTGCACCTGCTGCGAGCACATGCTCGCAGCAGTTACCGTGTCAGGCAGACCCCTCTGTCTGACCTGTGCGCCGGCATTCGCGCTCGATGAGCCCGGTATAGACGATGTCGCGACACTGATCTGGCTCCCGCATCTGGATCAAGGCGCTCTGGGACGTTGTGTCACAGCACTTCATGTGGCCGCGAAAGCAGCGGGCCACACCGTTTACGATCAGGGGCTTTCAGGCGAGGCGCTGAGCGCAAAGCGCGCCTTCGAGGCTCTTCTGTCCTGCCGCCTCGGGGCATTGGAGAAGATCGGGACGGACCGCCCGTCTTTGTACCGATCCGCTCTGAAAAGCCTCTCCCGTAACCCTTTCCCGGAAGCTCATGAAACCGGGCTTCGGATCCTCATGCGGGGAAAGTGGTTTCCAGACAATCCGCGCCGCTATCTCGACGCGGCTCAAGAATGGGCAGTGTCACGCTGATGCTACGTAAAAAAACGGTGCACTCAGAGGGGCAGGAAGCCCCGCGTCTCGCGCGGTCCAGAGCCTCCCTCTTCGATGGTGTCCTGCGGACGATTGCAGCCACATCAACCTTCCTGCATCGGGACGTGACCTCGTTCTGCGATCTGGCAACCTGCGATCAACGCGGCCTGATCACGTTCCAGGGCGATTACGCCACCGTCATCCGCCTGCGCGGGATGCGGCGGATCGCCAACGGGGCTGAAATCGCCGCGGCATCCTCACGACTTCGTCTGGCTTTGGGAAGTCAGTTCAGTCGGCCCGGCCATGCGTTGCAGTTCTGCTATGTCGCCGATCCTGAGGGTGTCAGTGAGAGCATCCGGCGAAACCTCGATGAACGACGGACCGTTGCAGGTGCGCT
>NZ_JASGXC010000031.1:0-1724 GCF_032913585.1 Gluconobacter sp. GP1
GCCGCCGCTCCCGGCTCGCGGACCGGTCGGAGGCAGTCTTTGTGCCTTCCGGAGCGCGCGTGAACTGATTCACCGCAGGAGGCGGAGGCGGAGGTGGCCGAGGCGTCCCGGGGGGCGTTACGCCGGCAGTTGTTGCAGAACCAGTGCCAGGCATCCGACCCAGCAGAGGGGCTTTATCGTCCCCCAATGGCCTGTTCGTCGTCAGCGCGCTTGCAAAAGATCGTCCACTGGCTTTTGCGGCGTCGGCATCAGCCTTCTCCTTCTCAAGCGTTGCGCTGTCGAGCTTGTCTGAGTGATTGTTTCCGCCAGCTGGCGGCGCAAGGGTTGGGGTTTGCAAAGCCGCCGACTTCGGTTTTGGCGTAGAGCCGTGGCTCATCATGTACCATCCCCCCGCGGCAACAACGAGAAGGCCTGCGGCCGCGAAGGCCGGGCGACGAGACGCCTTGAAACTGGTGGCAAGGCCGCTGGCAGATGCGGCCGGTCCTGGATGAGCTTCGCTCACGGGCCGTCCTCCGATAGTGTCGCAGAGACGATCCGGGCGCCTGAAGACAGGAGCACCTTTGATGTCTCGGGGATTTCATAAATTCCGATGCCATACTCGGTCGCATGAGCGCTTGGGGCGGGAGAAATAGGCGTGTAATCCGTGCGAAGGTACATCTTGTTGCCCAGCTTCCAGGCCCTGATCCGATCCGGGCTGACGCCGGAAACACGCAGGGGCACGGCATCGGCGGGTGGCGCACCATCGAGCATGTCGTCGAGGTTACGATCGCCCGTAGCTGGCGCGTCGGGCTCGGAATTGGGCGTGTCCTTCGCGTTTGGACCGCGTGCGGCGACCCGCACCGTCAGGTCTGCGTCATAGGCGCCTGTTCCACTGATGATCATGAAGGAGATCGGCTTTGGTGCGCCCTTGAGATTGACCAGAACACCGCCATGAGCATAACGCGAGACGGGGGTCAGCTGCAGGACGTTCGAGCCGGCTTCCGGAACACACGCATTGATCCCCACACTGCGCACGGCGGAGTTCTGTCCCTGACCATGGGCGTCGCATCCGCCGCTCTTGTTGGTGGCGATATCCCAGGCAATAGGCCAGGATTGACCCGTCTCATCGAGAAACGTGATGGCTGCGGGATAATCCTGCGCAATCCTGATGATATTGGTCTGAGCTCCCGGGGCAAGGGAGATCCGTACAGACCGCGACACAGGGGTGGCCAGACGGTGAGGATCTTCTGCTGCGTCCAGGTTCTTCTGGCCCTGATCGACCCGGTCATAGAAATGTTGCATCGCGCTGGGAGGCGGCGGCAAGCCTTCATAAATGGGATCGACCCGGGGCGCGCCGTTGCTGTCCCGCGTGGTCTGCGCGCAAACCACCGTTTCGGGAACTGCTAGCAGCAGAAGCCCGATCACTGCTCTAATTGTAATGTGCATTCAGCCCCCGTTATCGGCGGCGCGAGGCGCGTTGAGTTCTGTGATGACAAGCCCGTCAGGATGCTCGGGACTGTTGGTGCGCCTGATTGTCACATCCACCGAAAGAAGGTTGGTGGTGGAGCCGGAGGCATTCTCCCATTTGAGCAACATTGGAAATGAGACATGCCACTCGTAATCGCCGCTTCTCGTTTTTCCTTCGGAACGTATCGATGGCGCACTCTTCGGTGTGGCGGTCAGGAAGACACGTTTGGCCTTGATGAAATCAATATTACCGGGCCCGGAGAAGGACTGAGCCCAGG
>NZ_JASGXC010000032.1:0-1355 GCF_032913585.1 Gluconobacter sp. GP1
GCCGCCGCTCCCGGCTCGCGGACCGGTCGGAGGCAGTCTTTGTGCCTTCCGGAGCGCGCGTGAACTGATTAACCGCTGGCGGCGGAGGTGGCGCTGGCCGAGGCGTCCCGGGGGGCGTTACGCCGGCAGTTGTTGCAGAACCAGTGCCAGGCATCCGACCCAGCAGAGGGGCTTTATCGTCCCCCAATGGCCTGTTCGTCGTCAGCGCGCTTGCAAAAGATCGTCCACTGGCTTTTGCGGCGTCGGCATCAGCCTTCTCCTTCTCAAGCGTTGCGCTGTCGAGCTTGTCTGAGTGATTGTTTCCGCCAGCTGGCGGCGCAAGATTTGGGGTTTGCAATGCCGCCGACTTCGGTTTTGGCGCCGAGCCGTGACTCATCATGTACCATCCGCCCGCGGCAAAAACGAGAAGGCCTGCGGCCGCGAAGGCCGGGCGACGAGACGCCTTGAAACTGGTGGCAAGGCCGCTTGCAGGTGCGGCCGGTTCTGGATGAGCTTCGCTCACGGGCCGTCCTCCGATAGTGTCGCAGAGACGATCCGGGCGCCTGAAGACAGGAGCACCTTTGTTGTCTCGGGGATTTCATAAATTCCGATGCCGTACTCGGTCGCATGAGCGCTTGGGGCGGGAGAAATCGGCGTGTAATCCGTGCGAAGGTACATCTTGTCGCCCAGCTTCCAGGCCCTGATCCGATCCGGGCTGACACCGGAAACAAGCAGGGGAACGGCATCGGCGGGTGGCGCACCATCGAGCATGTCGTCAAGGTTACGATCGCCCGTAGCTGGCGCGTCGGGCTCAGAATTGGGCGTGTCCTTCGCGTTTGGACCGCGTGCGGCAACGCGCACCGTCAGGTCCGCGTCATAGGCGCCCGTTCCACTGATGATCATGAAGGAGATCGGCTTTGGCGCGCCCTTGAGATTGACCAGAACACCGCCATGAGCATAACGCGAGACGGGGGTCAGCTGAAGGACGTTCGAGCCGGCTTCCGGAACACACGCATTGATCCCCACACTGCGCACGGCGGAGTTCTGTCCCTGACCATGGGCGTCGCACCCGCCGCTTTTGTTGGTGGCGATATCCCAGGCAATCGGCCAGGACTGACCCGTCTCATCCAGAAACGTGATGGCTGCGGGATAATCCTGCGCAATCCTGATGATATTGGTCTGAGCACCCGGGGCGAGGGAGATCCGCACAGACCGCGACACAGGGGTGGCCAGACGGTGAGGATCTTCTGCGGCGTCCAGGTTCTTCTGGCCCTGATCGACCCGGTCATAGAAGTGTTGCATCGCACTGGGAGGCGGCGGCAAGCCTTCATAAATGGGATCGACCCGGGGCGCGCCGTTGCTGTCCCGCGTGGTCT
>NZ_JASGXC010000032.1:1365-1721 GCF_032913585.1 Gluconobacter sp. GP1
TGCTTCGGGAACTGCTAGCAGCAGAAGCCCGATGACCGCTCTAATTGTGCTGTGCATTCAGCCCCCGTTATCGGCGGCGCGAGGCGCGTTGAGTTCTGTGATGACAAGCCCGTCAGGATGCTCGGGACTGTTGGTGCGCCTGATCGTCACATCCACCGACAGAAGGTTGGTGGTCGAGCCGGAGGCATTCTCCCATTTGAGCAACATTGGAAATGAGACGTGCCACTCATAGTCGCCACTTCTCGTTTTTCCTTCGGAACGTATCGATGGCGCACTCTTCGGCGTTGCGGTCAGGAAGACACGTTTGGCCTTGATGAAATCAATATTACCGGGCCCGGAGAAGGACTGAGCCCAGG
>NZ_JASGXC010000033.1:0-1367 GCF_032913585.1 Gluconobacter sp. GP1
GGCGGCTGCGTCCGGGTTCGGAAATCCGTCTCCGCCGCCTGCCGGTCCGAATAGGGGCCGTGCCAGTGCTGGGCGGCTTCTTTCGGCCAGAACGACGTCACGCGCAGATAGACACGCCCATCCGGTGCGACACCAAGATGGACCTTGCGACGATCCAGAAGGCAGGTCTCGATCTGGAGAAGGCTTTCATCGACCATGGAAAACTCGCTCGTCTTTTGAACTGCAGGATCTGGCAGGGGAGACCTGGTCCGCGCCCCTGCATTGGCCTCAGGCCGCCAGTTGGTCCGCCTGTGAGGCCGCAATCAGGACGGCGGCGGCCCGGGCAGGATGCTGGTGGGCGCGATAGCGCGACACCAGATCGGCCCGGGTCTCGCTGCTCAAAGCGGCCGCAGGCACGCCTCTGGTTTCGAGACAGGCTGCAACGTCCGCGGCCCATCCCTTGAAGCCAAGATGGCCGTCGTCAGACAGGCGTTCGGCCTCGGTGAGCGAGACCTCGCGCGGTTCTGCACCGTCCATGCGGAATGGTGTGTAGCGTGTTCCCCATGAGGCCACACCTGGCGTGCCCTCGTGGGGAACCGGATCTGCAATCGTGGTCTCGAGCCATTCAGAGGTGCCAAGCGCCTCTGAATCGTAAGCGGCGTCGAAACCGCGCGGCTTGCGGCTGCCACGATTGACCGTGACCATGATCTTGAATGACCGCCCAGGGTGCTGAAGCGCGGTGTCACGGCCGAAACTCAGGATGAGCGGCTTGAGGCCATCCACCGACTTCGCCTCGACAATACGCCGCTCTCCCAGATGGGACATGAGCGCCATCGTGGTGCTGGTGAAATAGCCCTCGCGCTTTGCGGTGGCGGGCGTCGCACTGAGCGTAAAGAAAGCCATGTCGATCTCCAGATATGACAAAGGCCGCCTCGCGGCGGCCTGGAAGAACTGTGAAAGGGCGAGGTGGGGTCAGAAGACGTATTCGGCGCTGCCGAACACCTCCTGCCAGGGGCTCCGGCTCTTGGAGTGACAATCCGTCACGTCGTCATAGAACCCGGATCTGAAGCGCTTTCTGATGTCGGAAACGGTCTGGTGTTCCGTATCGTCCAGCGGAGCGTCGCAGCTGATCGACACCGACCCGTAGGAGGTTTTGCGCACCCGGAATTTGTGGTTTGGCAGGGCGGCTTTCAGCAGGCGGCGGATGTTCTTTCCTGCCAGCACCCCGCTCTGGTCCGATCCCTGCTCCAGATGGGCGTACTCGGGATCGGTGCGCAGGCGCTCGATTTCGGCCGCATGCGCTGCCTCGGCCTGCTCTTTCTGCGCCTGCTTTTCAGCACGGCACGCTTCGGCATGAGCGCGCAGCTGCGCAATTTCCTCAGGCTCAG
>NZ_JASGXC010000034.1:0-1367 GCF_032913585.1 Gluconobacter sp. GP1
CTGAGCCTGAGGAAATTGCGCAGCTGCGCGCTCATGCCGAAGCGTGCCGTGCTGAAAAGCAGGCGCAGAAGGAGCAGGCCGAGGCAGCGCACGCGGCCGAAATCGAGCGCCTGCGCACCGATCCCGAGTACGCCCATCTCGAGCAGGGATCGGACCAGAGCGGGGTGCTGGCAGGAAAGAACATCCGCCGCCTGCTGAAAGCCGCCCTGCCAAACCACAAATTCCGGGTGCGCAAAACCTCCTACGGGTCGGTGTCGATCAGCTGCGACGCTCCGCTGGACGATACGGAACACCAGACCGTTTCCGACATCAGAAAGCGCTTCAGATCCGGGTTCTATGACGACGTGACGGATTGTCACTCCAAGAGCCGGAGCCCCTGGCAGGAGGTGTTCGGCAGCGCCGAATACGTCTTCTGACCCCACCTCGCCCCTTCACAGTTCTTCCAGGCCGCCGCGAGGCGGCCTTTGTCATATCTGGAGATCGACATGGCTTTCTTTACACTCAGTGCGACGCCTGCCACCGCAAAGCGTGAGGGCTATTTCACCAGCACCACGATGGCGCTCATGTCCCATCTGGGAGAGCGGCGCGTTGTCGAGGCGAAGTCGGTGGATCGCCTCAAGCCGCTCATTCTGAGTTTCGGCCGCGATACCGCCCTTCAGCACCCTGGTCGGTCGTTCAAGATCATGATCACGGTCAATCGTGGCAGCCGCAAGCCACGCGGTTTCGACGCGGCTTACGATTCCGAGGCGCTTGGCACCTCTGAATGGCTGGAAACCACGATTGCAGACCCGGTTCCCCACGAGGGCACGGCAGGTGTGGCCTCATGGGGAACACGGTACACGCCATTCCGCATGGACGGTGCAGAGCCGCGCGAGGTCTCGCTCACCGAGGCCGAACGCCTGTCTGACGACGGCCATCTTGGCTTCAAGGGATGGGCCGCGGAAGTCGCAGCCAGTCTCGAAACCAAAGGCGCGCCTACGGCCGCTTTGGGCTGCGAGACCCGCGACGCTCTGGTGTCGCGCTATCGCGCCCACCAGCATCCTGCCCTGGCCGCCGCCGTCCTGAGTGCGGCCCCACAGGCGGACCAACTGGCGGCCTGAGGCCAATGCAGGGGAGCGGACCAGGTCTCCCCTGCCAGATCCTACGGTTCAAAAGATGAGCGAGTTTTCCATGGTCGATGAAAGCCTTCTCCAGATCGAGACCTGCCTTCTGGATCGTCGCAAGGTCCATCTTGGCGTTGCACCGGATGGGCGTGTCTATCTGCGCGTGACGTCGTTCTGGCCGAAAGAAGCCGCCGAGCACTGGCACGGCCCCTATTCGGACCGGCAGGCGGCGGAGACGGATTTCCGAACCCGGACGCAGCCGCC
>NZ_JASGXC010000035.1:0-1319 GCF_032913585.1 Gluconobacter sp. GP1
ACAGGGCATCAGTGACCGGCAGATCAACGACGTAGGAGTCACCGACAGTGCGATACGGTTGGGTCGAAGCAGTGGATGGTGACAGCACAACCAGACGAGGAGCGCTGTTAATCCCACCGGGCGGAAACTGAATGTAGGTGTGATCGCCCTCGCGGTAGATCCGCAGAGGCTTCCATGCCGGGCTGCTGCCTGTCATGTGAAAGTCGAAATCGGGCGTATTCCGCTTGGCCACGGCCTCTGGAGACGGCGGCGGCTCAGGCTGCGTCTGCGGATCGCCTGAAGCATAGCTGTAGGCAATGCTGCGCATTGACGGGCCGGTCGGGTCAAGCACGACAACATAGGCGCGTCGACTGGTCGCAAAGCGGAGGATTGACTGCGTGGCGGCTGGCTCTGGCGTGAGTGCGACGGCCCAGGCAGCGTGAATGCCGCGTGTTCCACGCACGAGATCTGTCCGCCATCCGGCTTTTGGCTCTACAGCAAGGGCCTCACTTGCGACCGTCTCACCCGGCTGAAGACGAAGAATGCAGAGGGAGCCGGGCGCGCAATGGACCCGGGCATAGCCCTCGCCGTAGGCAAACCATGTCAGCCCCGCTTTGCCTGAGAGGGCACTACTTTCGTGGGCCGGCGTAGGGGCAAGGGCGATGGGCGAGGCCGCGGTGGCTTTGGCCACCAGATCGACCGGGTGAGTGGGCGTGACAGCAAGTGCGGTTGTCTGTCGAACCGGGGTATCGATCCTCTGATTCAGACTCCCTAAAAAGCCATTGATGCGATCAAGGCTTTTTTGCAGGGCCAGCTCGGGTGATGGCATCCCCGGGACATCGACTGTCACCGGGGTCTCGGTGTTAGCACCTGCACACCCGCTGAGCGCTGCAAGGCCAACGAGGGGAAGCATGAAAAGAGCGTTCTTCATGCTGACAGTGTGGCGGACTCCTTTGTGAGTGCGGACACCTCGTCCTCAGAAGACATCCGGATGACCGTTCCCAGCCCAACACCATCCCTGAGTTCTCTGGCAATGTCCTCGATCACGCCGCCAAGGGCGGTGCTTGCATCCTGGCCGGCTTTCATCCGGACGTCTTCGCGGCGCTCAATTTCCTGCTCGGCCGATCCCCTGGGAAAGACCTTTGCGAGGCGTCGACGTGCTTCTGTCGTCCCGAGTGCGTCATAGAGACGGCGTCTCAGGGCGGTGTCCTTGGGGCTGGTAGACAGCGCCCACAGTTCAATCGGTCCCATAAGATTGAGAACGAACAGTTCGTACAGTTCGTGGTTCACGCGCGTCTGCCAGATGAGCGGGGCACCGCTTCCATCGGCACGGGGGCCGT
>NZ_JASGXC010000036.1:0-1319 GCF_032913585.1 Gluconobacter sp. GP1
ACAGGGCATCAGTGACCGGCAGATCAACGACGTAGGAGTCACCGACAGTGCGATACGGTTGGGTCGAAGCGGTGGATGGTGACAGCACAACCAGACGGGGAGCGCTGTTAATCCCACCGGGCGGAAACTGAATGTAGGTGTGATCGCCCTCGCGATAGATCCGCAGAGGCTTCCATGCCGGGCTGCTGCCTGCCATGTGAAAGTCGAAATCGGGCGTATTCCGCTTGGCCACGGCCTCTGGAGACGGCGGCGGCTCAGGCTGCGTCTGCGGATCGCCTGAAGCATAGCTGTAGGCAATGCTGCGCATTGACGGGCCGGTCGGGTCAAGCACGACAACATAGGCGCGTCGACTGGTCGCAAAGCGGAGGATTGACTGCGTGGCGGCTGGCTCTGGCGTGAGTGCGACGGCCCAGGCAGCGTGAATGCCGCGTGTTCCACGCACGAGATCTGTCCGCCATCCGGCTTTTGGCTCTACAGCAAGGGCCTCACTTGCGACCGTCTCACCCGGCTGAAGACGAAGAATGCAGAGGGAGCCGGGCGCGCAATGGACCCGGGCATAGCCCTCGCCGTAGGCAAACCATGTCAGCCCCGCTTTGCCTGAGAGGGCACTGCTTTCGTGGGCCGGCGTAGGGGCAAGGGCGATGGGCGAGGCCGCGGTGGCTTTGGGCACCAGATCGACCGGGTGAGTGGGCGTGACAGCAAGCGCGGTTGTCTGTCGAGCCGGCGTGTCGATCCTCTGGTTCAGGCTCCCTAAAAAGCCGTTGATGCGATCAAGGCTTTTTTGCAGGGCCAGCTCGGGTGATGGCATCCCCGGGACATCGACTGTCACCGGGGTCTCGGTGTTAGCACCTGCACACCCGCTGAGCGCTGCAAGGCCAACGAGGGGAAGCATGAAAAGAGCGTTCTTCATGCTGACAGTGTGGCGGACTCCTTTGTGAGTGCGGACACCTCGTCCTCAGAAGACATCCGGATGACCGTTCCCAGCCCAACACCATCCCTGAGTTCTCTGGCAATGTCCTCGATCACGCCGCCAAGGGCGGTGCTTGCGTCCTGGCCGGCTTTCATGCGGACGTCTTCGCGACGCTCAATTTCCTGCTCGGCCGATCCCCTGGGAAAGACCTTTGCGAGGCGTCGACGTGCTTCTGTCGTCCCGAGTGCGTCATAAAGACGGCGTCTCAGGGCGGTGTCCTTGGGGCTGGTGGACAGCGCCCACAGTTCAATCGGCCCCATCAGATTGAGAACGAACAACTCGTACAGTTCGTGGTTCACGCGCGTCTGCCAGATGAGCGGGGCACCGCTTCCATCGGCACGGGGGCCGT
>NZ_JASGXC010000037.1:0-1311 GCF_032913585.1 Gluconobacter sp. GP1
CCGAAGGAAGCTGGCTCTGTCCGGACACAACCCAGCTCTGGTTGCCGGTCGTATTCGTCCCGGCATTGATCAGGCTGTCGCCGCCGCCGCCAAAACTCAGGTTAGGGCAAAAACTGCCTGCCCCGAGGCCAAGATTAAAGTTCGTATCCAGACCCGTCACAGAGAGACCGCAATGGGCAGAACTCTGGAGGCTGTCCCATTCTGATGAAAGCTGGGAGCAGATCTTGCCCATCGCCGCCTCGGCAAGTGATGCGACATTCAGTTTACTCGTTACGACATCCAGTCCGACGCCGTTGAAGAAGTTTCCCAGGCAGGTGAATTTCGTCACGGACTTAGGCTGATGGATCGTTGCGTCGTCCGCCTTCAGGTCTGCGGCAAGCCCGGTCGCCCCTGCTTGCACGAGTGTCTGGCAACCGGACGAAGCGTCCTCTCCAAAAGCAGGTGTAACCAGACTGAAGCCTAACGCGGCGATCAGCGGTACAACGGTCAGACGTGCGCTCTCTCGACACACTCTCATTGTGCAGTACCCCGAGGCGTCACCGAAGGCAGACTGCTCTGTTGTGAGACAGGCTTTACGAGAGGTCCAAGGATCTGCCTCGCGCCCTCTGCTGTCAGCCATCCGCCCGTGGGCTTTTCCTGCTCTCTCGTCTCACCAGACACCTTGACCCTCCAAAGCGGTTTCCATCCTGAGAGATAATAGAGGTGGGGGTTGTGAGTGCGTGCCCGGTCTGTCGCGGCGGCAGGAACGGGTTGGCAACCGAAAAACGTCTTTGCGAGACATTCCGAAGCCGGAACGGGAAGCCAAAAAAACCAGATTGTGAGCCATGCAAAAACGGAATGGAGGTATTCCCCAAACGCGGCCTCGCTGATTTTCGGGACTCCGCTGCCTTCTCCGCTAACTGTTGCAAAAATACACAGTTCCCTAAAAACGACCAGTCATCGGTAACATTTTGCGACGCGAGCGGTTAGGCTGTTTGACGGTAGATTAACGCTTCGACGGATGTAAAGAATATCATGCAGGCAAGCATTGCGGAAATGAAGTTTCAAAGCATGGTGGTTCCACCGTGGATAGGTTTGCCATTTAACAAGTTCTTACGTCCTGCCGGGATCTTAAAAGAGTTAACAACAAGTAAAGAAACATCGTTAAAGCTGACGAAAACCAGAAGGCTATGGTCTCACGACGAGACGATGGAGCTGACGAAATCCTATCCGACGGACACCGCGATCAAGGTCATTGCCGAGAGGCTTGGGAGAAGTCCGCAGGCGGTCGCGAACAAGGCTAAGCGACTGGGATTGCGCCGTCCGCTGACG
>NZ_JASGXC010000038.1:0-1311 GCF_032913585.1 Gluconobacter sp. GP1
CCGAAGGAAGCTGGCTCTGTCCGGACACAACCCAGCTCTGGTTGCCGGTCGTATTCGTCCCGGCATTGATTAGGCTGTCGCCGCCGCCGCCAAAACTCAGGTTCGGGCAAAAACTGCCTGCCCCGAGGCCAAGATTAAAGTTCGTATCCAGACCCGTCACAGAGAGACCGCAATGGGCCGAACTCTGGAGGCTGTCCCATTCTGATGAGAGCTGGGAGCAGATCTTGCCCATTGCAGCCTCAGCGAGCGATGCGACATTCAGTTTGCTCGTCACGACATCCAGACCAACGCCGTTAAAGAAGTTTCCCAGGCAGGTGAATTTCGTCACGGATTTAGGCTGATGGATCGTTGCGTCGTCCGCCTTCAGGTCTGCGGCAAGCCCGGTCGCGCCTGCTTGCACGAGTGTCTGGCAACCGGAAGAAGCATCGTCTCCAAAAGCGGGTGTAACCAGACTGAAACCTAGCGCGGCGATTAGCGGTACAAAGGTGAGACGTGTGCTCTCTCGGCACGCGCTCATTGTGCCGCACCTGGAGGCGTTCCCGAAGGGCGACTGTCCTGTCCTGAGACAGGCTTTCCGAGAGGCCCAAGGATCTGCCTCGCGCCCTCTGCTGTCAGCCATCCGCCCTTGGGCTTTTCCTGCTCTCTCGTCTCACCAGACACCTTGACCCTCCAAAGCGGTTTCCATCCTGAGAGATAATAGAGGTGGGGGATGTGAGTGCGTGCCCGGTGTGTCGCGGCGGCAGGAACGGGTTGGAAACCGAAAAACGTCTTTGCGAGACATTCCGATGCCGGAACGGGAAGCCACAAAAATCAAATTGTAAGCCATGCAAAAACGGAATGGGGGTATTCCTCAAACGCGGACGCGGCCATTTTCCGGACTCCGCTGCCTTCTCCACGCACTGTTGCAAAAATACACGGTTCCCCAAAAACGACCATCGATCGGTAACATTTTGCGACGCGAGCGGTTAGGCTTTTTGACGATAGATTAACGATCCGACGGATGTAAAGAATACCATGCAGGCAAGCATTGCAGAAATGAAGTTTCGTACCGGGCCGATTCCTCCATGGATAAGTTTGCCCGCAAAAAAGTTCTTTCGGCATTCGTCCGCATTAAAAGAGTTAACAACAAGTAAAGAAATATCGTTAAAGCTGACGACAACCAGAAGACTATGGTCTCAGCAAGAGACGACACTGCTCACGAAATTCTATCCAACGGACACAGCGATCAAGGTCATTGCCGGGAGGCTTGGGAGAAGTCCGCAGGCGGTCGCGAACAAGGCTAAGCGACTGGGATTGCGCCGTCCGCTGACG
>NZ_JASGXC010000039.1:0-1305 GCF_032913585.1 Gluconobacter sp. GP1
TCGCGGTAGAGCGCGTCGCTGTTGTACTGGGCTCCTGCAGTCCCACTTGCCAGACCGACGAAGTGGCCTGCGCCTGGGTTGACGGGCGAGCCAGCGAGCGAGAGCCTCCAGCCGCCATTTGCTCCGATGGCTGTTTGACTGTTGACGGTTGGAAGAATGTTGTCTGCGCCGACATAACCTGCGTGACTTCCGCCAAGCGCAGCAATGCGCGTCAACGCGGAGAGGTCCAGCTGTTGCCCGTCCCGGGAAACGACGAGCGCGGAGATCTGGCCGCTGGCAGGTTGCTGCACATAGACATGCCAGGTCTGTCCATATGGGTTTTGCTGGCCGAAATTTGGAAGGAGGGGGAGTTGTCCTAATGGGAGCTCGGACGTGCTCCCTACCGCGACCTGAGAGGCGAGCTCAGTGTAGTGAGCTTCGATATAGGTCCGTGCGGCTGAAAGGAGATCCTGAAATTCTCCCGCCGTGACCGCTTGAACCGAGCGGTCCTGTCCACGCTGTATCATGAGACCAAAGCGTGGAATCATGAGAGCCGCAATAGCGGTTCCGGCAAGCAAGGCGATCAGAAGGTTCATCTTAGAATCCTGATCCTGTGAAAATGACAAAAGAGACAATGTCTCCGGCAGGGACCGTCACGGGGAGTGGACCCATGTCGCCGCCATATGGAGTTTGCCAGTTCTGTCCTGTTGAAATTCCAATCGCCCGATCTCCTTCAGCCGCTGCAAGAAGGTCATCAAGGCGAGCTCCGCTCGTTTCCCACCACGTCACGATTTCAGTTCCGGACCCGGTACGAATGACCATATCCTTCATCGCGCTTGTCGCACCTTCGGTCTCGCTTGAAGGAAGAGACGAGAGAGGGATGGAGCCGGAGACAGACGGGTTCGCAGTGACATAACCCTGGACAGCCCTCTTGAATGACAGGAAGGCCGTCAGGTCGGACGCTCCGGCTGTCACCGCGCTCCTCTGCTGCGTGTTAAGGGCGCCCTGCTCCATAATGAGCCCAGTCAGAATACTGACGAAAAGGAGGCCAATGAGAAAGAAAGCGCCCACGACGACTTACTGGCCTGCGGTGTCTACGTAGCTGAACTTCACCTCACTGAGGCTTGAGCTACCCTGGTTGCAGGCTGCCGTCACCTGCGTGACCACATCGCTCCCGGTGTTGACCCAAACGCCCGTGCCATTCACCATCAGAAAATTCACGGGCTGAGACAGGGCGAACTGTGCGCATGCACTCGAAGGAATATTATTCCAGTCCTCATAGAACGTGGTGGATGAACCCGACAGCGTGACGTAAGAGCCGTTCCA
>NZ_JASGXC010000040.1:0-1203 GCF_032913585.1 Gluconobacter sp. GP1
GCGATCCTCTGCCGGTTTCAGCCTATGCCGTCGCACCCGACACCATGGAAACCGGCCTGGCCTCGGAAGTCCACGAGCATCTCCCCACGCGCGTCTTTCTTCCGGCCGCAGCGTCTTTTGTCGAAGGTCTCGGCAACGCGATGCAGAACTCAAACACAAACAGCGTGACCAGCGGGCTGGGCGTGAGTTCGTTCACGCATCTGACCTTGCCTCAACAGCTTGGTGTCGCTGCCGGACGCGCAGGACAGGAGATGGGTCAGATCCTGCAAAAGCAAACTCCTCAGAACCCAACGGTTCTTCTTCATAAGGATGATCCTATCGGGGTGATTTTCGCGGAGCCGGTGGACGCCCCCTGACTGCACTCACAACGGCCTTTGGCATCCTGCAAGGACGACACAGGAGGGACCATCAGCATGCGAGGAAACGCAATGCGCCGTGAGGACACAGGAGAGGTCGTGGAGATGCTGCGACCTCAGAAGCGCTCCACAGACCGGCCCGGTAAACAGGCCGAAGACGGCCAGATGCCACAGGAGGCAGAGCTGTCAGGCAACCGGGCGGATGCGCCAGAGGAAACGATAGAGAGCCGCCGCAAGCCTCTGAAGTCGCAGAATGGCACGGAAGACCGTGCTACGCGCACGCCACGAAGCAGACTTCTGGTCGGTACCGCTCTGGCGGTGCTTGGGGCTGGAGGTCTGCTTGGCGGTGCTGTGGCGGTCGGTGCACATTTTGGCGTGCCGATCCCGTTTGTAAATGACAGACCACGCGCATCGATCACCACCACACCAGATGCACCAGCGGTCCCATCGGCTCGAAAGTCGGCCTTTACGTTGGCACCACCAGCGCTTGGCACGCCTGATGTCCCGGAAAAGCGGGTCCAGCAACCCTCTGTCGCTCAGAACGACGACCCGTTCGGCGGCGAGGGCATGACAGCCCCGGTTGATCCCCCAGCCACCACAAAGCCGGCTGAGATCAAAGCAGCTCCAGTCATTCCCGTGCCGCCCGCCGTCTCGGATGGAGCGCCAAACGCCTCCGCGGTGCCACCGAGCCAGGCGGTCTCCGCGCCTCAGGCTCAGTCCGCTGTGTCTGCCGCTCCGGCTGCGGCCCCCGCGCCCTCCTTCGCATCCCCTGCATCCCCTTCACCAGACGCAGCCCTCGAGCTGGAAATGGCCAAACAGCTGAAAGCGCTGGATGATCATGTGGCGG
>NZ_JASGXC010000041.1:0-1203 GCF_032913585.1 Gluconobacter sp. GP1
CCGCCACATGATCATCCAGCGCTTTCAGCTGTTTGGCCATTTCCAGCTCGAGGGCTGCGTCTGGTGAAGGAGATGCGGGGGATGCGAATGAGGGCGCGGGGGCCGCAGCCGGAGCGGCAGACACAGCCGACTGCGCCTGAGGCGCGGAGACCGCCTGGCTCGTTGGCATCGCGGAGGCGTTTGGCGCTCCATCTGCTACGGCGGGCGGCACGGGAATGACTGGAGCCGCTTTGATCTCAGCCGGCTTTGTGGTGGCTGGGGGATCAACCGGGGCTGCCATGCCCTCGCCGCCGAACGGGTCGTCGTTCTGAGCGACAGAGGGTTGCTGGATCCGCTTTTCCGGGACATCAGGCGTGCCAAGCGCTGGTGGTGCCAACGTAAAGGCCGACTTTTGAGCCGATGGGACCGCTGGTGCATCTGGTGTGGTGGTGATCGATGCGCGTGGTCTGTCATTTACAAACGGGATCGGGACGCCAAAATGTGCACCGACCGCCACAGCACCGCCAAGCAGACCTCCAACCCCAAGCACCGCCAGAGCAGTACCGACCAAAAGTCGGCTTCGTGGCGCGCGGGGAGCACGGCCTTCCATGCCATTCTGCGCCTTCAGAGGCTTGCGGCGGCTCTGTCTCGTTTCCTCTGGCGCATCTGGCCGGTTGCCTGACAACTCGGCCTCCTGTGACAACTGGCCGTCCTCGGCCTGTTTGCCGGGCCGGTCTGTGGAGCGCTTCTGCGGTCGCAGCATCTCCACGACCTCCCCTGTATCCTCACGGCGCATTGCGTTTCCTCGCATGCTGATGGTCCCTCCTGTGTCGTGCTTGCAGGATGCCAAAGGCCATTGTGAGTGCAGTCAGGGGGCGTCCACCGGCTCCGCGAAAATCACTCCGATAGGATCATCCTTATGAAGAAGAACCGTCGGGCTCTGCGGGGTTTGCTTTTGCAGGATCTGGCCCATCTCCTGTCCAGCGCGTCCGGCAGCAACACCAAGCTGTTGGGGCAGGGTCAGATGCGTGAACGAACTCACGCCCAGCCCGCTGGTCACACTGTTTGTGTTCGAACTCTGCATCGCGTTGCCGAGGCCTTCGACAAAAGCCGCAGCGGCCGGAAGAAAGATACGCGTTGGGAGATGCTCGTGAACTTCCGAGGCCAGGCCGGTTTCCATGGTGTCGGGTGCGACGGCATAGGCTGAAACCGGCAGAGGATCGC
>NZ_JASGXC010000042.1:0-1065 GCF_032913585.1 Gluconobacter sp. GP1
GAATCTGGGACATCGGGCCAGGGGTCGGAGGTGCGGTTGAGGCAAGGGCCAGCCCGGGGACGGAAGACAGAACACCCGCAAGCGGGTCCCCACACACGCGGCTGGCCTGAGCGCTGTCCCATGATTGAATGGCCTGCTCGAGCCTGGAGGCGCGGGTGCGGAGCGCTTCCGTGTCGCCGGCCGACGATCGGGTCGCGAAGGCCATGCGCAGCTTGACGATGCTGTCGCTCTGGCTGCTGCGCATGGCCTTCAGCTCTTCGAACCCTGAGTTGATGGGGGTGTTGGAGCCGAATTTAAGAAACTGGGCAATCGTATCCTTCCAGAGCATGTAGCCCGGTCGCACGCCTTCAATCAAAGCCGTTGCCCGCCACGGCATGCGGCGACCTGACAGACGCCCTGCAAGCTCGGTAAATGTCGGGACCGGTTTGTTGCTCACGCCTGGTACCGGCATTTCGGGAACACGCGTCAGTTCGATCGGGCTCCAGTCGAAGACACCCATGCGGGCCGTGGAGAAGTCAGGCGTGCTGGCATCGTCACGGAAGAGCTGTTCGCGCAGCGGAGGCCAGAGAACATCGGCCGCGTCCGCCGGAGCATCCGTCTCGGGAACAGTTCCGCCCGGATTGCGAAGTGGCGTGGACGGTGTCCAGGCAGAGCCGATCGTATCGGGGTAGAGTTCATGGCGAATGGCCTGCAGACCCTCTTCGGGGCTGAGAATATCGACCTGCACCGCTTCTGCGCTCAGAGCATCACAGGTACCCTGCACGAACGTCTGATGGATCGTCCCAAGTTCGAGGCTTCCCAGAAGAGGGTTCTGAGCATCACCCAGGGGCGGCAGGCCCTTGAGATTGCTCGCCCGCTCGCGTTTGGCCTGTGACACCTCCTGCGATGACAGGCATGCAGGTCTTGTCCAGAGAACGAGGTACGTGCGTTCCTGACGCATGAAAGGTGGAAGCACCTTCTGTCGTTCCGTGAAGATGTCTTCAAAATCGGCGTTTAGCGCACCTGCAACGGTCCGTCGTTCATCGAGGTTTCGCCGGATGCTCTCACTGACACCCTCAGGATCGG
>NZ_JASGXC010000043.1:0-1065 GCF_032913585.1 Gluconobacter sp. GP1
CCGATCCTGAGGGTGTCAGTGAGAGCATCCGGCGAAACCTCGATGAACGACGGACCGTTGCAGGTGCGCTGAACGCCGATTTTGAAGACATCTTCACGGAACGACAGAGAGTGCTCCCGCCCTTCATGCGACAGGAGCGCGCCTACCTCGTTCTCTGGACGCGTCCTGGCTGCCTGTCATCGCAGGAAGTGTCACAGGCCAAACGCGAGCGGGCGAAAAACCTTAAGGGTCTGCCGCCCCTGGGTGATGCTCAGAACCCTCTTCTGGGGAGCCTCGAACTTGGGACGATCCATCAGACCTTCGTGCAGGGGACCTGTGATGCTCTGAGTGCGGAAGCAGTGCAGGTGGATATTCTCAGTCCCGAAGAGGGTCTGCAGGCCATTCGCCATGAACTCTACCCCGATACGATCGGCTCTGCCTGGACGCCGTCCACGCCCCTTCGCAAACCGGGCGGGACCGTTCCCGAGATGGATGCTCCGGCTGATGCGGCCGATGTTCTGTGGCCTCCGCTGCGCGAACAGCTCTTCCGTGACGATGCCAGCACGCCTGACTTCTCCACGGCCCGCATGGGTGTCTTCGACTGGAGCCCGATCGAACTGACGCGTGTCCCCGAAATGCCGGTGCCAGGCGTGAGCAACAAACCGGTCCCGACATTTACCGAGCTTGCAGCACGTCTTTCAGGTCGCCGCATGCCATGGCGCGCGACAGCTTTGATTGAAGGCGTGCGGCCGAGTTACATGCTTTGGAAAGAGCAGATCGCGCATCTCCTGAAATTCGGCTCCAATACTCCCATCAATTCAGGGTTTGAAGAGCTGAAGGCGATGCGCAACCGCCAGAGCGACAGCATCGTCAAGCTCCGCATGGCATTCGCCACCCGCTCGGACGCAGGTGACACGGTAGCACTCCGCACCCGCGCCTCCAGGCTCGAGCAGGCCATTCAATCATGGGACAGTGCTCAGGCCAGCCGCGTGTGTGGGGACCCGCTTGCGGGTGTCCTGTCTTCCGTCCCCGGGCTGGCCCTTGCCTCAACCGCACCTCCGACCCCTGGCCCGATGTCCCAGATTC
>NZ_JASGXC010000044.1:0-1035 GCF_032913585.1 Gluconobacter sp. GP1
TGATGTTCAAAATCCTGGTGATCCAGACGCTGAATAATCTGTCCGATGAACGGACGGAATATCTGATCAATGACCGCCTGTCGTTCATGCGTTTTCTTGGTCTGGGGCTGTCAGATCGCGTGCCCGATGCCAAAACGGTCTGGCTGTTTCGCGAGCGTCTGACACAGGCGGGTGCGGTCGATGGTCTGTTCAATCGCTTTGATGCAACCCTGCGGAACGCTGGTTATCTCCCGATGTCAGGGCAGATCCTGGATGCAACGCTGGTCGCGGCTCCCAGGCAGCGCAACACAAATGCTGAGAAAGCGGATCTGCGTGAAGGGCGGATCCCACAGGACTGGCAGGACAAGCCGTCAAAGCTGTCCCACAAGGACAGGCATGCGCGGTGGACGCTGAAGTTCACGAAAGCAAAGCGGCAGGAGGATGGGACGATCCCCGCAACAGATCTTGCCATCCCATTCTTTGGCTACAAATCCCATGTCTCCATCGACCGAAAATTTCGGTTGATCCGGAAATGGAAAACAACCGATGCCGCCGCCAGTGATGGTGCGCGATTGAGAGAGGGCTTGCTGGATAAAACCAATACGGCCTCAATAGTCTGGGCAGACACAGCCTATCGCTCAAAAGCCAACGAAGACTTCATGGAGAAGCAGGGCTTTGTCTCGAAGGTCCACAGGAAAAAGCCGCATCTCAAGCCTATGCCTCGGCACATCCAGAAATCCAACGCCGGAAAGTCCGTTATCCGGTCACGTGTCGAGCATGTCTTTGCTGATCAGAAGTCACAGACCGGACTGTTCATCCGGACAGTGAGTATCACTCGTGCAACCATGAGGATCGGGCTGGCCAATATCGTCTATAATATGCGCCGCCTTCTCTTCCTCGAGAGGATTAACGCCCACGCGTAGCAGTCCAGCGGATGATCGTTCCCGATCTGCTCAAAACGCAGAGCGAAAGCCACCCCAGGAGCCATCAATCAGCACGCCAAAACTCTGAAATCAGGAGCCAGACGCATCAATCAACGGTTCTTCGATCTCTCCA
>NZ_JASGXC010000045.1:0-950 GCF_032913585.1 Gluconobacter sp. GP1
GCGGTCAGGAAGACACGTTTGGCCTTGATGAAATCAATATTACCGGGCCCGGAGAAGGACTGAGCCCAGGCGTTCCATGCGGGAAGGTCGAAGTCTTTCGCAGAGGCATCCAGGTGCTTGGCGTAACTCACGAAATCCATCGTATAGAGATTGGTGACTTTCCTTGCGGCCCAGTTGATGACCTCGGAGTCAGAAAAATACGGTTGGTCCGTGACGATCAGCTCCCGGGGCTTCCCGAGTGAGTCATGATAAATGTATCGGACGTGCGGTGTCTTCATCACCGATACGGTGAGGGCCAGTCCGAGAATGACGTTGAGGATCAGACTGCCCGAAAACGCAATGAGTCCACGCTTGATGATGCGTTGAAGGAACTCCGGATCAAGAAGTCTCCGGCTGATAGCAGCGGACGCGTTACGCATCAGTGAAAGCATCCGGACGCGCGGCGCTCGACAAGGCGGCTGCCGAGATAGCTGTAATGTTGTTGCCGGCGATCTTTCGGATGCTGAAAGAACACTGTGTTCGTGATGCCACAGGTCCTTGCAATCATCTGGCTGGCGAGTGTTGCATTTTCGGCAACAGCAAACGGGTTTTCGGTCGGAGAAGTGCGCAACAGTGTGAAACCGGCCCGGCTTGGAAGCCCCGCCCTTTTAGCGGCCATGCACACGGTATTATACTTCAGTCCGAAGTATTCAGCGATAAAGGCAGGCGAATAGAGCCTCTTCCAGAGATCAGCCAAAAGATGAAGGGACTGTGTGTTCCAGATGGCTCTTCCAGACGCCGTTTTCGGAAAGACGCCCGGTATTGCTGATGCAGGACTGTTGTGTCGCTCATTAACGATGTCGACATTTTTTCGGGCTTGTGCAGCACGTTGGCGCTTCAGCGTCAGCGGACGGCGCAATCCCAGTCGCTTAGCCTTGTTCGCGACCGCCTGCGGACTTCTCCCAAGCCTC
>NZ_JASGXC010000046.1:0-823 GCF_032913585.1 Gluconobacter sp. GP1
GTGGAGGGTTCGAAAAACCCCCTGGTATTGAGGTCTGCTCTGTGATTCCATTTCCCCTTAGTTGATTGGGGATGATGAAAGATGAAGCAGCCGGGTTTCTTTGATGTTGAAGAACGGCTTGCCCGCTTGAGCGGGCTTGGTGATCAGCTCGAAGCATTTTCCCGGACTGTGGATTTTGAAGTCTTCCGCCCTGACCTGGAGAAGGCTCTGGCGTATTCTGACGGAAGCAAAGGCGGACGACCGCCATTTGATCCGGTGCTGATGTTCAAAATTCTGGTGATCCAGACGCTCAACAATTTGTCTGATGAGCGGACGGAATATCTGATCAACGATCGCCTCTCCTTTATGCGTTTCCTTGGTCTGGGACTTTCGGATCGGGTGCCGGATGCCAAAACGGTCTGGCTGTTCCGCGAGCGTCTGACCCAGGCGGGTGCGATCGAAGGGCTGTTCAACCGCTTTGATGCGACCCTGCGCAACGCCGGGTATTTACCGATGTCAGGCCAGATCCTGGATGCCACACTGGTAGCTGCTCCAAAGCAGCGGAACACCAACGCAGAGAAAGCCGATCTTCGGGAAGGACGTATTCCTGAAGACTGGCAGGACAAACCCGCAAAGCTGTCGCACAAGGATCGTCATGCGCGCTGGACACTGAAGTTCACGAAGGCGAAGCGGCAGGATGATGGAACCATGCCCTCCAGCGATCTCGCCATCCCGTTCTTTGGCTATAAATCGCATGTTTCCATCGATCGGAAATACCGGTTCATCCGGAAATGGAAAACAACGCATGCCGCCGCCAGTGATGGCGCGCGATTGAGAGAGGGGC
>NZ_JASGXC010000047.1:0-777 GCF_032913585.1 Gluconobacter sp. GP1
TCGACATGGTCAGGGCCGGACTGAGACAGGAAGAACGCCACCTTGCGCTTCACATTCCGTTTCAGCTCATCGACGAACACGCCTACAACATTTTCGATACCGAAACCTGTTGTCGAACGCCGCTCCCCTATCACCGCACGTTTCTGACAAATTTTCTCGCGCAGATCTGTAAGCCCCTCGACGGCTCTGACTTCGAGAGCATGAACCAGCTGATCGACGCGCTCATTACGGCTGCGTATGAATATTACTCCGACACTGGTCCCTCTGTCCGTCCCAAGATGTATCGCGAAGGGGTCGACCGGCTCGGCATTGATATGGCCCTCGCACATCATCGGCTTTCAGCGACACGGGCTACGACCTGGTGGGAAGTCGCTGACATGCTGGCAAACGTCGGCGACATGCGCATGGCGCACCGCGCGACCCAGTTTGCCGTGCCTGTGATCAGCGACCTCGTCGAGGTCGTTCGCGAAGAGCGCATCCGGCTGGAATTCGAGAAGGCAAACCCGACAGGCGGGGCAGAGTCCTCCATCGACGTTTTCAGGCGGTACCTCAATCATTTCGTCGCGAAGTTTCCAAGCCTGACAAAGCCGACACGTCTGGATCTTGGGGATGCCCGGATTGTCGTCATCGACATTGACCGGGTCGCGCCGGAAGGACAGGGCGAGGCGCAGCGCCAGACGGACCTGATGTATCTCCTCGGATTTCAGATCGTCTCGCGGAACTTCTTCCTTCATCCGGATGATGCCCAATACGTCCCTCTCCATGTCCGTCCGTATC
>NZ_JASGXC010000048.1:0-777 GCF_032913585.1 Gluconobacter sp. GP1
GATACGGACGGACATGGAGAGGGACGTATTGGGCATCATCCGGATGAAGGAAGAAGTTCCGCGAGACGATTTGAAATCCGAGGAGATACATCAGGTCCGTCTGGCGCTGCGCCTCGCCCTGTCCTTCCGGCGCGACCCGATCAATGTCGATGACGACAATCCGGGCATCCCCAAGATCCAGACGTGTCGGCTTTGTCAGGCTTGGAAACTTCGCGACGAAATGATTGAGGTACCGCCTGAAAACGTCGATGGAGGACTCTGCCCCGCCTGTCGGGTTTGCCTTCTCGAATTCCAGCCGGATGCGCTCTTCGCGAACGACCTCGACGAGGTCGCTGATCACAGGCACGGCAAACTGGGTCGCGCGGTGCGCCATGCGCATGTCGCCGACGTTTGCCAGCATGTCAGCGACCTCCCACCAAGATGTCGCCCGTGTCGCTGAAAGCCGATGATGTGCGAGGGCCATATCAATGCCGAGCCGGTCGACCCCTTCGCGATACATCTTGGGACGGACAGAGGGACCAGTGTCGGAGTAGTATTCATACGCAGCCGTAATGAGCGCGTCGATCAGCTGGTTCATGCTCTCGAAGTCAGAGCCGTCGAGCGGCTTACAGATCTGCGCGAGAAAATTTGTCAGAAACGTGCGGTGATAGGGCAGCGGCGTTCGACAACAGGTTTCGGTATCGAAAATGTTGTAGGCGTGTTCGTCAATGAGCTGAAACGGAATGTGAAGCGCAAGGTGGCGTTCTTCCTGTCTCAGTCCGGCCCTGACCATGTCGA
>NZ_JASGXC010000049.1:0-678 GCF_032913585.1 Gluconobacter sp. GP1
TTGGCAGAAAGATCGATGCTATCAACGGGCAGATGCAAAACCCAAGTATTCAAGGCGGTTCAGCTTCGGGCCTTGATGTCACGGCCTCAATGGCAACCGCTTTGGGAGCATCAGTTCCTCAGACTCTGGCCGACCATCTGGGGCGCATTCTCAGCCCTCGGGATTTTGGGGCACAATGTAATGGCAAGACAGATGATCATCTGTCGCTATCCATTGCGTTCTCCTATGTCATGGCAACAGGCAGTTCTCTGACATTCCCGTCCGGTCGGTTCTGTATCAATAACGCGCCAATTAATGTGGCGGTCGGGTCGGGCAATATTGTTGATATCAATTTCAACAAGGGGGGCGTGGTGACCACGAACGGATCAGATTTTCTGGTGCTCGACGGATCCAATATCCCCAAGATGTCCGGCTTCAACATTCATGATGGCGTCTTTTTTGATACGGCCGGGAAAGCGAAATTCGTAACTGTCCAGAACGCGAAAGAGTTTTTCGGATATTTCCAGTCCAGCATCCATGACATGTCGGTTCCGAACAAGGATCCACGCGATGCAGGAGCCACGATTGTACAGGCAGGTGCCGGATCATTGTTCTTTGGGCAGAATGTTGGCCATTTCAGTATTTATCGAAATTATGGCTCTTTTTCAGGCAGCTTCGTCGAATTTACCGGGGTCGCCA
>NZ_JASGXC010000050.1:0-678 GCF_032913585.1 Gluconobacter sp. GP1
TTGGCAGAAAGATCGATGCTATCAACGGGCAGATGCAAAACCCAAGTATTCAAGGCGGTTCAGCTTCGGGTCTTGATGTCACGGCCTCAATGGCAACCGCTTTGGGAGCATCAGTTCCTCAGACTCTGGCAGACCATCTGGGGCGCATTCTCAGCCCTCGGGATTTTGGGGCACAATGTAATGGCAAGACAGATGATCATCTGTCGCTATCCATTGCGTTCTCCTATGTCATGGCAACAGGCAGTTCTCTGACATTCCCGTCCGGTCGGTTCTGTATCAATAACGCGCCAATTAATGTTGCGGTCGGGTCGGGCAATATTGTTGATATCAATTTCAACAAGGGGGGGGTGGTGACAACGAACGGATCAGATTTTCTGGTCTTCGACGGATCCAATATCCCCAAGATGTCCGGCTTCAACATTCATGATGGCGTATTTTTTGATACGGCCGGGAAAGCGAAATTCGTAACTGTCCAGAACGCGAAAGAGTTTTTCGGATATTTCCAGTCCAGCATTCATGACATGTCTGTTCCGAACAAGGATCCACGCGATGCAGGAGCCGCGATTGTACAGGCAGGTGCCGGATCATTGTTCTTTGGGCAGAATGTCGGCCATTTCAGTATTTATCGAAATTATGGCTCTTTTTCAGGCAGCTTCGTCGAATTTACCGGGGTCGCCA
>NZ_JASGXC010000051.1:0-653 GCF_032913585.1 Gluconobacter sp. GP1
GCACGGAGCGGCACGCAGTTCCGTGTCTTTTACCTCACACCCGATCATCTGGCCGAAATCGGAGGGGTCATGTGGGATGCGACCGGTCATAACATCACGCGCGACCAGGTCTCATCGATCCCGGGTGCAATCCCAACCGTGCAATGGAATCCCTCGGGCTCCGGTCCGGGCTCAAGGCCGGGCGCAGCATCAGCAACGACTGCACCTCCTGCAGTGGATCCTGTTGAGCGCGTGAAAGCGGTTGCCTTCGGGCTTGAAGGACAGGACACGGCACCCCGCGTCTATATGTTCATTGATCCGCTGTGTCCGTTCTCGACCCGTGCCTACGCGGCGCTGAAGCCTGCTGTTGCTTCCGGCCGGCTACAGCTTGCGATCGTTCCGGTCTCGATCAACGATCATGAGAACAAGGGGGCCAGTACGCCAGCTGCGCAGCAGATGCTCTCTGCAAAACCGCATGACATGGCTGCACTGTGGAACCAGATCGATGATCTTGGTCACGCTGTTCCAGGCCACGCGACCTCAGACACGGCGGGCGCCAGCCTGATGCTGAATCTCTCTGCCGCTCATTCGATTGGCCTGAGAGGAACGCCAACCTTCGTGTGGAAGGATCGCAACGGCACCCCGCATGTTGAGGCAGGCCTGCCAGACGATCT
>NZ_JASGXC010000052.1:0-602 GCF_032913585.1 Gluconobacter sp. GP1
GCCATCGTACCATTGGCCGTCGCCTATGCCGGCTATGTCCTGACGCGGCCGGTGACGTTGCCTCTTCGCTTGCCGGCCAACGCGAAGGGAAAGGACTACGGCAATCCTCAGCCGGACCCAAAACGACCTGGCGTCGAAATCCCGGGCAAGCCTTCTGGAGACTGGCTGATAGGCTGGGATGAAGTCACGGCCCAACAGGTCTGGCTGTCCGGCAATGATATGACGATGCATGCCATTCTGCCCGGCTCAACCGGGTCCGGCAAAACGCAGTTCATTTATAGTCTTCTGTGCAATGCCCTGGCACAGGGCGGCGGGTTTACGATTGTCGACGGCAAAGCCTCAAACAACCTTGCCTTCTCCGTTGCAGCCATGGCGAGACGGTGGGGCCGAGAGGCAGACCTGCGCTTCATCAATATGATGGTGTCAGCCGGCGACAGGAAGACCAACACCTGGAACCCCTTTTCCTCTGTCAATGCTGAGGGCATGACCGAGCTTCTGCTCACGCTCTTTCTGCCGGAAGACAAGAAAGGCGGAGGGGGTAACTCCGCGCATTTCCGCGACAGGGCCGAAGCGCTTATTCGCGGCATGTCCTATGTCTTCGT
>NZ_JASGXC010000053.1:0-577 GCF_032913585.1 Gluconobacter sp. GP1
GGCTATGGTCCAGCGCGTGGCCTTTGCCAGATGGAGCCGGACACTCACAACGATTGCTGGACCAACTGGCTGAATAATCCATCTCAGGCGCCTGTAGCGCGCGTGATCCGTGGGTTCATCGGCAACCTAACCCCAGAAGCTGATCTGATGATCAGCAATCAGGCTTATGATTTTGCCATGGCTCGCATCAAATGCTGGCGAGATCGCGGGCCTCTTCCGGCCTGGAATGACCCCGTGGGCATGAGCGCGTTTCACAAGCGGGTTTATAATACAGCAGGAGGTAAGGCGGATGAACGGGCCAATATCCTGCATTTCAAAGCGGCAATTGCAGCATGAGGGGAGCCTGTGACATGAGACGCCTCTACTCAATTTTTGGTTCTGTCTTATTGCTGCTGTGCATGCAGCAGGCTCTGGCAGATCCCGTCAACTTTGTGCCGAACTGGCGATCCTATACTCAAACCAGAAATCCGGGAGATCTTGTCAGGTCTGATGTCGTTGCGGCTGCGATTGGCAGAAAGATCGATGCTATCAACGGGCAGATGCAAAACCCAAGTATTCAAGGCGGTTCAGCTTCGGG
>NZ_JASGXC010000054.1:0-536 GCF_032913585.1 Gluconobacter sp. GP1
ACTTCCGAGGCCAGGCCGGTTTCCATGGTGTCGGGTGCGACGGCATAGGCTGAAACCGGCAGAGGATCGCTGTCACCGATCATGAGTTTATCGAACTTGATGACCAGACGTTCATCCTTACGCTCAAAGGATCCCGACAGCCTGTCATGAGCGAGTGGTCCTGAATCAATTTCGACGAGAACCGGGGTACCGGGATAGTCGCTGTTGATACCAAGAAGAGAATGGCCATAAACGCCCCTTCCTGCAGCAAGGAGCCTGTGGGTTGCCGATTTCACGGTCGCCACATTTTGCTGTGACCCGGTTCCACCTGAGGAGGCCGCCTGGGGCTCCTGCGTGAAAGACGTGCCCTCCTGCCTGTGGCCACCTGCCGCCGCGGTTTCCGCTGGAAGTTCCATGTCCAGTGAAGCGGGCCTGCCGCTCCACGCAGCCAACAGCTCGACCTCCTGTGCCTCGGAGAGTTCTCCTGGCCGCCGCTCCCGGCTCGCGGACCGGTCGGAGGCAGTCTTTGTGCCTTCCGGAGCGCGCGTGAACTGATT
>NZ_JASGXC010000055.1:0-531 GCF_032913585.1 Gluconobacter sp. GP1
AGCCCGATGGACGAGAACCCGGATCGCAGGATTTCCGCGATCTGGTGAGGAACGCTTCGGGTGTCGCGGAATGCCAGCCCACCCTTCTGTTCGTGAAAATCCTGCGGACCGTCTATGCGGCGTCTGATCGTCGCCATGATTATTCCAGCCCGAACGCAGTGTTGGGTACCGGGGCGGCTTCAGGCGTGGCGGGTACGGAACGGCGTGTCGCAGATTCAGGGGCGCGGAGTAGCGGCATCTGCAAGGTGTCGGCTGTATGTGGACCACTGCTTTTCGCGGGCGACCACAGCCGGTGGCCAACGGCGGCACCGACAACAATCAGACAGACGCCAGCGATCATCGGGAGGGGGACGCGTCTGGCTCTTTGTGGCGGCCGTTCGTTAGCATTTTCTTCTGCCGGGAGGGGACGGAGACCGTCAGACGCCTCTGAAAGCACCTCGTGGTCGAGAACGATGATGGTCCGTTCCCCTTCACGACGAATAGAAACGGACTGTGTGTCAGGGGGAACAGAAATGATCATCGCGGACCTCA
>NZ_JASGXC010000056.1:0-519 GCF_032913585.1 Gluconobacter sp. GP1
TGGGAAATCTGCATGAAAGGTCACTCCTGTTGCCGTCATCTCTTTTCTCTGATGACCTCTCCGGCACAGGCACAGGATGGCTGCGATGGCACAGGCGCTGCGCAGCGGCGGGATCTCCACGACCCGGAGCCCGTCAGGGCGAGGACGCGTGGAGACCCACCCTTTGCCAGCGCAGACAGCCTGTGCTGCCCCTCTCTCCTTCTGCTTCTTTCCCTCTCTTTCTTCTTCCTGCTCGCCCTCCACCCGGCTCGCGCGGGTGACGATACGGGGTTCAGATGTGTCCATTTTGGCGCGCGGATTTCTCCTGCCCGGCCTCATCCACCAGCTGATAGGCCGTCAGGGTCAGGTGGCCCGTCCAGCGATGCCTCAGGACGATCATGGGAACACCCTCGACCGTGCCATGCTCCCCGCGGCGGCTCGCCTCGGCGATCTGGGCGCGCGTGACGCGTGGCGGCTGCGTCCGGGTTCGGAAATCCGTCTCCGCCGCCTGCCGGTCCGAATAGGGGCCGTGCCAGTGCT
>NZ_JASGXC010000057.1:0-511 GCF_032913585.1 Gluconobacter sp. GP1
ATCAATGCCGGGACGAATACGACCGGCAACCAGAGCTGGGTTGTGTCCGGACAGAGCCAGCTTCCTTCGGGGTACAGCTTTGACGCCATAGGATCGAGCACCGGCATTTCCCGGGTGAGCCAATGAAGCGGCTTCTCGACAGAGCTGGACGGCTCGGAGGCGCAAGCCTTCTGGTTCTAGCGCTTGCAACCGTCGCGGCCCCGAAACCGGCTTATGCCTTTTTTGATTCAGCCGCGATCGTAGGCGCGATCAGTACGCTCCAGGGCGCGATGAACAGTGTCATAACGACGGCCCAGAAAGTCCTGAACAGCACGCTTGGCCTCATTAACGGCAGTCTGGGAGACGGCTTTACGCAGCTGAGCAACTACATGAAGGCGCAGGTTGGGGCGCAGGAACAGATCGCAGACGCCAACAACATGGTTCAGGCCGAGCTTGACCGAGACGTCCGGGCGGCTCAGCAGCGGGACAACCATGCGACCAACCGGCAGGATTGTCTTAATCTTGAAGGTGG
>NZ_JASGXC010000058.1:0-497 GCF_032913585.1 Gluconobacter sp. GP1
GGCCATTTCAGTATTTATCGAAATTATGGCTCTTTTTCAGGCAGCTTCGTCGAATTTACCGGGGTCGCCAAAGCCGCTGGCCATGCCGGAACAGATCAGTATTCTTCTGATTCGGACGTTTATGATAACAGCGTCGTTGGTACATACAGCAAGACGTCTATCGCCGTTCGCATTCACGATCATGTCCAAGGCATTTTCGTGTCTCGCAATCGTTTCCTGATCTTCGGTTATGGCGTGTACATGGGACCAGGCGATGATACCGGGTCGGAAGGCATGGAGGTTATCGATAATGGTCTCGGCGTCCGGTATGGCGGTATCTGGATTCAGGGAGGCCTGAACATTATCTCCCGGAATAATATGCAGGCAGCTGCGGATGCTTCGTTTATCGGGTATAATATCGGAAGCGCTACGGCACCGAGCGTCTATTCCACATTCACGGATAACGGCGCAAACTCACTCGGTGGCTCGTCCTCCCAGACCACTCCTGTATATCAGTT
>NZ_JASGXC010000059.1:0-472 GCF_032913585.1 Gluconobacter sp. GP1
GCGGGTGCCAGAGCCTGTCTGTCGCCGCAAGGGGTGGTGTCCTCGGCTGACGCCTGCGGGACCGCCGCTGACGCGTCGCCCTTGCCCCGCCAGCCAGGCCCTGACCCCGGAGAGGACAGTTGAAGAGACATGAAGAGAAGGAGATCAGCATGTCCGAACACCCGACTGTCACCGTGGGCACCCGCGTCAGCACCATCCTGTACAACAGAGGCCGGGGCGTCGTGTATGCGGTCCATGGCACGCCGCGTCCCGAGACGATCCGACGCCTTGCTGGCGGCTTCATTGCCGCGGGGGGCAATGCCAGCTTTGACATCGTCTTCGCCTGCGGGAGTATCAGCAGGATGCTGCCCGAGAGCATTCTGCACGGTGTGCAGTGGAGGATCTTCCACGACGAGCCCAAGGCTGAGCCTGAGGAAATTGCGCAGCTGCGCGCTCATGCCGAAGCGTGCCGTGCTGAAAAGCAGGCGCAGAA
>NZ_JASGXC010000060.1:0-440 GCF_032913585.1 Gluconobacter sp. GP1
TCGTACAGTTCGTGGTTCACGCGCGTCTGCCAGATGAGCGGGGCACCGCTTCCATCGGCACGGGGGCCGTTCAGTCCATTGCGGACAATCGCCTGGGCGGCTGAACTCAGGCGAAAACGCTGGCAGATTTCATTGGCTTCTTCTTCGTCGCCGGCGCCCAGAATGAAGCGACCGGTTGAGTGAGAAATAAGATAGTCTCCAAAATCTGCGAGCTTCTGACTGGCAAGGCCGATTTTCACATTGAGCTTGGCGCCCCGTCGTGCGGCCTCCTCAAACTGCTTCTGGATGAAGGGCGCGCCTGCGGTTCTCTGGAACTCGTCACACTCAATCCGCTTGAAGCTTTCCCGGAACTCCTCGAAGCGCTTGCGATGATACGGACGGACATGGAGAGGGACGTATTGGGCATCATCCGGATGAAGGAAGAAGTTCCGCGAGACGAT
>NZ_JASGXC010000061.1:0-416 GCF_032913585.1 Gluconobacter sp. GP1
ATGAGCTGAAACGGAATGTGAAGCGCAAGGTGGCGTTCTTCCTGTCTCAGTCCGGCCCTGACCATGTCGATAAAGCCGGAGGAAGAATCTCCGACGTCCATCTTGCCAATCAGTGGAAGCCGCGCGCCGTGAGACGTCATGGCAGCGGGGCTTAAAACTGTTGCGAGAAGCAAGGCGTTGGCAAGCATGGACTTACCGCGGCGCGAAGGTGCTACGAACAGGTCAAGGACCGCCTCGCGCCCCGATCCGGCCGGGTCATAGGGAACCACCGTGCCATCGTTCGCGCGAAACAGCATCGCACCATCGGACCAGGGCATCCCCGGTCTGGCCCATGGCATCATCGTCAGAATCTGGGACATCGGGCCAGGGGTCGGAGGTGCGGTTGAGGCAAGGGCCAGCCCGGGGACGGAAGACAG
>NZ_JASGXC010000062.1:0-407 GCF_032913585.1 Gluconobacter sp. GP1
GAGCCAGAAGCGAAAGCGCATGGTGCAGAATCCTTGAGAAAGTACCTCCCCATAGTCTGACTGATCCGAATGTGAGTGCGAACACGACCCTGATTGACGCGCCCGGATCGCACTCACATGCACGCCCGGCATGATGTCCGCAGGAGGATCAAATCCATGCGCTCTTTCATCCCGATGCTGATGCTCGGGCTCCCGGCTGTTGCCCTGGGAGCCTCGACCTGCCCCGCCGCGGAGCCAATCCGTGCTGCTGGTGGCCCGCCCCCTTCACGGCCCGTACCTGTTATGCCGGAGATGGGGCCAACGCTGCCCGCCGCCGATATTGCAGCCTCACCCGCTTTGGCCCGCCTTGCGAGCCAGGGCGCGCAACTCTATCGGCTGAAATCCGAGCACGGTCTTGAGGCCGTCTT
>NZ_JASGXC010000063.1:0-395 GCF_032913585.1 Gluconobacter sp. GP1
ACGGTGTTCGCGTGCCACCCGATAATGTCGTCTCCGACGTGATGGGCCAGCGAAATGGCAGCATTGTAGGCACGGCGCCCCGGGAGGGCAGACTGCCCATCCACCGAGGTCAGAGCACTCCCTCTCAGCGCGGCGGGAGCAACCGGCTGGATCAGTGTCGTGACGTAGTCATTGGCACGGTCGATCGAGGCCTGATCCTGATATGCCGGTGGCGTTAACAGGCTGGTGGCGTCCTGATCTGCATTCTGCTGATCGGTGGAGGCAAGCGAGCAAATACCGGCATCCGCTTCTGCATCCGAGCAGTAAAGCGTAAAATGGCGGTTGTTATTGGCCTGCGCGCCCTGCCCTGCACCTTCCCAGGACGGCGTTCCCTTCCCGGCCTGCGTCCGCTTGTC
>NZ_JASGXC010000064.1:0-380 GCF_032913585.1 Gluconobacter sp. GP1
GCTTGACGGCCTGTCCCGTCGCCCGTCTTGGCCGGTGGCAGGATGGGCTCAGGAAAACGCCACCTCCCTTCCACTCTCGTCGCCGTCAATGTGCTCGCCGCACGGGCAGGATGGGTCTAGGAAAACATCAAATACTCATTGAGTAATCAACAAGTAAAACCGCTTTTTCTTGGGCTTTATTTCCTCGGAAATGGCGGTTTTCTGCCGTTTTTCGTTGACTGAGACCAAGTAAAAACCTAATATCTATTCATGGACAGAGGCAATAGCGCCGAACAAGTCCAGTCGATACGTTCCCTAATTCTTGGAGGCTCTCATGGCTGGTTCCGTTAACAAAGTCATTCTCGTTGGCAACCTTGGTAAAGACCCGGAAGTCCGCAATA
>NZ_JASGXC010000065.1:0-368 GCF_032913585.1 Gluconobacter sp. GP1
CTGCTGTGGCCTACCGTGACCATGCTCCGCGACGAACGCTACAGACGGGACTGGGCGGACCGGTTTGACTGCGTGCTGGCCGATGAGTTCCAGGACGTTAACCGGCTCCAGTTTCTCTGGCTGAAATGCCTGTCCAAAGACCACAACGAGCTCTTCGTTGTCGGCGACGATGCGCAGTCGATTTACGGCTGGCGTGGGGCCAATGTCCGGATTATCCGAAGCTTTCTCAAGGAGTTTCCGACCGGACGCATGATTGCCCTGGAGCAGAACTTCCGCTCGACCGGTCATATCCTGTCAGCGGCCAACGCAGTCATTTCTCACGACACCAACCGGCTGGAGAAAACACTGTATACCGCGTCCGGAGATGG
>NZ_JASGXC010000066.1:0-352 GCF_032913585.1 Gluconobacter sp. GP1
ATCAGCTCCGTTGTATCTCGTATTACGCCACCAAATTCTGCGGTCTATACGGGAACAAAGGGAGCCGTTGACGCCATTACAGGTTCTCTCGCGCGTGAGCTGGGGCCGAGAAATATTCGGGTCAACGCTATCAATCCTGGCCTGATTGAAACAGAAGGCACCAAAACTGCTAATGTTGTGGGTTCCGAAATGGAACAGCTCATTATTTCACAAACACCACTGGGACGTAGCGGCCAGGTTCAGGACATTGCTCCACTTGCCGTGTTCCTCGCCTCTGATGATGCGCGCTGGCTGACAGGCGAAACACTCATTGCCTCCGGTGGGCTGCGCTGACGTTTGACGTTAACCCGGC
>NZ_JASGXC010000067.1:0-344 GCF_032913585.1 Gluconobacter sp. GP1
GCGGCGGCCTGGGTCGTCAGTAAAGTGCCAAGCACATTGACATTAAAGAGACGATGGAAATGGTCTTCGGTGATCTCGTCGATCGAAGCAAATTCGTAAACCCCGGAATTATTGACGAGAATATCCAAGCGCCCGAATTGACTGATCGCCGCATCCACGATGGCCTGCGCATCGGATTTACGAGAAACATCTCCCTGAACAGCGACGGCCTGACCGCCATTGGTCGCAATGGCTGAGACGACGGCGTCCGCTCCGGATTTGCTGGAGGCGTAATTGACGACGACAGCAGCCCCCGCTTCGGCAAGTGCCTTGGCGATACCAGCCCCAATTCCTTTGGAGGCGCC
>NZ_JASGXC010000068.1:0-341 GCF_032913585.1 Gluconobacter sp. GP1
AAAAAAGGGATCCAGGGCGACTGCTCGGACGGACAAAAGGTGGCATGAACACGAAGCTGCATGCGATCACCGATCAGAACGGACGATCGCTGAGCTTTTTCATAACTGCGGGACAGATCAGTGATTATACCGGTCCCGCTGCTCTGCTGGACAGTCTTTCTACGGCACAATGGATGCTGGGAGATCGCGGGTATGACGCCGACTGGTTCCGGAATACCCTGGAAAAGAAAGAGATAAAGCCCTGCATTCCAGGACAGAAATCCCGCGAAAAACCGGTCAGATATGACAAGAGAAAATATAAACGACTCAACCGCATCGAGAGCATGTTCGGAAGGCTCAAG
>NZ_JASGXC010000069.1:0-333 GCF_032913585.1 Gluconobacter sp. GP1
GGCAGCCATTGGTGCGAACTCCTCCGCACAGGTCAATGGCGCGGGCCAAACCGTCCACCTTCTGGCTGACAATGCTGGGGCCAGCCTGTCTCAGGCAGGTGATACCACCTATGTCTGGGGCACAAACGATTCCATTTCCGGAAATGGGACCAAAGTCCTCATGGGCGGCAATACGGCCGAACCAGGGCAGAACCAGTCCTTCACAGCCCACGGTAGCAACAACACAATCAACGCAAGCGGAAATTCTACCACCTTTATTTCCGGGCAGAACAATACGTTCAACGGCGCGAACGGGAGTGTGGCAGCCATTGGTGCGAACTCCTCCGCACAGGT
>NZ_JASGXC010000070.1:0-323 GCF_032913585.1 Gluconobacter sp. GP1
CGACGGCGCAGGACCAGCACGTCCACGACCACGTCGGTCCCGGCATCATCGCGCATCGCGCCAGCCGGCAAGCGAACCGCCCCGACCAGGTCCGCCGTTTCGAACAGGTGCCGGCGCGCAGTGGCGTCGCGCTTGTCCATCGTCCAGCGTGACGTGACGAACAGACCCATGGCACCGGGACGCAGGCGGGAGACGGAGCGTGCGATGAAGTAGTCATGCAGCGACAGGCCAAGCCGCCCCAGCTCGTCCGTGCCACGCACCGTGCGGTTGCTGAACGGCGGGTTGCCAATCGTGAGGTCGAACTGCTCGGCAATCTTCGCCGT
>NZ_JASGXC010000071.1:0-305 GCF_032913585.1 Gluconobacter sp. GP1
AGCGTCAGGTTTGCTCTGAGCGCCACTTCGGCCGCGGGTTGTCCTGCCGGGTCTGACACGCCTCTCTCCTTTTTTCTGTCGTGATGATCTCGGCGCGGGCACGGGGCGTGGTTCCGCGCAAGGCCGCGCGTCAGCGCGCCCGGCCTGAGCCTTGCGCGGAGCCGCGACCTGTGGCGGCTCCCTCTCTCATTTCCGCTTGTTTTCCCGCCCCCTTCTCTTCTCCCTGAGGCAGGCAAGGCGGTGGCGGTTCAGTCGTAAAAAGGCAGCGTCTCGTCGATCGACCCGTCCCGATCGAAGTGGATGTA
>NZ_JASGXC010000072.1:0-293 GCF_032913585.1 Gluconobacter sp. GP1
CCGGACGGAAACGCGCCGACTGCATCCACGGTAATCCCGTAAACCGGCCGGGTTCCGAGCCGGATCCATGTTCCTGTCCCACTTCTCTGGATCAGATAGGTGCCGGGAGCCGGAGACTGCGCATAGATGTCTGTCACCGTTCCGGAAAAGGTTATGCCTCCTGCAAAGCCGCCCTCATAGAGTGCGGAAATTTCTGCTGGCGCATCACTGACCTGATAGACGTAATTCACGGCATCGATCAGGACGGGCGTGATGTTGCAGACCGTTCCCCGCAGGGTTGGCATGAGACGCCC
>NZ_JASGXC010000073.1:0-289 GCF_032913585.1 Gluconobacter sp. GP1
TCCCGGAGCGTGTAAGCCGCAATGCGCGCACGGATGAAATCAGGCATGAGGTTAAAAATTACGGAATCAGTCATGGTCTGCCGAAAGTCTTGAGAAGGCTGGAGATCTGGGGTGTCGTCAGAGGGCGTCCGGCAAGGCACTCTGCTTTCCAGTGTGCCAGTGCTGCTGCCGCTTCCGGGCAAGAGGCAATCGCCATGACATAAGGTGGGAGTCCGTCACGCGGATAGGACGCTGCGGAGAGAACGAGCCAGAGGTCGCGGTCCAGGAACTGGATGGCTGCGAAAAGCCC
>NZ_JASGXC010000074.1:0-287 GCF_032913585.1 Gluconobacter sp. GP1
CCCGCGACGGTGGATCTGCACCGTGCTGCACTGCGCTATCTGCACCATGTTGCCCAGGTTCCCGTCCCGACCTCCCATGCTCTTGTGTCCGAAACGGTTGCGGGCATCCGCAGGACGTCAACGGAAAGTGCGTCCCGTCAGGTCAAGGGGCTGACCTGGGATCTGCTGAGCGAGGTCATCGAGCAGATCGATACGGATGAGCTGGTGGGCGTTCGGGACAAGGCCATTCTTCTGCTCGGCTTTGCCGGCGCCCTCCGACGGTCCGAAGTGGCGGCGCTGTGCCTGGA
>NZ_JASGXC010000075.1:0-286 GCF_032913585.1 Gluconobacter sp. GP1
ATGCTCCGGGTCATCCTGTGTGGCCCGGTTCGCCCTCGTCTTCCCTCCTGGAAAAAGCGTGATTACGCATGAGCGATCTTGATGACCTGGTGCGGTGCTGCACGGCCCTGATTGAAACGCAGGGATACCGCTTCGAGACGGGCATTCCAGGCGTTGGCACTTTGCCTGCATGGCGTGTCACCCAGACAAACGTGTTTCTTCCGGTATTGCTCCGGCTCGCTGAGGAGTTCTGGAGATCTGAAACAAAAGGAGCCGGCTTCGGCCTCAAGCTCGAGCCAGACACACT
>NZ_JASGXC010000076.1:0-286 GCF_032913585.1 Gluconobacter sp. GP1
TTGATGCGATCAAGGCTTTTTTGCAGGGCCAGCTCGGGTGATGGCATCCCCGGGACATCGACTGTCACCGGGGTCTCGGTGTTAGCACCTGCACACCCGCTGAGCGCTGCAAGGCCAACGAGGGGAAGCATGAAAAGAGCGTTCTTCATGCTGACAGTGTGGCGGACTCCTTTGTGAGTGCGGACACCTCGTCCTCAGAAGACATCCGGATGACCGTTCCCAGCCCAACACCATCCCTGAGTTCTCTGGCAATGTCCTCGATCACGCCGCCAAGGGCGGTGCTTGC
>NZ_JASGXC010000077.1:0-284 GCF_032913585.1 Gluconobacter sp. GP1
AACGGATGAACGGCCTCGAAATGAGCATGGGCTAACGCCATCCGGGTAATCAAGGACTGGGTCATCATCTGCATCCCGTCTTCCCGCATATAATCCAGGGTCTCTTCCAGCAAATGAGGGACTTCAGCCGGTGGTGGAGGATTATAGACGGAATAGGCAATGTGCCCATTGCCGCCGATCCATACGACCTCCTGCCGGAAGTCTCCCGGAGTATCTCGGTAGGACGCATCATGGCCGAGTACACTACGATGCAGGTTCTGGATCAGATCGACCTGAAAGATTTG
>NZ_JASGXC010000078.1:0-269 GCF_032913585.1 Gluconobacter sp. GP1
TCAATGTCGATGACGACAATCCGGGCATCCCCAAGATCCAGACGTGTCGGCTTTGTCAGGCTTGGAAACTTCGCGACGAAATGATTGAGGTACCGCCTGAAAACGTCGATGGAGGACTCTGCCCCGCCTGTCGGGTTTGCCTTCTCGAATTCCAGCCGGATGCGCTCTTCGCGAACGACCTCGACGAGGTCGCTGATCACAGGCACGGCAAACTGGGTCGCGCGGTGCGCCATGCGCATGTCGCCGACGTTTGCCAGCATGTCAGCGAC
>NZ_JASGXC010000079.1:0-266 GCF_032913585.1 Gluconobacter sp. GP1
AGATTGCGCCCCCAGCCATCCCGCCGCGCCTGGAGCGGGATCTCGTCGATGAAGCAGCTCGGATTGGCCTGCTCGCCCCGACGAAACTCGCACCAGGACACACTGACGCGCTGGCGGCCGCGGGTGAGTGCGACATAGGCCAGTCGACGTTCCTCCGCCGGATCAATGTTCGTTCGCGACGGGAACAGCGTATCTTCCCAGCCGATCAGAAAGACATGCCCGAACTCCAGGCCCTTTGAGCCATGGATGGTCATCAGCTTGACCCG
>NZ_JASGXC010000080.1:0-266 GCF_032913585.1 Gluconobacter sp. GP1
GCGCTCGTCGTGCAGGGTGCGAAGACGGCGATCGGGATGGCCCGCAACCTGACGGATGTTGTGGCCAAGTCCATCGGCCCGGACGCTTTGCCGCTTGCAGAACCGATCATCCCTGGGACCAGGCAGGTTGTCATGGCGGTGATGGAAAGCGAACTCTGCCGCGCCCTGGTCAACAAAGCCTCAAACAATTCTGACCTTATGCCCGAACCAAAGGTTTCAAACCCAGGCAATGGTTCGCCAGTGACGGTGGATTACAGCCTTGCCGT
>NZ_JASGXC010000081.1:0-264 GCF_032913585.1 Gluconobacter sp. GP1
CAGCATGTCGCGACGTCGAAGATACAGGTCAGCGATCTGCTCAACGACCTGGTCATGGTCGCCCCCCACAAGTCGGATCGTGCCGTCCTTGCGCTTCATGTCGATGGCTTCACGCGCCCGGGCGATATCGGCTTTCTTCTGCTCGTCCTCGGTCTGGCTCAGATCACGGCCAGGACTGCGGAACATGCTGGCGATCTGCCGACCACGCGCGGACTTCTGGCGGATCGTGCTCAACAGCTCCGGACGCGCCTCTTTGGGCATAAC
>NZ_JASGXC010000082.1:0-260 GCF_032913585.1 Gluconobacter sp. GP1
GTCAGAGGGTCGTTCTCGATCGCCGTCCAGGCCGTCTTCGGGGCAAGTTTCTCCGGGATCGCGCCCATGAACAGACCCGTGCCACAACCCGGCTCCAGCGCACGTCCGCCGCGGAACCCCATCTGCGCCACCAGATCCCACAGCGCATGCACGATCAGTTCCGGCGTGTAATGGGCGTACTGCGTGGCCCGCGCCAGTCCGGCCCGCTCCTGCTGGCTCGTCAGCGTCTCAAGCTGCACCCCGATCTCTTCCCAGCCCTG
>NZ_JASGXC010000083.1:0-239 GCF_032913585.1 Gluconobacter sp. GP1
ACGGAAACGGTCACGGGGCAGGACGTTGTCCGCACGCTGCTCTCAGGGCTTGGTATTTCAATCGTCCCGACGCGAGAGGGTAAACTGCGTCCCGTCCAACTCCTGGCCTGGGATGAAACGACGTCCACGGTCATGACATTGACCGCCAACGAAATGACCGAAATTCAACCCATAGCGCTGGATTCTTCTCTCAGTCCTCCCACATGGCGCTGGCGGATTGGGTGGCAGCATAATTTTAC
>NZ_JASGXC010000084.1:0-238 GCF_032913585.1 Gluconobacter sp. GP1
TTGTGTCATGCGTAGAGTATTAAACACTATCATTAATCTCTGATAAATAAGTCCGTGGACCAGTCAGAAAATGTTCTGCGGATTACTCGAAGTCTAATTGGAAAAACCTGAGAAATAATCAAGAAATTTTAAATTTACCATCCAGAAAGTACCGAAAATAAATCATTGCCAAAAGTTTCGCATAAAATGGATTTTTCTCGAAAACCCGAAAATATAATCACTAAAAATATGAGTTGTA
>NZ_JASGXC010000085.1:0-238 GCF_032913585.1 Gluconobacter sp. GP1
TACAACTCATATTTTTAGTGATTATATTTTCGGGTTTTCGAGAAAAATCCATTTTATGCGAAACTTTTGGTAATGATTTATTTTCGGTACTTTCTGGGTGGTAAATTTAAAATTTCTTGATTATTTCTCAGGTTTTTCCAATTAGACTTCGAGTAATCCGCAGAACAATTTCTGACTGGTCCACGGACTTATTTATCAGAGATTAATGATAGTGTTTAATACTCTACGCATGACACAA
>NZ_JASGXC010000086.1:0-229 GCF_032913585.1 Gluconobacter sp. GP1
ACCCATACTCGTCCGTCTCGATCGCGAGCGTTCCTTCGGGACGATGCTCGGCAATCCAGTCTTCCTGCGCCGCCCGAAACGCGGTTGCATCCGTGACGTAGCGATTGTCCTCACTGCCCTGCCCGAACAGATCTTCGGTCCAGACGACGCCATGCTTTTGCGCCAGCGCATCGTCAAACCGGGCATCACGCGCATACCACTCCTCCTGACGCAGGTGCCAGGTGAAGTC
>NZ_JASGXC010000087.1:0-228 GCF_032913585.1 Gluconobacter sp. GP1
TGGCCGAGGCGTCCCGGGGGGCGTTACGCCGGCAGTTGTTGCAGAACCAGTGCCAGGCATCCGACCCAGCAGAGGGGCTTTATCGTCCCCCAATGGCCTGTTCGTCGTCAGCGCGCTTGCAAAAGATCGTCCACTGGCTTTTGCGGCGTCGGCATCAGCCTTCTCCTTCTCAAGCGTTGCGCTGTCGAGCTTGTCTGAGTGATTGTTTCCGCCAGCTGGCGGCGCAAG
>NZ_JASGXC010000088.1:0-227 GCF_032913585.1 Gluconobacter sp. GP1
GCCGGGACGGGGGTGGTCAGTTCGTCGCGTGCGGCCAGCATGGCCTCACTGATCCGGCGTCGGCCGCGCCGCGTGCACGGGGCCTGCGCCCTCTGCGTCTGTGCAGAATGCTCCATTGATCGGTCCGGTCTGGGGGTGAAGGGACCACCTCACGGCCGGACACCAGACAAAACGCTCCCGTTCGCAATTTAGTGCTTGCGTTTCGAAAAGAGCTGACGCTAGATGAA
>NZ_JASGXC010000089.1:0-223 GCF_032913585.1 Gluconobacter sp. GP1
CCGTCATTGGCGCGGCCATTGCCTGGCGTCAGGCCGATGCGCTGAAGGATGCGGGCATTTCCCAAACCTACGCGATGACACCGCTTTTGGACGGCCTGGCGCAGGGAAAGATCGAGCTCGATCGCCAGTCTGTTCTTGTCCTTGATGAAGTCAGTCAGGTCTCCCCGCGTCAGCTGCTTGAGATCCTTCAGCTTCAGCAGGAAAAGGGCTTTGCCCTTCGGGT
>NZ_JASGXC010000090.1:0-216 GCF_032913585.1 Gluconobacter sp. GP1
CCGTGGATCCCGACCGCCGACATCGAGGGCTTCATCGCCGAGGTGATCGGGGTCGAAGCCGGCGTGTGGCACACGAAGGAGGTGGCGTCCTGGACCCTGGACAAGGGACCGTTCCGGGGCAAGGCCGAAGCGACGTCCGTCTGGGGCACCGAACGCCGTCCCGCGGGGGAGCTGATCGAGGATGCGCTCAATCAGGCCATTCCGCAGATCTGGGAC
>NZ_JASGXC010000091.1:0-211 GCF_032913585.1 Gluconobacter sp. GP1
TGGAACTCATCATCGTCCCGAAAGGGACCGGCCTCTTCTTCTAGAGACTGTAGATATCCTTCGTCCTCAAACGGGTCATTCGAGGGAAGGCCAGGCTCAAGGATCTCGTGTTGTGTCCGGGGCGCCTGCTGAGGCTCGTGTGAGGGGTGTTCACTTTCCGCGACAGGAGGCTCAGGCTCCGTCACGGTTGGTTGGGGCATGTCAGCAGAAG
>NZ_JASGXC010000092.1:0-210 GCF_032913585.1 Gluconobacter sp. GP1
ATCAAGCACACTCGGTTTACGGCGGAACAGTCGCCGGTGGTGCGGCGACCTATGCAGCAGTAACCAACTCGAACGCAATCAGGGCAAGCATTGTGCCGCAGTCCATGACAACTGGCGACGGCTCTTACATCGCTGGCCCATGGAACGGCTCTTACGTCACGCTGTCGGGTTCATCCACCACGTTCTATGAGGACTGGAATAATATTCCTT
>NZ_JASGXC010000093.1:0-210 GCF_032913585.1 Gluconobacter sp. GP1
ATCAAGCACACTCGGTTTACGGCGGAACAGTCGCCGGTGGTGCGGCGACCTATGCAGCAGTAACCAACTCAAACGCAATCAGGGCAAGCATTGTGCCGCAGTCCATGACCACTGGCGACGGCTCTTACATCGCTGGCCCGTGGAACGGCTCTTACGTCACGCTGTCGGGTTCATCCACCACGTTCTATGAGGACTGGAATAATATTCCTT
>NZ_JASGXC010000094.1:0-208 GCF_032913585.1 Gluconobacter sp. GP1
TCTCAAACCGCCCCGGCCAGACCCTCGAAGAAGGCCCCGCCGCGTCGGTGAACGGGCTTATACGGCCACCACACATCACTGTCAAACAATCATCATACGACACTTATCCACACAACTAACCCACAGATTTCCTGCACTTTTCACCCTTACACACACTTTCCATTCACAAAGCAAAACTAAAAAAATCAAAAAAAACGCCAGAAAAATC
>NZ_JASGXC010000095.1:0-204 GCF_032913585.1 Gluconobacter sp. GP1
CACATTGATGCGGGCCTGCGGATCTTCCGTGGTGCCGGACCAGGCGTCATAAACGCCCGTGACGGTCGTGCCATCCGTGGCCGCATAATAGCGGTCCGGATAGGCGGCCTTGATGGCCTCAAGAGCAGTGGTCATTTATTTGGGTCCGATTGCAAATACCGTGATGTCTGTTGTGCCGCCGCCGTTGATCCACAACGTGAAGCC
>NZ_JASGXC010000096.1:0-203 GCF_032913585.1 Gluconobacter sp. GP1
AGCAGAAGGTCTGCAAAATCCGCGCGATTGCTTTCGCGCAGCATCGCCTGATAGGCAGGATAGAGCACGGCCGCATCCCGCCAGACCATGATGTCATCGCCTTCGGTGATGGCATCCGTCGCAATCCGTCCCTCGACCCAGGCCACGGCATCCGGGGGAAGCACCATGTTTTCCTTGAGCATGGCGATGCGCGAGCTGACGGA
>NZ_JASGXC010000097.1:0-203 GCF_032913585.1 Gluconobacter sp. GP1
TTGGTGCCGAACATGTAGGCGCCATAGACCTGCGTTCCGGTGGCCGGTGCGCCTGTCGAGCGACTCACGGCGGACGCGTAATCGCTGATGATGGCGCTCGCCACCTTGGCCTGGGCCACGGGATCGGACCGGTCGGCCGCGCTCAGACCGAGTTCCGAGGCATACTGGTTCCAGGTGCCGTCCGTGACCTGCCACACCCCCTG